>CAYLNG010000008.1:0-63144 GCA_964385155.1 uncultured Verrucomicrobiota bacterium
CCCCACTTCACCCCATTCCCCCCTCCTCTGTCAACTCGTTTCTCTTGGGAATCACTTGTTGTTACTTTGACAATTATTGCGTTTGTAAGGCATTTGGAGAGGAGCCGTATTGTGGATATGAAGATAACCTTGTTGGTTTTGTTGATGTTGGTTCCGTGTGCTGAAAGCGCCTTGGTGGAGGTTCATGGGCATCGGTATGCTGAAGAGAAGGAAGAAGATGGGAGGAGATGGAAGCTGCTTGGGGCGGAGCACTTCCGGTATGGGGTGTTTTCGGTTTTCACGGGGGCGTTGTATCTGGGGGAGGATGGGGGGCGTCAGTTGGCGTTCACGTATACGCGGTCAGTGAAAGCGGAGGTATTGAGGGGGCAGGCGTTGCGGGTGCTGCGGGGAGCCTACGAAGAGGGGATGCTGACTCGGTGGGCGGAGTCATTGGAGAAGATGAATGGGGCGTTTGTGAATGTGGTGGCGGGAGACCAGTACACTCTGACGATGGTTCCGGGGGAAGGAGTGTGGCTGCATTTAAATGGGAAAGAGAGGGTGTTTATTGCGGACAGCGAGTTTGGAACGTGGTATCTTTCGATCTGGCTTGGTGAAAAACCGATGTCCGTGCCACTGCGGGATGCCCTTCTCGCGGAGAAAGGAAAGAAATGAAGGAGATGTTGATTGATGCGGCGGAGAGGGGGTGGTTGCCTGATGCGTTGTTGCGCGTGGGGATTCGTGGGATGTTGCGGCGGAGGCTAGCCGTGTTGGCGGAGCGGGGGTGCGGGACGGAGGCGTTCTTGGAAGGCTTGGCGGGCCAGCCGGTAGCGGTGGAGATGGCGGCGGCGAACGCCCAGCACTATGAGGTGCCGACGCGATTTTTCCTGAGGGTATTGGGGCCTCAGATGAAGTACAGTTCCTGCCTGTATCCGGAGGGAGTGGAGACGCTGGCGGACGCGGAGAAGGCGATGTTGGATCTGAGTTGTCGGCGGGCGCAGTTGGAGGATGGGCAGGACATTTTAGAGCTGGGATGCGGGTGGGGCTCGTTGACACTTTGGATGGCGGAGAGGTATCCTCGGTCGCGCATTGTGGCGGTGTCGAATTCGGGCACGCAACGGGCGCACATTGAGACGCAGGCGGCGGACCGTGGGTTGGAGAATGTGGAGGTGAGGACGTGTGATGTGAATGGGTTCGCGCCGGATCGTAGTTTCGACCGTATTGTTTCGGTGGAGATGATCGAGCACATGAGGAATCCCGGGGAGCTGTTGGATCGCTGTGCGGGGTGGTTGAAGAGGGGGGGGAGGATGTTTGTGCATATTTTCACCCACGCCGGGATGCCATACCTCTTCGAGGACGCGGGGAGGGCGGGGGACTGGATGAGCCGTTATTTTTTCACGGGCGGGATGATGCCTTCGGCCGACCTGCTGCCGAAGGCCACGAAACGGCTGGAGTTGGAAGAGGATTGGATAGTGAACGGGAAGCATTACAGTCGTACGCTGGAGGATTGGTTGCGTCGCCAGGATAGGGCGAAGGCGGAGTTGCTGCCGATTTTGGCGGAGGTGTACGGGGAGGGGGAGGCGGGAAGATGGTTCCAGAGGTGGAGGATGTTCTGGATGGCGTGTTCGGAATTGTTCCGGTACCGTGGCGGGGAGGAGTGGCCGGTGCACCATTATCGGTTTAAGCGGGAGGGGGACACGTGAGCGGGTTTCGGCCAAGGGTGGCGGTGGTGGGTGGGGGCGTTGCCGGGTTGAGCGCGGCGTGGCTGTTGCAGGAGGATTTCGAGGTCACGGTGTACGAGAAGAACACCTACATCGGTGGGCACACGCGCACGGTGGTGTTACCGGAGGGGCCGGATGCGGGGACGCCGGTGGATACGGGGTTCATTGTGATGAATCACCGGAACTATCCGCATTTCACGAGGCTGCTGGCGGAGTGGGAGGTGGCGCTGGAGGATTCGGACATGTCGTTCAGTTACCACGAGGAGGAGGGGGGGTATGCGTACGCGGGGACGACGCTGCGGGGGGTGTTTCCGAGCGCAGGGCATGTGGTTTCGCCGTCGCATTGGAGGTTGTTGGGGGAGTTGTGGCGCTTTGGGAAGGTGGGCACGCGGGTGCTGGCGGACGGATCGGCTCAGGGGCAGACGTTGGGGGAGTTCCTGGAGGCGCACCGGTTTTCGACGGTGTTCCGGGAGAGGTACCTGTACGCGATGGGGGCTGCGATCTGGTCGTCGCCGCCGGAGCGTTTGGGGGATTTTCCGGCCTACCCCTATCTGCATTTTTTCCAGAACCACGGATTGTTGACGCTGCGGGACCGTCCGCAGTGGCGTGTGGTTTCGGGCGGGAGCCAATCGTATGTGCGGAAGGCCTTGGGGCGGCTGAAGGCGAGGGTGAGGGTGGGGGAGACGCCGGAGGTGATTTTCCGGGGTTCGGAAGGGGTGGAGTTGTGTTTTTCCGACGGTCGGAAGGAGAGGTGCGAGCATGTGGTGATTGGGGCGCATGCGGACGAGGCGCTGGGGTTGTTGGGGGACGCGGACGAGGAGGAGCGCGCGTTGTTGGGGGCGTGGACGTATCAACCGAACGAAGTGGTGCTGCACACGTGGGAAGGGGTGATGCCTGAGCCACGGGCGTGCTGGGCGTCGTGGAATTTCGCGCGGGAGAGGCATGGCAAGGCGGGTGCGCCGGTGAGTGTGACGTATTGGATGAACCGGTTGCAGAATCTGCGGACGGAGCGGCAGTATTTTGTGACGCTGAACCGGGCGGGCGGGTTGCCGGAGGAGCATGTGATCGACAGGACGGTGCTCCATCATCCCCAGTACGATCAGAGGGCGATGGATACGCAGGAGCCTTTGAGGCGTCGCAACGGGGCGAGGAACACGTGGTTGGTGGGGAGTTATTTTGGGTTTGGATTTCACGAGGATGCCGTGAGGTCGGCGGTGGAGATGTCTGAGCGCCTGCGGGAGCGGGCATGAATTCGCGGGTGCTGCGGGGACATGTGGAGCATGCCCGGCTGCATCCGGTGGAGCACCGCTTCCGGCACGGGGTGCATTTTTATGCGATCGATCTGGAGGAGCTGGGGCGTTTGGACAAGGAGGTGGCGGGTTTCGGGTACAACCGGTTCGCGCCGTTGAGTCTGAGGGATGGGGATTATCTGGATCCGGGGGGGGGGGCGATCCGGGAGAAGCTCGGGCGGTGGATGGCGGATCTGGGGCTGGAGGAGTCGCCTGCGAGGGTCACGTTGGTGACGAGTTGCCGTTGGTGGGGATGGGTGTTCAATCCGGTGAGTTTTTACCTGTTGGACGATAGGGAGGGGCGTCCGCTGGGGATGATCGCGGAGGTGAACAACACGTTCGGGGACCGGCATGTCTATTGTGTGCGGCTGGAGCCGGGGGTGGGGCCTTCACCGGCGGAGGGGGAGAGGGACAAAGTGTTTCATGTGTCGCCGTTCAACGACATGGAGGGGCGTTACCGCTTCACGTTGCGGCGGGAGGGGGAGGAATTGTACATCGGGGTGGATTTGTACCGGGAGGGAGTGAAGATCATCGAAACATGGATCGAGGGGCGCGGGGAGCCGCTGTCCACGGGGGCGCTGTGGCGGGTGAACCTGCGTCATCCGCTGCGTGCGTGGATGACGTTCCCGCGGATTTTGTGTCAGGCGGTGTTGCTGCGGTTTTGGCACAGGCTGCCACCCCATCGGCGTCCGGAGCCGCTGGATCCGCACAGTTTTTCGCGGGAGAGGTTCCGGAAGTCCTGGCGTGGCCCGGCGTGAGCGGGATCAGCGGCGGACGAGGTAGCCGAGGGTGGCGCCGAGGGCGAGGAGGGCCGTAGTCCGTTTCCAGGGGAGGTTGGCCTGGGTCCAGCGCTGGAGGCGGGCGCGGAGGCTGGTGGGGCTGACGGAGACGGTTTCGCCACGGCGGAAGCGCTGGAGGTCGTCGACGAACTGTTCCATGGTAGAATAACGTTCGCCCGGGTCCTTGGCGAGGGCCTTCATGACGATGGCGTCCAGCTCGGGGGGGATCATGCGATAGGGTTCTTTTTTGGCGGGGGAGACGAAGGGTTCGTCGCAGATTTTCTTGAGGAGTTCTTCGCGGTTGGCACCGAAGACGAGGGGGCGGTGGATGAGGCATTCGTAGAGGACGGCGCCGAGGGAGAAGATGTCGACGCGTGCGTCGATGTCGGTCTGGCCGCGGGCCTGTTCGGGGGCCATGTAGCGGGGGGTGCCGTAGACCTTGCCGTGTTCGGTGTTGTCGATGTCGCCGCGACCGACGGCGAGGGTGGGGGCGGGTTTGAGGTCGTCGGGTTCGCCGCCGTCGAGGATTTTTGCGACGCCCCAGTCCATGACCATGACCTCGCCGAAGGCGCCGACCATGATGTTGCCGGGTTTGATGTCGCGGTGGACGACGCCGGCGGCGTGTGCGTAGGCGAGGGCCTGGCCGACCTGGATGAGGATGTCGATGAGGACCTCGCGGTGGCGGAAGGCGTCGTATTTGCGGTCCTTGGCGGCGAGGCCGTTGAGGATGCGGCGGAGGGAGTCGCCGCGGATCTCTTTCATGGTGAAGTAGGGATTGCCATCGGCGTCGCGTCCCATCTCGTAGATGGGGACGGTGGCGGGGTGTTGAATGAGGGCGGTGACACGGGCCTCGCGGAGGAAACGTCGTTTGACGTCGGGGTTGTCACGGTATTCGGAGCGGAGGGTTTTGAAGATGACCTCGCGGCCGAGGTAGTGGTCCATGGCACGGGTGAGGATGCCGCCGCCGCCCTCCTTGAAGGGTTCGGAGATGCCATAGCGTCCGAAACCTCCGGGTGCGGGATCGGGGAGGGGGGCGTCGGTGATGGATCGGGTCAGGGGAGGCTGGCCGTCGGTTTGAATCGGTGGGGTGGTCATGGCGTGTGAATGTCCGTTCTGAAATCTTTTGTTGAAACATGCAACTCAAAAGCAATAACCCTGACTTAAAGCAACAAAAGAGTGGTTTTGTATTGTATAAATTACAAAAACGTAACTATAAACTAAAATACGGCAAAGAGTGTCTTGTTTGGTTATTAGGTTGTAAATTCATGATGGAAAGGTGTTTAGTGGCTCTGAAATCGTGTTGGCATGTTCGTTGCTATGATAAAATTGCCTCGAGCAAGAAGTTTTCTATCCCCCCAAGGCGCCTGAGGCGGGTGCCTGAACCCAAGAACCAAGAACACACACCCCAAAGGTAACAAACATGAAGAAGTTGATGAGAATGATGTTGATGGGTCTGGCGCTGACCGGACTGTCGGTCTTCGCGCAGGAGACCGAGACGGTTGTCGAGACGGTCGTGGAGACTGTGACGGAGATGGTCGCCGAGCCGGCGGCGGAAGAGGTGGTTGTGGACGTGAATGCGTACACGATTGACAACTTGTTCCTGTTTCTCTGTGCCGTGCTGGTGATTTTCATGCAGGCGGGATTCGCGATCCTGGAGTGCGGGCTGAACCATTCGAAGAACACGGTGAACATCCTGACGAAGAACCTGATGGACTTTTCGCTGGGAGTGGTGCTGTACTTCTTCCTTGGCTACGGCCTGATGTATCCTGGTGACGCCGGCAATGGGTGGTTCGGGTACGCCGGAGTGACGTCGATGTCCGCGCCGGATGCTGCGGGCATGGCGGGTGGGGCCGAGCACACGCAGGTGGACTTCCTGTTCCAGGCGGCGTTCGCCGCGACAGCCGCGACGATTGTGTCGGGTGCGGTTGCCGGACGCATGAAGTTCGTGGCGTACCTGATTTACACGGTGGTGCTGACCGGTCTGATCTACCCGATTTCCGGCTACTGGAAATGGGGCGGTGGCTGGTTGAACGACAAGGGATTCCATGACTTCGCGGGATCGATCCTGGTGCACGCGGTCGGCGGCTTCGCCGGTCTGGCCGGCGCGATCGTCCTTGGCCCCCGAATTGGCCGTTTTGGCAAGGATAAGACGCCGATGCCGGGGCACAACATTACGTTTGCCACGCTGGGTGTGTTCATTCTGCTCATCGGCTGGTACGGGTTCAACCCCGGTTCGGTGCTGGCGGTGCATGGTCTCGACAACGTGGCCCTGGTGATGACCGTTGCCGTGAACACCACATTGGCGGCCTGCACGGGGGCTGTTTTCGCGATGATCGCCTCCTGGGTGGTCGATAAAAAGCCGGATCTTGGCATGGCGTTGAACGGCATGCTTGCGGGCCTGGTGGGGATCACTGCCAACGCGGATGTGGTCACCAACACGGAGTCTCTGATCATCGGCGCGGTGGCGGGAATCCTGGTGTTTGCCGGCTGCAAGCTGCTGGAAGCGGTGAAGATTGACGATCCTGTAGGCGCATGGCCCGTGCACGGCCTTTGCGGCCTTTGGGGCGGCATTGCCACCGGCATCTTTGGAGAAGGCAAAGAGCTTGGAGCCCAGATCCTCGGATCGCTGGTCGTTCCCCTCTACGCCTTCGTGACCATGTTCATCCTGTTCTTGATCCTGAAAACCATCGGCATCCTCCGCGTGAGCGAAGAAGAGGAAATGGTGGGTCTGGACCTGAGCGAACATGGGTCCAGCGCCTACGGCGACTGATTCTGTCTGTCGTGTCTCCAAATAGGGTCCGGCCTGGGAACCGGATCCGACCATCGCCCCCCCGCTCCGATTGTCTCCCGGAGCGGGGGGGCTCCTTTTTTGGGAGGGGGTGTCCGCCCAAAACGAGGAGGGGGGATGGGGTGATGGGCGAAGGCGGCAGGGAGGGCAGGGATGGCGGTATTGCCGCGCAGGGATGGCGGGGGAGGGGTAGAGGGTGCCGCAATCCGCAATTGGGAAGAGGGGGGATGGGGTGTTGGGGTGAGGGGAGGAAGAGAACTCCGCAAACTGCAATCCCCTATCCGCACTCAGGAAAGGTCGGGGTCCATTTCGAAGCGGATTTCGGAGGGGGCTCTCCCGGGGTAGAGTTCCTGGAGCCGTTTGAGGAGGGCCTTGGGGAGGAGGCGTCTCATTTCGTTGAGCCAGAGGTGGTGGCTAACGTAAATGGTGAGAGAGTTTCCCTCCCAGCGACCGGGTCGGGACTTGGCGGCGTTGGTTTTGCCGACGAGATCGGGCCAGAGGGGGAGGAGTGCGGCGAGCTGGGCTTCCTTGGCGAGGCCGAGATGTTGGAGGACTCCGTCGAGGACATCGCCCAGGGATCGGACGTTGTTGGGGGGTGTGGGGATGAAATCCGCCCCGTATCGTTCTCGCTGCACCGCCAGCCATCCGGGGTTGGGGGGCGGGTTTTTTGGCATGGGGTCAGGCGTGTTTTGCGCGGATGATGTCGCCCAGGAATTCGCCGAGTGGATTGCGGACACGTCCGCCGTGCCAGTACAGGGAGATGGTTCTCCTGGGGGGCTTGCCGCTGAAGTTTTTGATGATGCAGGGGGATTGGGGGGCTTGGCGGACAAACATCTCGGGGACGAGGCTCAGGCCCATGCCCAAGGCGACCATGTTGTAAAGGGTGCTGAGCTGGCTGGTGGAGCAAGTGACGTTGCGGCTGATGCCCTCGGCCTTGCAGAAGGCCTCGATCTGTGTGCTCAGGCAGTGCATGGGCTGCAGGACGATGGCGTCCTGGCCGTTGAGCATGGCGAGCTTGAGGTCGCCCGTTCCGGCGAGCGCGTGTTGGGGCGGCAGGATGCAGAACAGTTCTTCGACGAAGAGTTCCTCTTCGACGAGGTGGCTTTCCTCGACGGGAGGACTCATGACGGCGCAGTCGATTTCTGCCCGGAGGAGCTTCTGCACAAGGCGGTCGGTCGTGTCCTCCGTGATGTGCAGTTCGGCCTCCGGGAAACGTTTGCGCAGTTCATGAAGGGATTCGGGAAGCAGAAAGGGGGCGATCGTGGGGATGGCGCCGATGGTCAGGCTTCCCTTGCCCTCGTTGATGTCCTGTTGCACGGCTTTGGAGGCGGAATTGACCTCCGCCAGGATGCGCTGTGCACGGGGGAGCAGCACTCGCCCTGAGGGTGTGAGTTGCACACTGCGGCCCAGCCGGTCGAAGAGCCTCTGCCCCAGCTCGTCCTCCAGCTTGAGGATCTGTTGGCTCAGGGAAGGTTGGGTAATACCGCAACGCTCTGCCCCCCGGCTGAACGATCCAGTTTCGGCAACAGAGACAAAGTAGCGCAATTGATGTAGTTCCATAGAGCTTGACTATACTACACAAATACGGTTTAAACAAGGGATCCGCATTCAAAAAATTCAAGATGGATAATTTTTCCCTATGAATCAGCATCCCCCTCCCCCTGATTTGGTGGACATGGCGTCCCGGTACTGGCAATCGGCCGCGTTGATGGCCGGGGTGCGGCTGGGGGTATATGCGGCGTTGGCGAGGCGGCGAGCGACCGCTGCGAAGTTGGCGGGAGAGTTGGTGTGTTCGCGGGAGCACTTGGAGGCGCTGTTGGATGCCTTGTGCGGATTGGAGATTCTGGAGAAGGGTGGGGGGGAATATGGGATCCGCGAGGAATTGCTGAGCCTGTTGGATCCGGCCTCGGAGGAGAGTTTGTTGGAGGCGTTGTCGTTTAATGCGGATTTGTTCGGGATGTGGGAGCGGTTGCCGGAATGTGTGAGGTCTGGAGAGCCAGTGCTTCCTGGGAATCCGCATTTGGGGGGGGATTCGGAGAGGCTGAGGAGGTTTGTGAGGGGGATGCACAGCCGTGCGGGGATTATGGCAAGGGGGTTGTTGCCGCACCTGCGGTTCTCCAAGGGGGAGCGGATCTTGGATGTGGGGGGGGGACCTGGCACGTTCAGCCTGAAGTTGGCGGAGCGGGACCCCAGCCTGAAGATCACGGTGCTGGACCTGCCGCCAGTGGTCGCCGCCGCCGCGGAAATCCATGCCGGAAAAGCGGCATTGTCTTCGGTCTCCTTTCTCGGGGGGGATTACCACACGGTGGAGTATCCCGCAGACCAGGACGCGGTGCTCTATTGTGGGGCTCTTCACCAGGAGCCGGAGGAAGGGCTTCCGGGGCTGTGGGCCCGAATGTGGGGGGCCTTGCGGCCCGGGGGGCGGCTGGTGGTGGTGGACCTGATGCTGGATGCCGACCGTACGACACCGGCGTATTCGGCTCTGTTCCAATTAAACATGATGCTGATGCGTCCTATGTCCCGGACCTATAGCGTCCCCGAGCTCGAAGAGACCTTGCTGCGGGCGGGATTTGAAGAGTTGTTCGCCCGGGAGGTGCCTGGCACCCCCTATACTCTCCTGCAATGCCGGAAACCCCGGTGATTCCCTTGCGTGCGAATCCCTCCGTCAACCTGCCTCAATTTCAGCCCCTCTGGCCGGAGGGGTGCAGGCCCTTTCCTTCCCCAGAGGACGGGTCCTTCCCGAACCTGACCCTGTACCTGCCGAGTCCGGAGCATCGGGAGGGGCCGAGTGTGCTGGTGCTTCCCGGGGGGGGGTATGGGATGCTCAGCAGCCCCAAGGAGGGGCACCGTCCGGCCCAGTATCTGAATGCGCACGGGATCGCGGCGGCGGTGCTGGAATACCGGCATTCCCCCCGGCGGCATCCGGTGCCGCTGGTGGACGCGCAGAGGGCCTTGAGGGTGTTGCGGGCGGTGGCGCGGGAAGAGATGGGCTTGGATCCAGAGCGGGTGGGGGTGATGGGGTTTTCGGCAGGCGGGCATCTGGCGGGTACGCTCTGCACCCAGCCGGAGGTGCCGGAGGGCAGGATGGCCGATGCCCTGGATGCGGAAGGCTGCCGTCCCGACTTCGGGATCCTGGTTTATCCCGTGGTGAGCCTGAGCGAATCCTGGTCCCACTTCGGCTCCCGGGACAACTTGCTGGGGACTCCCGCGGACGCCACCGTGGCCGAAACCCTTTCCATTGAGCGCGCGGTCACCGCCGAAACCCCACCCCTTTTCCTGGTGCACGCCCAGGATGATCCGGGGGTCCCCTCGGAGAATTCGGTGCGGCTGTATCAGGCCCTGACCGCGTGTGGGGTGCCGGCGGAATTGCATCTTTATGCCCGTGGTGGCCACGGTTTCGGAATGGCGGCGAACCATGCTTGGACCCGGGAGATGCTGCGATGGCTCGCGGAATCCTCCGCTTAGCCCGATGACCCTGTTTTTCCGTCGATCCTCCTGCCCGAGGGCTTGACAAGGCGGCTCCTTTCCGGCAAGGAAACCCATCCCCGGGCCAAAGTAGCTCAGTTGGTAGAGCAATTCACTCGTAATGAATAGGTCGTCGGTTCGATTCCGATCTTTGGCTCCATTTTCCTCCCTGCGGGGAGGTTTTTTTTCATGCCGCACCGATCCTTCACGCTTGAAGAAGTGGCCGCCTATCTGCACGTGAGCGAGGAGGCCATCCGCACCCTGGCCAAGCAGGGAGGGATTCCGCATGTGCGTGTGGGTGCGCTGTACCGGTTCCAGCAGACGGAGATTGACCGGTGGGCCTCGCAGCGGCTGTTGGGGATGGCCCCGGAGGCCATGGGGGCCTTCCACGAGCGGTCGACTGCGAAGGAGCACGACCTGAGTGCCCGACATGCGTTGATTCCGGAACTGATGCGGGAGGAGGGGATTGACGGGGGGTTGGCGGCGAAGACACGGGCGAAGGTGATCCGGGGCATGGTGGATCTGGCGGACCGGACGGGGAAGGTCTGGGACCGGGAGAGTTTGTTGGCGGGGGTGGAGGAACGGGAGGCGCTTTGCAGCACCGCGCTTTCCGGAGGCGTGGCCCTGTTGCATCCGCCGCACCACGAACCGTACATGTTCGAGGACACCTTCATCGTACTGGGACGCACGCCCGCCCCCGTTCCTTTCGGCGGACCGGACGGCCAGACCACCCGACTGTTTTTTCTGGTTTGTTCCCAAGAGGACCGCATCCATCTCCACCTGCTCGCCCGCCTGGGCATGATCTGCTACCACACGGACGCCCTCCTTCGCCTCAACGAGGCGGCCGATGCCCGCGAAATGCTTGAGGTCCTCGTGGCCGCCGAGCAGGAGGTGATCGAACGGTCTCTGCGGCGTTCCGCACGGCCCGCGCAGCAGGGGGATTTTTTCCGGTGATTGCGGATTGTCCCCGCGCGAACAGGGGTGTAGGATATCCGGCATGAAATGGATGCTGCTGTTGGCGACGGCCCTCCTGTCGCTCACCCCCTTGTCGGCACAGATCGAGTTGCCGGAATATCTCCTCCCGGACAATTTTGTGGAGCCGCCCCCTCCGCCTCCTCCGCCCACTGCCGAGCCGGAGGTTTCGGAAACGGATGCGTCGCGCGAGCGTGTACTCCAGATGATGGGCTCCCCAGTGCGGATCCGTTCATGGAAGCTGCCGGGGGATCCGCCCGAGGCGAACCTCCCCGAGGAGGCCGGCCGGCTTCTGGGCCTGCTCGAAGGCCCGGAGGAGATGGAGGTCGAGATCCGTCTTCTCCAGGGGGGCGTCCTTCATGGCCGGGTGGTCAATCAGGTGTGGATGGTCCGGGCCCCCTTCGGCCTCACCCCGCTCCGCCTCGGCAAGGTGCGCCAACTCTTGCGCAACGACGCGGGTGAATTTGACATGGAGCTGGCCGACGGGGATTTTCTGCAGGGGCTTCCGCAGGGGGATTCGCTGAACCTGCGGCTTTCCGACGGCGGGACCCGCACGTTGGGGTTGGCGGAGCTGCGCGGGCTGACGATCTCTCCGCCTGCCGCACCACCGGAATGATGCGGGTGGCGGCCTCCCCAGTCGGGACGCGGCCGCGGCACCTTCCCCCCGCGATGTGCGGGGAGGGAGAGGCTTCCCCCTTTTATCCCTGCCCCTGACACCATGTCCCTCCGTATCCTGCTCCTGATGGGTTTCGCGCTTGCCCTTGGTGGGTGTGGGGGACCCGAGCCCTCTCCGGAGCGGGTGCCGATCGGCACGGTGCGCGGACGTGTCCGGTCGGGAGAGAGGGCTGGGGGGCACCGTTCTCCCTGGAACGGGCGGCGTGTGGTGCTGCGGGGCGTGGTGCACCAGCTGTTGAGCTGGAAGGGCCGCGAGGGCCGCACCCTTTGGGGCCTCCTGCTCCAGGACCTTCCCGGCGAGGAGGACGGGGATCCCGAGACCTCCGATGGGATTTTCGTGTATTGTGGATTGACCCCCACGCTCCGCTTGGAGGTGCGGGGGGATCATCCTGTGCGGGTGGGGGATCGCCTGGAGGTTCGCGGACAGGTGAACGAGCGCTACGGGCAGACGGAGCTTGCGGAGGCGAGGATCCTGCGGGTGTTGCCCCCGCTGGGGGAGGAGGGATTGCCAGCGCCCCTGCCTTTGCGGCTATCCGACGACCCGCAGGTGGCGGCGGTGGCCTTGGAAAGGGTGGAAGGCATGCGTGTCGGCCTGGAGCCGGGGGTGGCCACCGTGTCGGGGACGCATCCTGAGGAGAGGAACGGGGACCTCCGGGTCTGGGTGGTGCCACCCGGCCACCCGGTCTTGGGGAGGCGGGACCCCCGTGCCAGGCTTCTCTACCGCGGCGGAATGCCATTGAGCGGTCTGGCCGGGGAGGCACGGGGGCACGGTCACGGGCGCAAGATCCTCCTGGGAAGCCTTGGCTTGCGGCAACGGCGGATGGATCCCCGGGCCCGCCTGCCCCCCCTCGCCGCTGGCGCGGTTTTTCCTTCCCGGCTCGTCGGGGGTATCCAATACAGTTACGGCAAATACGTCTTGCAGATTGAATCCTTCTCCCCCCCTGACCCCGCTCCGCCCGTCCCAAGCGGCCTCCTCCCGCTTCCTGCCGATGGCTCCCGCCTCCGCGTCGCCACCTACAACCTCAAAAACCTCTACGACTTTCACGATGATCCCTTCGACCTCTGCGACTTCGAGGGCGACCCGGGCTGCCGCGGGACCCGTTTCCCCCTCAACTACGTCCCCCCCTCGGATGAGCGTTATCGCGCCCGTCTCCGGATCTTTGCCGAGCAGATCGTCGGCGACATGGGCGGGCCGGACCTCCTGATGCTCCAGGAGGTCGAGGACCAAGACGTTGCCTGGCTGGAGGCTGGAGGGCTCGTCTACGGCGAGCGGGACAACGCCGACGGGGAACTGGATTCCTTGCAGGATCTGGTGGTCAATATTGTGGCGCGGGGCGGACCGGTGTACGGGATCGCCTCCGATCGCGCCGCCGCCGACGACCGGGGCATTGTCACCGCCTTCCTCTATCGCACGGACCGCTTTCGTCCCCTGGACGCCCGTTCGGGCCCGGCCCTGTTGAGGGCCTCCCCCGGGCTGTCGACGGCACGCGAATGGTTTGCCTCCACCCATGTGGAGCGCAATCCCAAGGCCTTCAACGCCCGTTATGAGGGCGCGCCCGATGAGGAGGCCGAAGTGGAGGGGATCTTTTCGCGTGCGGTGCAAGTGATGGCCTTGGAGGATGTGCGGGGCGACGGACAGCGCGTGTGGTTGCTCAACAACCACTTCAGTGCCGGACCCGGCCGCCGGATCGAGCGGCGCACCCAGCAGGCGGCCCTCGTCGCCGAACTCGCATCCGCCATCCTCGCCCAGGATCCCCAGGCCCTGCTCCTGGCGGGGGGGGATCTCAATGCGTTCCCCCGCCCCGATGATCCGGTCTTCCCCCCCTCTGATCAGCTGGCCCCCCTCTATTCCTCCGGGCTCGTCAATGCCGTTGAACCCCTTTTCGCCAGGGACCCCGCCAACGCCCGCAGCTACCTCCACGACGGTGAGGCGAATCTCCTCGACCACCTTTTCCTCTCCCCGGAGGCCTTCGCTCGTCTGCGGCAGGTCCGCTACCTCCCCCTCAACTCCACCCAGCCGGAGGCCTTTGCTGACGAGCCACCTCTCCGCCCCTCCGACCACGACCCTCTCCTTGTCGACCTCGACCGAGGGCCCCGCCCCCCTTCCCGTCCCCCCCGCGGAATCGGTTCTCTTTTCGATTGAAGTGGCCTTGGGGCTCTGGCAGAAAACTTCCATGCCCGAAGGAGCCCACGTTCTCACGCACGCCGTGGCCGAAGATGCCCTCGCCGTGCTGCGCGCACGCCAAACCCCTCCGGCCCTCTTCCGGGCCTCGGTCCGGCGCCTCACGCTCCTGCTCGCGCAGGAGGCCACCCGCGATCTGCCGCTCTCCTCGGTGGCCGTGGAAACACCGCTCGGCCCCGCAGGGGCGCGGGTCCTCTCCTCGCGGGTGGGGCTGGTCCCCATCCTCCGCGCCGGACTCAGCATGGTGGACCCGCTGCTCGACCTACTCCCAGAGGCCGAAGTCTGGCACCTGGGTTTCTATCGCGATGAGCGGACCCTCCGGCCTGTGCCCTATTACCGCAAGTTGCCTGTGGGCCGTCCCGTCGATACGGCTCTCGTCCTGGATCCCATGCTGGCGACCGGGGGAAGCGCCTGCGCCGCACTCCGGGATCTCCGGGAATGGGGAGTGGCCGATCTCCGCTACCTCGGCCTCCTGGGCGCCCCCGAGGGCCTCGCCCGAATCCGCGCCGAACATCCCGATGTCCCCGTTTTTCTGGGCGCCCTCGATGAGCGCCTCAACGAAAACGGCTACATTTTCCCCGGCCTCGGCGACGCCGGCGACCGCTCCTTCCACACCACCACCTCCTGAACCCGGAACCCCACCATGATCCCCCCCGTCCATCAACTCCCCGCCTGGAAGGCCCTCGAGGCCCACGCCGCCCTCTCCTCCTCCCTCCATCTCCGCGACCTCTTCGCCCAGGACCCCGGGAGGGCGGAGCGATTCTCCCTTCAGGCCTGCGGCATCTTTCTCGATTATTCCAAGAACCGGGTAACCGATGAGACGATGGGCCTGTTGTTCGCGCTTGCCCGTGCGGCCGGCGTCGAGGAGGCTCGGGACGCGATGTTCCGGGGCGAGCCCATCAACGAGACCGAGGGCCGTGCCGTGCTGCACACCGCCCTGCGCGCGCCGAGGGACGCCGACATCCGCGTGGACGGCGTGAACGTCGTGCCCGCCGTGCATGCCGTGCTCGACCGCATGGTGGCGTTCGCCGGGAAGGTCCGGAGCGGGGAGTGGAAGGGGCACACGGGCCGCTCCATCCGCAACATCGTCAACATCGGCATCGGAGGCTCCGACCTCGGGCCTGTGATGGTCACCGAGGCGCTTAAGCCCTTCGCGCGCAGAGATCTGACCTTCCGCTTTGTCTCGAACATCGACGGCACCCACCTCGTGGAAAGCCTGCGGGACCTCGATCCAGCCGAGACGCTCTTCATCGTCGCCAGCAAGACCTTCACCACGCAGGAGACCCTCACCAATGCCCTGAGCGCCCGGGACTGGCTGCTGGAGAGCCTCGGCGACCCCACCGCCGTCGCGAGGCATTTCGTCGCCCTCTCCACGAACGCCCGCGAAGTCGCGGCCTTCGGCATCGACACCGCGAACATGTTCGAGTTCTGGGACTGGGTGGGGGGGCGCTACTCCCTCGGCTCGGCCATCGGCCTCCCGATCCTCCTCGCCATCGGCCCCGATTCGTTCCGTGCTCTTCTGGACGGATACCACGCCATGGACCTGCATTTCCGCGAGGCCCCCCTCGAACGCAACCTCCCTGCCATCCTCGCGATGCTTGGAGTCTGGTACAACAACTTCCTGGGTGCCCACAGCCACGCGATCCTCCCCTACGACCAGTACCTCCACCGGTTCGCCGCCTATTTCCAGCAAGCGGACATGGAGTCCAACGGCAAGTCCATCGACCGCCAGGGCCGCCCCGTCCCCTACCAGACCGGACCCATCCTCTGGGGCGAGCCGGGGACCAACGGCCAGCACGCCTTCTACCAACTCATCCATCAGGGCACGAAACTGGTGCCCTGCGATTTTATCGGCTTTGCCCGCAGCCACAATCCGGTGGGGGACCACCACGTGAAGCTGATGAGCAACTATTTTGCCCAGACCGAGGCGCTGGCCTTCGGGAAGACCGCCGAGGCCCTGCGCGCCGAAGGGGTGCCCGAGGCCCTCGTGCCCCACAAGACGTTTCCAGGCAACCGACCCAGCAATTCGCTGCTGATGCCCGAACTCACCCCCCGCAGCCTCGGCGCCCTCATCGCCGCCTACGAACACAAAATCTTCACACAGGGCATCGTCTGGAACATCTTCAGCTTCGACCAGTGGGGGGTCGAACTCGGTAAGATCCTCGCCAAGGCCATCCTGCCCGAACTCCAGGGAAACGCCACGCCGGAACGGCACGACAGCTCCACGAACGCCCTGATCGCTGCCTTCAAGGCGATGCGCGGTTGACCCCCGCCCCTCAGGGGCGCAGCCCCGTCAACACGAGCTGGGCGGCCAGGGCTGAGAGGATCAGCCCGGTGACCTTGCTGAGGATGGCCAGGCCCCGCCGGCCCAGAAACGATTCAATCCGGGCGGCCACCCAGAGCAACGCCGTGACCGCGCCCACGGCAAGCAGGAGAGCCAGGCATCCCAGCCCCCTTCGCGCGGGCTCCTCGATCTCCGCCCCCAGCACCAGCAGCGAACCAATCGTCGCCGGCCCAACCATCACCGGCATCGCCATCGGCACCACCGCGATGTCCGCCTCGGGCTCCTCCGGCAGCGGAACCCCACGCCCGTGCACCAGGTTCACGGCCGACAGGAACAGCAACGCTCCCGCCCCTACTCGGAACGCGTTGAGGGTGATCCCGAACAGGGCGAACACCGCGCCGCCGAAGAAGAACAGCAGCAGTCCAAGCAGGGCCGCCGCCATCCCGATCCGCAGCGCCAGCCGTCGACGCGCGGCGTCCCCATACTCCCGCGTCAGACTCAGGAACATCGACAGCGCGAAGAAAGGCGTCAGCAGGAAGAAGAATTTCAGCGTGGTGCTGACCAGGAAATTCCAGTCAGAGGGCATGGCGGCGGGATCCGTGGGTGGTGAGGTGCTTGGGATAGCCGGTTTGCGCTTCGAGACCCGCGGCGCGCAGCAGGGCCTCCACCCGCAGCGCGGTCGTTTCCCCTCCGACGAGGTGGTAGCTTGCCACACAGACGTGGGGCCGCAGCCTCCGCAGGGTTTCTGCCGCCCCCTCCAGGGCCTCCAGTTCCGCCCCCTCGATGTCCATTTTGAGCACATCCAGCCGCGAGATCCCCAGCCTCGCGCATTCCCCGTCCAGCCGCCGCGCGTCGACCGCCTCGCCGCCCGCGCCATCAATGCCCGAGGCCAGCCCCTGGGACGTCATGCGCAGGCGCGTGTCCTCGTTCCATAGTGCCGCGCCAATCACTGTGACGTTCCGTACACCCGCGCGCCGAAGGTTGCGCTCCAATACCGCACGGTTCTTGGCCCCGGGCTCGTACGCATACACATGCCCCTCCTCTCCCACCCGCTCCGAGGCGAGCAACGTGTAGTCCCCCGGATAGGCCCCCGCATCTACCACGATGTCCCCCCGCCTCAAAGGCCTCAACCTCTCGTAGCCTCTCAGCGGCGAGTAGTCCTGCAGGAAGGCGGGCACCAGGCGGCTGAAGGCCAGCCAGTGGCGCAACCGGTTCTTCCAGCGGAATTCCGGCAGGCCAATGAATGCGGAAATGAAGGGATTCGGGTGCAGCATGGCCCGGAAACCAAAACTCCGAAAACCGCAGTTTTCGGAGGGAAAGGGATGGTGGGCGGCACAGGACTCGAACCTGTGACCTCCTGCGTGTGAAGCAGGCGCTCTAACCAACTGAGCTAGCCGCCCCTTGTCGGAACGCATTTCCCCTAGCCGTTTTTCCTGCCAATGCAAGCAGGATTCCGACGGAAAATGATTGTAGACCCTCCGGGCTTTGGCTATGTGTCGCATATCCCTACCAACCCCCCGGAGCACTCCATGGCTGATTACTTCAACATTCCCCGCATCCAGTTCGAAGGCCCCCAATCCCGCAATCCCCTCGCCTTCAAACACTACAACCCCGATGAAATGGTTGGGGGCAAGACCATGCGCGAGCACCTGCGCTTCGCCTCCCCCTATTGGCACACCATGCGTGGCACCGGTGCCGATCCCTTCGGGCAGGGAACCATGCAGATGCCTTGGGACGACGGCTCCGACTCCCTCGGCAATGCCCTCAAGCGCCTCGATGTCTTTTTCGAGTTCCTCGACAAGATCCAGATCGACTTCTATTGCTGGCACGACCGGGACATCTCCCCCGAACGCTCCACCATCGCCGAATCCCACGCCACCCTCGACAAGGTCGTCGACCGCCTCGCCGAACTCCAGAAGGCCACCGGCAAGAAGCTCCTCTGGGGCACGGCCTGCCTCTTCAGCCACCCCCGCTACGGCCAGGGTGCCGCCACCTCCCCCTACCTCGGCGTCTACGCCTATGCCGCCGCCCAGGTCCGCAAGGCCCTCGAATGCACTCACCGCCTCGGTGGGGAGGGATATGTGTTCTGGGGTGGCCGTGAAGGCTACACCACCCTCCTCAACACCAACATGAAAAAGGAACTCGACCACTTGGCCGCTTTCCTGCACATGGCCGTCGACTACAAGAAAAAAATCGGCTTCAAGGGCCCCTTCTACATCGAGCCCAAGCCCCAGGAGCCCTCCACCCACCAGTACGACAGCGACGCGGCCGCCTGCCTCAACTTCCTGCGCGAGTACGGGCTGATGGAACACTTCGCCCTCAACCTCGAAACCAACCACGCCACCCTCGCGGGCCACACCATGCAGCACGAGATGCGTGTCGCCGCCGACGCCGGCAAACTCGGCTCCGTGGACGCCAACGACGGCACCCCCAACTGTGGCTGGGACACGGACGAGTTCCCCACCAACCTCTACCTCACCACCCAGGTCATGTACGAGGTCCTGCGCGCCGGCGGCTTCACCACCGGCGGACTGAACTTCGATGCCAAGCGGCGCCGCGACTCCTTCGAGCCCGTCGACCTCTTCCACGCCCACATCGCCGGCATGGACACGTTCGCGCGCGGCCTGAAGATCGCCCACCGCATCCTCGAGGACGGCCGCTTGGACGACTTCGTTGCCAACCGCTACTCCTCCTGGAACACCGACCTCGGCCGCAAAGTCGAGTCCGGTAAGGCTTCCCTCGAGGAACTCGAGGCCTACGCCGTTGCCCAAGGGGAGCCTGGCATCCAGTCCGGCCGTCAGGAATACCTCCAGGATCTCTTCAACCAGTTCATCTGATCCCTCCCTCAAAAAAAACGACGATCCTTGCCATCTTTTCGATTGGCAAGGATCGTTTCTTATGGCTAGATCAATCCCTCCCCTCCCAACCCATCCTTGGAGATGTGTATGTCTATGTTCAAGAGGATCCTCTGTCTCGCCGCCCTCGGGGCTCTCCCCATGGGCCTGTTCGCCGAGCCCCAACGCACACTGTTCTCCGTCGAGAACGCCTTCCCCCGTTGGGAACAGTTCGAAGTCGGCACCACCGTCTCTCGAACCGACTACACCTCGGACTTCGATGACAGCTCATCCGTCACCAGCGGCGTCTATGTCCGCTATGGCGCCCTCGAAAACCTCGCCCTCCAGGTCGCCCTCCCGCATGAACGCATCGATCCCCCCTTCGCCGAAAGCGAATCCGGCCTCGGCGACATCGCGGTGGGCCTCCAGCTCCGCACCTTCGAGGACATCTTCGGCTACCCCTTTATCATCCCCCATGTCACCGCCACCCTCCCCACCGGCGACGACGAAAAGGGCCTTGGCGCCGGTGACCCCGTTTACACTTTCGGCCTCTCTTATGGCGACAAGGTCTACGATTTCCTTACGTGGATCCTCGATCTCGGCTACCGCGTCAATCCCGAGACCGACAACCAAGTCCTCCTCTCCAACTCGATCCTCTGGCACCTCTCCCCCGCGTTCAGCTTCCTCACCGAACTCCGCTTCGAGGACAATTCCGAGGATTCCGGCGACAGTCTCGTCCTCCTCACGGGCGGTATGAGCTACAACTGGTCCAAGAAGTTCCAGATGGGCGTCCATGCCGGAAGCGCAATCACCGGTGATGTCGATACCCACGCAGAATTCCGCCTCAGCTACAGCTTCTGACCTCCTCCCCATCTGTAGCCTTACATGCCCCCGCTCTCCGCGGGGGCTTTTTCGTGCGTCAGGCATCACCGGGGGGCGAAAACGCCATAGCACCTCGATAGTGCAACAGGTAATTCCAGGTACAAAAGGTGACAATGAACTGCAAAGATACAAAGATAGCAACAGGTGATTCAAAAGGGAAACGGAATGAGAATGAGGGTGGAGGATGTAGGTGGAAGGCTGCGGGGAGGGAGTTTTTCGTTGCCAGCGGCGGGGGGGGCTCTAGGATGAAGGCATGAACGACTACGAGAAGCTGGGGGTTTTTTATCTGGGACGGGAAGAAGGGTCGGAGAGGCCTTTGCTGTATGCCTCGAAGGACCTTACGACGCACGCGGTGTGCGTGGGGATGACAGGAAGTGGAAAGACCGGGCTGTGCCTTGCCGTGCTGGAAGAGGCGGCGATGGACGGGATTCCTGTCATCGCGGTGGATCCCAAAGGGGACCTTGGCAACTTATTGCTGCAGTTTCCGGGGCTTTCGTCGAAGGAGTTTGAACCGTGGGTGGACCCATCGGAGGCGAGCCGGAAGGGGATGGATGTTCCCACATTTGCGGCGACGACGGCGGCGACCTGGCGGAAAGGGCTGGCGATGTGGGGACAGGATGGGGAGCGGATCCGTCGGCTGGGTGAACAGGCGGAGTTTCGTTTGTGGACGCCTGGCAGCACGGCAGGGCTTCCTGTGAGCGTGCTGAGGTCGTTTCAGGCCCCTCCCGAGGGCGTTCGGGGCGATGCGGAGCAGCTGGGGGAAAGGATCGATGCGGCGGCTTCCGGGTTGTTGTCGTTGTTGGGGGTGGAGGCGGATCCGTTGCAGAGCCGGGAGCACATCCTGCTGGCGCGTCTGTTGCATCATGCCTGGGAAAGAGGGGACTCTCTGGATCTTCCGGGGTTGTTGCGGGGATTGCAGTCGCCTCCCTTTGATCGGGTGGGTTTCCTCGATCTGGAGACGTTTTTTCCGGCGAAGGACCGTATGGGGCTGGTGCTGAGGCTGAACAACCTGCTGGCGTCGCCGGGTTTCCAGATCTGGCTGCAAGGGGAGGCCTTGGACATCGGGACGCTTCTGCGGGCACCGAATGGAAAACCGAGAGTGTCCATTTTGTCGATCGCGCATCTGAACGAGCGGGAGAGGATGTTTTTTGTGACGCTGTTGCTGAACGAGCTGGTGGCGTGGATGAGGGGGCAGTCGGGGACCTCGAGTCTGAGGGCGTTGTTCTACATGGATGAAATTTTCGGGTATTTTCCGCCGACGGCGAATCCGCCGAGCAAGAAGCCGATGCTGACTCTGCTGAAGCAGGCGCGGGCCTGCGGACTGGGCTGTGTTCTGGCCACGCAGAATCCGGTGGACCTCGATTACAAAGGCCTTTCGAACACGGGAACCTGGTTTATCGGGCGCCTGCAAACCGAGCGCGACAAACTGCGGGTGTTGGATGGCTTGGAAAGCGCAGGGGAGGGGGCGGGCATGGACCGGGCGAAGCTGGACCGGGTATTGTCCGGGCTGGGGAACCGTCGTTTTTTACTTCACAATGTGCACGAGCGCGAGCCGGTGTTGATGGAGACGCGTTGGGTGATGTCGTATCTGCGCGGGCCGCTCACGCGGGAGCAGATCCGGCGACTTTCCGGGAAAGATGCGCCCCGTGTCGATCCGTTGCCGTTTGCCGCCCCGACCGGCGCGGTTTCGGGAGCGACGTTGCCGCTGCCTGCCCATGTGGGACAAGCCTGGCAGTTTCCCGTGCGCCCGGGTCCCGTTTCCGCCTGGGTGCCCCACCTGCATCTCCGCATGAAGCTCCACTATGTGAAGGTGGCTGCCGACATCGACCTCTGGGAGGAGCGCGACCTTCGGGTGCCGATGCGGGATGGCCCGGTCCCCCTGGACTGGGAGGCCGTGCAGGCTCCGGAGGACGAAGGCCGTATCTGCGGCGAAGCGCCGATGGATGCGCCCTCGTTACCCTTGCCCGCCGCCGCTGCCCGTGCATCGTCCTACTCTGCATGGGAGCGCGAGGCCAAACAGGTGGCCTACGAGATTCTCCCCCTCCTCCTTCTCTCCTGTCGATCCTTACAGCTGCGGTCGGAGGTGGGGGAATCCCCGGAAGCCTTCCGGGAGAGGGTGTGGCAGAGGCATCGCGAGGCACGTGACACCGCGGTGGAGTCGTTGCGCCTGCGGCACGGGAAGCGATACGAGACCTTGCGGGAGCGGATCGGGCGTGCGGAGGCGGCGGTGGAAAAGAAGCGTCGGCTGCACCGCGAGAAGAGCAGGGGGGCGGTGATTTCGATCGGGTCTTCGCTGCTGGGGGCCCTGCTGGGACGGCGGAGGGTTTCGGTGGCGAATTTCCGGCGTGCCGGGAGTGCGTTGAACACGGCGGGGCGACTGGGGAGGAGCCAGGACGCAATGAAGGACGCCGAGAGTGGACTGGAGGAGCTTCGCCTTCAAATGGCTGAACTGGAGCAGGCCTTCGACCGCGAGGCGGCGCAACTGGAGGAGCGATTTCGCGAGCCTCCCGTGATCGAGGAAAAGTCTTTGGCCCCCCGCAAGACGGACATCCGGGTGCTCGGGAGCTCGATCCGTTGGATTCCTGCGGGTGAACAAGGCCCGCGAGCCACAGGGAGGACCTGAGGGGCCCTTCGGGGATCAAAGCAGGTCGCTGGCGAGTTCGGAGAGTTCGGATCGTTCGCCGCGTTCGAGGGTAATGTGGGCGTAGAGGCGTTGCCCCTTCATGCGTTCGATGAGGTAGGTGAGTCCGTTGGACTGGGTATCGAGGTAGGGGTGGTCGATTTGGAAGATATCGCCGGTGAGGACGATCTTGGTGCCCTCGCCAGCGCGGGTGATGATGGTTTTGACCTCGTGTGGGGTGAGGTTCTGGGCTTCGTCGACGATGAAGTAGATGCGGTTGAGGCTGCGGCCGCGGATGTAGCTGAGGGCGGAGATGACGAGTTTCTCGTCCTCCATGAGCTTGCGGATCTGTTCGGACTGCGCACCCTTGTCGGCACCCTGCGCGTTCTGGATGACAGAGAGGTTGTCGTACATGGGCTGCATGTAGGGGTCGAGCTTGGCCTTGATCTCGCCGGGCAGGTAGCCGATGTCCTTGTTGGAGAGAGGGACGACGGGGCGGGCCATGAAGATCTGGCGGTAGGCTCGGCGGTTTTCGAGGGCGGCGGCGAGGGCGAGCAGGGTTTTGCCGGTGCCGGCTTTGCCGCAGAGGCTCACCAGAGGGATGTCGTCGTTGAGCAGGGCGGCGAGTGCGAAGACCTGCTCGGAGTTGCGGGGGGTGATCCCGTACACCGAGCGTTTATCGACGCGTTTGAGAGTGTTGGTGAGGGGGTCGTAGGTGGCGAGAGCGCTCTTCTTGTGGTTGCGCACGACGAGGTTTTCGTGGGCGACGAGTTTGGGCTCGAGCTCCAGGCTGTCGGCGGGAACCTCGAAGGGAACGTTGTAGAGGGCTTCGACGAGTTCCTCGGGGACATTTTCGACGATGCGGCGGCCGGTGTAGAGGGTGCTGATGTCGGCGACGTGGTCGGTTTTGTAGTCCTCGGCGCGGAGGCCGACGGATTTGGCCTTCATGCGGAGGTTGACGTCCTTGGATACGAGGAAGACACGGCGGTTGGGGTGGCGGTCCTGGAGATGGAGGGCGACGTTGAGGATCTGGTGGTCGGGTTTGCCAGGGCTGAAGAGGCCGTGGAGTTTCGGGTGAGTGGAGGCCTCGATGACGATGCGCAGTGAGCCCCGGCCTTTGCCCATCGGAATGCCGGTGGCGAAGAGGTCTTCTCCTCCGAGCACATCGAGCCGCCTCACGAATTCACGGGCGTGGAAGTTGATCGATTCATTGCCTTTCTTGAAGCTGTCGAGCTCCTCCAGCACGGTGATCGGCAGCGCCACGTCGTGCTCCTCAAACTGGTCGATGCAGGCGCTGTCGTGCAGGATAACATTGGTGTCGAGGACAAACAACTTGCGGGTTTTGGCACTCATGGGAGGTGGGGTTGGATGGGGAAGGGGGGGGCGGAAAAGAAGAAGGGCCGGCTAGGCCGGCCCTCGCGGGGTTTTCCGAGGTTCGGAAACGGGCCTTTCGCCAGGTTCCGACTCGCGGTAAGGAGGATGGGAGGGTTCGCGCCTCAACGGCGTTCCGCCTGGTCGACCTTTTCATCCTGGGCGCTGCCAATCGCGGCACCACCCACTCCGCCTGCGGCGGCACCCACGGCGGCGCCTTCGAGGCCGCGGCCGCTCTGGTGTCCGATGACACCTCCGATGATCGCACCGGCGGCGGCACCCATCACGGCCTTTTCTTTCGTGTTGGTGGTGTTGGAGGTGCAGCCAACCGCTCCGAGAAGCGTCAGGCCAGCGGTCAAAAGACTCAACATTCTCATGGAGACTCCGGGTAGGGGGTTGTTATACAGATACAGTCTCACCGATGCGCCTCCGTGTTCAAGAAAATTTCAGTTGAAAATCTTGATTCCGGGGGCTTGGGGAGGGGTGAGAAGGAGTCCTTACGTATTCCTAACCCTAAAGGATTTGAGGGGGGGGGAAGGAGTGTGCGATAGAGGTGCAGGCGTTTCGCCCATCCAAAACCAGACAGAAACCTCAAGGAGAATCCGACAAATGCGAATCCATGACACGCTCAAGATCGTCGCCGCGTTGGCGGTGGCGTCCCTCGCCCAGGCTCAGGTCCAGGTCGATCCCCAGCTGCCCGAATACAGGGCGGTCGAGGGGATTTCCGGCTCCCTCAAAAGCATGGGCTCCGACACGATGAACAACATGATGACGCTCTGGTCGGAGGGGTTCCGCGCCCTGTACCCGAACGTCACGATCGAGATCGAGGGCAAGGGGTCCTCGACGGCACCGGCGGCGCTGATCGCCGGGACGGCGCAGTTCGGTCCGATGAGCCGCGAGATGAAGAAGAGCGAGATCGACGCATTCGAGAAGCAGTTCGGCCACAAGCCGACGGCGCTGGCGGTCGCGATCGACATGCTTGCGGTGTACGTGCACAAGGACAACCCGGTGAAGGGGCTGAGCCTGCAGCAGGTGGACGCGATCTTCTCCGGCAACCGCAAGGGGGGCGGGGAGGCGGACATCACGACCTGGGGTCAGCTTGGCCTGACGGGGGAGTGGGCCAAGGCTCCGATCAGCCTGTACGGCCGCAATGCCGCGTCCGGCACCTACGGGTACTTCAAGGAAGTGGCCCTGTTTAAGGGGGACTACAAGTCCTCCGTCAAGGAGCAGCCTGGTTCCTCCTCCGTGGTGCAGGGGGTTGCAACGGACAAGTTCGCGATCGGCTACTCCGGCATCGGCTACAAGACGGCTGACGTGCTGGCGGTGCCTTTGGCGGCGCGCCATGGCGACGCGTTCGTGCCGGCCACGCCAGAACATGCGTACTCCGGCGAGTACCCACTGGCCCGCCCGCTGCTGATCTACGTGAACTCCAAGCCCGGCGAGGCAATGGATCCCCTCCGCCGCGAGTTCATCAAATACATGTTCAGCAAACAGGGGCAGTTGGACGTGGTGAAGGACGGATATTTCCCCGTTCCCGCCGCGCTGGCCAAGGAGGCCCTTGAGGCCGCCGGTATCCAGTAATCCCGCGCCTCCCACCGCCGGGCGGCATGCCTTGCCGCCCGGCGCCTCTCTTGATATCAAGTGACGCGATCCATGAGCAACAAACCGCAGCGCAGCTCTTATTCCGGCCGAACACGCGTGCGCAAGACGCAGCCCGCGGTGAGGATGGCCAACCGCATCGCCGCCGCCGTCATCACGGTCGGCGGCATCAGCACCGTGCTGGCGGTAACGCTGGTGTGCGTGTTCCTTTTCTCGGTCGCCGTGCCTATCTTCTTCCCGCCCAGCGTCGAGAAGGCGGTGGTGCAGGAAAAGCCGGTGGAGCTGGCCGAGGCGGATCTTCCGCCCGCTCATTTCGCCGTGAACGAGTACCGGACAATGGCGTGGGTGGTCACGCGGCGCGGGGAGCTGCTGTTGATCCATCTTCGGGATGGACAGATGCTGCGACGCGAAGCGCTGTTTGGGGAGCGGGTGCCGACGGACATTGCGGTGTTAGACCAGACGGTGGCGGCCGGATTCGCGGACGGCTCCATCCAATATGGGGAGGTCACCTTCGATACGGAGTATGTGACGACCGAGGATCTTCCGGAGGATCTTCGGGCGGGGGCGGAGAGTGGCGTGTCGATGGCGTACGAGGGCGGGGTGCTGGAACCAGTGGCTGAGGACCGCTTCCGCGTGCAGCGCCTGACGGTCGCTCTGAAGGATCCTGTGATGATCGAGGCCGGGGCGCCTGTGCACGCGCTGGACGTGTCGATCAAGAACACCGGCCCGGTCTTTGCGGTTTTGACGGAGCCGGGCACGTTGCACCTCAAGGAGGTGAGCATCCGCCGCAACATGGTCACCCGCAAGGAGACGATCACCCTCTACGGGGGGCGCATCACGCTGCCAACCGGGGACGGTGAAGGCCTCCCCCGCTGGCTTGGACTGACCGGGCTGGGCGACAACGTGCTGCTGGTCCGTGAGAATGGCGGGCTGTTGCGGGTGGACGCGCGGAACATCGAGGAACCCGCCCTCGTTCAGAACGTGAGACTGCTCGACGACGGGGCGAAGCGGGTGGACAGCATCGAGTTCCTCATTGGCAAGACCTCCCTGTTGGTGGGGGATGACCGTGGGCATCTGGATATCTGGTTCCGGGTGAGGCCCGAGGGACTCGGGAACGGAGACGGATCGAAACTCGTGCGGGCCCACCGGCTGGAGCGCATGGACGCGCCGGTCCGGGCGATGGCCGTGTCCGCGCGCACGCGCATGCTGGCCGCCGCCGACCGCGATGGGGCCCTGGCGGTCCACTATGCCACCAACAGACGCCTGCTGGCGCGCATGCCGCCCGTCGGTGGCGGGCGCGATGGCGTGTACGCGCTGGCGCTGTCGCCCAAGGACGACGCGCTCTATGCCTGGACCCGTGACGGACTTTACAGTTGGGAGCTGGACATCCCGCACC
This sequence comes from uncultured Verrucomicrobiota bacterium, assembly GCA_964385155.1. Taxonomy (GTDB): domain Bacteria; phylum Verrucomicrobiota; class Kiritimatiellia; order SS1-B-03-39; family UBA6053; genus CAYLNG01. The sequence goes on from CAYLNG010000008.1 coordinate 26,834, forward strand.
CGGAGATCAATTTCCGCCAGGTTTTCGGAAAGATCTGGTACGAGGGCTACAACGAGCCTGCGCACATCTGGCAGTCTTCCTCCGGTACCGATGATTTCGAGCCGAAATACGGCCTGGCGCCGCTGGTTTTCGGGACGATCAAGGCCACGTTCTATTCGCTGTTGTTCGGGGTGCCGTTGGCGATCCTGGCCGCCGTGTATTCCTCCGAGATCATGAGTCCGCGTGTGCGGGCGCGGGTGAAGCCGACGATCGAGATGATGGCGAGCCTGCCCAGCGTGGTGCTTGGCTTTCTCTCGGCCATCGTCATCGCGCCGCTGGTCGAGAACAGCGTGGCGCAGATGCTGGTGGGCTTTGTGACGATTCCCTTCGCGCTGCTGCTGGGGGCTCATCTGTGGCAGCTGCTGCCGCAGCAGGGCGCGCACCGCCTTCGTTTCCTGAAACTCCCGCTCATGCTCGCGTTCGCGGTGCTGGGGTTCCGGCTCTGCGGTCCGGTAGGGCGTTTCGTGGAAACGACGCTTTTTCTGGGCGACATCAAGCGGTGGCTGTCGACCAACGATGGATCGGCGGTGGGGGGCTGGATGGTGCTGATGGCGCCGCTTTGCGGGATCGCCACGATGTGGGTGAACAGCGTGCACCTCACCCCGCGCCTGCGCAAGGCCTTCGAGCGGCGGGGGCGTCTCGCCTATGTTCTGGTGGACCTTGTCCGCTTCCTGGCCTCCTGTGTGTTCGCGGTGGGTCTGGCATGGGGAATCTCGGCCCTGCTCTCTCTGTTGGGCGACGCACGCGGCAACTACCTCGACACCTATGTGCAGCGCAACGCGCTCATTGTCGGCTTCGTGATGGGTTTCGCGATCATTCCGATCATCTACACACTCTGCGAGGACGCGATGAGTTCGGTGCCCGAGGCGCTGCGCGCGGCCTCGCTGGGAGCGGGCGCCACGCCCTGGCAGACGGCGACACGGATTGTGATTCCCACCGCCGCCTCGGGATTTTTCTCAGCGGTAATGATCGGTTTCGGCCGCGCGGTGGGCGAGACCATGATCGTGCTGATGGCGGCCGGCAACACGGCGGTGATGGAGTGGAACGTCTTCAACGGCTTCCGGACGCTCTCCGCCAACATCGCGGTGGAATTGCCGGAGGCGGTGCGCGGCTCCTCGCACTACCGCATGCTCTTCCTCGCGGCCCTCTGCCTCTTCGCGATGACTTTCACCCTCAACAGTGTGGCGGAGGTGGTGCGCCAGCGCTTCCGCAAACGCGCCTTTGAATTATGAACGCCCTTCCCCCCGCATCCAAGCCCGTGGTCCGCCCGCCCCGCCGACGAGTGTCCTCCCCCGTCGCCTCCGTGATCTCCCGCGCCGAGCCGGCAATGTGGTTCACGGGCGGCGCGGTTATGATCTGCCTCGTCATGATCATCGGCCTCCTCGGCTTCGTGGCCTGGAATGGCGCGAGGACGTTCTGGCCGAGTCCGGTGGTCAGCGTGCGCCTGATCGACGGGTCGACGATCGCGGGCGAGGTCACGCGGCGCGCAACCTTCCGTCCCTCGCCCGAACGGATTGAGACCCTCCCGGAAGTCGCGCGGGCGGTGCTGGAACGGAATGGCGGCGAGGCGGCGCGCAAGCTGGTGCGCATCGGCAATTACGAGCTGACGGGCGAGCATTTCCAGTGGGTGAGTGATTTTATGGTCGCCCCCGATGGTGTGGAGGAGCCGGAGTGGCTCCTGGTGCTGGAACGCCAGACCTGGGGGCGTTTCTACGGGGAACCGATCGCGTTCCACGTCGGGGAAACCTTGGCCGCGGAGACGCCGGAGAGGGTGTGGGAGAGTTTCAACACGTATCACGCGGATGTGCGGGCGCGCTGGGAGCGGCGGCGCCAGCTGGAGAAGAACGAGATCGGGCGCATCAACCACGAGCTGGAGAAGGAGCGTCTGCACCTGCGCGGGATCGCGCGGGAACACGGCGAGGGTTCGGCAGAGCATGTCGCCGCGCGTGAGGCCTTCGAGGCACGCGAGACGGAGCTGCAGCGCAAATTCCGCTCCATCAGCGCGGAGATCCAGACGCTCAACCAGGAGAACGCCCGTTACCGCATGACGCTACGCACGGCCGACGGCCGCGAAAAAGAGATCGAACTCGCGGAGATCGTGCGGGCGTATCCGGCGAACCGTCTGACGACTGGCCAGCGACTGGGCGTGTATTTCAGCCGTTGGGGGGAGTATCTGACGGCCGAGCCGCGCGAGGCGAACAGCGAGGGCGGGGTATGGCCGGCGATTTTCGGGACAGTGATGATGACACTCATCATGGCGTTCCTCGTCGCCCCCGTGGGCGTGCTGGCGGCACTGTATCTGCGGGAATACGCGAAAGCGGGACCGCTGGTGAGCGCGGTGCGCATCGCGATCAACAACCTGGCCGGGGTGCCGAGCATCGTCTTCGGGGTCTTCGGGCTGGGTTTCTTCTGCTACATCCTGGGTGGCAACATCGATCAGGTGTTCTTCCAGGAGAAACTCCCCTCGCCGACCTACGGCACGGGTGGAATTCTGTGGGCGTCGTTGACGCTGGCGCTGCTGACGTTGCCGGTGGTGATTGTGGCCACGGAGGAGGCCCTCTCTGCCGTGCCCAACTCGATGCGCGAGGGTTCCTACGCCTGTGGCGCTTCAAAGTGGCAGACGATCCAGCGCATCGTGCTGCCCCGTGCCATGCCGGGCGTGATGACGGGCATGATCCTGGCGATGGCGCGCGGGGCGGGCGAGGTGGCGCCCATCATGCTGGTGGGGGCGGTAAAACTGGCGCCGGAGATGCCTTTTGATGGCAACTTCCCGTTTTTCCATTTCGAGCGGTCCTTCATGCACCTCGGCTTCCACATCTACGACCTCGGGTTCCAAAGCCAGAACAGCGAAGCCGCCAAGCCGATGGTGTTCACCACGACCCTGTTGCTCATCCTGATCATTCTCACCCTGAACGCCGTGGGCATCGTTGTCCGTTCGCGCCTCAAGAAACGTTTCAAGGGCTCCTCCGTCTAAAACCCGACCCCGCTTCCACATGACCTCGAAAAAACCCGCCCCCGAAAACCGACTGGCCGCCATCGCGGCTGGACAGACCTTCCCCGCCGAGATCCATCCCGAGCTGGCACGCGAGGAGCACATCCTCGAAACCCGCGGCTTTAACCTCTGGTACGGTCCCAAGCAGGCGCTGCACAACATTAACCTCTCCGTCCCCAAGGGCAAGATCACCGCGCTGGTCGGTCCCTCCGGCTGCGGCAAGTCCACCCTGCTCCGCTGCGTCAACCGCATCAACGACCTCATCGACTCCGTGCGCATCGACGGCGAGATGCTGCTCGACGGCGACTCGATCTACGCCCCGAACGTCGATGTCATCGAGCTGCGCAAACGCATGGGCATGGTCTTCCAGAAGTCCAATCCCTTCCCGATGAGCATTTTCGAGAACGTAGTTTATTCGTTGCGGATCGACGGCGAGAACAAGCGGTCGCTGCTGGAGGAGGTCTGCGAGCGCTCCCTCAAGGGCGCGGCCCTGTGGGACGAGGTGAAGGACCGCCTGCACGAGAGCGCGCTGGGTCTCTCAGGCGGACAGCAGCAGCGTCTCTGCATCGCACGCGCGATCGCCGCAGAGCCCGAAGTGCTGCTGATGGACGAGCCCTGCTCGGCGTTGGACCCCATCGCCACCATCAAGATCGAGAACCTGTTGGAGGACCTGAAGGGGCAGTACACGATCCTGATCGTGACCCACAACATGCAGCAGGCCTCTCGCTCCAGCGACTATACCGCCTTCATGTACCTGGGACGTCTCATCGAATACGGTCCGACCGAGAAGATTTTTCAGAATCCGCATCTTCAGGAAACGCTGGACTACGTCACCGGCCGCTTCGGCTGAACCCCTTCGAGGAGACCCCCGTGCAGAAACACTACGAACGCGAAGTCGCCGATCTCATCCGCCATCTCGACGAACAGCTCTCCCGCGTCAGGACCAACGCCCGTGTCGCCCTCAACCTCCCCGCCGCTTCGCAGGAGAACGACGACTTCATCCCCGATTCCACCCTCGACAAGAACGAGGTGCTCATCGAGGAGGAGTGCCTCAAGATCATCGCGCTGCACCAGCCCGTCGCCGACGAGCTCCGCTTCCTCACCACCATCATCAAAACCAACTACAACCTCGAGCGCATCGGCGACCTGCTCAAAAAAATCCACAACCTGCGGTTAGACCATCACAGGATCCACCGCGAACTCGGCGACCCCGGCATGGGCCTTCTCGCCCTCTTCGCCCGCGTCGAGGAGACCATCACCGACGCCTGTGACAGCCTCGCCTCCCGCGACGACGCCCTCGCCCGCCGCGTCTGGGCCAAGGACCAGCAGGTCGACAAGGACTGCAAGGCTCTCATGGCCCATGTGCGTGCGGTGCTCAAGGAACGTCCCGCGACCGACAGCCTCCTCGACGCCCTGCTCTGCTGCCGCTACGCCGAACGACTCGCCGACCATTCCGCCAACATCGCGAAAGAGGTGCTCTACCTCGTCACCGGCGAAATCGTCCGCCACCGCCGCAAGGAAGTCCTCGGGGAGAGCTGAGCCCCCCTTAACCGCCGGACGGATGGACACGGAGGGGAAGTGGGGGCAAATGGACAGAGTGTGCTGGAAACCTTGGGTCTACAAATTGATTCCCCATGACATGATATCGGAAAACATGTCCATATCGGTTTTGTGACGAAATCTATATTGATTTCGAATGCTTATGGTTTGGGAAAGTAAGAGGGGTGAGTATCCATGGAAAAACATGGATTATCGTGAGATCTCTCTGATTCTTCCCTTTACAGCGGGGCGATTTTGGTGATAACCGTGTAAAAGCAATGAAAACAGGCGAATTAAACCGACTGCTGATAAAGGCACGCAAGGTGCAAGGGCTGAATCAGCTGGAAGTGGCGGAGTTGGCGGGGGTGGGAGAGACGGTGGTATACAAGCTCGAGTCGGGGAGGGAGGATGTGACCTTGAAGTCCTTCGTGGCGGTGTTGAGTGCGCTGGGGGTGGAGATCCGCTGTCGCAGTCCGTTGGGGGAAGAGGTGGTGCTGAATGGATAAGCTGCGGGTGTTTGTGGGCGGGACCCGTGCGGGAACACTGGAGCGAATGGAGGCCGGATACCGTTTTGACTATGAGTCGGCTTATGCGGGGCCGCCGGTCTTTTTACGTCTTCCGAGGCGAATGGGCTCGAAAACCTGGGGGAGTTTTCCACCTTGTTTGGATGGGCTGCTGCCGGAGGGAGTACTGCTGGAGCAGCTTCTGGTGTCCGGGAAACTGGACCGTGCGGACAAGTGGGGGCAGTTGAGGGCGGTGGGCGGGGATGTGACGGGATTTCTGACGCTGTTGCCGGAGGGGGCGGGCATCCCGGAGGTGCGCGCGGTGGCGGAGCGTCGCAAAGCCCGGACGCGTATTCAACCGGGAGAGGAGGCTCTGTCGTACGAGGCATGGGAGTTGGTGACCTTCCATTCGCGGGAGGCGCCACGGATGTCGCTTTCCGGGGTGCAGCCCAAGGTGTCGGCGGTGTTCTCGCGCAGGGAGGGGCGCTTCCGCATGGTGGCGGAGCGTGGCAGCTACATCCTCAAGCCGAGTCCACAGGTCTATCCGGAGGCGGCGGCGAACGAGGCGGTGAGCATGGCGATGGCGGCGGCGGCGGGCATTGAGGTTCCACATTGCGGTCTGGTGCGGACGCGCGATGGGCAGCCGGTGTTCTGGATGGAGCGTTTTGACCGACAGGGGGCGGGGAACCAGAGACGACTGCGGGTGGAGGATGCCTGCCAACTGTTGGAGTTTCCGTCCTCGTGGAAATACCGCGGCACTCTCGAGTCGCTGGCGCGCATGATCCGTGGTTTCTGCGGCAACCCCGCGTTGCAGTTGGCCCGCTTTTTCGACCGTGTGGTGTTTAACTGGGTCATCGGCAACGGGGACATGCACCTGAAAAACTGGTCTCTGATGGAGAACGGCCCGCTGGTGGAGCTGTCGCCCGCAACGGATTTCCTGAACACCGCCATCCTGATCGACAACGAGGAGGAAAGCGCGTTGGAGCTAGCCGGACGCAAGTCGGGGTTTGATGCGGTGCTGCTGCTGGACACCCTTGGGCGTGAGTTGTGCGGTCTGCGGCCCGCGCGGATCTCGCGCACGCTGTCGCAGTTGAGGCAGGTGGATTGGCGGGCCCATCTCCAGGCCAGCGCGCTGTCGGAATCGGCCCGGTCGGATTATTTGCGGATCGTGGAGAGTCGCATGGAGCGGCTGATGAGGGATGGGGGCGGAGTCGCATGAACCCGCGCGTTCCAGACTTCATTTGCATTGGAGCGCAGAAAGCGGGCACGACCTGGTTTCATGACAAGCTCGGGAAACATCCCCGCATCTGGCTGCCCGGGATCAAGGAGTTACATTATTTCGACGGGCCGCTTGATCTCTCGCTGCTCCCGCCACGTCTTGCGAGCGAGCGGGTGGAGGAAAAGGCATGGCGTGCCGCGGTGCTGGCGGAGCTTCAGGGGTTGGCGGCGGCGGGTAAGGTGGCAGATGCCGCCTGGTTGGCGATGCATTCGTTTCTGGACCGGGACGATGACTGGTACCGCGCGCTGTTCGCGTTCGCTCCGGAGAATTGTCGCACCGGAGAGGTGACGCCGCGCTACATGCTCTGCGGTCCGGACGAGATCGCTCACATGCACAGGACCGCACCGGACGCGAAGCTTTTTTTCCTGCTGCGGCATCCCGTGGAACGTTTCTGGTCCCAGTGCCGAATGAAACTCGCGAATGGAACGATGAAGCCGGGGGAGGGAGCGGCCATGCAGTTGTTCGAGACAGCAAACGGGCGCCCGCGCGGCGAATACTCCAAGGCGATTCTTCGCTTCTGTGAGAGATATGACCCCGGGCAGATGCTCATCGTTTTTCACGAGGCCATCCGTCAAAAACCGTTGGAGGTCATGCGCGCGGCCTGGGAATTCCTGGGCCTTGAGCGCATGGAGCTGGATGCGGAGGATCTTGCAAAGCCGGTGAACAAGTCGCAGAGCCGTGAAGCGATGCCGTCGGGTCTGAGAGGCAGAATCGATGCGGCCTACCGCTATGAGATGGAGACGCTGGCCGATGTGTTTGGCGGGTATGCTGAATCCTGGATTCATCCCGCAGCCGCGCCCGAGGTGTTCCCGGCCGCGATTCGTTTGACAGCCGACCATGTGGAGGCCCTTGGGCGTCATCGTCAGCGTGCCAAACAAACCAGGTCGAAGTCCGGGAAAGTTTTTTGCCTGTCGATGCAGCGCAGCGGAACGACATCGGTTGGCGACTGGCTGGAAGGGCATGGGCTGACGCGGGCGGGCTCGCCCACGTCGGTGCGCAAAGACTGGACGCGGCTGTGGATGGAGGGCAGGCACCAGGAGATTTTCAGCAGTCCGGAGTTTGAGCAAACCGAGGTGTTCGAGGACGATCCGTGGTGGTGCCCTGATTTCTTCCGTGTCGTGGCGGAGCGTTTTCCGGACGCGAGATTCATTTTGTTGGAGCGTGATCCGGAGGCCTGGTTCGATTCGATGTGTCATCACAGCGGGGGGCGCAATCCCGGATGGAGCGATGTGCATGCCCGCATCTATGAGCGGGAGGATGAGCTGCGGCGCATGCTCCGGGAGAGCCCGGGAGTTTCGGCCGACAATGGCGGGCTGCTTTCGATCCTGGAGCATCGGGAGCACTACATCTCCTTCTATCGGCGTCATGGTGAGAAGGTTCGGGAGTATTTCAGGAACCAGCCCGGCCGGTTGTTCTGCGGTCGGCTGGAGGATCCCAGCGTATTTGAAGGGATGCTGGATTTTGTGGGGGCGAGAAGGAATCCCTTACTTCCGGTGCCGCGCTCGAATGCGCGGACAGAGGAAATGCGCAAGGCGCTTGAGCGGTATCGGATCGAAGGTTCCTGGACCGCAGAGGCGCCGAACAAGGAGGAAGCGATCACGGTGTTTGTGGTATCGTGGGGGCGTCCGCTTTATTTGTGGGCCTGCCTGGACGCGCTACACCGTCTCACCCGTACTCCCGCCCGCTTTGTTCTGTTGGACAACGCGCATCCCGACCCGATGGTCGGTCAGGTGATTTCCGGATTTGAGCGGCGCGGCATGTTTGACGAGGTGCTGCGATTTGATACAAACGAATTTGAGAACATCAAGAGGGCCTATCGTGAGCGACTGGAGGGACTGGGTCCCCTGCACGTGTACATCGAAAGCGATTGTGTGATCGCGGAGAGTCCGGACTGTTGGCTGGCCGAGATGCGGCGGATTATGACGGAGAATCCTCGGCTCGGCGTTCTGGGAAGCCTCATCGATCCGGAGGATTTCGTTCCCCGCGAGAAGGCGATGGAGCTGACGCAGGGCGATGCCGCGTCTGCGGAGTTCCTGGCGAAGCTGGGGAGTCCGGAGCGGGGGTTCCTGCAGGACCGATCATGGGAGAGGAAGGAAACGGATTATTTTCTGCCCAAGGACGGGTGTCCCATCACCAATCCAGCGGGTCGCCTGATGATGTTGCGCACGCCTCTCATGCGCGAGCTGGGATTCCAGTTGGACGGCCCGCTGGCGGGCATGCTGCGGGAGAGAGGATGGGAGCCGGCGGTGACACCGCGCGTGGTGCACCGCCATCTCAGTCTGCTCAATATCTTTGACTACGCGGACTACGATGAGCGCGCCCGCAATGGCTTTTTTGCGCCCATTACCCCGAAACCCACATGATCGCGAAACACAGGACAGTGGGGACGCCCGGCGATGCACACAGGCCATGGTTGCGCCACGCGGGCGAGGAGGACCTGGGGCGGCTGCGCGTCTGGAGGAATGCGAATGCCTGCCGTTTTCACCAACAGGCGGACATTACCTCCCAGGGGCAGAAGGAATGGTACAAGGCCTATCTTTCCCGCGCGGACGACCATCTCTTCCTGGTGATGGAGGGGAATCGGCCCATCGGCTGCATCGGCATCCGTCTCATCGGTGATGTCTGGGATTTGTACAATATCATCCGGGGCATGGAATCTCCCGGATCAGGAGGGTTCATGTCCGTGGCCCTGGAGATGGTGATCGAGTTCGCGCGCGGGCTTCGGCCCCTCGCTGTGCGTGCGGAGGTGCTCTTGGACAACCCGGCCATGAACTGGTACCTGCGGAACGGCTTTGTCGTGGTGGAGCGCAGGGAAAAGAGCCTCATGATCGTTTATCGCCGTCAGGAACCCACAGCCTTGGAGCCCCTCACATGATTTCCGTTTTTGGTTCAGATCTTGGAGAGGCAGAAATCGCGGCGGTATCAGACTGCATGCGCTCGCAGTGGCCGGGTTTTGGCAACCATGTCTCCGAGTTTGAACAGGCCTTCGCGGGGCGCTGCGGTTTGTCGGCGTTCGCGATGGTCGACAGTGGATCGAACGCGCTTTTTCTGGCCGCGCATCTGCTGGATCTGACTCCGGGTTCGGAGGTGATCCTGCCCTCGTTCACCTGGGTTTCCTGCGCGCAGGCGGTGCTGATGGCTGGGCTGCGTCCGGTGTTTTGCGATGTGGATCCTGATACGATGAATGTCCGGCGCGAGGATATCGAGGCCTGCGTCACCCCGCGGACCGGGGCGGTGATGGTGGTGCACTATGCCGGGCTTCCGGTGGACATGGACCCCATTTTGGACCTGGGCTTTCCGGTGATCGAGGATGCCGCGCACGCCGTCGATTCCCGCCACAAGGGTCGCACGTGCGGCGGGATCGGGGACATCGGCATCTACAGCTTCGATGCGGTCAAAAATCTGACGGCGGGGGAGGGAGGCGGTCTCACCGCCCGTGACGCGGCGGTTGTGGAACGGGCCAAGCGGCTGCGATACTGTGGGATCGGCAAGTCGGGTTTCCAGAACGCGCAGTCAAAACAGGGGCAAATGTCGCGCTGGTGGGAGTACGACATCCGCGAGCCTTTCATCAAGATGCTGCCGACCAACATCGCCGCCGCCATCGCCAAGGTGCAGTTGGGACGTCTCGACAGCCTTCAGGCGCGGCGGAAGGAAATCTGGGAGTATTATCAACGGGAATTGAGGGAGGTTCCCGCCCTACGCTGTCCGGTGGAGGCGGTGCCGGGCGACCGTCACGGATATTTCACGTACTGCATCCGTGTGCCCCGCCGGGATGAGCTGGCGAACACGATGCTTTCGGAGGGCATTTACACCACCCTGCGTTATCATCCGCTTCATCTCAATCCGTTGTACGAACAGACCGGATGTCAGCTTACCCATTCCGAGCAACTCAACGAGGATGCGCTTTCCATCCCGCTGCATCCACGGCTCACGGATTCCGAGGTGAATCAGGTTGTGGAATCGATCCGCCGTTTTTATGGGGTGTCGTCTCATGGCCGCTGATCGCTGAAGCAGTCCGTCATCGTCTTATTACAGTTCTGTGGTGAACTGGTGCTGCCCCCCTGAAAACGGAGCCAGGTTGAATGAGAGTGCTCCTTTGGGTTAAGCAAGGAGCCCATGAAACGCATCAGACACACGCAAGAGCAGATCATCGCGATCCTCAAGACGGTCGAAACCGGGATGCCGGTGCCGGAGATCCTCCGGGAGCACGGAGTCAGCCAATAGACGTATGATCGCTGGAAGTCGAAGTACGGAGGCCTTGAAATCTCCGAGGCCCACCGGCTCAAGGTGTTGGAAGAGGAAAACCGGCGCTTAAAGCGCCTGGTGGCAGACCAGGCGTTGGACATCCAGATCCTCAAGGACATAACCTCAAAAAACGGGTAACGCCCGCCGCAAAGCGTGAGGCGGTCGGGTACATCCAGAGGACGTACCCGATCAGCCAGCGCCGGGCGTGCGGGCTGATGGACCTGGCTCGAAGCAGCCACCACTACCAAGCCCATCCGCGTGAGGATCAAGACCTGCGACAGGCTCTGAAGGACGTGGCGGCGGCGTATCGTCGTTGGGGAGTGGATACCTACACGACCCTCCTGCGACAGCGCGGGTGGTCGGATACCCCCAAACGAATATACCGGGTTTACTGCGAAGAAAAACTTCAGGTGAAACGTAGAAAACGCCGGAAACAGGCAGGAAACAGAGGAAACGCTTTGGAAGGAGCGAAAGGGCTTAACGAGGTGTGGGCGAGGGATTTCGTGAGCGATCAACTGGCGAAGGATCGGCGGATCCGTGCGTTAGGGATCCTGGATGTGTTCAGTCGGGAGAACCTGCTGATGGAAGTGGACACCTCGCTGGGCGGAAACCGGGTCGTCCGGTCCCTGGAGAAAGTGATTGAGCTGCGGGGCTGCCGTCCAAAATCGATTTTGAGCGACAATGGTTCTGAATTCCGGAGTAAGGCCATGATTCGCTGGTGCCACGAATGGCAGGTGGAGCCTCCTTTCATTGAACTCGGAAAGCCCAGTCAGAATGGATTCGTGGAAGGCTTCAACCGTACCTTCCGGGACACATGTCTGAATGAGTATTTCTTCCTGAGCATGGAGGAAGCCCGAGACTTGATTGAAGAGTGGCGCATCGTGTACAACACGATCAAACCACACTGTTCGCTGAACAAGCATACCCCCGAAGGTTTCGCCCCGGCCCAGTCCGGGGTTCCCCGGACTGGGTCCCAAAACCCCCAAACCAAGAAAAACACCCCCGATGAAGTATTCTCATAAGAAGTGGCTCAACTAAAGGGGAGGCCGCAGAACAACCAACGCCACGTTTACATCGCCCCTTCGTCCGCCTCGAATTTAAGACGAAGGGGTAACCCTCCCCAAGCCTCACCATGAACACAACTCTTCCGCCGCTTGATGATCCCCGCATTCTCGACTGGATTTGCGACAGCTACCAGCGCTGGACGGGGGAGACGCTGCTTCCGGCGGGGGCGGAGCGGGAACGGGAGTTGTTTTTCTTTCCGGAGGTGGTGGTGGCGCATGGCACTCAGGCGGACCCGCTGTTTTTTTACGGAAACCAGGCGGCCCTCACGCTGTTTGAAATGAGCTGGCACGCCTTCACACGCATGCCCAGCCGCCTGTCGGCGGAACCCCTGCTCCGGGGGGAACGCGAGGCGATGCTGGAGGAGGTGCGACGGCAGGGAATCAGCCGCGCCTACACGGGTACACGCATTTCGGCATCCGGAAAACGCTTCCGCATCGAAAACGCCCGCGTGTGGAATCTGGTGGACGCGGCGGGCACTCTGCGCGGTCAGGCGGCACGCTTTCCCGTTCCGCTCGACGCAGGTGTGTTGTGATTTCAAGCGCCGGGAACGGCAGGGGATGGGCCCTGTTTTCATCTTGCGCGCCCTCCCCCGCCGTCGTAGGAATGGGGTTGTGTTACATTGTGTGCGTTTCGTAGGGGTGCATCCCATTTCCAAATCCCTTGTCCTGTTGTTGTTGACCTGTCTGCCTGGCGGATGGGTTCGCGCGGAGCCTGTGGTCACCCTGACCTCCGGTTGGTCGACGGTGTCCTATCGCGAAAACGTCGATCTCGTTGCCGTGGATTCGGAGTGGACGGCGAATGCGTGGACCGTCGGCGGGGAGCTGCGTTGGCATGGATGGGGTCAGGACTGGTTCGGCACTCTGGACTATCTGGACTCCGGGGACGCGAGGGAAACCTGGAAGAACCCCTCTGGTCTCACGGTTCAGAGCAATGCCCTGAATGTGGAACGTTTTCGGGTGACGCTTGGGTGGGTCTCGCCCGCGTTTGTCCTCGGGAATGGCGATGGGAACGCGCGCGTGTATGGATTCGGCGGGCAACAGCGGTTTGAGCGGTCGCGGTTCCGGACCCACGCCTCCCGTGGCCTGTTGCCGTTCGAGGGGGAGCTGTCGGAAATCGTGGACCTGGCGGGCGTCGGTGTGGACGTCGCGTGCGACTGGCCGCTCGCAGGTCCGTGGCGTGTTGCGCTTGGACTGCAGGGGGAGCGGATCTTCTGGGACGAGGCGGTGAACACGGGGTTTGACGCGCGGGTGTCCGGGCAGGGCGGTTGGGAGGCGGGTGCTCGCATGGGCCTTGTTCGCCGACGGCCGTCTCCGGGCAGTCGGCTGGGGTTGTGGCTGGGAGCTTCGGTCCGGACGATGGAGGGAGGCCAGATGGAGGCCGGGGACCGGGTTGTGGAGTGGCCTGAAAACGAGTGGACCGAACTCTACGCAGAACTGCAGTGGAGCCTGTCCTGGTGAGCAGGGTTCCGGCACCCTTTGTGCTGGTTTTGCCGGTTCACAATGAAGCCGACGTGATTGAAACCACCGTGCAGGAGGCCTGCACCTGGCTGAGGAAAACGTTTCCGGAGGGCCGGGTTGTCGCGGTGAACGACGGGTCGAGTGACAACACCGGCCCCGTCCTGGAAAAGCTCCGGGGGGCGTTTCCGGAACTTGCCGTGGTCCAGCATGCGCGGAACCGTGGCTACGGGGCCGCCTTGTGTTCCGGACTGGACGCTTGTCCGGCGGCGTGGCTCGCGTACATGGACGCGGATGGGCAGTTTGCCGTGGAGGATCTGGAGCGGCTGTGGGGGGGCAGGGAGGACGTTGGCCTGGTCGCAGGTCTGCGGGTGCAGCGTGCGGACCCGGCATTTCGCACCTGGAACGCGCGGTTGTACCGGTGGTTGCTGTGGAGAAGCCTTGGGCTGTCGATCCCGGATATCGACTGCGGAATGAAATTGATTCGGGGGGATCTTTGGGCCCGTATCCGTCCCTGCGTTTCCCAGGGGGCGCTGTTCACGGCGGAGATGTTTGTGCGGCTGCGGGACCAAGGGGAATCCTGGCGGCAGGTACCGGTTCGACATTTTCCACGTCGTCGGGGAAAAGCGAGTGGTGCTTCGGCGAAGGTGGTGTGGACGATGTTCCGGGAACTCCGGGCGTTGCGGAAACACCGTTCGCAGGCAGGACGCGGAACAGGGCCGCGCCGGGACGGCCATGGACCGTCTGATGATCCGGCGGTGGAGGGGGATACACCTGTTCAAACTGCGGGGAAGCCGTGAGTTGGTTGTACAGGGTTTTCGACCCATGCCGGACCAGCACATATCCGCAGCCAAGGGTCTGGTGGATCTCCTGCAGGCGACCCTCCGCTTTCCCGCGGGTGATGTCCCGGAACAGCGCCCAGTGCTCCGGGTACGGAACCGCCGTGTACATGGGGTCCAGTCCAAGCGGATAGTGGTTGTGGGTGTTCAGGAGAAAGGCATCGGAAAACTCGTCCCAATCGTCGAGCAGGACCAGGCTGCCGGCGGGGCTGTGCTGCTGCAGCCATTCGTGTGCGCCACGCATTTCGGGTGGGATGGCGCGGGGAGTGATGCGGGAGGACCAGATGTGGAAAAAAAGGAGGGCGGGTGCGGCCATGACCCATGCGCCCGCTGTCAGGGTCCGGCGATTCCCGTGTGCCGCTGCCCAGGAGAGATGGGGATGAAGCAAATCGACCACGTGCCACAGGGCGAAGAGCGGCCAATATTCATAGGTGCGCCGGGTACGAAGAGTCAGCGCCATGAACGCCATGTGGATCAGGAAGAGCGACGTGGAACGCGCAGAGAAGCGCGGACCGCGTGTCAGGCGCAGCAGGAGAGCCCCGGTCCACAGGACCAGGAGTGGGGCGGCGGTGATGAGAAAATATCCACCCGAAACGGATTTCCATTCGTTGCCCACGTCCGTGGGGGCTGGCAGGGCGATCTCGGTCAGCTGGAGCCAGAGGGCAGCGACGCTGTCCGGAAAATGAGGGTGGAACAGAATCCCCGCCAGGCATCCGGCGGTGGCGGCGGCAAGGGAAATGCCTCCGCTGCGGAAGCGTCCGTACAGAAGGGGTCCTGCGGCAGCCAGGGGCACGCACATCGCCAGCACAATGGAGATGTTGTAGATGAAGATGCAGAGCCAGGAGAGCAGAAAAACCCTCGCGGTCCTTCCCTCGATGGTCTCATCGACGATCAGGACGAGGAGGGCCGACGTCACAATGAACGCCCTGAGGTAGCTGTGCCGAAGCCAGAAGTGCCAGGGGAGGAGGAGGAACAGCAGCGCCGCCGCCGTCAATCCCCAGGGCCCGTAGCGGCGGGTCACGCGGCCAACCGCCCAGCCGTTGCATACCGCTGCGGCGATCACCCCCATGTTGCCGGCAAATTCGGGGGAAGTCCCGCACCAGATGAATGGACGCGTGCAGATCCAAATCAGGAGGTGAAAGCCGAGGTGGTAATTCACGAACGCTTCGCGATAGCGGGTCCAGTGCAGCCAGGGAAAATCGTTCCGGGCGGCAAGGGTGGGAAAATCCAGGCCCATGCGCAAATGATAGGCTCCATCCACACCGGTCAGTGCATCCCAGGGATACAGAATCCACAGGAGGAGAAGCGCGGGGGCGAGGGTGACACTCAAAACCCGCCATCCGCAGTTTGGGGCGGAAGGCGGGTTCATGGATGTAGAGGCTCCGCGGAAAAAACGTTCACGCGTCAGGAGTTTGCATTCGAATCGTCGTCGTCATCGTCGTCGTTGGCGTTCCCGAAGTTCGCGTTTCCGGAATTGGCATTCCCGGAGTTGGCGTTGTCGTCGTTTCCATTGTCGTCATTCCCGTTGTCGTCGGAATTCGAATTGCGGTTGTCCTCGAAAATTTCCACCCGGATCTGGGAGGGCACGGCGCTGTTTCCGGAAATGGTCACACGACCCAGTTCAATGCTTGCATTGGAAGGGACATTCAGGAACAGGGTCGCCGTCTCTCCGGCCGCAAGACCGCCGGCGCCTCCCTGGGTGAATTGAAGTTCCTGTTGACCTGCGGGAACCCCACTGAACGCGAACACATCCCCGTCCGAAACCGTCGTGCTCAAATCGGTGCCCTGGATGCGCACGGTACCCGCAAAGCCGCCCACGCGACCCGTCACCGAGGAATTGCCCGAGGGACCACCGCCGCCCCCACCGCCACACGAGGCCCAAAACAAGGCGACCAGCAGCGGCATCGCGAGAGTGAACAGGGTTTTTGCTTTCATGGTTTTTCCTTCGAATGAACCGTGTTGAATCATGAAGGGGCACATGAACCCGGAGTGTCATTCCGGGCTACAGCGTCCGCAGGGTGGCGTAGAGGCTGATCAACCCCAACATAATAAAAGAAGCCGTATCGGGAGTCAAGACGCAAGCGCCACCGAATACAGAGAGACCTTGCCGGTCCCGGTACGGGGCCCGATCAGAGGAGAGGCGAAGGGGCGGCGGGGGGGGTGGATAAGGTAGTAGGCGGTGTCGGGGCGGAGGGTCAGGGGCAAGGAAACCGGGGCGGCGGAGGGATACCCGTTGAAATCCAGGGGCGTGACGGCGAGCGCGGCGGCGTCGGGCCGTTCCAGGGAAATGGGGCCGGAGGGGGAGAGGAAGAAGGACCGCCTGCACGAGAGCGCGCTGGGGCTCCCAGGCGGACAGCAGCAGCGTCTCTAGCATCGCACGCGCGATCGCCGTAGAGCCCGAAGTGCTGCTGATGGACGATCCCTGCTCGACGTTGGACCCTATCGCCACCATCAAGATCGAGAACCTGCTACGCCGATCGACTCGCCGACCACTCCGCCAACATCGCGAAAGAGGTGCTCTACCTCCGCACTGGCGAAATCGTCCGCCACCGCAGAAAGGAAGTCCTCGGAGAAAACGGAAAGGCCTGCGGGGTCGCCGGACGCGGGGACCCGGGCGAGAGAAGGGAGAGGGTTTAATCACGGATGGGAAGCCGCCTGCGCGTTGCTTCGGCGTGGCAAGCGGAGGTGGGGGGAAGTGGACAGAGGATGCTGGAGAGGGTGTCTTGTGCAATAAGCCGGGTTTCGAGAACGTCGCAAATGAGAGTGCGGCTTTAGACGCTACTCTCCATTTGTCTTGTTGGAATGTCTCCGTCTCTTTCGTGTGAACACAATGACTCCTGTTCCGAGTGCGAGGCAGATGAGGGCGGCGACCAGAGCGATGCAGCCAGTGAATGCGGCTGCAAGATGCTCGATCCCGCACAGCTCATATCTCACAACGATCCGGTGGGGGACGCCGATAAGCTGCATCGCAGGTTGTTTGACCGTGATGCGGAGTCGGTAGTCTCCAGGAGGAACGGGATGAAACAGGAACGAGGGGACAACCGAGTTGGTTCCGGGTTCCGTCCAGAATGGACGGAACCATTCATCCGTTACTTCCTCTTCCAGCACGGCCTTACCCGTCTGATCAAGGATTGTGAGTTTCGCGAGTAGCCCCTTGACCGTTGCCGTGACATCGTCACGGCAACGGTCGGGAAGATCATGCTCAACAACGAGCATTTCTTTACACGTAAAGTCGTACTTGGGCGCGAAGTCCGCTTCTGCGGTTCCATTGGTGCCAAAGGCGTCCGGCAGGATGGCGAGGACCGTTGTTTCTGCGTCGGCACATTCGGCCCGCATTTGCCACCACTGGTTGGCAAACGAAATGGCAACTGCGAGGGCTACGACAGCCAGTACCGTCACGATGCCTCGAATACATGGAATTGATTTCTTCATTTCATTCCAAACGTGGTGTCCCGACCGAGCAGGTATGGTTGCAGAGATTCATAAACGGCGCGGATCACCCAGGGGTCTGCAACACGACGGTCGAAGGAGCGTGCAAACTCACAGATGGACTCGCCGTTTCTTTCTTCGGCGAGGCGGCGAAGCCGCTGACCATTGAGGATGCCGACCACCAATGTGATGGTCATAATGCTGGCGATGCCAAGGAGCACGACGGGTGATCTGTAGCAGAGCCAACCGAGCGCGATGAGGATCGCCGCAATGACTAGCCAACCCGTGACGGTCATCCTGTTCACGCGCTCAGCAGGCATGTTTCTCGAAAGTGTTCTCATCTTCTGCTCGCCCAACGTCTAGACGCTGCGGACCCGAAGTATGAGGGTTCGCAGGCGTCTTTTGTTATGGTTTATCCTCGATCAGCTTCTTTAAATCTTCCAAGTCTTCTTGGGAAATTTGATACACGTCAGTGACCGCTTTCGAAAGGACCCCTATTTCTCCATTTTGCAGATCTATCAACCATCGATCGCTAAGATCAATTTTATGTGTAGGACTCTTGAGGTGAGATTTAGTGTCCCCGACTTTTTTTGCTCGAAGAAAAACATTTTGAAGCCATTCAATTATTTGAGGGTCAGAGATCACGCGTACAATTTCGAATCCTTTATTTCGAATGCTGACACCTTCAGCATTTTGGTGAGGCGAAACACTTGGGCCTGCAAAGCAGGTTCCAAAAGTCATCGCAGCCAGCAAATAAAAGAAAGAGCGGGTTTGATATTTTTTCATATTCACATCCATAACATGATATTATGCAACAGGCCGATCCGGGGAGGGAAGAGGGTTGAGGGTGGTAAAGATCAGGGAATGGATTGAATTTTGGGAAAACATGAGAGGGAGTGTTGGATAAGATTCCGTGGTGGGTTTGGGATGAAATACAACAGGTGGTCGGTGTGGATATCGAAGCAGAGGGGGGGGGGAATCAATGCGGAAAGTTGGGGGGAATGGGTTCTCGCGGGGGCAAGCATGCCACAGACCAGATTTAAACCTAAAAACGGAGATGGATCGGGGGCGTCTGCGGCAATCTCTTTGGCTACAAGAGCTTCTGCGAAACACTCAAAATACCTTCGGGTATTCCTCGGTTTCGCACAAGCACTTTCGCTCAAAGATCTTGCCACATCCACCTCCCTCCCATCACCGTTTTTAGAATCTTCCGGAGGAAGATGATACAAAAAAACGTGTATGTGAAGGAGGAGCGGCGGGGATCCTTCCGCGCAGCGGCTGAAGCCGCCGCGCGGTGATGGTGGGGTGGGGTGTGATGCCGTGTCCAGGATCGTTCCGTACAGCGGCTGAAGCCGCCGCGCGGAGGACGTTACCCTCACATCACCCCATCACCCCAACACCCCGGCTCTTTGTTTCGGTTGCGGGCGGAGCCCGCGTTAGGTTAAAAGGCATCCTACAAAAAATAGGATCGCAGGTTCGAATGGGTGCCCCGATCCCCGTATTGGGTTATGACCTCCCGCGACTGCGGGACCCGCCTGTCCGTTGGCGTGGGCTCAGCATCGGAACGTGCGATCCCATCCTGGTTATTGCCCTCTGTAAGCGGGGTCTGAGACTTTGCGCAATCCACGCCCGGACTGGTGGAGACCCGGAGGATGGCAGGGGTGGATTTGTCCGACGGCGGCCCCCGCCGTCGGCTGGGAGGGAGGAGGAAAGTGCTGAGAATGGACGACGGGGGGCTTTGTTCTACGTGTCAGGGTCGGGGGGATTTGGGGGGCTGGGTGAGTTTGTACCAGTCGAGGTTGCGGGTGAGGATCATGATGGCGGCGAGGAGGAGGAAGAGGAGGATGGAGCCGGCGAGGAGGGCGTTGTCCTCGGACTGGAGGAGTCCGTAGAGGGCGGCATAGAGGACGGTGAGGAGGGCGCCGAAACCGAAGCCGTGTCGGAAACTGCGAAGTACGGCGCCGAGGTAATGGGTGAGGAGGGCGGTGGTGGCGAGGGTGGCGGCGGCGTAGGAGGCGGCGAAGGAGAGGTGTTCGGAGAGGCTGAGGAGGAGGAGGAAGAAGAGGGCCTGGGCGAAGCCGACGAAGCCGTACTGGATGGGGTGGATGTGGAGGCCGCGGGTGACTTCGAAGAGGAAGAAGGCGGCGAAGGTGATGCCGATGAAGAGGAATCCGTATTTGAGGGCGCGGTCGGTGAGAGGGTAGGGGTTGATGGGGTCGATGAGGCGGACGCCGTATTGCTGGAGGGGATCGTGTCCTTCGAGCGCCTGACGGGCGGTGCTGGCGAGGCCGTTGACGCTCCAATCGGCGCGGAAGCCGTCGGGGCCGGTCTTGCGTTGGAGGGGCAGGAATTGACCGACGAAGCTGGGGTGGGGCCAGGAGCTGCGCAGGGCGAGGCGGTTGTCGGAGGCGATGGGGGTGACGTGGAAGCCGCCCATGCCGTAGAGGTGGAGGCCGAGGCGGAAGTCGATGGGGCGCGGGGTGTCGCCGGGGCGGTCGTCGAGGGGGGCGTGGATGCCGGGGAGACGCTGGGAAGAGGGGGTGCCGGCCTTCCATTCGGGGGCGAGGCCGTTCCAGTCGAGGGAGGGGATGCGGGAGAGGCCGCGGGGGTCGGAGACGAGGAGGAGGAGGCTGGTGTCGAGGACGGAGACGCGGGAGGATTCGATTTGGCGGAGGGCGTCGATAGAGGGAAGGGTGATGCGGCCGGTGAGGGCGCCCTCGCTCTGGAAAACGCGGGCCTTGAAGATGCCGCGGTTGCGTTCCTCGACGTCGAGGGATGCGTCCATTTCGAGGCGGTCGGGGTAGACGGCGACCTCGCGGGTGGAGGACTGTGGAGATTCGAACCAGGTGTTGTTCTCCTTGTTGTATTCGCGGCGGGTCCATTGCTCGCGGACGCGGAGGAGGAGGTAGGGGCCGATGAGCTGTTGTTCGCCGGCGAAGCTGGAGGCGATCTCCTGTTCGACCTCCTGGAGGCGGTAGCGGCGTTCGCGGACCATGCCGCCGATGGAGGCGAGGGCGATGAGGAGGGCGACGAAGAGGCCTGCGAGGACGGTGAGCTTGGCGAGCAGACGGATGGGCATGGGATCTCCTGGGCGGGGGTGCGACCGGAAGAGTGCCCGGAGATTGTGACGGGAGGATGACGGGGGGCGTCAGTCCTCGGTCATGATGTTGTAGACCTCGTCCACGGTGAGGGCGTCGAGGAGGCGCTCGCGGATGTCCACGCGGTTGAGCAGGCGGCTGATTTCCGCCAGGAACTGGATGTGCGGCCCCGCGCGGTTTGCGGGCGAGACGGTGAGGATGAAAATCTTGGAGGGGAGGCCATCCATCGACTCGAAGTCCACACCCTCACGGATGAAGCCGATCGACGCTACCAGGCTCTCCAGGGTGTCCGTCTTCCCGTGCGGGATCGCCAGGCCATTGTGCATGCCTGTGGACATTTTTTTCTCTCGGTCGAGAATGCACTTCAGGGCCGCTTTGCGGTCGGGGATTCTGCCAGCGCGCACCAGGAGGTCCAGGAGCTCTTCGATGATCGCGGGTTTTTCGCGGCTCTGGAGGTCCAGAGCGATCGCTTCCTTGCAGATAGCTTTCCGGATATTCATGGGAGGCCCGGGTTTATGCCATGAAAAGGTGGGGGCGGTCAAGCCAAACCCTCAAGGGGTTAATTCCCACCGGGCGGAATTGCCTCATTTCGGGCTTGTCAGGCGGGGGGGGCTTGGGTAACTTCCCCCCCTCAACCACGAAAACAACCCTCTTGTGCGGAGAGGTGGCTGAGTGGTCGAAAGCGCCCGATTGCTAATTGGGTGTGCGCCAAAAGCGCACCGTGGGTTCGAATCCCATCCTCTCCGCCACTTCTTCTCACCATCTATGCGAATCCTGATTTTAGGGGCCGGGACCTCGGGCCGGATGCTCTCGGCCCGACTGTGCGAGGAGCAGCACGATGTGGTGGTTGTGGACCGGGACCCCACCGCGCTCGAGGAAGTGGAGGCCCGCATGGATCTGCTGACGATCCAGGGAGATGCCGCCGATCCGCGGGTTCTCGACCTGGCCGGGATCGCCCGCGCCGACCTGGTGGTCGCGGTGACCGACAGCGAGCCGATCAACATTCTGGCCTGTTCTCTCGCCCACATCGCGGGGGTTCCCCGCAAGGTGGCCCGGGTGGGCAACGACGCATACACCGACCCGGAAAGCCACTTCAACCTCAAGCAGCTGGGCATCGACCTGGTCATCAACCAGCAGCTGGAATGCGCCAAGGACCTTTATAACATCCTTCGGGTGCCGGGGGTGCAGGAGGCGGTCGACCTGCTCGGAGGCCGCGTGCTCTGCGTTGGGGTGATGCTTCCCACGGATTGCCCGCTGCTCGCGACCCCCCTGAAGGACAGTCCCCACCGGGAGATTCTCTCCACGATTCGCTTTGTCGCATACACGCGCGGGGGCAAGATCCGCCTGCCGCGGGGAGACACGCAGTTCGGGATCGGGGACATGGCCTACCTCGTCGGCGAACCGGACAAGGTGCGGAAGTTCGTCCGCTTCCTGCTGCCGGGCGAGGGAGGCTACGGGCGCGTCCTCATTGCCGGCGGGGGGGAGCTCGGTCTGCAACTCGCCTTTCGCCTCGCCAAGACGCCCCTCGATGTCACTCTGGTCGAGGAAAATCCCGCCCGGGCCGAGTATTGCTCGGAGCGCCTCAACAAGGCGCTGGTCATCTGCGGCAGCGCGCTCGACCAGGACCTGGTTGGCGAGCTGGGCATCAACCGCCAGACCGCCTTCGTCGCGGTGACGGGAGACGACGAGAACAACGTGATGTCCTGTCTGGTCGCAGAGCGGCTGGGAGCACATTTCACGATCGCGAGGGTGGACAAGAGCACGTACCGGCCCATCCTCGACAGTCTTTCCCTGGTGGACCGCACGGTGAGCCCGCACAGCAGCCTGATCAATTCGATTTACCATTTTGTGCGGGGAACAAGCGTGCAGGGGGATCGCCTATTGCAGAAAATTCCCGGGGAGGTGTTGGAGTTCGTGGTGGAGGCGGACCACGACTGGCGCGGGAAACGCCTGCTCGACCTGAAGCTGCCCCGCGGGAGCATGATCAGTATGGTGCTGCGCGGGGAACTGCTCGTGGTCGCCACCGGGGAGTTGAGGCTGGAGGCCGGCGACCGCGTGCTGCTCTACGGCCTTCCCAAATCCATCCGCCAACTGGACGATGTGTTGTCCTGAACGCCGCCGATGAATTCCCGAGGAGTCTGCCAACTGTTGTCGTACCTGGTCGCCTTCATCGGCGCGGCGATCGGCGTGTCGGCGCTGGTGGGGTGGGGGTGTGGGGACGGGGCGGAGGCGCTGGCTGGCATGGCGCGGGCGGCGGGGTTCTGCCTCCTGCTCGGTGCGGCCGGGGTGATGCTCGCCCGGGGCCGGGTCGACCTCACGCGCAAGGACGGGTTCGCGATCGTCACCTTCGGATGGCTGGTCGTCGGCAACGTGGGCGCTTTGCCCTACCTGTTCACGGGAACCATCCCCCATCCGGTGGACGCCGTCTTCGAGACGATCAGCGGCTTCACCACCACGGGGTCGACCATCCTCGCGGACATTGAGGTGCTGCCGAGGGGCATCGTGTTCTGGCGGAGCCTGACCCAATGGCTGGGGGGCATGGGCGTGGTGCTGCTGTGCGTCGCGATCCTTCCGTTCCTGGGCGTTGGCGGCATGCAGATCTACCGGGCGGAGATGCCGGGTCCGAGCAAGGACCGCCTGACTCCGCGTATCGCGAATACGGCGAAGCTGCTCTATGGGGTGTATGTGCTGCTGACGGTGCTGCAGGTGCTGGCGCTTCGCCTGGCGGGCATGGGCTGGTACGACGCCGTGAACCACAGTTTCTGCACCCTTTCCGGCGGCGGCTTCAGCCCCTACAACTCGAGCATCGCTTATTATGACTCGCGTGTGATCCATGTGATCATCGCGGTGTTCATGATTCTGGGGGGCACCAATTTCACGTTGCACTACCGCTGCCTGCGCGGGGATCCCGGGGCCTACCTGCGCTCCTCGGAGATGCGCCTCTACCTGGGCGTGGTCGTCGTGGCTGTGGCCTTGATCGCCACCGACCTTGGCCTGCACGCGGGCTACCGTCCTGGCCCTGCGTTGGTCGATGGCTTTTTCCAGGTCTCCACCGTCCTGACCACCACGGGATTCGCCACGGCCGACTACGATCAATGGCCCTTGTTGAGCAAGACGCTTTTGTTCCTGCTGCTCTTCAGCGGGGCTTGTGCCGGTTCGACCTCCGGCGGCATCAAGATCATGCGCACCCTGGTCGTCTGCAAGGAATGCGCACGCCAGGTGAAGCTCTTCCTTCAGCCCCATGCCGTGCTCAAGGTCCGCATGGGCCACCAGAGCGTTCCCGCACCTATTGTCGCCTCGATTGCGGCTTTTTTTCTCTGCTACCTCCTGCTGTACATCCTGTTCACTGTGCTGATGACGCTCTTCCTGCCGGACCTTGTTTCGGCGGCCTCGGCTGTGGTCGCGTGCATGAGCAATGTGGGCCCCGGGTTCAACCTGGTGGGGCCCGCCCGCAATTTCGCGGAAGTGGCCCTCGGGGGGAAGGTCCTGCTCAGCGCCTGCATGGTCCTCGGCCGATTGGAGCTCTTCACCGTGCTCGTCCTCTTCTCGCCCCGCTTCTGGAAACGCTGAAGGTCCGCGTCCGTCCAGGGAGAATCCGGCGACGGTGGGGTCAGGGGGCGTAGCGTGGGCGCTCGCGGTAGGGCAGAGGGTCTTCGACGCCGGCGAGCTGGAAGCCCCGCAGCCGCAGCGCGCAACTGTCGCACACGCCGCAGGCGAGATCCTCGGACTGGTAGCAGGACCAGGTCTTTTCCAGGGGTGCGCCGAGTTCGATCCCTTTGCGGACAATTTCCGCTTTGCTGAAATGGAGGATGGGCGTGTGGACGCGCAGGTCGGTTCCGGGCTTCGTGCCGGTAGCGATCACCCGGTTGAACGCCTCGAAGAACTCGGGGCGGCAGTCGGGATAACCGGAGCCGTCTTCGGCCACGGCGCCGATGAAAAGGGCACGGGCGCCCAGCACCTCGCCCCAAGAGACGGCGGCGGCGAGGATGTTCGCGTTGCGGAAGGGCACGTAGCTGCTGGGGATTGCGCGTGACTGGAGGTCCGCGCGGCTGACGGCGATCGAGGGGTCGGTGAGGCTGCTGCCGCCGATTTTTGTGAAGTGGGCGACGTCGATCTCGAGGTGGGCCTCGGCCCGGAAGGCCTCGGCGAGTTCGTGGAAAGCGCGGCGCTCGCGGGCCTCGGTGCGCTGTCCGTAGTTCATGTGCAGGAAGGCGAGGCGGTGGGTGAGGCCGGCGATGGCGGCGGTGACGCAGCTGTCCATGCCGCCGCTGACGAGGACGACGGCGAGGGGGAGGGGAGAGGGAGGCATGGGGGGCGGGGATGAGGGTTCAGGTGCGGGGGCGGAAGAGGAGGCTGAGGGCGAAGAGGGCGCCCAGGAGGAGGATGAGGGTGGCGCCGGGCCGGAGGTCGAAGAGGTTGCTCAGCAGGACGGAGAGGACCGCGGCGGCGCCGCCGAGCAGTCCCGAGCCCGCGATCAGCGCCCGGGGGGATCGGACCCATTGCAGGAGGGTGGCGGCGGGAATGATAAACAGCGCGGCGGAGAGCGTGCTGCCCACGGCTTGGAGGGAGGTCACCAGTCCGAGCACCATCATGCCGGTGAGCAGCAGCGAAAGACGGCGCACCGGCACGCCCATCGACGCAGCCACCGAGGGTTCGAAGAGATAGAGGATCCACTCCCGGCGCTGGAAGGCGATCAGCGCGAGGAGCAGAACCCCCACCGCCAGACTGATCCAGAGATCTGCGTTGCGCAGCCCCAGCAAGTTGCCGAACAGCCAGGCGTCCAGCCGCGTGAAGGAAGGCAGGTGGTCCAACAACAGGATGCCCCCCGCGAATGCCGCCGTGTAGAGCACCGTGATCGCCGTTTGGTGGTCCAAGCGGCCGACTCGCGCGACCTGGAGCGTTCCCAGCCCCACCAGCCCCGCCCCCAACAACGCCCCTATGAAGCCCACGAGGGGGTTCCACCCCCCGAACACCAGGATCGCCAGCGCGATCCCCGGCACCAACGCGTGGGACAGGGCGCTGACCACCAGCGCGTTCTTGCGCAGCACCACCAGCGCCCCGAGCGCACCGTTGCTCAGGCCGATCAGCAGCGCCGCCACCAGCGCCCGTTGGTTGAAGGGGTACGTGAGGAATTCAGGCATGAGGCATGTCCGGGAAGGCCCGCTGGAGATGCGCGGGCGTGAACGCCTCCGCTGTCGGCCCAAATGCGACCAGACCGCGGTTGAGCAACAGCACCGTGTCGAAAAGTTCCGGAACCTGCTTGAGGTCGTGGTGGCAGACCAACAGCAGGCGGCCGTGCGCCGCCAGTTCGCGCAACAGGCGGCCCAGCATGCGCTGCGAGGGCTCGTCCAGGCCGGCGAAGGGCTCGTCGAGCAGCAGCACATGCGCCTCCTGCGCGAGGGCCCTCGCGATGTGCGCGCGTTGCCTCTGGCCTCCGCTGAGTTGGAAAAGGCGGCGGCCGCGCAGGTCGCCCAGGCCGAGTGCCGCGAGAGCGGCCTCCACCACGTCGGAATCCTTTTGCCGCCAGCGGCGGTGCGGACCCACGTGGGGGTAGCGGCCCATTTCGACAAGGCCTTCGACCGTGAGGGGAAACAGCGGGTCGATGTCATTTATCTGCGGCAGATACGCGATCTCCGCCCGCACGCGGGTGAGTGCCTCGCCCCGCCAGGTGAGCTGCCCCCGCAGGCGGGTGTTGAGTCCGGCGATCGTTTTCAGGAGCGTGCTTTTGCCGGCGCCGTTCCGCCCGAGCAGGCCTACGCAATGCCCGCAACCGATCTCGAAGCTGACGTCCTTGAGCGCGCAGATGTTCCCGTAGTGGACGTGCAGGTTCTCGGCGCGCAGCAGGTGAGCGGCCTGGGGAGGGTGCGATTCGCCAAGCGCGGTGATGGGCTGCAACCTCACCACGACCCCTCCAACAGGATGTCCATGTGTCCGCGGCCCCAGCTTCCATCCCGCCGCGCATCGCGCCCCTGGGGCTCCATGGCCACCTCTACGTACGCTTGAGCGACCTCCGGGGGCCAGTCGACCTCCAGCCGGAGCGCAAGCCGATCCCCGTCCAAGGCGACTGGGGCGTCGACTTCGGCTCGGAGCTCTCCGGCACCCTCGAGCAGCACCCGGTCGCCCTGCCGGAGATGAAACCGGGAGGGGGGATGGGAAAAACGCAGGTCGATCCAGGTCTCCACGTCGGCGTGTTGCCCGGCGGTTGGGGGAGGAGCCGGTGGCGTGGGAGGAGGGCGGGTGAGCCGGACCACTGGCGCCGTGAGGAGGGCACCGAGCAGAAGCAGGACCAAGAGTTCCGTGAGGGGGGCGCCGCGCATCAAGGGGAGGGGGTGTGGGAGGGGGCGGGGCCGAGGGCCCGGAGGATGGTGCGCACGTTTTGACGGATCATGCCGGCATAGTCAACCCCGCTTTCGCCGAGGTTGTCGGAGAGCAGGGGTGGGGCCAGGCTCACGCCGGTGGCCTCGCGCAGGGATTCCAGCACGGTGTTGTTGGCATTCTTCTCGGGGAAAATGGCCCGCACGTTTTCCCGGCGGAGGGTGGCGATGGTTTCGGCCAGGTGGGCCGGGCTGGGGCTGTCCTCGGTGTGCAGCCCCTGCACCGGGATCGCCGTGAATCCATAGGCCTCGCAGAAGTAGCCGAACGCAAGGTGGGCGGTGACCAGTTTGCGGTCCGCCCGCGGAAGGGCCTCCAGTTCCCGGCGGACCCAGGCGTCCAGTTCCTCCAGCTCGTCCATCAGCGCGCGGGTGTTGTCGCGCAGGCGGCTGGCTTCGGCGGGCAGGAGATTCTCCAGTTCGCGGCCGAGGCCGCGGACGGCGCGGCGCATGGCCATTGGACTCTGCCACCAGTGCGGGTCCACCGCCCCATGCGTGTGCTCGGGACAGCAGACGAAGGCGGGGGTGTTGGCGCGAACGACGAGAGACGGGACGGGTTTGCCAGCCTCGTAGATCCCCGCGCCTTCGGGAAGGTTCTCCCGCAGGCGTTCCAGGTACGGCTCGAGGTGTTTGCCCATCGCCACCACCCGCGCAGCCCCGCGGACCTTCGCCATATCGCCGGGCGTGGGATCGAAGCTGTGGGGGTCTGCCGTCGGCGGCATCAATGTCTCCACGCGCAGCGCGTCGCCCGCGATCTTCGTCACCATTTCGGAGAGCAGTGGATGCAGTGTGACGACCCGTGGACGTTCCTGCGCCCGGCCCGACAGCGCCACCAGAAGGAGGAAAAGGAGAAGGGGCTTCCTCATGGTCAGCGCACCTCCGCTCCGCCCCAGGTGAAGCCGACCTGCATCCAGAGAGACTGTTCGGACTCGTCGCCCCGTTCGTCGGCATTTCCCTGCACACGCAGGTATACACCGGGATCCTCCGTCAGCGGGAAGGTGATCCCCGCCGTGTAGCGCATCCACGAGGAGAGGTCGAGACTGTCCTCCGAGCCCAACGCATCAATCCGCGCGAAAGGATGCAGCCGCTCGTTCATCTCGTACACCACCTGCGCGTTCACGCCGTGCAGCGACACGAACACATCGCCCTCTTCCTCCTCCTCCTCGTGTTCTTCGTGTTCCTCGCCGTTCTCCTCCTCATGTCCATGACCCATGGATGAGGCCAGGCGCAGATATTCGACCCGGGCGCGGAGACGGCGTCCGCCCGGATCGAAGCCGTTCTCGCGCCATTCATATTCGGCGCCCGCGCCGTAGAACCAGGTGTCCCCCCCCTCCTCGTTGTCCCCGCGTCCACCGAAGACCGCCAGCGTCACCGCATGGAAATCATCGTGGCGGTATTGACGCCGCAGGCCCGCCGTCAGCAGATCGTCGGAGATCCGGAAGGCCTCCAGCGCCTCGTGCCCTTCCCCGTGCCCGTGTTCATGCTCGTCCTCCTCCCCGTGCTCCTCCTCATGCTCCTCCTCATGCCCATGGGCGTGAGCGTGCGAGGGCGGGGACCCGAAACTGAGCGACAGCACCGTCGGATGGCGGCTGTCGAGATGGAAATTGATTTCGCCGCCTTTGGTGGACAGCCCTTCGTCGCCGAGCAGCAGCGCGTGCGGCAGCGGCGCGTCCACCGTCTCCCAACTGTGCAGATGCGTGGCGTTGTGCAGGCCCACCCGGTTCAGGAAACGTCCACCGCGCAACTCCACGCCGCCCGGAAGCGCCTCCAGTTTCAGGAAATACTCCTCCCACTCCCAGTCCACGTCGTCGTGCTCGTCCGTGAAGAACGACGCCGTGGCGAAACCGCGAAGATGTTCACCCCAGCGCAACGACAGCCCCGGCTCCACACTCTGCAGCATCCAGGCCTCCTTGCGGTTCGGGTCATGCGCCCCCGCCGCGAACTCCCCCGGCTCCTCCGCCGAAGAAGCCCCCACCACGCCATACGCATGCAGCGACGGCGTGACGGAAGGAAGCTCCTGGGCCCATACCCCACCCCGCATCAACAAAAACAAACAGACAAAACGTTTCATCCACAGACTCCTTGTTTATTGATATGCGATTATCATAATCAGCTTTAATGAGAATGCAAACGCAAAAAGAAAAAAAGCGCGGGCGCGTCTGCGGTCGGACGGCCTGAAAGGGGCAAGAGTGAGGATACCGGAGTAGTGAAAATCGATGGGTTTAAGTCTTGACCGCAAAATGCGTTCTGGGTTTATAGTATGGACACATGGACCTCTTGGAGCAGGGGAGCTGTTCACCCACACTTCGGGTTCGGTGAATACCTTCGCCTCGTGGGGGGGACAGAAGCTTGAAACACACGAAGGATGGATATTATGAAGGCACTTGGTCGTATCCTTTTATGGAGTCAATGCTTCGTGGGTGGGCTGTTTCTCCCGCTTCGCGGTCAAATGACCATTGTTACGGCGGCCCTTCCTGAAGGAATGGAGATGGTTCCGTATGAGGCGCAGCTGGTTGCCGAGGGCGGCCTGGCCCCCTATCGGTGGTCCACATCTGGCACTGTGTTGGCATGGGGATACAACTGGGATGGTCAGATGAATGTGCCACTGGGTCTTAACGATGTGGTGGCGGTTTCAGCGGGGGCTTACCACAGCATCGCACTCCGGGCAGATGGAACGGTGGCCGCCTGGGGGGCGAACTGGGAGGGTCAGACGGGAATCCCTCCGGGGCTGAACACCGTAGTGGCCATTTCCGCTGGTTATTCCCATAATCTGGCCATCAAGGCGGATGGCAGTGTTGTTGCATGGGGCTCGAATTCCAACGGTCAGGCGCAGGTTCCGTCCGGTCTTTCGGAGGTGATTGCGGTTTCGGCGGGATCTTACCACAGTCTGGCCCTCAAAGCGGATGGCACGGTGGTGGCATGGGGGGCGGGAACCGTATCCTCAGGTTCTTGGCCTGATTATGGACAGAGCATCGTTCCCGCAGGATTGGGGGGTGTTGTGGCGATCGCGGCGGGGGATCTGCACTCGGTGGCGTTAACATCCGACGGCTCCGTGGTCGCGTGGGGCGCGGGTACGGTTGGTTCCGGCATGTGGCCGGACTATGGGCAAAGCCGGGTCC
The DNA here is from genome assembly GCA_964385155.1 of uncultured Verrucomicrobiota bacterium. GTDB lineage: Bacteria > Verrucomicrobiota > Kiritimatiellia > SS1-B-03-39 > UBA6053 > CAYLNG01. Next base: position 56,806 of record CAYLNG010000008.1, read on the forward strand.
CGGCGGGTCTCACCGATGTGGTGGCGATCGCGGCGGGAATCTCTCACAGCCTCGCCCTAAGAGTGGATGGAACGGTCCAGGCCTGGGGGGATTCCTGGAGCGGACAAGCCTCGGTTCCTGCGGATTTGTCGAATGTGGTCTCCATTTCTGCGGGAGGGGACCAAAGTTTAGCTTCCCGGAGCGATGGAACGGTCGTCACATGGGGCTGGAAGCCTCCCGTGAACCTTACCCTTGAGGGGGCGGTCAGCGTATCCTTGGGGTATTACCACAATCTGGCCGTCCGGCCCTCCACCGTGCCTCCGGGATTGTTGTTGGGCGCGGATGGGCGGATTGTGGGTACGCCTTTAGTGGCCACAAATACGGAACTGACCTCGGTCGCAAGAGACCGAAGTGGGCGTGCGGTATGGAAAACGATTCCCCTCACCGTCGCCTCCAATCCCAATACCCGTCCTGTCATCACCCAAACTTCTCCCTTATCCTCCCGGTTCTTACTGTTGGAGTCTCTCTCCCAGTCCTTTTTCGTGCTCGCGCATGATCCGGAGGGGAAACCTCTGACGTATCATTGGTTCCTTGACGGTGTAAAGGTTTCCGGCTCTGGCAACAGTTTCACATGGCAGACGGCCTGGGGGGATGCTGGGGGCCATACGGTGGAAGTGGAGGTGCATGATGACCTCTGGACCAACGGGGTTGCCCGGGCCGCTTGGGAGGTTGTGGTGTTGGATGACAACGATGGCGACGGGACCCCCAACGAGCAGGAAGTGGATCTGAACCGGGATCCCTTCGACCCCCTCGATGGGGGAACCAAGGCCTCTCTGGCGGGTGTCGTCACCGGGGCCGGCGTGCCCCTGGAGGGGGCCTGGATCGAGTTGCAGGGTGCGGGGGGGACCGTCTACCACTCCACGCGAACGGCCGTGGACGGATCCTTCGGGATGAATGGGATCGAACCCGGAACGTATTATAAAATCGTCCGGGCGGCCGACTTCAAGGACATGTGGCATGCGGGTGCCGGACACCGCGAGCTGGCCTCCGGGTTTTTGATTGCCGCCGGCACGGACATCACCGGGTTGCGAATCGATTTGGAACCCGGACAAAGTCCGGCAATTCTCAGTGTGGTCTCGGATCCCGCGGGAGCAGAGATCTATGTGGACTATTGGCCCACGGGGCAGGTGACACCTGCTTTGGTTGACCTTGGCGAAATCGACCAGGGAGCCAGTCATGTGCGGAGAGTGGCCTCCCATGTAATCACACTGCGAAAAAGCGGCTCCGTTTATCCGGTTCCCCGCACCATTTCCGCGGTTGAGGCTGAAACGGTGGAGGAATTCGTTGACTTGACGTCCACCGCCGCGGGGAGCGTGGAGATTTTCACGGTTCCGGCGGGCGCGACTGCTTATGTGGATGTTGCCAACACTGCCGTCGGGTTCACGCCGGTGACGGTGGGCAATCTCGCCCCAGGCTCACATGTCATCCTGCTTCACAAGGAAGGCTACCTGCGTCCTCGTCCGGTGATCGTGTGGGTGGTGCAGGGCCAGCTGACCCCGGTCAGCGTTCCCCTGACACCGGCCGATCAGCCCGCGATACAAGTGGACAGCCGTAGCATTCCCCCGGACATGGAGGTCTGGGTGGATTATCTGCCCACGGGGCAGGTCACCGATGTGGTGCTGGCCGATCTGGACCCGGCTTCTCATTCGGGAACAGGATGGCGAAGCGCCTCCCATACCCTCCTGTTGCGCAAGCAGGGGTTCCGACGTCAGGCCGCCCGATGGGTGGATGAACATGAGGCCCTGACCCCTGGCATGATGCAGCACATGGTGGTGGACGAGGTGTCCGCGACTGACCTGAATGGGAACGGGCTGCCCGATCAATGGGAGTCGGTCTATGAGCTTGGCGACCGCGCACCAGGAAAGAGCGGGGCGCAGGACGACGCGGATGGGGACGGCATGACCAATGAGGCGGAGATGCTGGCGGGAACAGATCCTTTGTTGGCGTCGTCGAGGATTGAAGTCGACATCGCGGGGGTGAGTGTCCAATCCACCGGGGGACAAGTAACCCTGGTCTTTCGGACCGTACCGGGCCGCAGGTACCTGGTTCAAACCACACAGGGGCTGAATCAGGCATGGTCAAACGCCTCGGGGGTTTTTACCGCGGTGGACGATCAGAGCACCGTCACCCTTCAAATCCCCCCTGGTGAAACCCCTTCGTTCTATCGTCTGCTCGGTCTGGATTTATGATCCATGCGGTAGGGGTCTGGATTCTCCTTGCCAGTCTGGCGCATCTCCCGGCAGCTCTCCCGGCCCTGAATGCCTTCGACCCGCCTAAGCGGGTGGTCTGGTGGGCGGGCTTGATCCTCTTCTGGACCTGGGCACGATTCCGGCCAGGAGGGTCGACTTCGGTTTCATCGGGGCGCTCCTTCTGGATCCTGATGCTCTGTTTGTCCGTGCGCCTTGTGCTCCTTCCGGTTCCTGGGACGGGGATTGAAGCTTTGTCCGTGTGGTTGCTGCCGTTTTGCGCCTTCCGTGTGGGCGGCGAGTTGAATCCAAGGGTCCCTGACCTGGCACGTCTGGCCGTCTGGTGTCTGGTTGCGGGTGCCTTTCAAATCCTGCTGATGTTCCTGCAACGGGTGGGGTGGGACCCCCTCTTTGCGGAGACCACCCGTGCGATGGCCTATGCGCCCTCACGAATGGTCGGAACCATCGGCTATCAGAATCAGGTCATGGATGCGTTGCTCCTGATGGGCTGCATGGTGCTTCTTTTTCCACCGACCCAGCCAACGCGCCTGTGGGTGGGGGGAATCGCGCTGCTCCTCTGCGTGTCGACCGCGTACCGGGGTGGTTTTCTCGCCCTGGTCTCCGTGACCACCCTGGCGCTGTGGCGCGGGCGCGCCGCCCACCGCGCCCGCGGGTCAGTCCCGCGAAGGATAAGGATTGCCCTCTGGGTCTGTACGGGGCTGGCCACCGCATTTTTTCTGTCCTCCACCGGCAAGGATTTCCGGGTCCGCATGGCGGAAATCCTCAGTCCCGCCTCCTCATCCTCCTGGATGTCCAGGGTCTGGATGTGGCGGGCTGCGGCCACCCAGTTCCGGGAGCATCCCCTGCTCGGCGCTGGCCCAGGGGCCTTCGCCCGCGAATACGGCACTCGCCTCGGCTCCCTCCTGCCCGATCCGAAATCCCACGAGGTCCTCCGTCAGGTCGTCTACGCCCGCGAGGCTCATTTTGACCTGCTGCAATTCGTCGCCGAATTCGGGCTTGCCGGTTTCTCGGCTCTTCTCCTCTGGCTCCTGCAGCAGCAAAAGGCGGCACGAAGCCTTACCCAAAGGCGGCAAAATACATTAGCCGCTCTGGCGGTCTGCCTGCTCGTTCTCTCCTGCCTCAATTTCACCGTTCAGTCGGCGATGGCAGGACCATTGGCAGGCTTGTTGTCAGGGTTGTGCCTATGGCGGAGCCCTTCGACCTCGCGGCAGGGCGGGCGTTGGCTCGCCTGGGCCGAAACCTTGTCGATGCTCCTCCTTCTCTCGGGGGGGCTGGGTATCGCCGCGTTTGACCTCCACCTCAACCAGCGCATCCCCGCCGCCATCCGCGACGGTCATATGGTTGAGGCCGCCGCGATCCTTCCCCCTTATGCCCATTCCCACAAGGCTCTCCTCGGGGCCGCCTTCGCGGACAAGGGGGACCTCCGCACGGCGGAGCGAGTGTTGGACGCCGCCGCTGTCGGCCACAGCAGCCCCGTCCTCTGGAATAATCTCGGCCATGTCCGCATGTCCCTCGGTAAATTTCAGGAGGCGCTGATGGTTTACAAGCTTTGGGCCTCCTCCGGACTGCAACACGATGCGGCCCTCTGGAACCTTTCCGTCTGCTGCGAAGCTCTGGGGGATGAGCGAGGCGCGGCTGAAGCCGCTCTCCTCCGGCTGCGGCTCTGGCCTGAGGCGGACAGCACCACCTATCTCCGCACGGCCGTCTTGGGTCTCAAGGCGGGGCAATCTACGCGTGCCCGTCAGGTACTGATGGAAAGCCGAACATTTTGGAGACGATGGACGGCCCGGGATGTGGCCCAACTGCGCAATGTTGTTGGCGCGACCTACCTGACCGAGGGGAGGCAAGAGGAGGCGCGGGCCTGGTTCCTTCGCGCTTTGGAAACCGAGCCCGGCCTCGAAAGCGCGCGCCGCAACCTCCAGGCGCTGGAGTCACCCTGATGTGCGCGTCCACAAAGCGGAGGGTACTCCATCCCCTCCATCTTCTGGGGCATGGGTTCTTGCTGTGGGGTTGCATGATCTCCACACCGGATAACCGCTGGGTTGCACCCACCGACCCCCATCTGGGATACGAAGGTCTTTGGTTCTCGGATGGTGTGGAGCGTTTCAGCCTCCTTCCAGGGGCCGGCATCTCTTTCGAGCTGCACGGAAGCGCTGAAATCTGGGTGGGCTCCTCTCCTGTGCCCGGGCTGCGTCTGGTCGTGCAACGCGACGGGGCCTCTGATCGCGAATGGATCCCGGACGGGGGGGCGCTTCTCCTGGAGCAACCCGATGTGCCCGCCCTCTTCCGGCTTCGGCAGATCGCGACCCGCGGTAAACCCTTTTTTGGCGGGGAGGCCGATAGACGGGCCGCGGAATTCCGTTTTCAAGGCCTTCGCCTCCTGGGCGGTTCGCGCGTGCGTCCGCCGCCACCCCCACCACGCCCTCTCCTCGAATTCGTCGGCGACTCCATTTCCTGTGGTGACAGTATTCTCGGCCGAGGGGAGGAAGGGTGGAAAGGGGCTTCCGACGCCCGCTTGTCGTTCCCTTGGTTGCTTGGCGACCTCCTCCGCGCGGAGACCCGCTTGTGCGCCTTCCCCGGGGCCACCCTCGAACGATTGATTCACGCCTACCCCCGGATACGAACCTCTCCCGATATATTCCCCCCTGCTCTCCCCGCCGATTGGGTCATCCTCAACGTCGGCGCCAACGACAGGAATCTCCCCAAAGCCGTTTTTAAGGCGAATCTCACACGACTGCTCGAGCTTTGCGCCGAGGCCAACCCTAAGGCACGAATCCTTCTTCTGAATTTCTTCCGCATGTCTCCGGACCGCCTCCCCCTGCTGCGCGAGGTGGCGACGGCTTTTCCCATCGCCACAGTCGAGGTGCTGGATGTGCGGTCCACCCTTGTCGGTTATTCGGACGCTGCCGTCCATCCTGATGCCCCCAGCCACAGAAATCTCGCCAGCCTTCTTCGGTCCTACCTTTCTTCCTGTACGACTTATGATGAAGATGTGCATACAAACGAATAAAAAGAAACCTTGTGATGCCAATGTGGATCCCCAGGCTCCTCTCGGAGCCACCCGTCTGGCCCTGGTCATCCGTCGATTGCCCCGCCCCGTGCGGGGACAAATTTGTTCCCGAGGGTTTGCGGTGAAAAATTAACGCATGATGCGTTTTTTTCGATTGACCTCATGTTGCGTTCAGTGGTACGAACCAAACAGGAGTGAGGGTGAGGCACGAGGCCCATCCCGCCGAACACAAGAGAAACACAAGGAAAGTGTAGCCATGAAAATGAGAACCATGAGAGAGTGGGCGAAATTGTTCGCTGCCGCCGGCATCTGCGTCGGTTTCAGTGTTTATGCCCAGGACGTCACCATCGGAGGCGCGGATGTTGGCTTCGACGGTGATGTGTATGTCGAGGGGAACACACAGATCGACAGCGGCTTGACAGTTGGTGCCGCGACGGTGACCCAAACCACCGCTGGTGTGACCAACAATATCGCTGGCAAGGTGGAGGTCCCCGGTGCTCCCGTCGATACCGAATTTTTCATCACCCGTGATTATGACCGCACGGACGAAATTACCACCAAAGGAACCACCGAGGCGGATGACAACGGCAATGTGACCCTGACCGCAGGCACGACCACGGTGCAGGGCGGAAGCGCCATCCTTCAGATGGCCGCAAAATACCAGGTCTATCCCGACGGTGACCCCCAGGAAGGTCTTCCCATCCCCGGCACCGAAGAATACGTCGCCGTGTACGAGGATCCGATGAATCCCGGAACCTACATCGAAGCTGCCATCCCGGGTGGACCCTTCGCCGATGCCCCCTCGCTGGAAGCAGCCCTCACCGGTATGTCTGACGTTGACTTCGACAACCTGGTGAACGGCCTCAACAACTACGAGCAGACCACGACCCCCAGTGGTGGAAATCTCCAGGTGGGTGGCGATGGAAACGTGGACGGTGTCCTTTCCCTCGGCGCGGGAGACCCGGACGGAATTCCCGCCTCGGGTGATGAATGGGATGCTGTCTCCAATGTCGCCGAAGCGATTGGTGACAATGCCCAGGCCATCGCCGATGAAGCCGCGACGCGCGCCGCCGCCGACGTGGT
>CAYLNG010000008.1:63244-71416 GCA_964385155.1 uncultured Verrucomicrobiota bacterium
ACGCCGAAGCCGCGACGCGCGCCGCCGCCGACGTGGTTCTCCAGGACAACATCGATGCCGAAGCCGCGACGCGCGCCGCCGCCGACGTGGTTCTCCAGGACAACATCGATGCCGAAGTTGCCACGCGTGAATCCCTGATTCGCCGCGAGGCCGGGGTCATTCACATTGGAGCGAGCTCCTTCATCATGGACGACACCGATCCCACCAACCACCGCATCTCCACCTCCAGTGGCAAACTCACCCTGACGAGTGATGAGGGTGTGGTCGAAGTGGATGGTCGTCTGGCTGTCGGCTCCGTCACCGACGTGGAAGGCGCGATTGTGGACCATGAAGGCCGCATCACGGCCAATGAAACCACCCTGGTCAACCATGAGGGCCGGATCAGCACGAACGAAAGCAATATCGCTTCGAATCGTTCGGCCATCAGCCGCAACGCTCGTAACATCGCCGCCAACCGCAGCATGATCCTGGAAAACCGCCAAGCGATCGCCGCGAACAGTGCCGCCATCAGCAGCCTGGACAAGAAACTGGGCGATGTGGAATCCAAGGCCTACGCGGGTATCGCCGCCGCTGCCTCTCTGGCTTCGGTTGTCTCTCCGACCGAAACGGGTAAGACTTCCGTCACCTCCGGTGTCGCCTTCTACGAGGGTGAGGCCGCTGTGGGCGTGAATGCCACCCACCGTATGAACGTCTCGGAGAATCAGGACCTGTATATCAATGCGGGTGTCTCCGTGACCTCTGACTCGACCGTCTTGGGTCGTGTGTTGCTCGGAACCGAGTTCTGAGTGAAGTTGCGTGTACACAATCGGAAAGCGCCACGCCACCTCGGGGTGGCGCTTTCCCTCTTTTTCGCCCTGTATCTGCAAGGGGCGGAACCCCGCGTCTCCGGTGTCTTTGTTGCCGGAGACGCACCTTTTTCAAAAGAGAAGGCCCTGAAGGTGTTGGGTTTGGAAAATGGGGATCGTTTTGAGCCCCAGAAGGCCCAGAATGCGGCTGAAAAACTGCGGAAGGCCTGCATTGCCGAGTTTCATCCCATGGCGAGAGTGACCTGGCAGGGGCAGGGGTCCCAGAAGGGAGATAAGGTGGGACTTCTGTTCCAGGTGGACGCGGGTCCAAAGGGAAGACTTCTGGAACTGGGGATCCTCGGGAACACGGCGATCCATGAGGACACCCTTCTGGCTGTGCTCAAGGTTAAGCCTCGCGTGGATGGGTGGATGCCGCTTCTGAAAAAAGATGCGCTCCACTTGGATGACCTGGAGGCCGATCGTCTGGCGATCGAATCCCTCTATAAATTGACAGGTCGGGCGGATGTGCGGGTGGAATCCCCGGCGTTGCAATGGCTCCCCGCCAAAAAGGGCTTCCGTCTTACATGGACCATCTCTCATGAAGGCCCTGTTTACCGCTTTTCCAAAGTTCTCTTCACGGCCGATATCGTTCCTCCCCGGGAGGAGATGGATCAACGGATTTTTGTGAGGGAAGGGGAGCGGTATGATCCCCGGAATGTGGAGCGAACCCGCTCCGAACTCGAACGCTTTTTTCTGGATCGGGGCCATGCCTTCGCCCGTGTGACCGCCACAGAACGGCGGTTGGTTCCGGGTGACCTGATTGAGATCACCCTTGGCATTCAGGCTGGACCCCGTCCGCATTTCAGAAAGCTCATTGTGGAGGGAAACCAGGCCGTTCCGACAGCCATCATCCGCCGCGAGTTCCCCTTCCAGGAGGGGGCGTTTTTTGATGAACGGGTTTTACGGGCCTCCCATGCACGCCTGGCCGCCATGCCGCTTTTTGCCAAGGTTGATCTGTCTTACGAGGGTTCGGAGGATTTGCGGTTTTGGGATGCGCGTATTCGTGTGAGAGAACGGAAAACGGGGAGAGTGGAGGGTGGAATCGCGTATGGGGATGCGGAGGGGGCCGCTTTTCAGTTCAACCTGAGCGAGCGCAATCTCCGTCTTTGGCCCCCTTTCCGGGGTGGCGGCTTGGATGCCCGACTGGGGTTAACCCTGGGTGACAAGGCTCAACGGGTGGAAACCGGTATCACTCAGCCCAGGCTCGGAGATTCGTTATGGAGTCTCGATGGTTCGGTCAGGTATGAGAACAGTCAGAATGCGAGCCGGTACTACGATCTGAGCGCGGTTGGATTTCAAATTCTGGCCGGGCATCCGGTGGCTAAAAACCAACAGATCAGCATCGGCTACTCCTTCCTCGCAAACAGTCTGGAAAATGTGGAGGATTCTCTCTCGGACAAACTAGAGCCAATCGATGAGGATCTGCGGGTGGCTTCGCTTGTCGCCTATTGGAATCTGGATACCTCTGACTCCTTTTCGCGTCCCACGCGTGGGGTGCGTGCCCGATTGGGTACCAGTGTGGGACTCTCCGCGTTGGGGGGAAACGTGGATGTCATTCAGAGTCAGGCGAGGTTGTCCGTCTTTCACCCTCTTTTGTTCAATCATGTGATCAGTCTGCAAGGTGGTGTGGACAACGTTCAATCCCAAGAGGAGGACGGGCGTGTCCCGGTGTCCCTTCGCCGGAAGCTGGGCGGTACTGCCAACCTGCGCGGTTTCGAATACCAATCCGTCACCCCCCGGGATGAGGATGGATTCTCGCTGGGCGGGGAAACGGCCTGGTGGGCGACCGCCGAATACAGGGTTCCCCTCAACAAGTGGGTGGACCTTGCCTTGTTCACGGATATCGGGGACGTTTCCTCGGATAACAGTCAGGGCTCCAGCCTGGGACCTGTCTATGACGCGGGCATCGGTTTTGTCATTCATGCCGATAATTTCCCAGTGCGTTTCGACATCGCCACCCCATTGAAAACCTTCGAGGACGATTCGTACAATGAGAAGGGTGACTACAACATCACGTTTTCCATCGGGTACCGCTACTTCTAGACTCAATATGATTTCGCGTTTCGTCTTTGTCGTCCTCTCCCTTCTCCTGCTCCCGGGATGCATGACCCCCATGAATCCGCCGGTGGAGGAGACGCGAATGTTCACGCTGATCCTTCAATCCGATCCGGAGGGGGCGGAATTGCACCAAAAACAGGGCCGCCTGAGCCGTCTTCTCGGCTCCTCACCCGCGAAACTTCAGTTGCCGTTTGATCGTAGGCCGAACCCGGGCTTGTTGGGCCAGCTTGGCATAAAGTCCTGGTATCCCCGTTTGCCTGACGACGTGGTCTGGGATCTGCAGGAGGTGGAGAGCGATTATGTGCTGCGCCTCAAAAACCTGGAGCTTCGACGATCTGGTTTCGAACCCGAACTTTTTGAGGTGGAATGGCGAATTCCGAAGGACTTGAATCGACGGGATCCGTTTGGTGCCGTGATCTCGGAGTTTCCGAGGGAGCGCACGGACACGGTCGTGATGCGCAATCCAACCGGACCAGAGTTCGCGCGGGTCATGGTCCTGGACTCCAATCCCTCCGGGGCAATGCTTTTCCCAGCCGGCGCCACTGACAGGGAAGGACAAGTGGGGTTGAGACTCCCCAAGGAGTTTGCGATGGGATTCGGAAGGGTACGCGATGCCTCCGGTAAAATCCTGAAATGGAAGTGGTGGATTCGGGATCCCCATCCCGCTCTCAAGTTTTTTGGGGATGGCAGGGTCGTCCTGTCCGGCAAACTTATCAAGGAGGGCTACGATCCCGAGGAGATCAGGGAGTTGTTGCTTTTTCGTCCTGACAACGCCCAGAGTGTCCGCCAATCCGCCACCATTCAATTGACCTCACCCGCCGAAGCCCAGGAACAGTTCCGCCTCCGTGTCGATTCCCTCCCCACTGACGCCTCCGTTTTCCTCCTGCGGGATGACGGCTCCCTGGGCGGTCGTCTCGGGCAAACCCCTTTTGTGGCCAATATTGGGATCGCGGAGCTTACATCCCGCAAGGTGGATGGATCCATTCAACACAAAGATTGGCTGATCTGGGCCCCGGAGGGCTTGATCTCCTGGGAAAAACGGCCCGACGGGCGAACCGAATTCTTCATGACCTGCGCCTTGTACCGGGAGGGTTTCGCCACCGAAAAAGTGCTGCAAAAAATCTTCGAGCTGACGCCGGGACGGCCCATCCCCAAAGGATTCGAACTCACCATCCCGCTGCTGCATCCCGAACAGGCAGCCGCCAGGGAGACCCGGGCCGCCATTCGGGTCGCGCCGACGGTTCAGGACGCAAGCCCACCACCCCAACCCTTTGTCTGGCAACCGCCACCCTCCGTTACCACCGACGATGTGGATGCCATGCTGAAGGATAAGGATGCCGAACGCGAAAAAGAGAAACCACTGTGGCGGAGGGTTTTCAGATGAATGGGTGTTTTACGTTCGGGTCTTCACCGGGAATCCGATTTTTTCCCGGGCGGGATGTTATAACCGACGGAATCCTTTTCTGCCACCTTGGCCAGGTGGGTGTCAGGGAGGGGGTAGATGGAGCGGAATTTGCGGACGAGTTCGGAATAGACGGAGTCGGCATTGGCGCCGAGGGCTTTGCAGACCCAGTAGAATTCGACGACGTCGAGGCGTCTCTCTCCGGTTTCGATGCGCCAGACAAAGGACTGTTCGCGCTCCAAACGGTCCGCGAGCTGCCTCTGGGTGAGTCCGGCTTTTTTTCGGAGTTCAATCAGTTTGCGCATGACCGTCTGGTATTCCCCACTATGAATGGATTTTTGCATGGGGTGGGAGTGTAGTACACACCCCTACTTTATCGCAAAATGCGTTTATTTTCGCTTGCATATGATCTCAGGTGTCCTTTATTCTTGCACCAGAAGTGGATACTACGGAAGAAAGTTCGGGGGGGAGGCGGCAGATGGCTCTGGTCATCCGCCGCCGAAGGGGGGGGAATGGGTTCAGGGGGCGCGTTTGGGGGGGGGGAGCGGAAGGCGGGGATTGTCAGGGAGGTGGGTTCCGTGTAGGGCGGGTGCATGGAGTTGAGCATCGTGATACCGGCCTACAACGAGGCGGCGCGGATTCGTCCGGCGCTAAGGGCCTACTGCGACGCGGTGGTGGGGCGGGACATGGAGATTGTGGTGGTGGTGAACGGCACGCACGACGGCACGGAGCGGATCATTAAGGAGGAGTTCATGCCGGGATGTCCGGCGCTGCGACGGGTGGTGATTCGGGAACGGGTGGGGAAGGGCGGGGCGCTGATGCGCGGGTTGGCGGAGGCGAAAGGCGACCGCATCGCGTTCACCGATGCGGACGGATCCACGCCGCCCGCCTCGCTGTTCGCGCTGGCGGAGGCACTGGGCGATGCGGGGGCGGTGATCGGTTCGCGCTGGCTGCCGGCTTCGCGCATCGGCCGTCCCCAGCCTCGCTCCCGCCGCATCGCCTCGCGCCTGTTCAACGCCTACGTGCGGATGCTGTTCGGACTGCGGCTCAGCGACACGCAGTGCGGGGCGAAGGTGCTGTCGCGCGCGGCGGTGGAGGCGGTGCTGCCGCGCCTCGGCGCCACGCAGTGGGGTTTTGATGTCGAACTGCTTTTCCTGCTGCGCTGCGCGGGTTTTGAGATCCGCGAGTTCCCGGTCGAGTGGAACGATGTGGACGGCTCGAAGGTGCGGCTGTTCCGCGCGGCGGGGGAGATGCTGCTGGCGCTCACGCGCCTGCGTCTGCTGCACTCGCCGTTGCGGGCTGTGGTGCGGCTTTGGGACAACAGTCTCGGCAGCCGCCTGTATCGCAACCGCCTTGCACGGATTCGGGCCATCTACGGACAGGAGCCGGCGCCATGAGCGGTGCAGCCGACCGCCTGGAGCGTCACAGCCTGCTGCTGTTCGCCGCAACCGCCGCCGCCCATGCTGGCAACACGCTTTACCATGCCGTCGCTGGTCGTCTGCTCAGCGATGCCGAATACGGTCTGCTCATGTCCCTCTTCGGGGCGGTCAATCTGCTGCTGCTGCCGATGGGGGCGTTGTCACTCGCCCTCACCCGCGCGGTCGCTCCGCTGGCGGACAACGGAGGACTCCTGCGCGCCCGCCTGAGGCGTTGGGGACTGGTGCTGTGCGCCGCCGTTGCTGGGTTGCTGCTGGTCGTGCCGCTTTTCGCGCCGCTGTTGGACCGCTGGTTGGATCTGCCCCGTCGCGCGCCCCTCTGGCTGGCGGCGCTCATTCCCGCGTTGAACCTCGGACTGGTGCTGAGCGGCGCGGCGTTGCAGGGATTGCAGCGTTTCGGGGCGCTGGCCGGACGCGGAGCCCTGCTCTTCGGCGTGCGCGCGGGGCTGATCGGTGTCTGTCTCGGCCTCGGTTTCCGCGCCGCGGGCTGGGCGCTGCTCGCCCACCTGCTCGGCATGACAGCGGCGCTGGTGTTCAGTTTACTTGCCTTACGCGCCGCGTTGCCGCCCGACGGACCGCGTCCGGCGCGCGTGCCCGCCGGAGTGCGGTTCGAATCGATGGCGGCCCTGCCGCCGCTGCTCGCCTTCGCCGCGCTGCTTTCGCTGGATGCCGTGCTCGCGCGGCATCTCTACGAAGCGGATGTGGCCGGACGTTTCGCGCAGGCGGCGCTGCTGGGGCGGATGATCCTGTGGCTGCCCCTGCCCATCGCCCAGGCGATGTTCCCCAAAGTGGTGCGCGACGGCGTGGCGACGCCCGGACAGACCCGCATCCTGCGCAAGGCGATGGCCTACAGTCTGGCGCTCGCCCTCGCCGCCGCCCTGGGTTGCGCCCTGTTGGCCGCCCCCGCGCTGCGTCTGCTCTTCGGGACGGAGGCTGCCACGCCGGAAAAAATCCTGTGGCTGCGTGGGTACGGCTTCGCGGTCGCCCCCCTCGCCCTCACGCATCTGCTGATCCAGTACGAACTCGCGCGGGGCCGACTGGGCCGTCTGCTGCCCCTCTGCGCGGTGGCGCTGCTCTACCCGGTGCTGGCCCTCGGCTTGCGCCCGGAACCCGCGGTTCTGATTGGCCTGCTCGGCGCACTCAACCTCGCGGCGTTGTTGGTGACCCTGCCCGTGCTACGGGAGGCGCGGTGTCCATGACCACCCGCGCCGACGAACTGCTTGCCCGTCTGCGTGCGCTCTGCCCCATGCGCTGCCGCGAGCTGGATTTCGAGGCCGACCGGCTATCGCTCTGGACGGCCTGCGACATGGATCCGCTGCTGGACGCCCTCGCCGCCAAACCGCCGGACCATCCCGACGTGCTCGACGAACGCATGCCGTACTGGGCCGAACTCTGGCCATCCTCCCTGCTGCTCGCCCGCCACATTCTTGCCAGCGATTCCCTTCCCGCCGGGCCCTGGCTCGAACTCGGCTGCGGTCCTGGCCTTTCCGGCCTCGCCGCCGCCCGTCGCGGACGGCCCGGCACCTGCAGCGACTACATTCCCGAGGCCCTCCTGCTCGCCGAACTCAACGCCCTGCACAACCGCTGCGAAGGCCTTGCCACCCGCCTGCTCGACTGGCGCGAACCTCCCGCCGACCTCCGCGTGCCCTGGATCCTCGCCGCCGACGTCGCCTACGAGACCCGCCTCTTCCAGCCCCTGCTGAAATGTTTCGACCACCTGCTCCTCCCCGACGGCGAAATCTGGTTCGGCGAACCCGGCCGCCCGATCGCCCGCGACTTCTTCCAGCTCCTCCAGGAACACGGCTGGACCCTCAGCTCCCTCCGCAGCCAGGACAACCTCCGCCTCTACCGCCTGCGGCGGGCGGGCATACCTTCGGCTCAGGTCTTGTGACCGCGCAGCAGCCGATCCAGCATGCCGCCTTTGGTGATGTGCGGGGTGAACAGGGTGTCGGCTTTTTCGATGACAAAGCGGTTGCGGGCCTCGGCCGCCGCGAGGTTTCCTGAGACATCGCGCATTTCCAGGAGCAACATGCGGTTTTCCTCCAAGGCACGGAGGATGGCGGGATCGTAGGCGCTCTTTTCGATGCCCCAGGCCGGGCAGGCGATCACCCGTCGGCCGTTTTCGAGCAACCAGGCGAGGATTTCTTTCTCTTTGGGGGAATGCCAGCCGCCGAAATAGACGTCCGCTTCCGGGAGGCGGCCCAGTCGGGGGGCGCCCCGGCTGCAGAGCACGCCCAGCTTTTCTCCGTTCCAGAGGGCGGGGTTGCCGATGCCGCGCAGGCCGTCGTCGAGTTCCTGCACGCAGCGCCAGGGATTCATGCGGATGTAGCGGGTGATGTTGGCCTCGGCCTGGGCGCCGCGCACGATGCGCTCGTAGAAATTGCGGTGCCAGATGCGGATATTTTCGGGCGGGCCGGGGGAGAGGGCGGCC
>CAYLNG010000008.1:71516-114041 GCA_964385155.1 uncultured Verrucomicrobiota bacterium
TGCGGGTTGGGGAAGAGGGCGACCTGCGGGTTGGGGAAGAGGGCGACCTGCGGGTTGGGGAAGAGGGCGACCTGCGGGTCGCCCCTACGGCCGCCCCTACGCGGACCGCACCCACGTAACCCGCGGGTTACCGCGCCCTTGAAGGCGCCGATGACATTTCCCAATGCGGATTTGCCTTTTTCGATGCGGATCAATCCATGGAAATGATCCGGCATCACCACAAATTCGCCGGGGAACACGTCATCACGGATCGCCCCGCATTTCAGCCATTCCTCCTCGATCAGGGCGCGTACGGGTGACCCGCGGGTCGCCCCGATCTCCCCGAAAGGCTCTCGATTCCCCCATGCGATGAATTCCCGATGCGCGCAGAGGGTGATGAAATAGAGCCCGCCCCCTGCGTAGTCGTGCCCTTTAAGGCGAATGCTGCGTCGGTGATGCTTGGAAGGATCATAGGTCGAGGAGGCTTTGGACATCCCGGGAACATTTGGCCGGAATGATTCTGGGGTCAAGGCGAAAGGGGGGAGGGTGGTTTTCCTATGGACGGAAGGGGGAGGCATAGACGATTCCGAGGCTCGGAAGAGCGTTGACATTCGTTCATTCGTCCATAATGTGCATGGCGATTCGTTAAAAACATAACACTTTCCGATAGGATTGGTTGATGAGCGCCCAAATCAAGATCACCCAAGGATTGGACATCCCGATGGCGGGAGCGCCGGCGGAGACGGTCCGCACGCTGTCGCCGAAAGGGACGGTTTCGGTATATCCATGTGAATACAAGAAGCTTAAGTTCAAGCTTCTGGTGGGCGAGGGGGACAAGGTTGCCCGCGGTGCGGCGCTGGCGCGGCGGAAGGATGTGCCGGAGTTCCAGCTTTGTGCGCCGGTGGCGGGCACGGTGAAGGCAGTGGTGTACGGGGATCGTCGGGCACTGTTGGAGATTGTGATCGAGCCGGACGGTTCGGACGCGGTGGAGGCTTTTCCGTCGTTTTCTGTGGACGCGTTGAAATCGGCGGAGCGTTCGGCGATTCTGGACGTGTTGCTGAAAAGCGGATTTCTGGCGCTGATCCGCCAGCGGCCCTTCAATCATATTGCGGACGCCTCGAAGGCGCCGAAGTCGATTTTTGTGAACGGGATGAGCACGGGTCCTTTCCGTCCGGACGCCAATGTGCTGGTGTGCGGCAAGGAGAAGGAATTGCAGGCGGGCCTCAACGCGCTGACGCGGCTGACGGACGGTCCGGTGCACCTCTGCCTCAAGGCGGGCAATCCGGAGGGGCCGCTGACGGCCGCCAAGAGTGTGAATTTGGCGTTTTTCGCGGGACCGCATCCGTCGGGCAACACGAGCACGCATATCTATCATCTGGATCCGATTGTTCCGGGCGATGTGGTGTGGACGCTGCGGGTTTCGGACGTGCTGCGCATCGGCGAGTTGTTGTTGACGGGCGTGTTGCCCAACAAACAGACGGTGATGTTGGCGGGACCCGGGGTGAAGGAGTCCTACCGCGGCTACGCGGAGGTGTTCACCGGTTCCGCGTTGTCGGATCTGCTGGACGGCGCGCTGGAGGACGGAGAGCAGCGCTTGGTGCGCGGCGACCTGCTGGCGGGCGACCCGATCGGGCGCGATGGCGGGATTCTGTTTCTTGACCAGGGTTTCTGCGCGATTCCGGAGGACCGCGAGCGGCATCTGCTGGGCTGGTACGCGCCGACGACCGAGCAGTTCAGCGCGCACAAGGTGGTGCCCAGTGCCTGGGTGAAGAACAAGATGTTCGCGTTCGGCACGAACCGCCGCGGCAGCCACCGCGCGCTGGTGCTCACGGGCATCTACGACAAGTACGTGGCGCTGGACATCCTGGTGGATCCCTTCGTGCGCACCTGCATCGCCAAGGACACGGAGGAGGCGATCGCCATGGGCATCCTCGGCGTCGATCCCGAGGACTTCGCGCTCTGCACCTTTGTCTGTCCCTCCAAAACTGATTTCGGCCGCATCGTGGCCGAGGCACTCGACCTGATTGAACAGGAAGGCTTCTAATGAGCACTCTCAAGGAAACCATCGAAAAGAAGCACCATGAACTGGGCAAGCTCTTCCACAAGGGCGGCAAGTACGAGAAGTTGTTTCCGTTGTTCGAGGCGCAGGACACGTTTCTGCTGACCCCGCCGGACGTCACCGAGGGCCGCACGCATGTGCGAGATGCGGTGGACCTGAAGCGGGTGATGTTCACGGTGGTGGTTGCCCTGCTGCCCTGTCTGCTTTGGGGCATTCTCAACGCGGGTCATCAGTACTATGCCTACAGCGGCATCGAGGCGGGGCTGGTCGCCAAGCTGTTCCGCGGCACGCTGATTGTCATGCCGATCGTGATGGTCTCCTACATCGTGGGTGGCCTCTGGGAAGTGCTGTTCGCGGTGGTCCGCAAACACGAGATCAACGAGGGCTTCCTCGTCACCGGCCTGCTGTTTCCGCTGACGCTGCCGCCGACAATCGCGCTGTGGCAGGTCGCGGTGGGCATCACCTTCGGGGTGGTGATCGGCAAGGAGGTTTTCGGGGGCACCGGCTTCAACATTCTGAACCCGGCCCTGACGGCGCGGGCCTATCTGTTTTTTGCGCACGCCAAGGACATGACGGGTGACGTGTGGGCGGCCTCGGTGGACGGCCGCACGGGCGCGACGCCGCTGGGCCTCGGGGCGATGTTTGGTGGCAAGGGCGCGGATGTGGTGGCTTCCCTCGCGCACGAGGGACACAGCTTTATGGGCATGTTCCTGGGATTGGAGCCCGGCTCGATCGGCGAGACCTCGGTGCTGATGTGCGTGATCGGGGCGGCGATCCTGATCGTGACGGGCGTCGGTTCCTGGCGGATTATGGCGGGTGGCGTGGCCGGCCTGCTGGTGATGGGCGCCATCCTCAACGGCATTCCGTTCCAAGAGGGTATGACGACCTGGAGCCAGATTCCTTTCCCCTACCACCTTGTGATGGGCAGCTTCGCCTTCGGGATCGTGTTCATGGCGACCGACCCGGTTTCCGCCGCCCAGACCAACCTTGGCAAGTGGATCTACGGCGCGCTCATCGGCGTGGTCACCGTCCTGGTCCGCGTGACGAACCCCGGCTTCCCCGAGGGGGTCATGCTCGCCATCATTCTCATGAACGTGCTCGCGCCCGTGATCGACTACTACGTCGTCCGCAACCACATCGCCAAACGCAACGCCCGCGCCCGGAAATTCAGCTATGCAAAAGGATGATCTGAACACCATCAAGTTCGCGGCCATCGTCTGCCTCGTGTGCAGCATGGCCCTGGCCGGCGTGCAGGGAGCCCTGCACGGAAAACAGGAGGAAAACAAGCGCATCGACCAGCAAATCAACGTGCTGAAGGCGCTTTCGCCCGACTTCGACCCCGACGGCAACGCGCTGAGCGAGGAGCAGCGCGACCTGTACTTTGTGGAGGGCAAGGTGCCGCGCGAGTGGATAGGCCGATACTTTGAGGGCTTCATCACCAAGGAGACCCTCGGGCAGGGCGATCTGTACACGCTGAGCCGCGACAACCAACCGGTGGCCTATGCGTTCCCGGCGGAGGGCAAGGGGCTGTGGTCGACCGTGCACAGTTACATCGGCTTGGAGCCCGATCTCGCCACCATCCGCGGCGTAACCTTCTTCGACCACGGCGAGACCCCGGGTCTTGGCGGCGAGTGCTCGAAGCCTTGGTTCCAGCGCAACTTTCGAGGCAAACACCTGTGGATGGACGGTCAGCCAACCGCTCTCACGATCGTGAAGGGAAAGGCTGAAGCCGGGAACAAGCACCAAGTGGACGGCATGAGCGGGGCGACGATCACCGGCAATGGGATCCAGCGCTTCGTGAACAAGACTTTTGCTGCCTACAACGCGGAGGCCTTCGAGGCCATTCGCTCGGGCGAGGCGCCCGCGCCCGCCGCGCATGGCGAGGTTGTTGCCCCCCACGAGGAGGCCGTACCTGCCGGCGAGTCCACCGTCGAGGAGTCGGAACCCGCTCCCGCTCCCGCGCCCACCGCGGCCCGTGAAATGTTGATCATCTGAGGAAACGAACATGGCCAAGACCGTAAAAGAAATCGTTTTCGACCCGTTGGCGGACAACAATCCGATCACTGTGCAGATGCTGGGCATCTGTTCGGCGCTGGCAGTGACCGCGCAGCTCAAGACGGCGGTGACCATGGCGATCGCGGTGACGCTGGTGACGGCGTTCTCGAACCTGGCCGTGTCGGCGCTGCGCAACATGATCCCGCCGAAGATCCGCATGATCGTGGAGATGGTGGTGATCTCGACGCTCGTGATCATTGTGGACCAGCTGCTCAAGGCCTTCGCGTACGAAATCAGCAAGGAGCTGAGCGTGTTTGTGGGACTGATCATCACGAACTGCATCGTGATGGGCCGCGCTGAGGCCTTTGCGATGCAGAATCCCCCCAAGGAGTCGTTCCTCGACGGCATCGGGAACGGCCTGGGGTATGGGGCGATCCTGCTGATCGTGGCGTTTTTCCGCGAGTTGCTGGGGGGGGGGACGCTGTTCGGGCTGCGCGTGCTTCCCGAGGCGTACCCAGGCAATGGCCTGATGGTGATCGCCCCTGGGGCCTTCGTCATCATCGGCCTCCTCATCTGGCTGCAGCGCACCCTCACCAAGAAATTCGAAGAAGCCTGATCCGGCGGAGAACACCACCATGATGCACCTCATCGATATTTTTGTGCGGGCGATCTTTGTGAACAACATGATCCTCGCGTACTTCCTGGGCATGTGCTCCTTCCTGGCGCTTTCGAAGAAGGTCGACACCGCCTTCGGCCTTGGACTCGCCGTCGTCTTCGTGCTCGGCATCACCGCGCCGCTCAACAACGTGATCCTGAACGTGCTGCTCAAGGACGGCGCGCTCGCCAAGTCGGTCGACCTCAGCTTCCTCACGTTCCTCTGTTTCATCGCGGTGATCGCCTCCACGGTGCAGCTGCTGGAGATGGTGTTGGACCGCTTTTTCCCGCCGCTTTACAACAGCCTGGGGATCTTCCTGCCGCTGATCACGGTGAACTGCTCGATCCTGGGCGGCTCGCTGTTCATGGTGGAGCGCGACTACAACGTGTTGGAATCCACGGCCTTCGGCTTCGGCTCGGGGGTGGGATTTTTCCTCGCGATCGTCTCGCTCGCGGGCATCCGCCACAAGCTGCGGTACTCCAACATTCCGCCGGGGCTGCGGGGCCTTGGCATCACCTTCATCCTCACCGGCCTGATGGCCCTGGGTTTCCAGAGCTTCTCCAGCGTCTCCCTCTCCCTCCCCTGATCCTCGAACTCGGGACACTCCCATGACCTTTCTTCTCAGTGTGCTTGTCTTTACCGGTGTCATCGTTCTCCTCGTGTGGGGACTCATGGCGGCCTCCAAGTCCCTGTCGCCGGGCGGCACGGTGACGATCGACATCAACGAGGGCAAGAAGGTGCTGCAGGTTCCGCCGGGAGGCAGCTTGTTGGGCACACTTGCCTCGAACAACATCTTCCTTCCCTCCGCGTGCGGAGGGGGCGGGACCTGTGCCATGTGCAAGTGCCAGGTGCGCGAGGGTGGCGGCGACCTGCTACCGACCGAGAAGAGCCAGATCAGCAAGGCGGATCAGAAGGTGGGCACACGCCTGAGCTGCCAGCTCAAGGTCAAGAACGACCTGAAGATCCACGTGCACGACGAAGTGCTGGAGATCAAGAAATTCGAGGGCATTGTCCGTTCCAACCGCAACGTTGCGACCTTCATCAAGGAACTGGTGGTGGACCTGCCGCCCGGTGTGGACCTGAACTTCAAGGCCGGGGGCTACATCCAGATCGACGTGCCCAAGTACGACCTGAAGTTCAAGGACTTTGACATCGATGAGCGTTTCCGCTCCGACTGGGACAAGTTCAAGCTGTGGGACCTCTCGCACAGGAACGAGGAGGAGTGTTTCCGTGCGTATTCGATGGCGAACCACCCGGCGGAGGGCAACATGGTGATGCTCAACATCCGCATCGCCACGCCGCCGCGCGGCATGGACGTGCCCCCCGGCGTCTGCTCCACCTACGTGTTCAGCCTCAAGCCCGGCGATAAGATCACTCTCTCCGGGCCCTACGGCGAGTTTTTCATCCGCGAAACCGAGCGCGAGATGTGCTACATCGGCGGTGGCGCCGGCATGGCCCCGCTCCGCTCGCACATCTTCCATCTTTTCCACACCCTCAAGACCGGCCGTAAGGTCACCTTCTGGTACGGGGGACGTTCGAAGAAGGAGCTCTTCTACCTCGAGGATTTCGAGAACATCAAGAGGCAGTTCCCGAACTTCGACTACACGATCGCGCTCAGCGAGCCCCTGCCGGAGGACAACTGGACCGGACCTGTTGGTTTCATCCACCAGGTGGCAAACGACCTCTACCTCGGCAAACACGAGGATGCCGGCGAAATCGAGTACTACATGTGCGGCCCTCCGCCTATGATTGCGGCCGTCAACAACATGCTCTTTAATCTCGGCGTCGAGAAGGAGATGATCTCCTACGACGAGTTCAGCTGAGAGCGGAGCACGTGTTTCCCAACCCGTGACGGTTGCACGGGCCTCGATTGCCCTGCCGACGGGAACATTTCTCATGCGCGTTTAGCCGTGTGTGAGACATGCGGGCATGCCTGCAACCCACAAGTGGATAACGGGTCCTAACTGCAGTCGGTTTTGCAGGCCCCCCCAAAAAAGCCTGTTGTCAGGGGGGGCAAGTTGAACCGGCGCCACCTAGCCCGAACCACGGGGACAGAGCGATAGCTGGTGCCCTGCACACGGGTACATCGAACGGGCGTGGCCTGTTCTAACGGTGTTTCCGCAGGTAGGTCTCGTGATACTGTTCCCAAACCGCCTCGGTTTCCCCGATGGCGCGCACCCGTCCCTCCTGTATCCAGATGAGTTGGTTGCAGAGTTGTTTGAGGATATGCTCGCCGTGCGAGACCATGACCACCGTCCGGTCCGATTTGATTTTTTCCTCCATCAGTTTTCTCGCCTTGTTGGAGAAGGTCAGATCCCCCACCGAGAAGACCTCATCGAGCAGCATCACATCCGCGTCGGTATAATAGGCGGTTGCGAAGCCGATCCGTGCCTTCATGCCGGTAGAATAGGTGCGCAGGGGCTGGTCAATGAAGCTGGCGATATCCGCGAGTTCGATGATCGGTTCAATCCGATCCTCCAATTCCTCGACGGTCATTCCGAGCAGTAGACCACTGATGATGATATTTTCACGTCCGGTGAGAAAGGGATTAAAACCGGTTTGAAGGGAAAGCAGGGTGGTGCGGAGTCCCTTGCGGTGCAGAATGCGGCCCTGGTCGGGGGCCATGATACCCGCGAGGAGGGACAGCAGGGTGCTTTTTCCGGCACCATTGTCGCCAATGATACCGAGGATCACGCCTTCCGGAACTTCGAAACTGACATCGGTCAAGGCCCAGAACTTATCAGCCCGGTGAGGGAAAAAGCTGCGTTTTTTGGGATAGGAAAGGGAAATTCCCTCGACTCGGATCGCGGGAAGAGGAGGGGTGGACGGAGTAGAATGCGGGGATGTCAGCATACCTTTACGTATTCCCGGTCATAAAAGTTGATCAGTTTCCGCGCGCAGGCCAGTCCGATCAGGCTGATGACAAACAAGAGGCTGAGATACACGGGATTGGGCCATTTCTGATACAGGAGGCAGTCCCGGTAGGCCTGGATCAAACCGACCATGGGGTTGGCCAGCACCAGATACTGAAGGCGGCTGTTGATGGCGTCCACATTAAAAAACACCCCGGAAACAAAAATCATCAGTTGAAGGAGGTGCATGAGCATGTTGCGGAGATCGGGAAAAAAAGGGGCAAAAGCGGCCAGGATCCCCACCAGCGCCGCGGTGAGGGTGAACTGAACAAAAATGACCAGAGGCAAGGCCAGCCAGTAGTGGGAGGGAGCCTCGCCCAGCAGCCAGATGAACACCAGCAGGGGACCGAGGGTGGTCAGAAACTTGAAACTGTCGACCAGGATATCCACGGCGATGAAAATCGATTTGTGGAGATAGACCCGTTGCATGACGGGTGCGGCATTGAGGATGGCCCCGCTTCCCTGGATCAGAGCTCCCTGGAACCAGCGCCAGGAAAGGGTTCCCACACAGAGAAAGGAGATGAAGTCGTTGCTGCCGGTTTTGAGGATCACCCCGAACGCGAGGTAATACACCAGAATGCTGAGGATGGGATCCACGAACCACCAGAGAGCGCCGCCAAAGGTATGTCCGCATTCGGCCTTCAGGGTGGCTACGGCCATATGGTAGACCAGTCTCCCGTTTCCGCGGTAAATCCGGGGATCCGTGGTGGCAAGATACTCGGCGGTGATCTCAGAACGGTTCATGCGGCACCCCATGCCCGATTGCGAATCCATGCCAGGCGGGTTTTCATCCGTTCCCCGGCGGATTTCAAGCCGTAGTCCGTGTGGATTCGTTGCTGTCCCAGCCGGGCAACCGCCCGCACCTCCGGACCGTTGGCGGCAAGGAGTTTCATGAGGCGTTCCGCGTCCGGGAGATCGGGTTCCGCCCAGTGCATGCCCTTCCGGTAGGGACCGTGGTCCCGGGTCAGTTCCGTCAGGGTGTATTTGACAGGAAAGGCGCAGTGGTGGTCCATGAAATCGGTGTTGCCCGACCAGTGTGTGGCCATGACCGGTTTTCCCAGATACATGGCTTCGGCCAGCGGGAGTCCGAAACCTTCGGCACGGTGCAGGGAGACCACGGCATCGCACGTATTGAGCAGGCTGTCTGTTTCAACGCGGCTCAGGTAACGGTCGATCAGAAGGATGGAGGGGTTTTGCCGGGCTCTCTTCAGAATCGGGGCGTAGCCTTCCTCCGAAAGGTCTCCATTGATCAGCTTGATGACCAGCAGTGCCTCCGGATTCGTTTTGTCGAAGGCCCTTTCAAAAGCCTCCAGAGTGGCGATCACATTTTTGCGTTCAAAGTAGCTCAGTCCGTCCGCCATGGTCAGGAAAAGAAAGCGGTCGGGGGGAAGGCCGAAATACTCTCGGCCCAATTTCAGATCCGGATTCACGGAGATTCCCGGAGGCATCTTGATCACCGGGATCGGGCTTTTCCGGGAAATGGAATCCTGACAGAAACTGGTGGCGACCCAGATTTCATCCAGGTGCTGATAGGCCTCCGACCACTCGTCGGGGAATTCGGGAAGTTCCCAGTACCAGAAGCCGATGTTGTAATGGCCTTTGAAAAAATCCGGTTCGAGGTGGCTGTGCACAATCGGGATCTGGTCCGCGTTGATATGAAACAGATTGATGCCGTAATCGTGGTCATGCGAGGGGAGAGCCTCCGGCATCTCCATTTTCCGGGAGGAGCAGCCGACCTCAAACAGTTTGAGGGATAGAGGGATCTCGGCGGTCTCCGCCGCGCCGATGCTGAGTCGGGCCGCGCGGCCGACCCCGCTTTCGGCGTTGAGGTACCCGACCAGGTTCATTCCGAAGGGGGGAGGGGCGATGTGGGGGGGGGCCTCCGTCGAGGTCCGTTGGTTGTAGGCCAGACGGACGAGGAAATCGTGGATTCTGCGTCGAAAGCCCATGCTGGTGAGTGGGGTGACCCAGCGTTGCAGACGCCAGGCGGTCTGATAAATCAGACGGTAGAGTTTGATGCGGAATTTGTGTCCTCTGGGGGCGGACTGAACGGGGCCGGACTTGAAATGGAAGCGATGCATTTTTGAGTGTACCCCCTCCACAAAAACGGGGTCCATGTCCGGCTGGTTCGCCCCGTTGTCGAGAAACCAGTTCGCGTAAGGTCGCTCGTTCCCCAGCGCCACGTCCGGAAAGGCGTTTTTGAGATCGATGCGCATTTCATAGAGAGCGAGAGCCGCGCGGTTGAGGAGTTCAAAGCCGGGAGGGGTTTCCATGGCATAGCCTAGCCAGTGTTTCTCGGCTTCGGCGGAGGTGACAGGCCCGAATTTCCGTGCCTCCGCCGGGTGGGTGTGGTAGATGCGCCGGATAAAATCGGGAATTTTGCGGCCGCTCTGAAAGCGGCTGTACGCATATTCGATGCGGGAGTAGTCCGCCGCTCCGTTGTGTTGAAGACGAGCGCAGTAGTCCCGGGTCAATGCCAGAACCTCGGGTGGCAGATTGCTCATGGTGAAGCGGTCCTGATGGGAGCTGAACCGGGTTCCCTCGACATTGACCCCCGAAAAGTGGAAGAAGAACAAGGGCTCTCCGTTTACCCGGTGTGATCCGTCGGGTGATTTCCGGACGTCCCGGCGGCTGAGATTCCAATAGGCCACATTCCAGCCGGGATTCCGGCAGATGCCCACTTCCTCGAACAGACCGGGAATCAGGTTGGCCCATTTCTGATCCACGAACAGGCCGTGGGGAAGATCCACCACGCAATCGTTGCGCAGCCGCTCCGCCCACCAGTCGAGCATACGGAGAGTTTCCTGTCCCTGCCGCAGAGCAATGAAGCCGAGATTAAAGGTGCCACACAACAGGAAGGTGAGTTCCCCGGGGTGGCGGTCATCCTGGAGGGGGTCGGTGAGATGCGGCGTGAGGAGAATCCGGTGGTGCTCGAATTGTCGGTAGATCGGAGAGAGGTCCTGATACAGGCGGATATCCGGATCGAGATACACGACTTGATCGAAGGCGCGGGAATGGAGGAGGTGTTGGAAGACGAAAGGTTTGATGGCGGTGTTCAGCTCGAGAACGGTATATTTGCTGACCATCTCCTCCAATCCGGGAATGCCCAGCTCCTGCATAGGCAGGATCTCCATCTCAGCGGGGTCAATAGGAGGGGAAATCCCGTCCGGGGCATCACACAGGGCCACAAAACGGCTGACACCGGGTTCGTGTTCCGCCACGCTTTCCATGAGCGTTCTGGCATAGTGCAGGTAGTTTCGGGAACAGATCGTGAAGACGCAACAGGACATGACGACTTTTAGAAAACCCATGCCATGAAGTCAATACCGGGTGGAGTCGGCTATAGGTATGTCCACGGCCCGGAGAGGCGTGGCGGGCGGAAGGCCCGGATTCCCGGCTCAGCGGTAAACGGTAAAATTGATTGGACGGCTGTTGGCCCAGCCGATAGGGAGTACCCAAGTCCCATAGGCGATTTTCAGCGCTCAGTCCGACCCTCTGAACCCTTGGATCTCCGACTGCATGAACGGGGCCCCCTCAGCAAAATCCTGGAACAAAACAGGCGCGCAGCGGGAAATTTTCTCTCTTTGCCACAGATGACCTCCCACCCCTCCCATCCGATCTGCATTACCGGCATGCATCGTTCCGGCACGTCGATGGTTGCGGGACTCCTGAGCCAGATTGGCGTCTATCTGGGAGATGAGCTGGATTTTCTTGGCGGGAAGGAACCGGAGAATGCGGAGGGCTTCCGGGAGCATTTCGGATTTTACGCGCTGAATGAGCGTCTGCTGTTGCATTTGGGTGCCGGCTGGGATGCGCCGTGGTTGCCTGCGGGTTGGGAGAACCGTGAGGATCTTGAACCTTTCCGCCAGGAGGCATCGTTGCTGATCCAGCGGATGCGGTTGCGCAGCGGGGAACAGAAATTCTGGGGGTGGAAGGATCCTCGGAATTCGGTGACGCTTCCGTTCTGGAAATCGCTCCTTCCGGATGTGAGAGTGCTGATCTGTGTGCGGAATCCGATCGAGGTGGCGGCCTCTCTTTCGAAACGGAACAATTTTTCCTTGGCCGCCAGCTCGCAGCTCTGGCTTCACTACTACCGGAGTCTTCTCGCGCACTCGCCCTTCGGGAGCCGCGTGATCACTGTCTACGAGAACTATTTCGAGCATTTCGAGGAGGAACTGACGCGGATTGCGGCGGGATTGGGGATGGATGTCGGAGCGGCCGCCCTCATCGGTGCGAAACGTGCCGCAAACCAGGGGTTGCGGCATAACCGGAGCAGTCTGCCCGAACTATACCGTGGCGATTTTCCCGAGGGGGTGATCCATTTGTATGAAGGGATGCTGAAAGAGGCAAATACCGGTGTGGCGATGGAATACATCCCCGCCGCCGCATCGGAATCCCGTCCTCCGCCGTCTAGCAGTCGCTCCGATGTGGCCATAAGCAGGTTCCATGCTGAGACGGCCCAGCGGGAGGAGCATATGCATCGCCTGATCGAGGAAAACCGTCGGCTGAGTGAACGATTAAATAATTTGGAACAGAAATATTTCGAATTGCTTGAGTTGCATGGCCGGCCTCCCTGCGGGGAGGGGGTGGATCGTCACGTTCTTGCGGAGAGAATCGAAGGCGTGACGGGTGCGTTTTCGGCACTGGAAATCCATCGGACGAATCTGCTGGATGGTCAGGCCTGGGTTGCGGACCAGTTCGAGCGGCGGATCAGCGCTCTTCCGGGATGGGTGCGTCGTGGTTCCCGCATCGTGGCGACCCTGAAACTGTATCACGACAACCTGCATGCCGCCGAAATCACCAGGCTTCAGAGGGAGGTCCATGCGGCCTTGGAACAGTGCCTGAAGGCGTTGTCGGAGATTTCCTTGCCGCAGGCCCGTCACCTCCTGCAGCAGATCACCCCGCCGCCGGGTCTGGAGAACGCAGACACCCGGCAGACACCTGTGGACATTTCCGAACTTTCCGCCCTGCTGACCCAGAGGGTCTCATGAGCCCCCCCCGTCCGGTATGCATCATCATCCTGACATGGAATGGGCTCGACTATACCCGGGCTTGTCTGGAATCGCTGCGGGAGAAGACCCGTTTCGAGGATTACCGTGTCATGGTGGTGGACAACGGGAGTCAGGACGGCACCTCCGATTATATTTCCTCCCTTGGTGGGGTGACGCTGATCCGGAACGTGGAGAATGTTGGATTCACGCGCGGCAATAATCAGGCCATCCGGGAAACGCCGCCGGACGCGGACATTCTTCTGTTGAATAATGACACGGAGATCCTTCAGGCGGACTGGATCCAGTGCCTGCAGCAGACCGCCTATGCGGCGGATGACATTGGGATAGTGGGCTGCCGCCTCCGACGTCCCTCCGGCATGTTGCAGCATGCCGGGGCTTACATGCCGTCCACCTACTGGGGGCAGCAACTGGGCGGGGGCGAGAAAGACCTCAACCAGTTTCCCGGCGACCGCGAGGTGGAATCCGTGGTGTTTGCCTGTGCCTATATCAAACGGGAACTCATTGGGAAAGTGGGGCTGCTTGACGAATCGTATGTTTCCTATTTTGAGGACACCGATTACTGTTACCGGGCCCGGGAGGCCGGGTATCGAACGGTTTGCTGTGGCAGGGTGACGGTGAGTCATCACGAAAATGTGAGCACCGCGATTAACGGCGCAGATTTCCAAGGGTTGTTTCAGAAATCCTCCGAAGTGTTCCGCAAACGATGGAAGGAGAAAGTGGAGGGGAAGAGCCGGTACCCTCAGGATATGGGCTGGCATTCGATCGCAAATTTCCAGACCGGGTACAGCATCAGCAGCCGGCAATTGATGTTGGCCTTGGATCGTCTTGGGGTGGAGGTTTTTTATAAATATGTGTATGGACCTGGATCGCCATTCCCGATGTCGGAGCCCTCTGACTCCGATCAATACATGATCAATGTGATCCAGGGTCGTCCCTACGCTCCGAAAGACATTGAGGTGGTCTACGGCCAGGGCGATGTGTTCCACCGGAATGCCGGAAAATACCGGATTGGGTTCACCATGCTGGAGACCGACCGTATTCCGAGGTCATGGGCGGAGGCGGCCAACCAAATGGACGAGGTGTGGGTGCCTTCCTCCTTCAATCTAGACAGCTTCCGGGCCAGCGGTGTCACCCGTCCCATTCACGTCATTCCGCTGGGGGTGGATCCGAATTATTTTCATCCGACCATCCGCGCGACCCGTGTCAGTGAGGCCTTCACCTTTCTTTCTGTCTTTGAATGGGGGGAGCGCAAAGCGCCGGAAATTCTCCTCAAGGCGTTTAACGATGAATTCAAACGCGGGGAGAATGTGGTGTTGGTCTGCAAAATTTCGAACATCGACCCGAGTGTGGACGTGGCCGCGCAGGTGAGAAACCTGAGGCTGAGTCCCGGCGGAGGAAGAATCGTATTTTCCCTGAATGAGACGCTTTCGACGTATCAGCTTGGTTCGATGTACCGCATGGCGGACTGTTTTGTCCTGCCCAGCCGGGGGGAAGGATGGGGAATGCCGATCCTGGAGGCCATGGCCTGCGGGCTGCCTGTCATTGCAACCGATTGGAGTTCGCAGTGTGATTTCATGACTCCGGAGAATGCCTATCCTCTGCGGGTGGAGGGATTGGTGCCCGCCCGGGCCAAGTGTCCTTATTACCAGGGGTTTCACTGGGCGCAGCCGTCGTATGGACATCTGCGCAGGCTGTTGCGGCATGTAATGGAACATCCTGACGAGGCGCGGCAAAAGGGTCTGAGGGCATCCCGGGAGGCCCATGAAAAATGGACTTGGGACCACAGCGGCCGGAAGATTCTGGAGAGACTGAACACGATACGGGGCGGGCATCCACAGTCATGAACGACTCCGCACCGCTTGCGTCAAATCCGTATGTGCCTTCCCGTGGATTTCGGGATCTCAAAATGGCACTGCTGCTGTTTGTGTTCAGTCTTACGGTCTATCTGTCGAATGGACGTCTGATCAGTGCCGGGGACACGTATCCCGCGCGATATCTGCCTTTCGCGATTCTAAAACATGGGACGCTGACGCTGGATCCCGTATTCGAGGTGGCCTCCCAGGGATGTCTGCGTCCGCATTGGATCCTCAAGCGGGATGGACATGCCATTTCGACTTATCCCGTGGTGATGCCCCTTTTGATCACGCCCGCGTATCTGCCCGCGGCAGCGTGGTTGAACCACCATGGATGGACAGATGTCCGGTTGGACCACCTCGCCAGACTCATGGAAAAGGTGTGCGCCGCGGTGCTTGCTTCGGTGACGGTGGTTCTGATGTATTTTGTGTTGCGACGGCGGGGCGGGAGAGGGATTTCGTTTTTTCTCACGGTGGCATTCGCATTTGGCACGAACACCTGGATGATCAGTAGCCAAGCGCTCTGGCAACACGGCGGCGGACAGTTGTTTCTGCTCGCCGCTCTCTATTTGCTCACCGGAACCTGCACGGAGAAACGCGCCCTGGCCGTGGGCTTTTTGTGCGGAGTGACCGCCTGCAACCGGCCGCCGGATTTCTTTTTGGCGCTTCCGTTGGGCCTGTATGCATTGTCGTGGGCGGGAAACCGTTGGTGGAGGGTGGTGATCGGTGCCCTTCTGCCACTGATTCTCCTCCTGGCGTATCATTATTTTGTGGTTGGTGAATGGCTGGGGGGCTACGCGCTGAAGGGAGATCTCCACTCCTTCCAATATGGACTGTTCAGCGGTCTGGCCGGAATGCTGGTGAGTCCGGCGCGCGGTCTTTTTGTGTTTACGCCATTTCTGCTTTTCCTGATTTTCGGCATCCGGAAGCCGCTCGCCGACGCGAGGGATGGTCGGCTGAATCTCCTGATAACCGGCGGCATGGTGTTGCAGCTTCTTTTTTACGCCAAACTGGATTGGCGTGCCGGCTGTGCCTGGGGCCCCCGCTGGCTGACAGATGCCTTGCCGCTGATGATCTGGATGTTGGTTCCGGTGCTCGTCCATGCCCGCAGATTATTCCGAATCCTGTTTGGGATGACGGTTTGTTTTTCCATTGGGGTCCAAGGGGTGGGAGCGTATTGGTACACCGGAAAAAGTGACGAGATCCTCCTGGCGCAAAAGGGCGATCCGGGGCGTATCCCTGAGGTATGGGATGTCCGAAACACTCCCTATCTGCTGGAGCTGAGGCACCCGCCCGCCCCCAGGGGGCTTTTCTTCCGGGTGGACGGAAATATCGATCTTGTGCGGGGGGAAGAAGCCGTGACGGAGGTCATTCCCATCGGTTCGGGGGTGACCGTGGAAGGGTGGACCCTGACAAATCTGCAGACGCCGGAGCGCGTCATGGTCTGCCTTGGACCCGTCTGGGGTGCACCGGCGCCGATCCCTTTTCCGATCTCACATGTCACCGATTTTTTTGTGCGCCCGGATGTGAGCGAAACGATGGGAAGTTCCAGCGCTTCGGGCTGGCGTGTGACCCTCCGGACGGATGGATTTCCTCCCGGCGACCATGTGATTCTGGTCAACGCGAAACCGCACAGCCTCGGGGAAATCCTGCCGGTGACGCGCAGGAGAGTGAAATTGGTCAGACCCACTGAGGTGGAGGCATCCGCTCCAATTGTGGAACTGGAGGCATCCGCCACGGTGGCGCGGGCGCGATTGATCGCGCGGCAGCAGCCGGAGGGGTATTGGATCACAACCTATACCGGGACAGAGCGTTACCAGCGACCCCGCAAAGAAATGAACACCTTTCTAGGGGCGATGATGATCGATCTTCTCCACCCTGTAGCGGAGGCGGCCGGGCTCACGGACGCGCTCGCGAGTGCCCGGACCCATCTGATCGCGCAGATTGAGCCGAATGGGTTGACCCGCTATCATGGCCGGCCGGATTCCCCGACCCTTGCCGAACGGGGTCGTGTGATCACCCCTGATGTGGACGATACCGCGCTGGCTTGGAGAATCGCCGGAGACGGCGGGGAGGGGCTGCAGCGACAGGTTTTGGAGTTTTTGGAGGCCTACCGGACAGAGGAGGGGCTCTATCGAACCTGGCTGGCTCCAGTTGACGAGTATATCAGCATTGATCCCGGCCAGGATCCCAACCCCGCGGATCTCACGATTCAAATGCATGTGCTGATGTGGTTGGACCGCATCGACAAAGAGGCCGCTGACTCGCTTTTCACCGCCATGCAGGGGGCCGTCGATCAGGATGAGCATTGGGTGTATTATCGGCAGGCCCCGTTGATTCCTATGCTGAGGCAGGCCGATCTCCATCCGTTGGGCTACCCACTGCATCTCCCCCCTTCCCGGCTGCACCACATTGCGCCGGGGCAGGAAATATGGGTGGAGACCTGTAAACGGCTCGCCACGGAAGAGCAAATACCGGAGGCATCGCTTGAAGAAGCGCGACGGATTCTTGTCCGGCTTGCCGCAAATCAGTTCGCAGAAATCCAAGAGAATCCGCCGCTGCTGTATCACAACGATTTCAGCGCCACCGTGGGGCGCTTCTACTGGTCCGAGGATTTTGGCTACGCGCTCTGGCTTCGGTTGTATCACAAATACCTGCACGCTCAAGCGGAGCGGACTCCGGAATGAAGGATTCCCCCATAGAAGGGCGAAAAGCAAGGGAGGCCTCTGGTCTGCTCAGACGTCTGTGGTCCCGGATGCGGTTTGGGGAGATATTGATCCTGCAGGGCCCCCCTTTGATGGGTGTCGTTTTCTCGATGGGAAGCTTCTCGCAGAGGACGCTTCCTCCTGTGCTGATTTTCGTTTCCGCGAGCGTTCTGCTGGTGGCCCACATCTGGTGGCTGAATGACTGGTCGGACTACCGGGCCGACGGCATGACGGATAAACTCCGGCGTCCTCCGTTGGGGAAGGATATCCCGCGGCATGTCCTGATGAACCTCTCCGTCGGATCCATTCTGGTCAGCCTGGGGCTCTTCCTCCTGTTGTCCCCGCAGACCATGGTGATTGCCTGCATGATTGCGGGTCTCGGGGTGGTCTATTCGTTTCCAGGAATACGGACCAAAGAGAAAGCGGGTTTGTCCTCCTTGTCGCACCTTGTCGGAGGGGCGTTACATTTTCTTTTGGGATACAGCCTATTCGGGGAGGTTCTCACCCCGAGGGCTCTCTTGATTTCCTTGTTTTTCTCGCTGGTGTTCGCCGCGGGACACGCCACCCAGGAGGTGCAAGACGTCACGCGAGACCGTATTTCCGGTGTTCGGAGTCAAGCCGTTTGTTTTGGCGCCGGGCCCGTGTTTCTGTTCGCGTGTTTTGGCTTCGGGATGGCCATTGTTTACCTCACGACTCTGGCTGTGGCGGGCGTTGTTCCGAACCGCCTGGCCATCTGCGGCCTGCTGTTTCCGATTCAGGCCCTCTGGTCTGTTCGGGTTATGCGAAATGGGTTGACGGAATCAGACCTCCATCGTCTCCGGATTCGGTACCGATTTCTCTTCGCCCTCGTTGGATTGAACATGTTGTCGATGTTGCTCTGGCCATCCGTCTCTTGAAAAATCCCACCCGTGATGGGAGGCAGATCCATTCGATCGGGTTCAGTGAGCGTGCTCGCCGGGGGCGATTTTTTCGGTGTAGAGTTTGTCGGCTTGGGTGTGGAGGTCGGCGGCGCGGACGATGTCGCCGCCGCGCTGGGCCTCCATGGCGGCTTTCATGAGGGACTGGTATTCAGCTTTTGCAGAGGCGAGGGGGTCTTTTTTGCGGAAGAGGTTCATACGAATGAATCCAGTTGACCGAGGAAACCTTACGCGGGAAGGGTATCGCGGAAGTCTTCGGGGACATGATCGGGCCAGGGCCAGGTGTCCACCTCGACCTTAACGTCGTGGGCGCCTCCGCCGAGGACGACGCCCTTGAGGGGGGCGACATCGCCGTAGTCCCGTCCCCAGGCGGTGACGAGGTGTTGGAAGCCGGCGCGTTTGTTGTTGGTCGGGTCGTAGTGGACCCAGCCGATGCCGGGGAGATAGACGGCGTACCAGGCGTGGGTGGCGTCGGCGCCGAGGAGTTTGATTTTGCCTGGAGCGGGCACGGTTTCGAGGTAGCCGCTGACGTATCCGGTGGCGAAGCCGCGGCGGCGGAGTTCGGCGATGGCGGCGTGTGCGAAATCCTGGCAGACGCCAGCGTGTTTGTGGTAGACCTCGTCGAGGGGGGTGAAGGTGGTGGTGGCCTTGGGGTCGTAGCGGAAGCGTTCGTGCACGCGGCGCATGAAGTGGTCGAGGGCGTCGTAGAGGGGGCGGCCTGGGGGGAAACAGTCGTCGCAGTCGAAGCCGGGTGGATCGGGAAGCGGGAGCTGGGGAGAGGGGTGGACGAATTCGCGGTGGAGGGGGGGGGCGGAAGCCCAGGCGGCTGCGTGGGGAAGTGTGGCTTCCTCCCAGGTGAGGCGGCAGGGAGGGAGCGGGACGGGTTCCCGGTGGATGCGGGCGTGGAGGGTGACCTCGAGGGTGTCGTGGGGGGTGGCGTGGCTGAAGGATTCACGGAGGTTCCCGTAGACGTCCGTCCATGTCATTCGCCAGGCGGGCTCTGGCGAAATTTCGACGCGGCAGGCTTGTACGGTCTGGCCCGGGAAGGAGCGGGGGAGGAGGCAGCTGAGGTTATGGGATTGGAGGGCGGGACTCTCGTAGGTGTAGAGGGTGCGGTGGCGCACCTGGTAGGCGGCGCCGGCCATCAGAAGGACTCCAGAGCGTGGGTGGCGGTGTGGCTGAAGTAGGCGGAGCCGACGGTGTGGGAGGTGTTCTCGAAGGCGGCGCGGACTTCGCGGAGGAGAGGTGGAAGGGACGGCAAGGGGTCGCCAGTTCGCCAGGGGCGTTCCAGGGTGAGTTGGCGGGTGGCCTTAAGGGAGCGGGAGACCTCGTCGAGATTCCCGGCGGCGGGTGGCGGAAGCTGGGCGAGCAGTTCGGCGGCGTGGGCCAGGCGGTGGGCGAGGCTGCGGGGGTTGAGTTCGGCGGCGAGCATGAGGTCGAGCACGGGCCGCAGTTCGGGTGTCGTCCGGTAGTGGCGGCGGTAGGTGATGAGGTTCTCGTTCTGGGTGAGCGCGGTTTCCATGACGGCGTAGCGGAGCTGGGCGTCGGAGGGGGGGAGCAAGAGGCCCTCGACGAGTTCACAGAGGCCGAGGCCGGCTTCGATGGCGCGGCCGAGCATGAGCATGACCCAGCCGGATTCGCGGGTCATTCCGCCAGCGTTGAGGCCGTAGAAGGCGTAGAGTTTCTCGATCCATTCATCGAGTTCCGCCTCGAGGGAGAAGGGGGAGGTCTCTGGAGGAGTGCATCGTTCGCCCACGGCCTCGACCGCGGTGAGAATGCGCCAGGAGTCCTGGGACCAGATGTCGCGGACGGCATAGGCGGCATACAGGAGGGAGCGGAGGTTTTGGAGCACACTTCCGGAGGCGGGGCCTCCGCGCAGGGCGGTGTGCAGGCGTTCGCGCAGGGGAGGGGGAGGCTCCTCGGTCGGTCGGCCGCAATAGGCGTCGAGTAGGTCTGCCATGCGATCGAGGATCAGGGCGGTGTGCCCGGCGTCGTCGAGCGGGGAGGTGTGGACTTGGAGGATGCCGCGGAGGAGGCGGACCTGGCGGGCCATGCGCTCGGCGTAGCGTCCGGCCCAGAAGAGGTGTTCGGCGCCGCGGCTGGTGAAGACGCCGGTGAACCAGTCGTTGGCACGTGGTGCGGTACCCTCCACCCAAAGGGAGCGGTGCGGTTCGGGTTTTTCTCCAAGGATCCACACGTCTTTGAGCACACCGCCCTCGCCCATCGCGACGCGGTGGGAATCAGGATCGGCGGCGGAACGTCCCAGACCTCCGGGCATCACGCTCCAGCCGTCGGGCGAGGCCGCGGCGAAGGCGCGCAACACGGAACGGCGCGGCTCGAGGCGATCCTCCACCAGCATGGGCACGGTGGAGAATCCGATGTTTTCCTGGCCCACCCAGGCGCCGGGATTGGACAGAATGCGGGAGCGGAGGGCCTCGAGCTGGGTGCTGTCCAGCCGCCAGGCGAAGATGCTGGGCTGGTTCGGCGCGCGCCTCACGGGCTTAAGGACCATTTTTGGGAGGTTTGCAAGCACGTGCCGGAGTTCGCGGGGTTGGCCGCACCACCAGGTGGCGGCGGTGGGGAGCTGGAGTTCCTCGCCGAGGAGGTGGCGGCAGAGGGCGGGGAGGAAGGGAAGCAGGCCCCGGTTCTCGAGGAGGCCGCAGCCGGGGTGGTTGATACAGGCCACGCGCCCGTTGCGCATCGCGGAGAGGAGGCCGGCAACCCCGAGGAAGCTGTCGCGCCGCAGCTCCAGGGGGTCGCAGTATTCGGCGTCGACGCGGCGCAGGAGGATGTCCACGGGCTGGAGCCCTTCGAGGGTCTTGAGCTTGAGCTGCCCCTCGCGGACGACGAGGTCGTCGCCCTGCGCCAAGGTGTAGCCGAGGTAGGAGGCGAGGTAGGCGTGTTCGAAGTAGGTGGCGGAGTAAGGGCCGGGGGTGAGGACGACGACGCGGGGGTCGAGGCGGCGGCCTTGGTGGAGGGCGAGGATGGACTCGCGGAAGCCGCGGAACCAGGAGGCGAGTCGGCGGACGTGGAGTTTGTTCATCCACTCGGGGAAAAGCCGTCCCAGAATGGTGCGGCTTTCCAGGGCGTAGCCGGCCCCGGAGGGAGCCTGGGCACGGTCCTCCAACACCCACATGCGCCCGTCGGGTCCCCGGGCGAGGTCGACTCCGTAGAGGAAGAGGTGGGCTCCTAGGTTGGCGGGGAGGCCGACGCAGGCACGGAGGTAGCCTGGGTCGTTAAAGAGCAGTTCGGGGGGCAGGAGTCCATCGCGGAGCAGGCGGCGGGGGCCGAGGAGGTCGCGGGCGACCGCCTCCAGCAGGCGTGCACGTTGGGCGATGCCGGGTTCGAGTCGGTCCCATTCGCCTCCGGTGAGAATCCACGGAACGGGGTCCAGGGATTCGCGGCGGGAGAGGGCTCGTTCGTCCGGGCTGATCGTGAAGGTGAGGCCGTCCTCTCGGAGTTCACGGCGGATGGCCGCGGACCAGGCCTTTCGCTCCTGGGGCGCACTCGTGCGCAATTCGCGGAGAAAGGTGCTCCAGCCGGGCAGCACCCCGCCCTCGCGGGTCACGGCCTCGTCGTAGCCAGGCTGGTGGCTCACATAGTCCCGGATTTCCGAATCGGTGGCGAACATCGCGTTCTCCTTGACAGAACGGGGTTCAGTGCGCCACAAGAAAAGGACCGGATGCGTGACCGTTGGCGGACGCTCCCGGGTGTTGATCCCACCCAAGTTCGAACACGAAGGTACCGGGAACGGCGTGCCGCAGGTCACGCATCCGGCCACAGCGCGGCCGGGCCAGGGGCGTCGGAAAGGGGCGGGGGGGCGTCATACGGCACTCCCGTTGAGGTCGGGGCGGAAATAAGCCTCGCTGATGGCGCCATGCACCTGGTTCATCCGGATCTGCAGGTCGTCGAGGGTCTCGTGCAGGCCCCGTCGCAGGATGTCATCCACTGTCAGATAGTTCAGGTCTGCGACCAGCTGGCCGGAAAGCCTCTCGGCGGTGTTTCCGAACATGCCTGCTGCCGTTCCGCTGATGTCGCGCAACGCGGTGTCGGCCCGGGTCATGCAGTGACCGACCGAGCGGGGATTGCGGGGGTCGAGCAGCAGATAGC
This sequence comes from uncultured Verrucomicrobiota bacterium, assembly GCA_964385155.1. Classification (GTDB taxonomy): domain Bacteria; phylum Verrucomicrobiota; class Kiritimatiellia; order SS1-B-03-39; family UBA6053; genus CAYLNG01. Next base: position 93,714 of record CAYLNG010000008.1, read on the forward strand.
GCATGATCCCCCGCGCGTGCACGGGTCCGTAATGCTTGACGAAAGGCTCGACGCTGCTGACGGAACGGAGGAGGGCCGACCACTGGAGGTCGTCGAGGGCCGTACCCACCTCGCGCAGGCTGGGGAGCAGCAGGAAATACCGCACGTCCAAGATGCGGGTGGTCTTGTCGGCCCGCTCCAGGAAGGTGCCCAGCCGGAAGAAGTGCCAGTTTTGCCCGCGGAACATCGAGGCCTCCGCAACGCCATGGAAGTGGAGGACGCCGGACTGGATCTCGTGGTAGAAGTCGTAGGGGTTGCGGTAAAAGTTGCGCGATGCGGTGTCGTAGGACTTCACCATCAGGTAGACGCTGTTGAGCAGCTCCCACATTTCGGGGGTGACGACATCCCGGACGGCGCGGGCGTTCTCACGGGCCGCGGTGAGGCAGGAGACCATCGAGTTGGGGTTGAGGGGGTCGAAGGTCATGAAGCGCATCACGTTTTCGGCCGTGATCTTGGGGTAGGCCGAGAGGAAGAGGTCGTAGTCGCCGCTGACGTGCAGGAGGGATTCCCATTCGTTGGTGTGTACGTGCGGGAGGTCGAGGGTGAGGTGCCAGTTGACGTCCATGAGGCGGACGGTATTCTCGACCCGCTCGATGTAGCGGGCCATCCAGTAGATGGCTTCGGCGACCCGGCTGAGCAGGGGGGTATCGTTCATGGATGGCCTCCTTCGGGGCTGAGGACCCATGTGTCCTTGCTGCCCCCGCCCTGGGAGGAGTTCACCACCAGCGAACCCTTGCGGAGGGCGACGCGGGTCAGGCCACCTGGCAACACCTTGATGTCCTTGCCGTAGAGCACGAAGGGGCGCAGGTCAAGGTGGCGCCCCTCCAACCGCTCGCCGTCGCCGATCAGCACGGGCGCGCGCGAGAGGGAGAGGGTGGGCTGGGCGATGTAGTGGCGTGGGTTGGACCGGATGAGTCCGGCGAACTTCTGCCGATCCTCCTTCGTGGATTTAGGCCCGATGAGCATGCCGTAGCCGCCCGCGCCGTCCGCCTCCTTGACCACCAACTCCTCCAGGTGCTCCAGCACGTAGGCCCGGTCCTCCTCACGGCCGCAGAGGTAGGTGGGTACGTTCGGGAGAATGGGTTCTTCCGCCAGGTAGTACCGGATCATCTCCGGTACGTAGGCGTATACCACCTTGTCATCCGCCACCCCGGGGCCCGGCATGTTCGCGATCGCCACGCGTCCCTCCCGGAAAACCTCCATCAGCCCCGGCACGCCCAGCACGGAGTCCGGACGGAACGTGCGTGGATCCAGGAAATCGTCATTGATGCGCCGGTAGATCACGTCGACTTTCTTCAGCCCCCGGGTCGTTTTCATCCGGACATGGCCTCCCGAAACCACCAGGTCCCGCCCTTCCACCAGCTCCGCGCCGATCTGCTGCGCGAGGAAGGCGTGCTCGAAGTACGCCGAATTGTAGATGCCGGGGCTGAGGATAGCCACGACCGGGCTGTCCACGTTGGGGGGGGCGATGGAGACCAGCGTCTGCAACAGCATGTCCGGGTAATCGGAGACCGGACGTACGCGCATGCGCTCGAAGACCTCCGGGAAGGTCCGCTTCATCACCTGCCGATTGGCCAGCACGTAGGAAACGCCCGAGGGGCAGCGGAGATTGTCCTCCAGGATAAAGAAGTCGCCCTGGGCGTCGCGCACGATGTCGGAACCACTGATGTGTGTCCAGACACCCAGCGGAGGCTTCATCCCCTCGCAGGGCTCCAGGTAGCCGCTGGAGGAGTAAACCACCTCTTCCGGCACCACCTTGTCCTTCAGGATTTTCTTCGAGCCGTACACGTCCGAAATGAAAAGGTTCAGCGCCGTGACCCGCTGCCTCAATCCCCGCTCCAACCTCTCCCACTCCTTCGCCGTGAGCACCCGCGGCACGATGTCGAACGGAAACACCCTCTCCCCCTTGTTTTCCTCGCCGTACACCTGGAACGTGATCCCCATCCGCAACAAGGCACGGTCCGCGGCCTGCTGGCGGCGCCTCAACTCCCCCGGCACCAACCGCCCCAACGCGTCCCCAAGCTCGGCGAACTCTTCTCTCACGACTCCGTCCGCGCGGAACAATTCGTCGTAGTAGCTTTCCGGCTCATACGACGCCAACGATTCATTCATCGGGGGGGGGGGGCACTTATCGATACTTAGCAGGTTGAAAGCCAAGTAAGGAACGGGGCTACATTCATGGGCCTTTGATGCATGTCTTTTACAAACGACGATCTGGTATGATACAATAATGTTCGCTGAGTAAAGGAATGATACTTAAATGTATCATTCAGGGGGAGTGGGAGGGTTTGCCAGGAGGTGTTCGGCGACGGCCTGGAAGGCGGGCAGGGAGTAGGGGTCGTTGTGGGCGTTTTTGGCGAGGGGATGGGAGGAGAAGCGGACAAGGACCATAGAGGCGGTGGGGTCGATGTAGAGGGTCTGCCCATGTACACCGCGTGCTGCGAAGGCGCCATGGGTGTTGTGCAGGATCCACCACATGCCGCGGTAGCTGGCGCCGGGAAGGGTGGTGTAGCCGGCGCGGGCAAAGGCCTGTGGGTCTCCCCCCTTCCGGAGCGACTCCAGCACCGCAGCGGGGAAGAGGCGTTGTCCACCCACTTCTCCCCCGTGGAGAAGCAGGAGGCCCACGCGGCCAAGGTCGCGCAGGCCCGCGCTGAGCCCTCCCCCGGCGAAGGGGGTGCCTTTCGCGTCGATCGTCATGTAGGCGTCCTGCTCGGCCCCGATGCGGCTCCAGATGCGGTCGGAGAGGAGGGAGGCGACATCTTGGCCGGTGGTGCGGGCCAGAATCCAGCCCAGGGCATCGGAATTGACGGTTTTGTAGCCGAAGGCCTGTCCGTGTTCCCCCTGTTTGCGTACATGGGGGAGGTATTCGAAATAGCCGTTGGGGCCGGTGGCGCCCGGAGGGCGGGGAAGCGGGGAGGCGGCGGCGGCGTAGCGCCAGATGTCCGCACCGGGATCGGCATAGTCCTCACTGAAGGAGAGGGCGGTGGTCATGTCCATCACCTGGCGCACCGTCGCGTCGCCGAACCCGCTTCCGGAGAGTTCGGGTATGAGACTGTCCACCCGAGCCTGGTCATCCAGTCGGCCCTCGGCCACCAGGATTTCGGCCAGGAGACCCGTCATCGACTTCGTCATCGACATGGCGGCGTGCTGGCCCTGCTCCGTCAATGCGCCTCGGTAGGTTTCATAAACGATCCTGCCGTGGTGCAGGATCAACAGCCCGTCGGTGTATGTGAGGTCAAGAGACTCGCGCCAGGTCATCGGCGTCTCCGAGCCCGTGGGCCGGAAAAGAAGGCGGTCGATCCCGGGGTCGAGATCCTGGGGCAGAGGCCGCGGGGCCCCCAGGCCCCGGCTTACTTGGCGGGTGGGCAACAATTCGCGGATGTGGCAAACGCTCCATCGTAACTTGGGGAAACTGAAGAAAGTGGAGTCGGGGTGGGTGATCCACTTGTCTGCGGGCGGAGGGAACCCGCGCATCCACCCGAGCACGGCGGGGTCAGAGGAGGCGGCGTCTGGAAAAGCCGTCGGCTGCGCGACGAGGTCGCAGAAGAGAAGGGCAAGCAGGCTTGCGAGCATGGGGTGTTTCATGGAAGGTCCGGGGGGGGAGGCGTCGGCGTGGGGGAAGGAGCAACAGGCTGAGGAACCAGGCGGCGAGGGGGAAGGCCCGGGGATGGCGGTGGAAAAAGGTCGTTTCCGGGGCGCGGGGGACCTCGATGTCGAAGGGACTCGAGCCCCGGATCCGGTACTGGCCTGTGAGGGGGTCCTCGATCCGCTGGCGCACTACCCCGCGCTCGTCGATCCAGGCGCTGATCCCGGAATTGGTCGAGCGGACCCCGGGACGCCGTTGTTCGATCGAACGGAAAACCGCATGGGCCAGATGGGCGTGGCTGCCCCAAAAGGGGTCGAACCAGGCGTCGTTCGTGAGCGTCACGAGCAGACGGGCCCCTCCGGCGGCAAGTTCGTGGGCGGAGGCGGGCATGAGATCCTCGAAACAGATCAGGACACCGAGGCGGAGGTCGCGCAGGCGGAGGTCCATCAACCCCGGCTCCTCTCCGGGAAACACGTCGTCCTCGAATGGGGTCAGCGAGCGCAGAAACGGAAGCAGCCCACCAAAGGGAATGTACTCGCCAAACATGACGAGATGCCTCTTCCGGTAGTCGCCCGCCAGTACACCCCCAGGCTCCACCAGAAAGGCGCTGTTTGTGTAGCGGGTTTCGATGCCGCCCTCCCGTGGCAGGATGTCGATGTCCAGGCTCCCCAGCAGGATCGGGACCCCCTTGTTCGTGAGGCGGCGAACCAGCTCGGCGGGGCGGGCAAAGCGTCTCAGGGCCTCGGGGATCGCCGTCTCCGGCCAGAGGACCAGCTCCGGCCCTGTCACCAATGCACCTTCGGTCAACTCCTCAAGCACCCGGTAGTTGTCCTCTGCGAGCTCCTCCGACCACTTGTTGTCCGCGAGTGGCTGCACCACAGCCACCCGCAGTGTCTCCCGGTCCACCCTCTGCTGGCGCCGAAGCTCACGCCCCCCCCAGGTGAAGGCCATCGTGAGCACCAGCACCGGAAAATAGAGCTCTGGATGCATCCGTCGCCCCCCTCCTTTGCCTACGTTTTCCAGTACCCCCAATAAACCCATCCCAATCCCAAGGTTCATCAACACCAGGATGAAACTGACCGCCTCGACCCCACCCAGCGAGGCTACTTGGATCAGCGCGTAGTTCTCCCACTGCGAAATTCCGAGGCCATTCCAGGGAAATCCTGTGAACAACCACCCCCGCAGCGATTCGAGCGCCGCCCAGAACGCCGCCCCACCCACCACCACCCGCAGCGCAACAACGGGCCGCCCGGGCTCCCAGCCCTTCAGCAGCCCGCTCCACGCCAGCCCCGCCGGCACGTGGTACAACGCGCAATACACCGCTAATACCAGCGCCCCCGGAATCGTCACGGGCGAAAGAAACCAAAGCGAGGGCACCCACATGCAAAGTCCCGCCACAAAGGACAGTCTCCCCGCCGCACTCGGGTACAGCCTCAACGCCCCCAGCAACGGAACCAGGCAGATCCACCCCAAGGACTCCGCTCCCCACGGCGGAAACGCCGCGAACTGGAGTCCTCCCGACAGTGCGGCCAGCAACCAGGCCCCTCGCTTGGCGATGCGTGTCATATCCCCCTGCTTTTACGCCCCACCTCCCCTCTCGTCAAGGCCAACGCTCCCCACCCACCCCCCTCCTTCGGCCTATAAAATTATATATAGCAACAGGTGATTCTGCGGACATATCCTATAACAACAGGTGATTTTATAGGTTCTTTTGGAATTGGTGAATTGTCCACACCTACACACCTACTGTTGGGTTTGACGGGGGGGGAGGGCGCGAGAGGAGTTCGAGTGCGAGGGATCGGGAGGGGAGGCGGAGATGGAGGTGCCAGGTGCTGAAGAGATCGAGGTGGTTAGCGATTTCGCGTGTTTGTTCGGGGAGAAGGCGGAGGCGTCGGAGCTGGGCAGGGTCGTCTGTGGCGTCGAGGCGGCGGAGTAGGGCGAGAACGCCAGCACTGATGGGGGCCGCATGTGCGGAGGGGGGGAGGTTCGTAGGGATTACCCGGCCGTCGCGGTGATCGAAGACGGAGGGGGTGGGAGGTGCGCGGCCGAGATCGGGAGCCAAGCCGAGTTCACGGAGGAGGCGGAGTTCGAACCAGAAAAGGAGGGAGGGGGATGCGAGTCCGTTGGCGAGAAGGTTGAGGCAGGTGGAGGCAAGGGAGAAGAGGCCGGGGTGTGGGGCAAGGGGATGTGTGGCGCGGAGGAGGAGGTCGGATGCAAAAGAGGCGCCCGCGCAGGCTCGCCAGTTGTGGCGGAGGGTGGATCGGGGATGGAGGGGAGAACATTCGCGGAGAAGATGGAGGTCCTCCGATGCGCGGTTGTAGAAGAGGAGTTCGCAGGTCTGGAAGAGGTCGAATTGGCCGAGCACCCAGGATTTGGGGCGTTGGGAGCCTTTGACGAGGGTCGAGAGGCGGCCGTGGGAGCGTGTGAACCACACCACGACGCGGGAGGTGTCGGTCACAGGATACCAACGGAGGACGAGGGCCTGGTCGCGTGCGATGGGGTCGTGGCGTGGAGTCACGTGGGGTCGTCGAAATCGGCGAGATTGAGTCCGGGGGAGGGTTCCGGGCGGGCGCGTTGGTGGGCCCTTCGGTGGCTTTCGACCATGTGTTCGAGTTTTTCGAGGAGGGAGGGAACCATGGGGCCGGGGGTATCCGCGGGGCCGGAGGCGCCGGCGGAGACGATCATGCGCATGGCATCGGCCGTGGGCATGTCGAGGGGGATGGTTTTGGAGCGGGGGACGAGGAGAAGGAAGCCGGAGGTTGGGTTGGGTGTGGTGGGGAGAAAGACATAGACGTGTTCCTCGGAACGGCCCGGGAGGCGTTGTTCGATGGTCGGGGAAACTCTGGCACTGATGAAGGCGATGGCCCAGGTGCCAGGGTGGGGATATTCAACGAGGACAACCTCCTTGAACATGGTTTCTTTTTGGGCGAGGATGGACTCGCTGACGGTTCGGACAAACGTGTAGACGCGGTTGATCCCGGGGGTGCGTTCCATGAGTTTGTCGAGGAGCCGGTAGACGCGGCGGCCCAGGAAATTGCGGAAAACGACTCCGATGGCGAAAAGGAGGATGAGGACGATAAACAGGCTCACGAGGGCCTGGACAAAAACAATGTTGCCCCCTGGGAGGTGACGGATGACGGGCTGGGTGAGCCAGACGCTGATTTTGGAGGACGAGAGGAGATTGACCAGAAGAAGGATCACCCACAAGGTGACGGCGACGGGGGTGACGAGGACACCGCCGATGAGGATGTGGGTTCGGATGGATCGGAGGAGGCGTTTCAACGGGAGATCAGGGAGGAGAAGCGGTTGAAGTTGTTGGTGACCGCGCGGGGGGTGTCGAGGCTGGCGCGCAGGTAGAACTGGACGAGGGTTCCTGTCCAGACGAAGGCGGGGGCAGGGTTTTCGGGGGTGGGTTCTGGGTTGGGGAGGCCGCCAAAGAGGAGGGGGGCGGGTTTCCAGTTGGAGAGGAGGCCGTTGATTTCGCCGCGGAGTTTGCGGGATTCAACGCCGTTGCGGTAGACCGTCAGTTCGCCGCTGCGGTAAGTGATCTGCATGTGGTGGAACCGACCCCCTTGGATGGTCCCGAGGGGGATTCGGTGGAGGCCGCCTTGTTCGGGGGCGGATGTGGTCCGGAGGAGGAGGAAGTAGTTGTTGCTTTCCTGGGTGATGGCGAGATTGCAGGAGGCGAGGTCCTCGCCAAGGACAAATAACGGGGCGGGGGCACGGGCGTCTCCTTGGTAGTTATGGGAGACGAAGATGGCGAATTCGATGTTCAGCATCTGGTTTTGGAGGACCTGGCTGACGATGGGGTGGGAGGCTTCAGCGGGAAAGCGGAGCTGCCCGCCCCGGAAAACGAAGCCTCGAGGCTGGATGGCCCCTCCTGTGGGGGGGGCGAAGCGGGGAGTCACTGGGGCTTGGGAAGAGCGAGGGAGGAGGGCGGGGCTTTCCCCGTAGGCGGAGGCTTCGAGGGAGAAGGGAAAGACGTTGGGGTCGGAGGGGGGGGGGGCAGCGGCCAAGGGGGCCGCGGGGAGATCTGGAAGTCCAGCTTGGAGGAAGGCTCGCATGGAGCGGATTTCGATGGCGGTTTCGATTTCCCCGAGGCGTGTGAATTCGCGTTGGTACCGTTCGAGGGCGCCGAGGAACGCGCGGTTGAGGTCGTCGAGCTCCCGTTGGGAGGCCGCCCGGGCCTCGCCGCGTTGTTGGAGAAGGATCTGGGTCATGTCCCTCAGTTCGGCGGGGTGGCGGTCCTCAATCTCGGGGTAGCGAGGATCGGTGAGGAGGCGTTCGCGGAGTTCGCGGCAGAGGACGAGACCGTCGAGGTTGCCCGCATCGCGGAAGGCTTGTTCGGCGCGGACAAGGGAAAGGATGTAGCGGTTGAGAAGATCGCGTTCGGTCGTAAGCAGCCGGGCCTCGATGTCACCGAGGCGTTGCGTATAGGCTTCCTGGACGCGGGCATAGTCGGCCGCGAGGTCTTGGGCGGACAGGTGGAAGGTGGCGGGAAGCAGGAGAAGGAGGGCGAGGAGGCGCATGATCTATTCCGGGGTTCAAGTGGGGCGGGGGAGGATGCCCCGGGAGCGCCGGAACGACAGGTTAGTCGGTCCAGGCTTCGGTGACTGCGGACACGATGTGTCGTGCGAGGTCTTCCGAAGCGGCGGGGAGTGCGGCCCGGCGGGCGGAGGAGAGGTCTCCGGCGAACTCGAAGGTGCTGCGTCCCTGAAGGGTGCCGCTGCGGACGAGGGCGGCGCCGTCTCTCTTGCGGATGAGCTCGACCTGGGCGTCGAGGAGGATGCGGTATTCGTTGGGGCGGGCGCGGTTGTCCGCGTCGCGGGAGAGGGGTTCCAAGGTGAGGCGGGTCACTTCGATGTGGAGAGTGGCATCGGCGGTGGTCCCGTCTGTGATGGCGAGGGACCCGTCGCGCTGGAGCTGGGCGAGGACGGCGTTGGAGAGTTCCGTCTCGAGGCGGGGTTCTTCGGTGAGGTTGCGGGGGATGGGGACATGCACCGAGCGGATGTCGCGGGGGAGCATGGAGCCGAGGCGGTACCCGGCGCAACCGGAATAGAGAAGAGGGAGGAGGAGAAGGGGGGCGAGGAGGCGCATGGGGTCAGTCGACTTTTGGCTCGAGGGTTAGGATACGTTCGCGGGCGGGGGCTGTCCACTCCGAATCCGGAAATTGTTGGAGGAAGGCCCGGTAGGCGGCGAGGGCCGCCTGGGGGTTGCGTGCGCGGACCTCGTAGAAGCGGGCCTGTTGGAAACGCAGGGAGGCGAGGCGCTGCTGGGCGGTCGCTCGGCGGGAGAGGGCCTCCTGGCGGCTTTCGCTTTCGGGGTAGGTTTCGAGGAAGTGGTCGAGGGCGTCGCGTGCGCTTTCGAGGGGGGCGAGGTCGGTGGGGTGTTTGCGGACGATTTCTTCGAAGGCGTCGGCTCTTCGGAGGGCGGCTTTTTCGGCGTAGGGGCTTTTGGGATAGCGTTGTTCGAGGAGGTTGAATTCGGCGATGGCCTCATCGTGGAGGTGTTTCCGGAACTGGATTTCGCCGATGCGGTGGAGGAGTTCGGGGGAGAGGGCGAGTCGGGGGGCGTTGGTGAGGATTTGGCGGTAGAGGGGGATGGCCTCGAGGGGGTCGGTCCATGTGCTGAGGCCGAAGAAGGCGCTGTGGATCTTGTGTTCGAGGCGGGTGGCGCATTCGACCTGCTGTGCGATCACCTCCTCGTAGGGGAAACGGCCTGCATGCTGGTCGATCAGGCCCTGGTAGGCTTCAAAAGCTTCCTTGAATCGTCCGCGGGCGAAGTAGAGGTCGGCGCGGAGGCGTTGGGCGTCGGCGGCGCGGGGGTCGTCGGGCCATGTGTCGGCGAAGTAGGCGGCCTGCCGGGTGGCGGCTTTCAGGCGTTTGCGTTGGACGAGGTCTTGGAGGCGTTGCCACTGGGTGTCGGGGTTGCGGCGTTCTTCGGAGCTGAGCAGGGAGAAGTTCCGGCGGGATTCGAGGGTTTCCTCATGAGGGGATCGGGCGGGGGGGGCATCGGCCGGAGAGGCGAGGGCGAGGAGGAGGAGACCCAGGAGGGGGAGGAGTCGGGAACGGGTGGTCATCGTGAGGGTCTTTATGACGGGGAGGGGGGGGAGAATCAAGTCGGAACCGGTGTGGGTGCGACGGAAGGCGGGTAGGCTGCGCGTGTGGGCTCTGAGGTTCCGGAATGCGGGGCCTGGCGTACTAGGTTTTCCGGGGTTCGGAACGGACGGCACGGAGCTTCCCTCAACAGGCGGTTCCTTCAGCGCAAGGGTGGGTGGGGCTCTAAAGGGACCGGGCCGTGGTGGGGATGATCCGGGTTGTGTAGCGGTGGAAGCGCAGGAGGCGCGTGTCGTGGTCCGCCGGAAGGCCGGCTTTGTGCTTGAGCTGCCGGAGGAAGTCGCGCGGGGCGGGGAGTTCCTCCCAGACGGAGGGAAGGAAGGTGGCCCGGTGGGTGGCGTCTTCGAGGATGAGGCCGTCGATCCCGGGGCGAAGGTGCGACAGGAGGTCGGCCTCGTCCCTCACGGGGAAGGGTTCCGGCGGGGAAAGGATCGAGATTTCGAGGGTCGTCCGTTCGAATTCGCGGCGGGATAGGGGGGGGAAGCGGGGATCTTCGAAGGCGGCGGCGATGGCGTTGTGGCGCACGTCCTCGGCGAGGGGGCGGTGGGCGGTCAACGAGCCGATGCAGCCCCGAAGTTCTCCGTCGATGCGGAGGGTGACAAACGCCGCTCCGGGGGTGAGCAGGCTTTCGGGCAGGTGGTGCGGCGGGGGGCTGTCGCGGTTGTCCAGGACATCTTCGATGGCCTGCCGGGCGATGTGGAGGAGGCGGAGATCCTCGGTCTCCGGGGCGATGAAGCGCCAGGCCCCGTAGCCGACGACCCGTGCCGTGTCTCCATTGGCGCGGGAGGAGTTGTGCAGGCCCAGCCGTTCGACCCGCCAGCCGCGCCGCCTGGCGATGCGCAAGAGGGTCCGGATGGCCACCCATCCGCAGGCATCCCGCGAACGGACCCCCTCTGGATCGAGGGTCTCGATGGCCCTTGCCGTGGCCCTGTCCGTCCGGCGGGCTTCTGCGTCGGGAAGGAAATGGGAGAGGTCGGAGCTCACGGCCAGAAGGTCTTTGGGGCGGAGGCGTCTCTCCAAACGGATGGCCAATTCGGGGTCGTCGCGCCAGGGAGTGAGAAGGGGGATGACGGGAAGGGCGGGCCAGCGGACGCTCACGAAGGGAAGTTGGGTCTCGAGGCAGTGCTCGGGGCGATGCGCCTCATCGTCCGTTGGCCAGGACTGCGTCTCGGGATCGACGGGATGGGTCCCCAGCGGGGTGGCCATCCCGGAGGCCGAGAGGCCGGAACAGTCTGGCAAAGCACGGTGATGGGAGGGGCCGAGCAGCCAGAGACGGTCGGGATCCGGGGTGGTGGATGCATAGGCGAGGCCGCAGAGATCGCCGGAATACACATAGCCCGCATGGGGGGCAATGATGGCCTGGACCCTCCCCTCCGTGGGGGTGGTTTTCGCTGCCAGCCACGTCAAGACCTGCCGCCGAAGTGAAATAGGTTCCGCGGGATAGAAGGTTCCGGCCACCGCCGCCGGACGGATGGATCGCGGTTCGGGAATCATGTCCGTGCCCTCCTGGGGCTAGCCCTATTATGCCAGATTGGACCGCTGGAGGCAAATTTCTTGTCAACCCAAATCCAGGAGGGGGGGCTCAGGAGGAGACTTGGGGAGGGAGGCCCTCCTCTGTTCCGGCCCGGTGGCCGCCGACGATCCGGTTGTTGCGGAGTTCGAGTGCGTAGAGGGCGGGGGTTTCTGCGTTCTTGAGGGAGCGGTACACGGCACCGGATCTTCGGCTGGCGATGAGTTCGCGCAGGTCACCGTCTGGACAGCAGGCCAGCACACGCAGGAACTTGGGGGAGCGCAGGGGGAGGCCGATGAGGTGGGTCAGGGAGGAAGGAAGAGGGGGGGCTTCGCGGGCGAGAACGAGGAAACTGTAGGCGACGGGCCCGATGTCGAGGTTCATCTCCCTCCGGAAATGGCCCCAGAAGGGGTCTTGGTGCGCGCCGGGGGCGGCGGGGGCGAAATGGTGGCACCAGTGGGCCTCGTTGCCCTCCCCCAACAGGCCGCAGGTCCCGGCATGGGGGCAGGGGGCCACTGGCTGGAAGTCGCCCAGCAGGGTGGCCCGGGCTGCGAGCAGGGACCGCGAGCTTTCGTGTGTCCCGGGTTCCACCCACAATACGGCCCGTGCCCCGCGCAGGTCCCCCAGCAACCGTTGGGTGTGGAATTCATCCAGCTCGGTCAATAGATGGCTCACCAGCACGGTGTCCGCACCCCTCGGCGCGGAGGATTCCAGCGAAACCCGCATGCCTGGGAAGGCCTCCTGGATCTTTTCCCGGGCGAAGGCCATGGCGATGGGGGAGTGGTCCCAGAGGCGTACGCGGTTGAAGCGCCCGGGCCATGCCGACAGAACCCGTCGCGCGGCGATGCCGGTGCCGCAGCCCATGTCGATGAGTTCCCCCTCGGGCGGGGCCCAGTCCCGGGCTCGAAGTTCGGCCACGACCGCGTCCCATTTCCAGCCGATCCGTTCGCCCAGTGTTCGGTCGTAGGCCTCGAGCTGTTCCCGGGAGATCCAGTAGGGTTCGGGGATTGGATCGGGGAGCAGGAAACGGTCACGCAGCTCCCGCAGGGCGTTCCAGTCAATGTCGGGGGGGGCTTGTCGCATGGTTCAGGCTTCCAGGAGGGAGAAGAGGCGGCGGGAGATGGCCTCTGGGCTGTAGGTGGAGGAGACATAGGCGCGGCCTCGTTGGCCGAGCCCGCGGCGCAGCGCGTCGTCGTCCAGAAGGCGGTCGAGCATGGCCTCGAATTCGGGATAATAGGCGAACCAGAGTCCGGCGCCTGACTGGCGGCACTGCCAGGAGAGGACGGCGGAGCGGGCGTGCACAAGCGCCGGTGTGCCGGCAAGCCAGGCTTCGAGCAACACGATCCCGAAGCTTTCGTTGGTGGAGGGGTGGATGAAGACCGACGCGCCTGCCATGGCCTCGCGTTTCTCGGTTTCGGAGACAAAGCCGAGGTCCAGGATGCGCGGGTGAAGGTCGGCGGGAGCCTCATAGTCCCCGCCTCCGGTGAGGACCAGCTGGAGGGGGCGGTCGCGGCGGCGCGTGTAGGCATCGAGGTAGTCGAGCAGCAGCGGGGTGTTTTTGCCGGCCTCCCGGCGTCCGCAGTACAGCACGTAGGGGCCATCGATTCCGTGCCGGCGTGCGAAGGCGTCCGGGTCGGCCTCGAAGGGGGCCAGCCCCATGCCCACCACGCCTCGCCGCGGCGAGGGGGGCAGCCCGTGCAGTCGTTTCGCCAGCTCTTGCTCCGGCTCGGAGTTGAAGAGGCAGCCCCGCACGGAGCGGAAGAGGTCGGCCACGATCCCCAGCCTCGCGTACGGCTCGTCGTGGAGGCAGGGAATCAGCCAGGTCTTTTCCGGCGCCACCGCGGCCGCCTGCAGCGTGATGCCAAAGAGGTAGGGGCCGGCCAGAACCGCGTCGAAGTCCCCCGCGTGGCGGCACAACCAGTCCAGCAGCCCCCGGCTGCAAACCGAATTCGAGGCCCAAATTTCCTCCTCGGCGCGGGTGACCTCCCTCCCCTTGTCGATTTTTTCCTGCACCCGAAGGAACATCCCAATGTCCCGGTCTTCATTGACCTCGAAGTAGTGGACGGTCATCCCCTCGACATTTTCCACCCCTGCGGGTCTATCATTCCGCCAGCTGAAATGGTCGAGGGCGCAGGTGGTGAGCAGATGGACGTCGTGTCCTTTCCCGGCACAGAGACGCGCCAGCCACCGGATCAGGGTCTCTGCCCCGCCGACGACCCCTCCGGGTGAGAAGCGGGGTGTGAGGAATGCCAGTTTCATTCTTGTGCATTTATCGACAGACTCCCCCTGCCGCAATCCCAAACCACCCCGGAGGCCGGCCCGAGGAAATCCTGTTGCCCTCACGCATCGCCGGGCGTGGGTGCGTCCAGGAACCAGACGGAGGTGCCGCCGTACGACTCGCTGCGCAGGAGCCGCCAGTCAGGGGGGAGGGGGGCGGCAAGTCGCTGGTCGCACTCGAGCACCAGGAGTCCGTCGGCCGAAAGCCACGGGCCGGCGGAGACCAGGTCGAGGAGGCCGTGCAGGGCGCTGGCATCGGAGAGGCGATTATAGGGAGGGTCGGCGAAGATGAGGTCGAAGGGCTCCGTCACGGGCGAGCGCAGGAAGGCGGAGGCCTCCGCGGAGTGGACATGGAAGGAGCATGCGACGCCAGCGGGTGCCAGACGGGCCGCGTTGCCGCGGATCAGGGCGGCCGTCGGGGCGTGCTGCTCCACGAAGCGGACCTCCCGAGCGCCCCGGCTGGCGGCTTCCAGGCCCAGCGCTCCGCTTCCCGCGAAAAGGTCAAGCACGCGCGCCTCCTGGACAAGGTCCCGGAGGATCGCAAACACACTCTCCCTCATGCGGTCGGTGCTCGGCCGCGTGCGCGATCCCGCCGGAGTCTCTATCCGCAGCCCGCGAGCCTGTCCGCCCGTGATTTTCATGTCAGTCAACGAACCGGTACTTGAGGATGCACCAGATCGCCCGGAACCCGTCCTTCCAGGTGATCTTCTTGCCCTCTTCGTAGCTCCGGCCGTAATAGCTGATCGGCACCTCGTAGATCACGGCCCGGGCACGGGCCACTTTGGCGGTAACCTCGACCTCGAATCCAAACCGCTTTTCCCGGAGCGTGATTCCCTGCAGAATCTCCCGCTTGAAGACCTTGTAGCACACCTCCATGTCCGTGAGGTTGATGTTGGTCATCATATTCGAGAGCGAGGTCAGGAACTTGTTGCCCAGATAGTGCCAGTAATACACCACCCGGTGCGCGCCGCCGCCGAGGAAACGCGAACCGTACACCACGTCCGCACGGCCACTGAGGATCGGCTTCAGGAGCGCGGGGTAATCCTCTGGATCGTACTCAAGGTCTGCGTCCTGGATCAGCACGAGATCCCCGGTCGCACGCGCAAATCCTGTATGCAGCGCTGCTCCCTTCCCCTGGTTCACCTCGTGCAGCACCGCCGTCACGTCCGGATACTTCTCTGCCAAGGCTGGCAACAGATCCCTTGTCCCATCCTTCGATCCGTCGTCCACCAGGATGATCTCACGCTCCAGTCCCGTCTCCACCGCTCGCACCGCCTCCAGGATCTTGGGGAGGGTCTCGACCTCGTTGTAGACCGGGATAACGATGGATAGTTTCATGGCGCCCCGTCTATCTTCCCCCCCACTGGAAATCAAGCCCAGCCTGCCTCCTTGTCCCCGGGACTCCTTGTTTTTGGGTTTACATCCGGGCATACCTGGGGCAGAAAGGATCACCCTCTCCCCCCATGCGCAAACACCGTTTCCTCTTCATGATCCTAGGAGCGGCCCTGGTCTTCTCCGCCAGCCTCCAGCTCTCCTATGCCCTGCGTTATGATTTCGCCGTGCCCGACTATGCCCGCGCCGACCGCGACGTGATGGTTCTGTGGCTGATCCCCTTCAAGCTGCTCCTCCTGTGGCGCTTCCGCCAGCTGGACGCCCTCCCCAGCTTTTTCGGGTGGGCCGATGTCCGACGCATTGCCGCCGCCATGATCCTGGCTGCGGGGATTCATGCGGCCTTCTTCGCCCTCATCGGCCGGATGACCCCCCTCTCTGCACCCCGCGGCGTGATCCTCGCCGACCTTCTGCTCTCCACCACCGGCCTGTTCGCATTACGCACCCTGTTCACCCTCGCCGGGCGGGGAAGCACCGAGCGATGGTGGCGCGACGAGACCCGAGAGCCTGTCGCGGTCCTCGGTGCCAATGAGATCGGGCTCCACCTCGTCAAGCAGCTCCGTGCCCACGTGGGGGGGGACCTCTACCCCCTTTGTTTTCTCGACGAGGACCCCGCGAAGAAAGGCGGATATCTCCACGACGTCCCCATCGTGGGCGGGGCCGATGAACTCCCCCGCCTCCACCGGAAATATCCTTTCGAGCGCCTTATCCTCGCCCAGCCCGATCTCCCCCCGGCCCGCCTCCGCCAGATCCTCGGTCTCGCCCGCGCCGCACACTGCAAGGTCGACATTTTCCACCCTTTCCAAGGCGGAGGGGGCGGCTCCGCTCTCGCCCGTCTTCACCCCCCCCGAATCGAGGACCTCCTCGGACGTCCCGAACTGCGCACCGACATCGACAGCATCCGATCCCTCCTCCGTGGCCAACAGGTGTGCATCACCGGAGCCGGCGGGTCCATCGGAGCCGAACTCGCCCGCCAGTGCGCCGCCCACGCCCCAGCCGTCCTCCATCTTGTCGAACGCTGCGAGAACGCCCTCTATACGATCGAAACCGAACTGCGCGCGAGATTTCCATCCCTCCAACTCCGCCCCTGGCTGCTCGATGTGCGCGATGTCGGCGCCGTAGACCTCCTCCTCTCCCGATACCCCCTCGATCTCCTCTTCCACTCCGCCGCCCACAAACACGTCCCCATCACCGAACGTGAACCTCTCGAAACCCTTCGCAACAACTCCCTCGCTACACGCACCCTCGCCCTCGCCGCCTGCCGCCATCACGTCACGCGTTTTGTTTTCATCTCCACCGACAAGGCCGTCCTTCCCGAAAACTGGCTCGGACTCAGCAAACAGCTCGCCGAACGCTTCCTCCGCGCACTGCAGGTCTCGTCCCAACCCGCCACCCGCTTTTCCATCGTCCGCTTCGGCAACGTCCTCAACTCCTCCGGCTCCGTCGTCCCCCTCTTCCGCCGTCAGATCGACGAAGGAGGGCCCGTCACCGTCACCCACCCCGACGTCCGCCGCTACTTCATGTCCATCCCCGAGGCCGTAGGGCTGATCCTCCAGTGTGCCGCCTTCTCCGAGGGCCAAGGCACTTACGTGCTCGACATGGGAGAGCAAATCCGGATCCTCGATCTCGCCCGACAGATGATCGAACTCAGCGGCCTGCGGCCGGATACCGACATCCCCATCGTCTTCACTGGCCTGCGCCCGGGCGAGAAGCTCAGCGAGGTCCTCGTGGCCGATGGTGAGGCCCGGCAGCCCACCCCTCATCCCGGCATCCACCGCATCCACACCCCCGCCGAAGACCCCTCCCTCGTCTCCAACCTCCTCGACCACCTGGCTTCCCTTCCCGACGATATCCCGGAGGCCGCCCTGCGTGCGCTACTCTTTTCCTCTTCCTCCCCGTCTTGACCCCCCCCCTCACCTCCCTCCCGGCACATACTCCCCACCCCCTCTTTCCCCGCCCATACGCACCCGGACCCGTCCTCCACCCCAACCCCCCGGAACGGACTCGAATCTCCCCGCCAGCCGTCTCCCACACTTGGCGCACACCCCGTTCTCCAGCTCCCATCGCCGGATCTCGTAGCCCCTCCTGACGATCAGCGCCTCCCCGCATCCCGGGCACAGCGTCGTTCCTCCTTTCTCGTCCAAGATGTTTCCGGTGTAAACATGCAGCAACCCCGTTTCCAGGGCGATGCCGCGGGCTCTGTGCAGCGTGGCCGACGGCGTCCCAGGCGTGTCCAGCATACGGTAGTCCGGGTGGAAAGCCGTGAAGTGCAGGGGCACCTCCGCCCCGAGTTCTTCCAGAATCCAGTGACTCATCGCCCGCACTTCAGCGTCCCCGTCGTTCCGTCCGGGGATCAGCAACGTTGTGATCTCCAGCCAGCACCGGGTCTCGTGGCGGATGTGCCGGAGCGTCTCCAGTACCGGCTTCAGTGCCCCCCCGCACACTTCCCGGTAAAACCCCTCCGTGAACCCCTTCAAATCCACATTCGCCGCATCCATCTCTCCGAAAAGCTCTCGCCGAGCCTCCTCCTCGATATATCCCGCTGTCACCGCCACCGGATGAACCCCCGCCTCCCGACAGGCCCGCGCCGTGTCCACCGCGTATTCCAGGAAAACCACCGGATCGTTGTAAGTGAAGGCCACCGACCTGCAGCCAGTCCGCCTCGCCGCCGCCACAATCTCCGACGGCTCGGCCCGCTCCATCAGGCGATCCATCTCCCGGCTTCGGCTGATCTCCCAGTTCTGACAGAATGCACAGGCCAGATTGCAGCCAGCCGTCCCGAACGACAGCACCGGAGTCCCCGGCAGGAAATGGTTCAACGGCTTCTTCTCGATCGGGTCAATGCAGAACCCGCTGCTCCGCCCGTACGTCGTCAGCACCATCCTCCCCCCCTCGTTCCGCCTCACAAAACACGCCCCCCTCTGCCCCGGCTTCAGCCGACAGTGGTTCGGGCACACGTCACACTCAATCCTCCCGCCGCTGTCCGGCAGCGGATGCCAGTGGCGCCCCACATGGACCGTACCCGTTTCCATGACCCCATTCTACCCCTTCCCCCGTCCCGGTGAAAGGTCAATTCCCTAAAGAAAAGGCCGCGTCCTCGCGGACGCGGCCCCGGGCGGAGCGGTCGGCCTGACCTCAGTCTTCCGCCGCCAACTTCGCCTTGCGCTTCTCGATCACTTCCTTCGCCACGTTCGCCGGCGCGGCCTCGTAGCGTTCGAATTCCATCGAGTACGTCGCCTTCCCCGCCGTCAACGAACGCAAGGAAGTCGAGTAGCCAAACATCGAGGCCAGCGGAACGATCGCGTTCACCACGTTCACGTTCCCACGGGAGTCCATCCCCCCGATGATCGCCCGGCGGGCGCTCAAGTCCCCAATCACAGAGCCTTGATACTCCTCGGGCGTCTCCACCTCCACCTTCATCATCGGTTCCAGGATCTGCGGATTCGCACGCCGAATCGCATCCCGCATCGCCGCACGCGCGCAAATCCGGAACGCCATGTCGCTCGAGTCCACTTCGTGGTACTTGCCGTCCCGGAGGTTCGCGCGAACTCCCACCACCGGAAACGCCGCCAGGGGGCCCTTGTCCATCACGTCCTTGAATCCCTTGTCGATCGCAGGAACGTATTCCCCGGGAATGTTGCCTCCCTTGATCAGATCCTTGAATTCATAAGTCGTCGACGAATTCGCCTCCATCGCTTCGATGTCCCCCATCACGCACGCAAACTGACCCGATCCACCTGTCTGCTTCTTGTGCGTGTAGTTGAACTCCGTCGTGCGCGTGATCGCCTCGCGGTAGTTCACCTGGGGCGGACCCACCTGAACCACAGCCTTGTACTCGCGCTTGATCCGCTCGATGTAAATCTCCAGGTGCAACTCGCCCATGCCGGAGATGATCGTCTCACCTGACTCCTCGTCCGTATGTACCCGGAACGTCGGGTCCTCCTTCATAAAGCGCTGCAATGCTTTCGACATCTTGTCGTAGTCCCCCGAATCCGGGCAGCTCACCGAGAAGGAGATCACCGGGTCCGGCACGAACATCGATTCACACGTCACCTGGATGTTCTCGTCGCAGAAGGTGTCGCCCGACGCGCAGTCGATCCCCACCATCGCCACAATGTCACCCGCAGCCGCCTCGTCAATGTTTTCCCGGTCGTTCGAGTGCATCCGCAGGAGACGCCCCAGCCGAACCGACTTGCCCGTTCGGCTGTTCACGATCGTCATCCCCTTCTTCAGCGTCCCTTGGTAGATCCGCGTGTAGGTCAGCTGGCCAAAGGTTTCGTCCGTGATCTTGAACGCCATGGACACCATCGGCAATTTCGGATCCGCCAGCAGGTCCACCACCTGGTCCTCCGCCCCGACCTTCTTCGCGCGGTTCGGGACATCCAACGGGCTCGGCAGGTAGCTAATTACGCTGTCCAGCAACGGCTGCACGCCTTTGTTCTTGAACGCCGAGCCCATGAACACCGGCACCAACTCGTTCGCGATGACCGCTTTACGTACCGTCTTGTGGAACAGTTCCGGAAGCGGATCATTTCCTTCCAGCAGGCCTTCCATGATCGCATCGTCGAACATCGACACCGCTTCGAGCATGATCGTCCGCTTCTCCTCCACCTTGTCCGCCAACTCCTCGGGCACCTCAGCGTACTCCAAGTCTTCCCCGTTGTCCCCACGGAAATAGATCGCTTTGCGCGTGAACAGGTCCACCACACCCTGGTGGTTGCCTTCCAGGCCGATGGGCACCTGGAACGCCACGGCGTTCAGGTCCAGCTTGCTTTGAAGATCGGAAATCACCTTGTCCGGGTTCGAACCTGTCCGGTCCAGCTTGTTGATGAACGCCAGCCGCGGCACCCGATAGCGTTTCATCTGGCGGTCCACCGTGATCGATTGCGACTGCACACCCGCCACGCCGCAAAGCACGAGGATGGCTCCGTCGAGCACGCGCAGGGAGCGCTCTACTTCCACCGTAAAGTCCACGTGTCCGGGCGTGTCAATCAGGTTGATCTTGTGGTCTTTCCACGACACGGTTGTAGCAGCGGAAGTGATCGTGATCCCCTTCTCTTTTTCCAGCTCCATGTGGTCCATGGTCGCCCCATCCCCCCCCCCCTTGACTTCCTCGATCTTGTGAATGCGGCCGGTGTAATAGAGGATACGCTCGCTCAACGTGGTCTTTCCACTGTCAATGTGCGCGGAAATCCCGAAGTTTCGGGTCATTTTCAGGGTGCTCATGCGATCAAGTCCTTGTATCGGTTGGGGTGAAATTCTGTCCGCACCCGGGGATCCAGGGCGTGGGGAGCGGGTTCCTATGTGAAAAAAGACGACTCTTGACAAGTCGTAAGTCGTGAAAAGGCAGGGCCGCCCCTACTTCACCTGCCGAAGAGAGCAGAGGCCCGCCCATACCCGGCCCATGCCCT
>CAYLNG010000009.1:0-297 GCA_964385155.1 uncultured Verrucomicrobiota bacterium
ACTCTGTTGGTCTGTTTGCTGTCGTCTACGTTGTAGAGGTAGCAGGTGGCGAGCTGTGCGTGGAGGGTGCCGGAGTTGAAGAGGGTGGGGGTGGAGCTGCAGAAGCGGCGGGATTTGTAGAGGGAGTAGAGGCGCGTGACCCACGTTTCGCGGTCGTCGGTTTCGCGGAGGAAGAGGCCCATGGAGACGCGCATCCAGAAGTACTGGGGCGTTTCGAGGCGGCGGGTGGGGCCGGTTTTGTCCACGAGGAGGTAGCGGTCGTAGAGGGTCTGGATGCCGAGGTAGTCGAAGCCGAGG
>CAYLNG010000009.1:307-109307 GCA_964385155.1 uncultured Verrucomicrobiota bacterium
TCGGCGCTGGGGTCGAGGGCCTCGGCGAGGCGGGCATGGTCGTAGTCCAGGAGCTTGGGGGAGAGGCGTTCGATCGCGACGGCGCGTTCGAGGTAGGCACGGAAGCCGCGCCGGTGGGCCTCGCGCAGCTGGCCGATGCCGTCGCGGAGGATGTCCCACCCGAGAACCTCCTCATAGAGGTAGGTGAGCAGGATGCGGCCGGCGAACTGGGCGAAGTCGGCGTCGCGCTCGATGAGGGTCTTGGCGTTGAGGAGGATGGTCTTGCGGAGGTCAGCCTCGGAGAGTTCGTCGAAGACGGAGCGCCGGAGTTCCGTCTCGATCTCGGCGGGGGAAAGGCCAAGGTCGAGGCCGAGTGCGGCGTATTGGATGCGCGCGCGGAGGTCGGCGCCGTTCCAGAGGAAGGAGGAGCCGTCGGGGCGGCTGACGCGGACAAGGACGGCCTGTTCGGCGGCGGGGGGAGGGGGAAGTTCGGCGGCGCGCTGTTCGGAGCGGCGGGCGCGGTAGAGGATGTAGGCCTCCGCAGCCTTGAAGTGGCCGGCCTTCATGAGTTCCTCCTGCACCATGTCCTGGACGTCCTCGATGTGGACCAGGGTTTGGCGGCCTTCGCGGATGCGCTCGGTGACGGCGCGGGCGACCTTCACGGCGGGGGCGCTGTCGAGGCGGAGGGCGAGGAAGGCTTTGCGGACGGCGATTTCGATTTTGTCCTGTTTCCAGGGGACGAGCTGGCCATTGCGGCGGAGGAGCTGGGCGGTGAGGGGGGCATGGGTGCCGGCTTCGGGAAGGGCGTCCTGGGCGCGGTTGGTGACGAGGGAGCGCGCGAGGTCGAAGGCCTCTTGGCGGACGAGGGCCTTTTCGATGGCGAGGTCGAGGTCTTGGCGGGTGAGGCGGTCCTCGCCGCGTTTTTCGGCGAGGGCGGCGACGAGGTCGGAGACCTTGGAGGTGATGTCGGCGACGAGGCGGCGGTTTTCCTCGCTGTAGATGTCGCGTTCCTGTTCGCGGGAGAGGAGGAGGGTGGTGAGAGCGTCGCCGACGATCTGGGCGACGTCGCCGGGAGAGAACTCCTTTTCTCCGCCGGGGGCGGAGAGGATCAGGCGGGAGGCGGGAGCGGCGGGGGCGATGGCCTCCGCCCAGTTGAAGCGGGCGGCGGTTTCGCGGCGGCGGTGGGCGGCCTGTTTGAGGAGCTGGTCTTCTTCGAGCGTCGTGGGGCGGATCATGGGATGTTGGGTTCTGGAGTGGGGAGTGGTGGGTTCAGAGTTCGTCGTCGCTGACCATGGCGAGGGCGGAGGCTTTCTGGTATTCGGTGACGCGGCCCTCGAAGAAGTTCTGCTCCTTCTGGTTCTCCATCATCGCGGCGCGCCCGGGGAAGGGGTTGGCGACGCCGGGGCCGCGGGGGGGCAGGCCGCAGCCTTCAAGGCGTCGGTCGGCGATGTAGTCGATGTACTGGGAGAATTCCTCCAGGCTGAGGCCGACGGCGTTGACGGGCAGGCAGTCGGCGATGAAGTTCTTTTCGAGGGTTTTGGCCTCGGCCATGAGGGAGCGGAGTTCCTCGCGGAAGGCGGGGGTCCAGAGGTCGGGGTTCTCGTCCTTGAGGGCCATGAGGAGGCTGCGCAGGAGTTCGATGTGGTTGGATTCGTCGCGGAGGGTGTAGCGGAACATCTGGCCGATGCCGGGGAATTTGTTCTGGCGGTAAAGGGCGAGGATCATGCCGAAGAGGCCGTAGAACTGGGTGCCCTCCATGCACTGTCCGAAGAGGAAGAGGTTTTTCGCGAAGAGCTGTTTGTTTTCGAGGGTGGAGAGGTCCAGGTCGCGGCGGAGGGCGCGGGAGACCTTCATGACGAATTCGTTTTTGCGGGTGATGCTCGGGACGTCCTCGAACATCGCCTCACACTCATGGGGATTGATCCCCAGGGAGCTGATCATGTAGAGGAGGCTGTCGGCGTGGATGTTCTCCTCGTGGGCGTGGCGGCCGAGCACGAGTTTGAGTTCGGGGGCGGTGACCTTCTCTCGGATGACGTGCTGGATGTTGTCGCCGACGATGCCCTCCGCCGCGCTGAAGTACCCAATCCCCATCCGGATGATCCATCGCTCCACGTCGCTGAGCTGGTCGGTGCTCTGCCACTGTTCGATGTCCTTCTGCATCGGAATGTCCTCGGGTTCCCAGTGGTTGGCCTTCATGGTGCGGTAGAGTTCGTAGGCCCAGACGTACTTCAGCGGAAGCAAATTGAAAAAGACGCTTTCACGGCCGTTGATCACTTTTTTGTCCGCGAAGGCCTGTTCGGCCTTTTCCTTGTCGAGGACGAAGCTGCGGTTGCCTACCGTGAAGGTGGTTTCATTGGCCATGAGAGGATTTCTCCGGACGTTGGGGGTTAAGGGGATAGGGTGCGCCCATCGCTTCAGTGGCCCTGGAGAGGTGTCGGGGCGGGAGTCGCGTGGGCTAGAAAGGGTTCCGGTAAGAAACACGGCCGGAGCGGGGTTGTCAACAGAAACCACTACATATTGTGTGAATTAGCTTTTTTTGGTGATGAATGCGCTTTCTGTGGGGGTGTGTGTTGGGGGATATTGACAACTTTCACACCATTCCGGCTTTAGGGGGCTTGGATATCAAGAGGTTCTGCTGATAGGATTATCCAATAAGTTTGACAAATAAAAACCCCCGATCGTGGGATCGGGGGTGGGGTTCCAGAGGAGTGCTGGAATCAGTTGACGGGGAGGATGTCGTTTTCCGCTTCGTCGGGGTTAAGGATTTTCCAGCGGAGGGCCTTTTTCTGGAGAGATTCCCCGCCGCCGCCGACGCGGATGACGACGATGGCGTTCTCCTTGTAGGGGAATCCGGTGGGCTCGATCCTATCGGCGTCAAAGCTGTCGTTGGGTACGACAAGTTTGGTTTCCTGGAGGTTTTTGGTGATCAGGAAGGGCATGCTGGCGGGGGATTCCTTGGTGGCGTCCTTGACGGCGACCCAGGTGTTGTAGCGGTCGCCGTTGGTTTCGAAGGCGGCTTTATCCGGGGCGGCGGGGATGCCGGTCGCGGTGAAGACCGAGAAGTCCTCCTTGAGCACTTCGCGGTCCTCTTCCATCAGCCAGGCGAAGTACTGGGTGCTGGTGGTGCCGTTGCCCGCGGTGTCCGTGATCGTTTCCCCGTCGGGCCAGTAGTTCTCCGTCGCGTGCAGCACGTTGTCCAGGTCTGCCGCCATGACTTGCTTGAAAATCGAAATGCCGTTGGAAAGGGCGCGGGTCCGGTTGGCGTTTTCGAGGGCGCCGGTGACGGCCGGGACGAGGATGGCGGCGAGCAGGGCGATGATCGCGATGACCACGAGCATTTCAATGAGGGTGAAACCTTGTCGGTTCTGGGTGGGTTTGTTCATCTGGGTCTCCAAGTGAGGTTCGTAACTCCCGGACCGCATCGGCCCTGTCGGCGTTCAGGGCATTGTAGGACAGCGGATTTCGATCCGTCAATCATCATTCTGCACTTAAAGGCGGACATTTTCGGAATCTGGGGTAGGATTCTGGCTATGAAAACGAGTGAATTCGACTACGATTTGCCGGAGGAATTGATCGCGCAGCATCCGGCGGAGCGCCGGGACCATGCGCGGATGATGCTGCTGCCGAGGAGCGGAGCCGCGCCGCGGCATGGTCGGGTTTCGGAGTTCGCAGACCATCTGCGGGCGGGCGACGTGCTGGTGCTGAACAACACGCGGGTGATCCCGGCGCGGACCTTTGGCTGCAAACAGACGGGTGGGAAGGTGGAGTGTCTTTTTGTGGAGCCGGTCGAAGGGGCCGACCGGGAATGGCGGGTGATGACGCGGGGGGGGCCGAAGGTGGGAGGGGTGATCCATCTGGAGGGGCTTGAGCTCGTGGTGTTGGAGAAAGGGGCGGACGGACTCAGCCGGGTGAGGGCGGAGGGGGCGGAGCCGGTGTTGGCCTACCTGGAGGCGCATGGGGAGCCGCCGCTTCCCCCCTACATCCACCGCGAGCATCTCGCGGAGGACGATCCCGAGCGGTACCAGACGGTGTATGCGAAAGCGCCGGGAGCGGTGGCCGCGCCGACGGCGGGGCTGCATTTCACGCCCGAGCTGCTCTCGCGGGTGCGGGAAAAGGGGGTGGAGGTGGTGGAGCTCACGCTGCACGTCGGGCCGGGCACCTTCCGCCCGGTCAAGTGCGACACGGTGGAGGCGCATGTCATGGACGAGGAGCGCTACGAACTTCCGGAGGCGACGGCCCGGGCGCTCAACCGTGCGCGGGAACGCGGGGGGAGGATCGTGGCCGTGGGCAGTACCAGCGTGCGCACGCTGGAGACGGTTGTCGGCGACGACGGGCGGTTCCGGCCCGCGCGCGGCCGCAGCGGGATCTACATTTATCCGGGCTTCCGTTTCCGGGCCACCGACGCCATCCTGACGAATTTCCATCTGCCGAAATCGACGCTGTTGATGATGATGAGCGCGTTTGCCGGCCGGGACCCCCTGCTTGCCGCCTACCGCGAGGCGGTGCGTGAACGCTACAGGTTCTTTTCGTATGGCGACTGCATGTTCATTGCCTGATCGCGATCTGCAGTGGGCGGCCAATTACGCCCTGCTCCGCGCACTGCTCTCTCCCCTCGCGCTGATTCCGGCTGCGCTGCCGCTGGACCCGCTGCCATTGTTGGCCGGGCGGATACGAAACCCTCTTTGGCTGCTGCCGGGGATGATCCTGGGGGATCTGCTCTCGGGGTTGCCGTGGTCGGGAGGGGTGGCGCGGGCGTTGGGGGTGGCGATGTTGGGGCGCGTGGCGGCGGGCCGTGCCGGTCCCTGGGTGTTTTGGATGCCGTTGTGGACCGCCCTGGGGCCGGAATGGCGTGGGGAGTTCCCCCTGTATTACGTGTATGTGGCGGGGCTGTTGCAGGGGGGACTGTGGGCGGTCCTGGCGCCGCGCGGATGGCGGGCGCGCGACTTCGTGCACCTGGCGCTGCCCGCTTTCCTGGCCCTGCTGCACCTGGTGTGCGGGGGGCCTCCGCTGTGGCCGCTTCCGAGCTTCGGAAGCGCCGGGCCGTTGGCCCTCCGAATCGCGGGAACGTCGCCCGCGCTGCTCTTTTTGCTGTGGGTGTGGCCGTTGAGGAGTCGGGGGGAGTCAAAGTCGCGGCGGCGGAGGCGATGGCTGGATTTGGTGCGTTGAGGCGCTGATTCTGTCTTGCCCTCCGGACGGGGCGTGGTATCGGTCGGTCCTTTCCACCCCCCCACAGGAGATCCTCATGCCCAGCAAGCTTCCCGTTCTCGAAGGCAATATGCTCATCGCGCAAAGCGGTGGCCCCACCGCCGTGATCAACCAGACGTTGGTTGGGGCGGTCCTCGAGGCCCGCAAGCACAAGGCGATCCGGAAGGTGCTCGGCGCGAAACACGGGATCCAGGGCATTCT
The DNA here is from genome assembly GCA_964385155.1 of uncultured Verrucomicrobiota bacterium. GTDB lineage: Bacteria > Verrucomicrobiota > Kiritimatiellia > SS1-B-03-39 > UBA6053 > CAYLNG01. The sequence continues at coordinate 5,693 of CAYLNG010000009.1, forward strand.
GAACGAGGACTTCGTGGACTTGGGCCGGGAAACGGAGGCGAACCTGGAAAAGGTTGCGGCCACCCCTTCCTCCGCCCTGGGTTCGGTGCGCAAAAAGCCCACGCCGGAGGATTGCGCCAAGATCTTCGAGGTTCTGCGCAAACATGACATCCGCTACTTTTTCTACATTGGCGGGAACGATTCTGCGGAGACGACCCACATCATCAACGAACACGCCCGCCAGGCGAAGTACGAGTTCCGCTGTTTCCACCTGTGTAAGACGATCGACAACGACCTGAGGCAGAACGACCACACCCCTGGTTTCGGCAGCGCCGCGAAGTTCGTCGCGATGGCGTTCATGGGAGACAACCAGGACAACCGCGCGCTGGGCGGCGTGAAACTCAATGTGGTCATGGGCCGCCACGCGGGCTTCCTGACGGCGGCCTCCATTCTGGCCAAGCAGAACGCGGACGAGGGGCCTCACCTGATCTACCTGCCCGAGCGCCCTTTCGTGATGGAGAAGTTCTGCGAGGATGTGAAGCTGACGATGGAAAAGACGGGCCGCTGTGTGGTCGCCGTCAGCGAGGGCATCAGCGACGCCGAGGGCACCGCGATCCTGGCCAAATACACGAAGGAGGTCGACAGCCATGGCAACGTGCAGCTCTCCGGCACCGGCGCCCTCGGCGACCTCCTTTCCGAGGAGCTGAAGAAACACACCGGCATCAAGCGCGTGCGCGCCGACACCTTCGGTTACTTGCAGCGTTCCTTCCCTGGGCTGGTGTCTGAGGTCGACGCCCGCGAGGCCCGGCAGGTTGGCGCGGCGGGAGTGCGTTTCGCCGCGAAAGAGCACGCGAACGGAAGTGTCGCGATTCAGCGCAAGCCGGGCAAGCGTTACGCGGTGGAGTTCAAACGCGTTCCCCTCAAGTCCGTGGCCAAGGAAACCCGCCACATGCCCGACAAGTTCATCAACAAGGACGGCAATGGGGTGACGCAGGCTTTCATCGATTATGTGAAGCCGATCGTGGGCCCGCTGCCGGTGATGGCTCGACTAAAGGATTTTCCGGTTGGTTGAGGAGGCGGGAACGAAATCGCTATCTGGAGACTTAAGGTTAGGCCGCGTGTACGGGCTTAATACGTTCTAAGGTTTCGACCTCATCCTGTAAGGCCTCATAGAGGTCCCATCGCTGTTGCAGGTTGAGCCAGAAGTCAGGGGTGGTTCCCAAGAATTTTCCGAGCCGGAGGGCGGTGCTGGGTGTGACACCCCGTCGTCCGTTGATCAGTTCGTTGATTCTCTGGTAAGGAACTCCAATACCATCGGCAACGTCGCGTTGGGTCAGATGCATGGGTTCCAGGAATTCTTTCAGGAGCATTTCTCCTGCGTGAGTGGGTTTGCGATGAGTGGGGATGCGTACCATTTGTGTTCTCCTTAGTGATAGTCGGTGATTTCCACGCCAACGGGACCTTCGTCTGTCCAGGTGAAACAGATCCGGTATTGTGGGTTGATGCGTATGCTGTGCTGTCCTTTCCTGTCGCCTGACAGTTGCTCCAGGTGGTTTCCGGGGGGCACGCGCAGGTCCGAAAGCCGCGAGGCGGAGTCGATCATGTCGAGGTTTCTTCCCGCCAGCCTCCAGAGGTGATCCGGGCATAGTTTGCGACCGGATTTTGACGGAAGGCCGTTGAAGATATGCTCCGTGGCCTGATTGGCGAATGAGCGAATCACAACGGCATGATAGCCGGGGTTCCATGCTATCGGAAGCGGGAAGAATGAGAATCCCGGATCAGGAAATGCGTGTGAGGTTCCAGTCGTCCCAGAAGGAGGGGTAGGATTTGGCGACGACGTGGGGGTCGTCGAGGGAGAGGGGGCCGAGGGCGGAGAGGGGGGCGAAGGCCATGGCCATGCGGTGGTCGTCGTAGGTGTGGAGCGTCTGGCCCTGGATGTGGAGGGGTGTGCCGGGCAGGAGGAGTTCCTCGTCGCCGACGTTGGGGGCGTGGCAGCCGAGTCTGGCGAGCTCGGCCTGCAGGGCGGCGATGCGGTCGGTTTCCTTGATGCGGAGGCTTTTGAGGCCGGTGAGGCGGGCGGGGATGCCGAGGCCGGCGCAGCAGGCGGCGAAGGTTTGGGCCTGGTCGGGAATGTCGGAGAAGTCGGCCTCGAAGGAGGGGGCGCAGGGACCTGGGGTGATGCGGACGCCCGCGGGGGTGAATTCGCTGCGGACGCCGAGGCGGGTGAAGAGGTCGGCAAGGCGGCGGTCTCCCTGCAGGCTGTCGTCGCGGAGGTGGAGGAGGGTCAGCTGTCCGCGGCGGCGGAGGGCGAGCAGGGAGTACCAGTAACCGGCGGCGGACCAGTCGGATTCGATGGTGTATTCGCCGTGGACGGGGGGTTGGGGAGGAACCAGGAAGTGGTGATCGGATTCTTCGACGCGGAGGCCGAAGCGGGCCATCCACTGGAGGGTCATGTCGATGTAGGGACGCGAGGTGATGTCGCCGGTGAGGGAAAGGCGGAGGCCGAGAGGGAGGAAGGGGCCGATGAGGAGGAGGGCGGAGATGAACTGGGAGCTGACGTCTCCGCGGATGGAGCATTCGGCCTGTTTCTGGGAGAAGGAACGGACGCGGTGGGGAGGATAACCTTCCGCGCCCTCGTAGCGGATGTCCGCGCCGAGCTGGCGGAGGGCGTCGACCAAGAGGCCGATGGGGCGCTGTTGCATGCGGGGGGTGCCGGTGAGCAGGGCGGGGCGGCCGGCGGCGCAACACCAAGCGGTGAGGAAGCGGAGCGTGGTGCCGGCGTCGCGGGCGTCAAGGGTGTCTTCGCCGGAGGCGAGGAGGGCTTCGAGGAGGCGGGTGTCGCGGGCGGCGGAGAGGTTCCGGAGGCGGAGGCCGGGGCCAGCGAGGGCGCGGAGGATGAGGGCGCGGTTACTCTCGCTCTTGCTGGCGACGAGGGGGAGGACGGCGGTTGGGGCGTTGGAGGGGGTGGGGATGGCAAAGGGGGCGGGCGCACTCATGGGGGGGCTTCTTACACCCGCCCGCCCCCGGCGGCAAGCCGTCCCTCTTTTGTCTTTTCATTTTCGCTTCCCGCAGGCAAGGAAAGGGGTGGGTTGCCCCCGCGCACGAGGTGGGGCCCCCCCTTGACCCCACCCCCCCCCAACCGGAAGCATCCCATGGCCCCGAAAACAAAGCCCGCCTATCCCGAGGACATCCAGCGCCTGGTGGAGGCCACCCAGTGGAACCCCTACGGCGTGCTCGGCCTGCAGGCCCGCCCCGACGGCCGCTCCTTCATCCGCTGCTTTCAGCCCCACGCCAAGTCGGTCGCCCTGCGAGGACCCGGCCAGCCGCAGCGGCCGATGGTCCCCGTACATCCCCACGGGGTCTACGAGGCCGAATGGGAAGGGGACGACGAGTACGAGTTCCTCATCGAGGACCGCGAACACGGACGCCATCCGGCCTTTGACCCGTATGCGCCGGGTTTCCGTGTGAGCCTTGCGGACACGGACCTCTACCTGTTCGGGGAGGGGACCCACTACCGCACCTACGATCACATGGGTGCCCATGTGGTGACCTTGAACGGGGTGTCGGGCGTCCGCTTCGCCGTTTGGGCCCCGAATGCCGAACGCGTCAGCGTGATCGGCAATTTCAACCGATGGGATGGGAGGACCCACATTCTGCAGAGTCTGGGGGCATCGGGCATTTGGGTGCTGTTCGTGCCGGGCCTCGGCCTGGGTGACCTGTACAAGTTCGAGATCCGCGGCCGGGGCGGTTTCCTTGCCCATAAGTCGGATCCCTACGCCTTCGCTGCCGAAATGCGCCCCCGCACCGCCTCGCGCGTCTGGGATGTGCACGCGTACGAGTGGAAGGATGACGACTGGATGTCCCGCCGCCGTCTCCAGCCCGACCCCCTCAACCTCCCCATCTCCGTCTATGAGTGCCACCTGGGCTCGTGGAAACGCGTCGCCGACGAAGAGGGGCGTTTCCTCTCCTACCGCGAGCTGGCGGAGGATCTGCTGCCATACGTCAAGGGGCTCGGCTTCACGCATATCGAACTCATGCCCGTCACCGAGCATCCCTACGATGGTTCCTGGGGCTATCAGACCCTGGGCTACTATGCCGTGACCTCTCGCTTCGGCACGCCCGACGACTTCAAGTTCTTCGTTGACCGCTGCCACCAGGAGGGGGTGGGGGTGATTCTGGACTGGGTGCCGGCCCATTTTCCCAAGGATCCGCACGGGCTGGGCTACTTCGACGGCTCGCACCTGTACGAGCACTCGGACCCGCGCAAGGGCGAGCACATGGACTGGGGCACGCTCATTTTCAACTACGACCGCAACGAGGTCCGCACCTTCCTGCTCTCTTCGGCGATGTTCTGGGCGGATGTGTACCACATCGACGGCATCCGCGTCGATGCTGTGGCAAGCATGCTATACCTGGACTACAGCCGCAAAGAAGGCGAATGGGTGCCCAACGAGTTCGGCGGCCGCGAGAACCTCGGCGCCGTCTCCTTCCTGAAGCAGTTCAATGAGATCGTACACCGCGAGTTCCCCGGCTTCCTCACCTTCGCCGAGGAGTCCACCGCCTGGCCGATGGTCAGCCGCCCCGTCTACCTGGGCGGCCTCGGGTTCGGCCTGAAATGGAACATGGGCTGGATGAACGACACGCTGAAGTACATCGAGAAGGAGGCGATCCACCGCAAGTACCACCATGGCGAGATCACGTTCTCGCTGATCTACGCCTTCAACGAGAACTTCATCCTCCCCTTTTCCCACGACGAGGTCGTGCATGGAAAACGGTCGATGCTGGACAAGATGCCGGGCGACTTCTGGCAGAAGTTCGCGAACCTCCGGCTTCTTTACACGTACATGTGGACGCATCCCGGCAAGAAACTTCTCTTCATGGGCGCGGAGTTCGGGCAGTGGAACGAGTGGGATAGCGGCAGCCAGCTGCAATGGCACCTCACCCAGTACGAACCGCACCACAAGATCCGCAACCTGGTGCGCGACCTCAACCTCCTCTACCAAGGGCTGCCCGCCCTCCATCAACGCGATTTCAGTGGCGAGGGCTTCGAGTGGATCGACCTGCACGACAGCGAGCAGAGCATCCTCTGCTACCTGCGCAAGGGACGCGACCCCTCCGATGCCGTGGCCGTCGCCGTCAACTTCACCCCTGTCGTCCGCAAGGGGTACCGCATGGGGGTCCCCCAGCCCGGCTTCTGGCGGGAAGTCCTCAACAGCGACGCCGAGGAGTACGGCGGCGGCAACATCGGCAACGCCGGGGGGGTCAACAGTGAACCCACCCCCTGGATGGGCCGCCCCCACTCCATTTCCATCACCCTCCCGCCCTTGGCGGCGGTGGTGTTCCGGTTGGGGTGAGGGGGCTGGGACGGACATGGACAAACATGGACTTGCATCTGACGGCGAGGCTGTGGTAAGGGCCGACTATGCAAAAAGACAGTATCGAAGTGATGCTGCCCAAGTCTGGCGGTTACCGGAAGACCAAGACCTTCCAGAAGTCCCGGCTTCTGTATGACATCACGCTGCGCTTCTGTGATCTCTATGTTCCTCTAACCTCGCGCACCCACGATCAGAGGGTGCAGGCCGCCCGCTCCGGAGTTCAGAATCTCGCGGAGGGCCGTGCGGCCTCCGGAACCTCCAAAAAGATGGAACGGAACCTCACCGGAGTAGCGTGGGCCTCTCTCGGGGAACTTGAACTCGATTTCGAGGACTACCCGCGCCACTGGGGCCTTCCCCCGTGGACGCCCGGGCATCCGATCCTGGCGCGCTTCAAGCAAAACCGCTCTCACAGCCTGGAAGACTTCAGAAAGGGGATCGCCACCGAAATACAACGTCCCGAGGCTCTCTCCGGGGGTCCATGCCCGTCCAAGTCCGTCCATGTCCGACCCTGTCCCCCACGCCTCGATGGCAGCCCCACCCGCCCCGACGCTTACGCCGCCAACGGAGTACTTTCCCTCTTAAACCTTGACCGCTTCTGGATTCTTCGTCAACTGGGTGCCCAAGGGGAAAGGTTTCTCCAGGAAGGAGGTTTCACCGAACGCCTCTACAAACTCCGTACCCGGGGTCACAAACGCCAGTGGCAATAAAAACATGGATTTTCAAAATTGAACCCAACCCTCTCCGTCACTCAAAGATAGCGCCAATTCCCCATCCGCAATTCTTCCCCACCGCCATTCGTCATTCGACACGGGTCATTCCATGATCTCCCCCACGCCCTTTGACTTTTCTCCGGACGAGCCGGAGCTGGAGCAGGCTCCCGCGTATCCGGACGTGACGGGGGCGGTGGAGGCGGTCCTGGGTCCTGATGGACGCATGGCGGAGGTCTTCACCGCCGCAGGCAAGGGCTATGAACACCGCCCTCAGCAACTGGAGATGGCTCGTGCCATTGCCCGCCGCGTCCATGAGGGCGGGCACCTGGTCGTGGAGGCCGGAACGGGCGTGGGCAAGTCTTTCGCCTATCTCGTGCCGACCCTGCTGGCCGCGTTGGAATGCGGCCAGAAGGTGGTGGTCAGCACCCACACCATCGCCTTGCAGGAGCAACTCCTGCACAGCGACGTGCCACGGCTTTCGGCCTGCCTGGGGCGTGAGATCCGCGCGGTCCTGGTCAAGGGCCGCTCCAACTACCTGTGCCGCCGCCGCCTCGCCCTTGCCCGCCGCATGGGCGGTGATCTGTTCCGTCCGGAGGAGCGGATATGGCTCGACCGGCTCGCGGCTTGGGCAACGCAGACGGAGGACGGGTCCTTGCAATCGCTGGCGGAGGCGCCGCCGCCGGAGGTGTGGCAGCAGGTCTGCGCGGAGGAGGGCACCTGCGTGTACCCGTCGCAACGGGATCACAAGGATTGTTTCCTGACGCGCGCCCGCCAAAAAATGCAGGAGGCGGACCTGTTGATCGTGAACCACGCCCTTTTTTTTGCCGATCTGGCCATGCGGCAGGGCGGGGGAGGGCTGCTGCCGGAGTTTGATGTGGTGGTCGTGGACGAGGCGCACCACATGGAGGAGAGCGCCGCGCAGTCGTTGGGGTTGCGCCTGACCGCGTGGAGTTTTATCCGCTGGGTGCGTTCGTTGTACCATCCGGAGACCAAGAAGGGGTTGTTGAGCGTGGTCGGGCAGCCGGGCCTGGCGGCGGAGGTCGGCAAGGTGCAGTTCCACACAGACCGCCTCTTCGAGGAGGTCCGCGCGTTTCTGTTCCAGCGTGCGGAGGGTAATGCCACGTTGCGACTCCGGGAGCCGCCGGGCATCGAAACCGCCCTTCCGGGCCTGCTGCAACGCCTCGCCACCTCCCTGCTGGATGCCGAACAAGAGGTCGAGTCGGCCGAGCTCCGCCTTGAACTCGCCGTCGCCCGACGACGCGCCGGCGAACTCGCCACCGCCCTTACCGGCTTCCTCGACCAACGCGAGGAAGGGCAGGTCTACTGGATCGAGGAGGAGGGAACCCCCTCCCGCCCCCGGACCTTCCTCAACGCCGCCCCCGTCGATGTCGCCCCTCTCCTCCGGGACATCCTTTTCGATCGCCTCCACTGTGTCATCATGACCAGTGCCACCCTCGCCGTCGCCGGAAAACTCGCCTATTTCCGCCGCAGGGTGGGAGCCTCCTCCGCCCTCGAACTCGAAGTCGGCAGCCCCTTCGATTTTGCGCGGCAGATGCGCGTCCTGCTCCCCGACCACGTTCCCGAGCCCAACCAACCCGGCTACATCGACGCCCTCGCACGCGAAATTCTTCTCCATGTCCGCCTCACCGATGGCGGTGCCTTCGTCCTCTTCACCTCCGCCAAAACCCTCCGGGACACCCTCTCCCTCGTCGAACCCGAGCTCGTCCGCGACGGCTACAACCTCTGGGTCCAAGGCCGCGCCGCCTCCCGGCACCACCTCGTCGAGGCTTTCAAGTCCCACCCCCACAGCGTCCTCTTCGGCCTCAGCAGCTTCTGGACCGGCGTCGATGTCCCCGGACACGCCCTCCGAAACGTCATCATTACCAAACTCCCCTTCGCCGTCCCCGACCACCCCCTTGTCGAGGCCCGTATGGAGCAAATCGAGGCCTCCGGCGGCAATGCCTTTAAGGACTATTCTCTGCCCGAGGCCGTCCTGCGCTTCAAGCAGGGGGTGGGCCGATTGATCCGGGGCCACGACGACCGCGGCATCATCGTTGTCCTCGACAGTCGCCTGCGCACCCGCTGGTACCGCCACTGGTTCAAGAAAGCCCTCCCCGATTGTCCGTGGGAGGGCTGAAAAAATCCGCATTCTCGGGGGAATTGGATTGACCTACCCCCGCTTGCTTTGGAATAACTGAACCCCACATTGACCACCCCCAGGAGATATGGATGAAACGTCCCATGTTGTTTCTGACCGCCGCCACCCTTGCGGCTTCCTCTTTGCTGATGACCGCCTGTGATTGGGAAAGCGGTTCGCAGCAAAATTTCAACACCTCCGGACTTGGAGGCCTTACGAATATATCCGGGTTCTACCAAGGGGGGTTCTCGGGTGGACGCGCGGTGAGCAACACCAGTGCCGGGAACATCAAAAGCCTGTCCATCCAACAGTCAGGAAACCGGGTCGAGATCGTGGATAACCAGGGGTCACGTTACGTGGGTTCCGTGGGCTCCCCTGGAACATTGGCACCTTTGGGTAGCGGCACCATTCCTTCGGGGTCTAACTTGGCCACCTATCAAATTTCTTTCTCTGGAAAGGATGGGGTTTCGGCACGCGACATCGAATTCACGGGGACCATCACCTTGATCACCGTCACGGATATTGCCGGAAACTCCGGGGACCGCGCCCGCGATCGCACGAATGGTGTGTCCCAGAGCATCGAGGAGACCATCAACGAAGAAACGGGAATCGACCCAAACACGACCACGCGTACCACGACTACCACCACGACCAATAATGACACAACGACGCGCAATGACGACTCTTCTTGGCAGTATTCCTTGACGGAGGCGAGCACACAGTTCCGTCTCCGTGGCACGTGGGTGGAGCTGGGCGGGGGGGTGTCCTCGGTGGAGGCCATCGCCGCCGGTCTGAAGGCGAGTGTCTCCTCGAATCCTGGTGGGGGAAGTGCTGAGGTTCTGTAAGGGTCCGACCCTCCTCAACAGACATAAAGGCGCCCCATCGGGCGCCTTTTTTTGGGCGAGTCCAGGGGGGGCGAGGCCTAGTTCTGCATCCTTCCCCTCCTCGTTTTTTTAGGTTTATACAAAGCGGAATGCCCGCGGGGCGCCAAGGGGAGGGAGGTGTGCGTTTTGTGCCGTTGCAGCTGCGGTTTTCCATGCCTCACCTGTTGTGAAAACAGGGCGGCTTCCTGGGGGGGGGAGGGCTTTGCAGGGGCTAGAGCTGCTCGCCAGCGTCGGTGTGGCCTTCGAGCCAGTTTCCGGCGAGGTAGACGGAGCCTGCGATGCAGCCGAAAGCGGCTTGGGCGGCGAGGGTGGGGAGTTGGAGTCGGGCTTCGGGGAGGGAAAGGGAGGTGGCGGGAATGCCAGCCTTGCGGGCGTGGGTGGCGAGGATGTCTGGATGCTGGGCCCGGGGCAGGTCTACGGCGACGCAGAGGCAATGGGAGGCGTGGGGGGCAATTTCGTGGAAGAAGCCGGGGTTGTCCTTGTCGCGCATCTGGCCGACGACCCAGACGCCTTTGGCGTGGCGACCGAAGAGTTCGCGGAGGGTGTGGGTGAGGGCGCGTGCGCCGCCGGGGTTGTGGGCGACGTCGAGCAGGAGGGGGGGGCTGCGGGAGAGGACTTGGCAGCGGGCGGGCCAGGAGGCGGAGGCGAGGGCGGCGCGGAGGGAGTCGGGGTCGTCGGGGATGCCGAGCTGGCGGAGGGTTTCTTCGATGGCAGGGATGGCGGTGGCGAGGGATTCGAGCTGGAAGGCGCCGAGGAGGGGGAGGCGGATGCGGCCGTAGTCGGCGGAGGGGGTTTCGAGCAAGAGGTGTTGTCCGCTGAGGTCCTGTTTGCGTTGGGAGATGCGGGTGTGGTTGGGGGCCTCGACGAGGGGGCAGTTCTTTTCGGAGGCGACGCGGCGGAGGACGTGGAGGGCCTCCTCGGGCTGGGCAGCGAGGACGGCGGGGCGTCCGGGCTTGAGGATGCCAGCCTTTTCGGACGCGATCTGGGCGAGGGTGTCCCCGAGGTAGTCCATGTGGTCGAAGTCGATACGGGTGATGACGGAGAGGAGGGGGGTGAGGACGTTGGTGCAGTCGAGGCGTCCTCCGAGGCCGACCTCGACGACGGCGACCTGGACGTGGTTTTCGGCGAAGGCGAGGAAGGCGATGGCGGTGAGGGTTTCGAAGAAGGAGGGAGGACGTGGGAGGGGGGCCGCGGCGTGTTCGACGAGGTCGAGGAGTCGGTGGAGGTCGTCGTCAGACAGGGGGAGGCCTTGGATCTGGATGCGTTCGTTGACGCGGACAAGGTGAGGGGAGGTGTAGAGTGCGGTGCGGAGGCCGCGGTGTCGGAGGGCCGCCTCGATGAGGGCGCAGGTGGAGCCTTTGCCGTTGGTGCCGGCGACATGGACGGAGAGGAAGCGGCGTTCGGGGTTGCCGAGGGCTTCCAGGAGGGAGGCCATGTAGTCGAGGCCGAGTTTGACGCCGCCGTGGGTGCGGACGAAGAGGGAGGCGAGTCGTTCGGATCGGGAGGGGGGTGTGGCCATGGGGGGGCTCAGGGGGCCAGGGTGTCGCGGAGGGTGGAGGCGAGGGAGAGGAGGGTGGGGGCTGTGGGACGGAAGGTGGGGTCGGAGCAGGCCCATGCGGCGGGGGTTCCGCTGGTGCCGTGGGTGCCGCCGACGCGTGAGGGGTCGGTGCAGACCTGCCAGGGGAGGCGTCCGAAAAAGAGTTCGCAGGGGTCGAAGCCGGGTTTGTTGTGGATGTCGACGTGGGTGGCGTAGTCGGGGGCTTCCCGGGGATGGCGCCACCACGGGTAGGCGAACCAGCGTCCGGGTTGGGCGAAGGCGATAAGGTCTCCGGAGTGGGGGTGGTTGAGTTCAGGGACTTCGGCGCGGGGGAGTATGCGGTCGATGCCCCCGAGCGAGCGGAGGAGCTGGGCGGTGGCGGGGAGGTCGGAGGGGTCAGGGATGTGGATGTGGGCGATTTCGTGGTCGACCATGGCAAAGGCGCGGGCGGACCAGAGGTCGGGGTAGGCCATGCCTCGGATCGGGCGGACGGGGAGGAGGCCGGCGTCGCGGAGGGCGAGGTTGGGGAGGAGGGCGGGGCCGCTGACGGGGTGCATGGCGTAGTCGCCCCAGACGAGGAGGGTGTACCCTTCACGGTCGGCGGCGTTGTGGAGGCGGCGGAGGCAGGTGCCGAGTTCGGCGAGTGCGGTGCGGGATTTGGGGTGGTGGGGGCCGAAGCGCTGGGTGTCGTAGTCGAGGTGGGGGAGGTAAGTGAGGAGGAGGTCGGGACGGAGGTCCGGCATACCGAGAAGGGCGAGGGTGGCGTCGGTGATCCATTCGGAGGCCTTGCGGGAGGCGAGAGGGCCCCAGTAGTGCATGAGGTTGAAGGGGCGGCCGACGGCGGAGCGGAGGCGGTTGTAGAGGGGGGTGGGGCGGCTGTGGCAGTCCTGGATCATGCCCCCGGAGTGTTTGTGGATGGGGCGGGGGGAGAGGAGGAGGTCGACGTTTTCGCCGAGGCTTTGTTGCCAGAAGAGGAGGCCGACGGAGCCGCCACGGGCGCGGAAGGGGTCCCAGATGCGCGGTCCTGCGACCTGCGAGGCGGATTGTTCCCAGAAGAGGGGGCGTCGGAGGAGAGGGTGGTAGAGGCCGTTGGCGACCATGCCGTGGGCGGAGGGCTCGGAGGCGGTGCGGAAGGAGGCTTGGGCGGGGCAGGTGAGGCCTGGGGAAAGGGTCTGGAGCGGGGAGAAGCGCAGGCCCGCGAGTTCGGGGGATTTGGGGTCGAAAAGGTTCCAGCCCAGTGCAGCGCACTGGACGACCAGGAAACGTGGGCGGGGCTGGGTCATGCGAACTGGCGGAGGAAACGCGCGTCGTTCTCGTAGAGGCGGCGGATGTCGTCGATCTCCAGGAGGATCATGGCGATGCGTTCGATGCCCATGCCGAAGGCGTAGCCGGTGACGGTGTCGGGGTCGTAGCCGACGGCCTTGAAGACTTCGGGGTCGACCATGCCAGCGCCGGCGATTTCGATCCAGCCGGAGTTTTTGCAGATGCGGCAGCCTTTGCCCTTGCAGACGTGGCAGGTGAAGTCGACTTCGACGCTGGGTTCGGTGAAGGGGAAGAAGTGGGGCCGGAAGCGGGTTTGGACGCCGGGGCCGAGGATTTCGCGGGCGAAGTAGGTGAGGTCGCCCTTGAGGTCGGCCATGGAGACATTTTTCGCAACGTAGAGGCCCTCGACTTGGTGGAAGTTGGCGCTGTGGGTGGCGTCGGGCGTGTCGCGGCGGTAGGCGCGTCCGGGGGCGATGATGCGGACGGGTGGGGGATGAGCCAGCATGTGCCGGATTTGGATGGGGCTGGTCTGGGTTCGCAGGAGCGAGCCGTCGTTGAGGTAGAAAGTGTCCTGGTCGTCGCGGGAGGGGTGGTCTGCGGGGGTGTTGAGAGCGTCGAAGTTGTGAAAAACGCTTTCGACGTCGGGTCCGGTGGCAACGGTGAAGCCGATGCGGTCGAAGATGTCGATGATCCGCATCATGATCTGGCGGATGGGGTGGTTGGCGCCGAGGGGGGGGCGGTCGCCGGGGAGGGTGACATCGAAGGAGTGGGCGGGGGGTGCGGAGGCGGAGAGGGCGGCCTTGCGTGCGTCGAGGGCCTCGCCAACGCGGGTCTTGAAGGTGTTGGCGGCCTGGCCGAAGGCGGGGCGTTCTTCGGGGGGGACGGATTTGAGGCCGGCCATGATTTCGGGGAGGCGTCCCTTGCGGCCGAGGAACTTGACGCGCAGGGCTTCGACGGCGTCGGGGGAGGAGGCGGCCTCGAGTTCGGCGAGGGCTTCGTCGGTGAGGCGGAGGATATCGTCCGTGTGCATGGGAGTGTGGGGGTCAGAAGCCGAAGAGGCCGAGCTGTTCGCCTTGAGGTGCCGCGAACTGGGGAAGGCGCATTTCCTTCATTTCGGAGAGTTCGAGCAGGGAGGCGGGGCGGGTGGAGAGGTGGTTTTTCTCGAGGAGTTCGAGGATGCGGAGGAAGACTTTTCCGCAGTATTCGGCGTCCTCGCAGGCCCGGTGGAAGACGGTGTTGGGGAAGCCGAAGTGTTTGGTGAGGGTTTCGAGGCGGTAGTTGATCATGCCGGGAAACACTTTTTTGGCGAGGGAAAAGGTGTCGAGGAGGAGGCCGGAGGGTGCGGGGACTTTTTCGCGTTTGGTGGCGGCTTCGAGGAACTTGAAATCGAAGCGGCCGTTGTGGGCGACCATGGGGAGGTCGCCGCAGTAGTCGGCGAGTTTGGGGAGGAGGTCGCGGAGGAGGGGCTGGCCTTTGACCTCCTCGTTGCGGATGCCGTGGACGGCGATGGCGTCCTCGGGGATGGGGCGTTGGGGGTCGACGAGGGTGGAGAAGGGGGGCTGGGGGAGGCCGTTGACGAACTTGACGGCACCGATTTCGACAACGGCGTCGGTTTCGGGTTGGATGCCGGTGGTTTCGAGATCAAAAGCGACAAAGTCGAACATGGGTCGCGCCTAGCACGTCCCCCCCGTCGGGGCAAGCCTGAAAGGGCTTGGGGTTGAGTGAGGGAGGGGCGTGTATGCGAAGGACAACGGTGCCGCGGATCTGTGCGGGGGCGCGGTGGGGAGTTCGGCGAGGCGGAGGGCCAGGGGCGGGCTGTAGCGTTCGAGGAGGACGGCGTGCATGGGGTTCAGGGTAGGGTGGCGGTGTGTGGATGCAAGGGGGTTCCGGGGTTCGGAAGGGGGTGGGGTGTGGGGTTCCGAGGTTCGGAAGGTGGGGGCGGTTCCCCGAGGAGGAGGATTTCGGAGAATTGGGTGGTGTAGCGGGGGCTGAGGGTTTCCTGGCGGAGTTTCCATTGGTCGCGGCGGAAACCGGCGGAGGCGCAGCGGAGGGTTGCCTTGCCGTGGCGGCGGTTGATGTCGTCGACGATGCGCATGAGGGAGGGCCTGCGGGTGCTGGGGTCGGGGAGGAAGAGGTCTTGGGGGACGGCGTCGGGGCGGCTGAGGTCGGAGAGCCAGACGCCGACTTTCTTGTAGCGGAAGCCGGGGCGGTAGATGCGGTCCAGCGCGAAGCGTGCGTAGTGGGTGAGCACGGGGGTGTCGTCGGTGGGCACGGGCAGGCGGATCGCGGTTTGGTTGGTGTATTGAAGGTCAGATTCGCGGAAGCGGTTGGTCTCGAGGAAGACGGTGAGGAGGCCGGCGAGGTGTTTTTGGCGGCGGAGTTTTTCGGCGACCTCGGCGACGTACCAGGCGAGGGCCTCCTCGAGGAGTGCACGGTCGTCGAGGGTGTGTCCGAAGCTTTTGGCGGTTCCGATGGTGTGTTTGGGCGTGGGGTCGGGTTGGAGACCGAGTTGTGGGTGGCCTTCGAGTTCGCGTTTGAGGCGGAGGCCGACGACGCTGAGTTGGCGGCGGACGAGGTCGTCCCGCAGCCGGGTGAAGTCGAGGGCGGTGTGGACGCCGGCGGCGTGGAGGCGCGCGGCGATGCGCGGGCCGATGCCCCAGACGTCCTCGACGGGGAAGTCGCGGAGGGCGGAAAGGCGTGCGGCTTCGTTGTCGATGACGAACACCTGCTGTCGTTGGACGGAGGCGCGTTTGGCGGTGCGGTTGGCGAGTTTGGCGAGGGCTTTGGTGGGGGCGATGCCGACGCCGACGGGGAGGCCGGTCCACTGGTGGACGCGGCGGCGGAGGAGCTGTCCGTAGGCGGGGAGGTCGGAGGCGGAGTCGGGGATGCGGAGGAAGGCCTCGTCGATGCTGTAGACCTCGAGGTCGGGGGTGAGGGTGGCGAGGGTTTCCATGACGCGGGCGCTCATGTCACCGTAGAGGGGGTAGTTGGAGGAGAAGAGGGTGACTCCCTGGCGACGCAAGAGGGGGGCGGCCTCGAAGGCGGGTTTCCACAGGGGGATGCCGAGGGCTTTGGCTTCGCGGTTGGCGGCGATGATGCAGCCGTCGTTGTTGCTGAGCACGGCGACGGGGCGTCCGCGGAGGTCGGGCCGGAAGACCTGCTCGCAGCTGGCGTAGAAACTGTTGGCGTCCACCAAGGCGTACATGCGCCGAGTATGGATGTATAGCATACAAAAGTCAAGGGGTCCTCGTTCCCGTCTGGCGGGCCGGCTCAGGTGTTCTCGGAGGTGGCGTCGGCGAGGCGTCCGAACCGGCGGAGGCGTGGGAAGAGGGCGAGCCAGAGGGAGGCGATGGCGAGGGTGGCGAGGCTGCCGCTGACGACGGAGACGACGGGACCGAAGAAGCGGGCGACGAGGCCGGATTCGAAGCCTCCGAGTTCGTTGCTGGAGCCGATGAAGATGGAGTTGATGGCGGTGACGCGTCCGCGCATGTCGTCGGGGGTGACGAGGTTGACGAGGGTGTGCCGGACGACGACGGAGAGGTTGTCGAAGGCTCCGGTGAGGAAGAGGAGGAAGGCGCTGAGGAGGAAGTCGCGGCTGAGGCCGAAGAGGAGGGTGGTGATGCCGAAGCCGAAGACGCCGAGGAAGAGGGTGCGCCCTGCGCGGCGGAAGGGGGGAAGGTGCGCGACCAGGAAGCCCATGGCGAGCGAGCCGGCGAAGGGGGCGGCGTTGAGGAGGCCGAGCATGTGTTCGGGGCCGAGGCCGGGGAGGGGGTGGAGGATGTCGCGCGCGAAGATGGGCAGGAGGTAGGTGGCGCCGCCGAAGAGTACGGCGAAGAGGTCCAGGGAGACGGCTCCGAGGAGGAGGCGGCGGGAGGCGACAAAACGGAGGCCCTCGAGGGCCTCGCGCAGCCAGTGGGTGCGGGGTTTGGGAGGGAGGGTCGGCACCCGGATGCCGCAGAGAAGGGCGATGAAGACCAGCGAGGTGGAGGCGGTGACGAGGTAGACGGCCTGGAGGTTCCAAGCGAGCAGGAGGCCCCCGAAGGTGGGGCCGGCCATGGCGGTGAGCTGAAAGATGTTGGTCTGCCATTTCACGCCGTTTTCGTAGAGCGGACGAGGCAGAAGCAGGGGCATCAGGGAGGCCCCGGAGGGCGTGAGCATGCGCATGCAGCAGGAATCCAGGAAGAGCAGCGCGTACATCAGCCCGAGGGGGGCGGCCTGGAAGGAGGCGGTGGCCAGGGCGAGGGAGGTGAGGGTGGAGCCAGCCAGGCAGGCGAGCATGATGCGCTTGCGGGGGAGGCGGTCGGCCATCACGCCCGCGGGCAGGGTGAGCAGGAACATGGGCAGGCCCTTGAAGAGGGCCACCATCCCCAGCGCAAAGGGGTCCTCGGTGCGGGTGTAGACCTCCCAGCCCAAGGCCATGGCCTGCGCTTGGGTGCCCGTGATGAAACACATCCGCCCGAGCAGAAGGCGGCGGAAGGCAGGCACGCGCCACGCGGCGTAGGGGTCCATCGCGCCCGGGTCAGCACACCTGCTGGAGGGTGTCGCGGAGGGCGCGCCCGGAGGCTTGCAGCCCCTGGAGCTCCTTGGGCCAGAGGGCGAGTTCGACATGGTCGGCAACCCCGGTGCGGCCGAGGACGGTGGGGACGCTGATGCTGATGTCGCGGAGGCCGTAGCAGCCGTGCTGCTGGGAGCTGATGGGCAGCAGGGCTTTCCGGTCGAGGGCCACGGCATGCAGGGTTTCCGCGATGGTCGCGCCCACGGCCCATCCCGCGCCGCCCTTGCGGCGGATGACTTCCGCGCCGCTGGTCTTGGTGCGTTCGAAGATCTTCTGTTGGAAGGCGGGGGTGACGGCCTTGAGGCCGGCGAGGGGGAGTCCGCCGACGGCGGCGGAGGACCAGACGGGAATCATGCTGTCGCCGTGCTCGCCCAGGATGAGGGCGTTGACCTGGGAGGCGTCCAATGAGAGTTCCTGGGCGATGAGGGAGCGGAACCGGGAGGTGTCGAGCATGGTGCCGAGTCCGTAGACCTGCTGCCAGGGGAGGTTCAGGGTGCGCACGGCGAGTTCGGTGAGGATGTCGACAGGGTTGGAGACCACGAACACGTGGGCGGAGGGCTTGTAGCCTCCCTGCTGCATCGACTGCAGGATCCCCTTGAAGAGGGAGACGTTGCGGTGGATGAGGTCGAGGCGGGACTCGTCGGGTTTCCGGCGCAGTCCGGCCGTGACCACGAAGACGTCGCTGTCCTTCGCGCGGTCGTAGTCGCCCGCATAGATGCGCTGGCCACCGAGGCAGGCCGCGCCGTGGAGGAGGTCGAGGGCCTCTCCCTCGGCAAGGTCGTGGTTGGCGTCCAGGATCTGGATTTCCTTCACGATCCCGGCGCATTGGAGGGCGAAGGCGGCGTTGGAGCCGACGCGGCCACCGCCGCCGATGATGGTAACTTTCATGAGGGATCTCCGGAAGGATTCAGGGGAGGGGGTCAGGCCTTGCGCAGGTGGTTCATGATCTCGTTGGTGATCCGCTGGACGAGGACCTCGGCCTGGTCGTTGTACTCGGGGCGGCCGGAGGCGGAGGAGGCCTCCTGGGGGGGGACCTGGCAGAGGACGCCGGGGCGGAAGTCGGAGTTGTCGCAGAGCTCGCACTCCTTCCAGTCCCCGCGGTAGTCGTCCATGCCCAGCTTCTTGCGGATTTCGATCAGTTCTTTGGCCTGGGCGCCGGTGATGGTTTTCAGCGGCTTGCCGAGCTGGGAGGCCATCCAGACGATCTTGCAGTAGGAGTCGGTGTTCTCCATCTTCCAGTAGGCGTCCTCGATGTCCTTGCCCCAGGTGATGACGCCGTGGTTCTCCATGAGGACGGACTGGTGGTCAATGCCGATTTCGCCGACGATGTCGGCGTTCTCGGGGGAGCCGGGGGTGCGGTAGGGGGCGTAGCCGATCTGTCCGAGGAAGACCTCGGCCTCGGGGATCATGCAGGTGGGGGGCACGACGCCGGCGACGGCGTAGGCGGTGGCGTGGGGGGGGTGGGCGTGGCAGCAGGCCTTGGCTTTGGGTTGGCGCTTGAGGATCCCGATGTGGGTCATGACCTCGCTGGTGCGCTTGAGGGTGCCGGCAAGCTGGGTGCCGTTCATGTCCACCAGGCACATGTCGTCGGCGGTCATGAAACCCTTGGAGATGAGGGTCGGGGTGCAGAGCACGAGGTTGTCACCCACCCGGATCGTCAGGTTGCCCCCGTTGCCGTCGACATAGTCCTTGGCCCAGATGCGGCGGCCGATGTCGGCCATGCGCTCGCGGAGCTCGCGGATGGGGGCCGACTCGTAAAAGGCCTGGAGGGCGCTGGCCCCTTGGGGATCGGCGCCGGGAGTCCACTTGTATTCGTAGTCGGGAACAGCGGGCTGGGCCTGGGCGGAGGCGGTTTTGGGGGAAGCGGCTTGGCGGCGGGCGACAGCGAGGAGATCGCGGGCCATGGGGGTGAGTTTCGCGCCCTCGGGGATTCCATCGGGTCCCTTGGCGGCGAGCAGGCTTTCCATTTCCTTGGCGGTGATCAGTTTGTTCATGAGCTTATCCCGGGTGGGGTGGGTGATAGTCCAGACGTTCGAGAATCATGCAGTTGAAGGCGTCGACGGGGGTGTCTTCCGTGAAAGGCGCGGCGGCTTCGCCTCCCTCGCTGTAGGCGAGGCAGTCGCCCAGCGTTGCGCCGAGGTCGTCGTACACCACCAGACTGTTTCCCTTCGGGAGGGGCTCCACGGTCCCGCGCAGCAGCTGTTCCCGGGTGGAGGGGAGGACCAGGAAAAAGCGGCCCCCGCGGAGGGAAGGGTCGGCATGGCTGAGGGTCACCCGTCCGATGACGTGTCCGATCTTCATGGGGAGACCTCGTCGACGATGAGGGTGACCATGTCGCGGAGCGGGCTGTGGTCGTCGCCGACCCACTCCCGGAGGGTGTCGCCGTCGCTGCTGACGAGGACGGTCTGGTGGAGGGCCGCGCCGGAGTTGTCGAGCGCGAGCAGGGGGGTGCCTACGTCCTGGCCGGATTCGTCGACGGGCTGGCAGATAGCCAAGCGCCATCCTTTGGCACTGGGGTGCCGGATGGAGGCGGTGGCGGAGCCGTCGATGCGGGCGAGGAGCATGGGCGGGGGGTC
This sequence comes from uncultured Verrucomicrobiota bacterium, assembly GCA_964385155.1. Taxonomy (GTDB): domain Bacteria; phylum Verrucomicrobiota; class Kiritimatiellia; order SS1-B-03-39; family UBA6053; genus CAYLNG01. The sequence goes on from CAYLNG010000009.1 coordinate 24,709, forward strand.
AGAATTGGTTCAGGTTGTCGACCATGACGCAGCGCCGTTTGCGGGTGAACGTCATGGGGGTGGTGATGCCCTCGCCAGTGGTGGTGGCGATGGAGAAGCTGGCGTAGCCTTCGCCGCCGCTGCCCAGTCCCGCGAGGCAGGCGCCGTTCTTGATGAAGAGCGTGGTGTCGAGGGCCTTGGCCATCATCGTCATGTGTTCGACATTGAGGGTGTGGATCATGGCGGAGTGTTTGTAGCCGTGTTCCGACTTCCGGGCGAATTCGACGGCCTCGGAGATGTCGCGCACGCGCACGATGGGCACCAGAGCCATCATCTGCTCCTCCTGTACGAACAGGTGGTCGAAGTCGGTTTCGGCGAAGAGGAGTTCGGTGTCGGCGGGCACGGAGCGGCCGGCGATGGCGGCGAGTTTCCCGGCGGAGGCGCCGACGAGGGCGCGATTGAGGACGGGGTGGGAGCAGCCGCCGGCGCCGTTGGCGGTGGAGAAGGCCTCCGTGGTGATCTTCCGAAGCTCGGAATCGTTGACCTGCACCGCTCCCGCGCGCCGGAAGGCCTCCAGGAAGTCGCGGTACACCTTGTCGAGGACGAAGACCTGCTTCTCGCCGATGCACAGGAGGTTGTTGTCGAACGATGCCCCGAAGATGATGTCGCGGGCAGCCTTGTCGAGGCGGGCGGTTTCATCGACGACGACCGGCGGGTTGCCGGGGCCGGCGCAGATGGCACGTTTGCCGCTGGCCATGGCGGCCTTGACGACCCCGGGGCCTCCTGTGATGACCAGGAGGGCGACATCGGGGCTTTTGCAGAGGTCGTTGAAGCTTTCGAGGGTGGGGGTCTCGATGATCGTGACGATGTTGGGGATGCCGAGTTCCCGTTCGATCTCGCGGTTGAAGGTGCGGACCGCCTCGGCGGCACATTTGGCCCCGCCGGGATGGGCGTTGAAGACGACGGTGTTGCCGGCGGCGACGATGTTGATGATGTTGCAGGAGAGGGTGGGGATGGAGTGGGTGACGGGGGTGATGGCACCGACGACACCGAAAGGAGTGAACTCCTCCATCGAGATCCCGTGGTCGCCGCTCATGCCGTACGGCTGGAGCCATTCGACCCCCGGCAGGTTTTGGATGCCCTGGAGTTTGGCGATCTTGTGCTCCAGTCGGCCAATCTTGGTTTCCGCGAACTCCAGCTTGCCCCACTCCTCGTCCTTCGCGGTACAGATGCGTTTGACGATGCTGACGACTTTGCGCCTGCCGGCCATGCCCTGCTTGCGGAGCTCCTCGAAGGCCTGACGGGCCGCGGCGGCGGCGGAGGCCGCATCCGGAAACACGCCCAGGTTTCCGGAGGAGGCGGAGGGCCGCGGTTTGCCGGAGCAGCCGCAGGCAGCTGTCGGGGCCGGAGGGACTCCGGTTTTCAGTTTCGCGAGCACGTCCTCGACGATGCTGCGCACCCTGTCTTCACTGAGCTGTTGCATGGGGGGAGGGGGGGAGGGGTCAGGTGGATTTGTAGATCTTGTTTCCGAGCACGTCGACGGTGTCGACGATTCCGATGACGGCCGCGTCGATCGGGCAGGGGTTGAGCCCTTTGACTTTGCGCGCGGAGCTTCCCTGGACGAGTAACACCATCTCGCCGATGCCGGCACCGATGGAGTCCACCGCGACCAGAGAGTTCGCTCCATTGCGAAGTCCTGCGGGGCTGGCCTCGTCAACCAGCAACGGGCGGACAAGCAGGAGCTTGCGCCCCTGCATGCCTTCGTCCTTCTTGCTGGAGACGACCTGTCCGATGACGCGCGCGAGGAACATGCTTACTTCTTCGCGGCGGCGGCGGGCTTGGGCAGGATCGCGGCCACCTCGTCGCTCGGACGCGGGATGACTTGGAGGCTCACGACTTCGCCGAGCTCGGTCGCTACCTGTCCGCCCACCTCGATCGAGGCCTTGACGGCGGCGACATCGCCTTCGACGATGGCGGCGCAGAGGGCGCTGCCCACGGATTTCATGGGGCCGACCAGCTTGACGTCGGCGGCCTTGAGCATCGCGTCGGTCGCCGCGACGAGGCAGGCCAGTCCTTTGGTTTCGATCAGTCCGATTGCTTGTTGTGCCATGGCGGGTTTTCCTTGGGGGATGGAGTGTTCAGGGGTCGGTGTTCAAAAGAGTCGTTCAGGGCCGGGGGGATGCGGTGAGCAGGCGTTGGGTTTCGCGGGCGATGACGAGCTCCTCGTTGGCGGGGATGACCCAAGCCTGGATGCGGGAGCCTTCGGCGTGGAGGGGGCCTTCGCTGTGGAGGTCATCGTTCCGGGTGGGGTCCAGGACGAGGCCAAAGTCCTGGAGGCCGTCACAGATGGCGGCGCGGAGCCGGGGGTTGTGTTCGCCGATACCGGCGGTGAAGACAACCGCCTCCAGTCCGCCCATCTTCAGCATGTAGGCGCCGAGGTAGTGGCGGACATTGTCGACCAACACGTCGAGGGCCAGCTGGGCGTCCGGGTTTCCCGCATCGGCGGCGTCCTGGATGTCGCGGAGGTCGTTGCTGACGCCGGAGAGTCCCAGGAGGCCGCTTTCCTTGTTTAATTGGCGGACGGCCTCCGGCAGGGGGATGCCGAGTTTCTCCATGGCGTAGGGGAGGGCGGCGGAGTCGAGGTCGCCGACGCGGTTGTTTTGGGGAAGGCCGGCCTGGGGGCTGAGGCCGAAGCTGTTGCCGATGGCGACGCCGGTGTGGATGCCGGTGACGGAGCTGCTGCCGCCAAGGTGGCAGGAGACGACGCGCAGGGGGGGAGCTTTGAAGGGGCCGGGGCCGCGGATGTAGAGGTGGCGGACGCGGTCGGCGACATCCTCGCGGCCCATCAGTTCGGCGGAGCGCTCGGCGATGTATTTGTGGCTGGCGCCATGGAAGCCCTGGCGTTCGATGCCGAGATCCCGCCACGCCTTCGGCAGGGCGTAGGTCCGCGCGGCGCGGGGAACCCATTGGTAGAAGGCCGTCTCGAAGAGGCAGACACGGCGGATGGCGGGATAGACGTCGCGGAAGAAACGAATGCTCGCGGCGTAGGGAGGATTGTGGGCGGGGGCGATCTCCCGGAAATCGTCGAGCGCCTGCAAGGCGCGGTCGTCGCCCGGCACGCAACCGGAGAGGTTGCGGCCGAGCACGGTCTTGAAGCCCACGGCATCGAGGTCGCCAACGGAGGCGAGGTGGCCTCCCGCGACGAGGCTCTCGAGGCTGTCCCGGATCGCCACACCGTGGTCGGCCACGCGCTCGTAGCCTCCCTTGGCGAGGACACGCTCCTCCGTTCCGTCCATGTCGAACAGACGGTACTTGAAAGAGGTGGACCCGATGTTGGCGACCAGGATTTTCATGGGGGTGGGTTCAGCCGACCCAGGTGCCGAGGCCGCCGAGGTCGTCGTGCGGGCGCGGGATGACGTGGACGGCCTTGACGTTGCCGATCTGGCGCGCGGCTTCGGCGCCAGCCTCGACGGCGGCCTTCACTGCGGCGACATCGCCGTGGAAGAAGCCGGTCACAATGCCGCTGCCGACCTTTTCCCAGCCGGAGAGGGTGACGTCGGCAGCCTTGAGGGCGGCGTCGGTGGCTTCCAGGAGGGTGACGAGGCCGACGGTTTCGATGATGCCAAGGGCTTGTTTGGCCATGGGAGTGTTCCTAGGTGGGGGATTACAGGCCGAACTGTTTGACCAGGTCGGGATGGGGACGGGGGATGACGTGGGAGGCGACGAGCTCGCCGACGCGGCTGGCGGCTTCGGCGCCGGCCTCGACGGCGGCCTTGACGCTGCCGACGTCGCCCTTGACGGTGATGGCGATGTAGGCGCCGCCGATGGGGATTTGTTTGGCGATGCTGACGCCCGCCGCCTTGACCATGGCGTCGCCCGCTTCGATGCAGCCGACCAGGCCTTTGGTTTCGATGATGCCGAGGGATTCATTCATGGGATGCCTCTTGTTTCGGTTTCGGGCCGCTCGCGCGTCCCGGAGATGGGGTTGGGGTTCGTTGGAAAAATCAGTCCTTCTTCAAAAGCTCGCAGGGGGTATCCGGCCGCAGGTTGCAGGCGTTGCCCTCGTCGGTGTCGATGTGCACCTCCAGCTTGATGCCCTTGCCGATGCGAACAAGCACGTTCTCGAAGGTGAGGCCCAGGGGGCCGCCGACGCGCAGGCGCATGGTCTCGCCTTGCTTGACGCCATAGAAGGCGGCGTCTTCGGGGCTCATGTGCACGTGGGGAGCGGCGCGCAGGATGCCCTCCTCGAGGACCAGGTGGCCCTTGGGCCCCATGAGCAGTCCGGGGGCGCTGCCCTTGACGTCCCCGGACAGGCGCGTGGGCACGCCAGGGATGCCCAGGGCGATCGTGTCCGTGTAGGCCAGTTCGACCTGGTTGACATCCCGGCAGGGACCGAGGACGCGGAGGCCGGAGAGGACACGGCTCTTGGGGCCGACGAGGGTGACGGTCTCCTCGGCGGCGTAGTAGCCGTCCTGGTAGAGCCACTTCATGGGGGTCAGCTGGTGTCCCTTGCCGAAGAGGATTTCGACGGCCTCCTGCGTGAGGTGGCAGTGGCGTGCGCTCACGTTGACCAGCAGGGGGTTGGGGGCGTTGACCTTGCGGGGGACGGGGAGTCCCAAGGCGGCGTAGACTTCGGCGCGCACCCGCGTCTCGACGGAGGCACGGGTCAACGGGGAGGGGGCAGGCTCGGACATGCGCACATCCTTGCCGTTGGCGCGGCTCATGGCAATCGAAAAAAAGCGCTTTTTGGAAAAAAGCAACAAAAGCGGGCATAAGCGCACAAAAACAGAAATCGCGGGCGGAACTGGACAAGGGCACGGGGAAAGGCTAGGGGGTGAGGATGAGCGAAGACCGGTTCCCTTGCGCGAAACCAACGGCCGCCCCGCTGCTGTTGGTGGACATAGGCAACACCAGCACGACGACCGCCCTGATGGATCGGGATGGAGGCGTGCGGGAGCTACACCGCTACCTGAGGCGGGACGGGGTGGCCCGCAACCTGCCCGCAGCCGTGGCGGCCTATGGGGGACGGCCGATCCGTGCGGTCGTCGTCGGCTCGGTCGTTCCCGACATCACGGCGGCCTGGCGGGATGTTCTTTCCCAAGCCCTCGGTTGTCCCGCGTGGGAGTTGGTGCCCGGGGAACCGTTGGAGATACCGGTGACGTACCCGGAGCCGCGCACGATCGGGGCCGATCGGCTGGCGAATGCGGTGGCGGCCGTGCGGGTGGCCGGAGCGCCGGTGGTGGTGGCCGACTTTGGCACGGCGCTGACCTTCGACATCGTGGTGCCTGACAAAGGCTATATCGGGGGGGTGATCGCCCCCGGAATCGACATGATGTACAGCTATTTCGGTGAAAAGACGGCGCTGCTTCCGACGCTTGCGCCCGCGCCCACGGACCGGGTGATCGGCACGTCCACCGCCGAGGCGATGCACGCCGGGGCCTTCTTCGGGTACCGGGGCATGGTCCGGGAGATTTTCGGGGAAATTCGACGTGCGCTGGGGGGGGGCGACATCCCCTTGCTGGCCACCGGCGGATTCGCCGCCGAAGTGCTGCGCGACTTCGGCGAGCCTGTTACCCTTCTTCCCCATCTCACCCTCGAAGGCCTGGCCTTCGCTTGGGCCCACGCCCATCCCCAGGAAACATGACCCATGCAGCCCACCCGGATTGACCAGCGTTTCACCGAACTCCGCGCCCGCGGTGAGAAAGGTTTCATCGCCTACATCACGGCGGGCGACCCCGACTTGGACGCGACCGTTGAGCGGGTCCGCCTCCTCGAGCAGGCCGGCGCCGACGTCATCGAGATGGGCATCCCCTTCTCCGATCCTCTCGCCGATGGCGTCGCCAACCAGCGCGCCGCCGAACGGGCTCTCGCCGCAGGCTGCACCTATGATGGCATCCTGCGCGCCGTGCGTCGCATCCGCGAGTTCAGCCAGATCCCCCTGCTCTTTTTCAGTTACCTCAACCCCCTCTTCGCCCGCGGGTTCGAACGGGCGATGGCCGAGGCGTCCGAGGCCGGGATCGATGGCGTCCTGTTGGTCGATCTGAGTCTGGAGGAATCGGAGCCGTTCCGCCGCATCCTGGTGGAACACAACCTGAATCCGGTCGTGCTCGTGACCCCGACCACCCCCGAGGACCGGGTGGAGGCGCTGGTGCGGGGTGGCAGTGGTTTTGTCTACTGTGTGAGCCGTGCGGGGGTGACCGGAGAGCAGGCGGAGCTGCAACGCGACGCCCGCGGGGTTCTGGAGCGGGCCCGGCGCCACACCCCCAACCCTCTCGCCCTCGGTTTCGGCGTTTCCACGCCCGGGCAGGCCCGCTCCTACGCCGCCCTCTGCGACGCCGTCGTCGTCGGTAGCCACATCGTCACCACCTTCCATGACGCCGGCGACACGCCGGCAGGCCGCCGCGCGGCGGCCGACCACATCGCCGAACTCATCAACGCCGTCAAAGGAGTCCACACATGAACAACGCCTACGCCGTGATCATGGCCGGGGGGCGCGGAGAGCGCTTCTGGCCGCTGAGTACCTCGAAACGTCCGAAACAACTACTCGACCTGGTGGGGGGGCGCGCCCTTATTGGCCAAGCGGTGGAGCGGGTGGGGGAGCTCATCCCCGCCAGCCATGTCTTCGTGGTCACCAACGCCGACCTGGTGGAGGCGACGCGTGCGGCGCTTCCGGAGGTGCCGGAGGCGAACATCATTGGAGAGCCCATGGGGCGGGACACAGCGGCGGCGGCCGCGCTCGGTTGCGCGCTGGTGGAGTCCCGCGATCCCGGCGGGGTGTTTGCGATCCTGACAGCCGACCAGGTGATGGGGGACCTGCCTGTCTTCCGTCGCACGCTTTCGGATGCGCTGAGCCTGGCGGCGAGCGAGGACCTGTTGATCACCATGGGCATCGAGCCTTCGCACCCCGAGACGGGTTTCGGGTACATCCGGATTGGCGAGGCCCTTCCCGGGGGGGCGTCCACCCGTTTCCACCGGGTGCGTCGTTTCGAGGAGAAGCCCAGCCGCGAGAGGGCCGAGGAGTTTCTCGCCTCCGGGGAGTGCTTCTGGAATTCGGGCATGTTCATCTGGTCCGCCGCGAACCTCCGCCGGGCCCTGGCCAAGCACTGCCCGGCCCTGGTCCGCATGATGGACGCCGTAAGGCCGGTGATCGGCTCGCCCTCCTTCCCCGAAACCCTCCGCCACGAATACGAGAAGCTCTCCAAGATCAGCATCGACTACGCGCTGATGGAGAAGGCCGACAACATCGCGATGGCCGTGGGGGCCTTCACGTGGGATGATGTGGGCTCCTGGCCGGCGTTGGAGAAGCACTTCCCGAACGACGAGGACGGCAACACCCTCATCGGACGCGGGGAGCTGCTCGGTTCCTCCGGCAACATCGTCTACTCCCGCGACCGCTTCACCGCCCTCATCGGCGTCCGGGACCTCATCGTCGTCCAAGCCGAGGGGGTGACCTTGGTCTGCCCCAAGGACAGAGCCCAGGACATCAAGCAACTCGTCAAGGCCCTGCACGAGCGCGGCGACGCCGGGGACCTGCTCTGATGCCCGGCGGCCGGGTGATGGGCGTCGACTACGGCGGGAAACGCGTCGGTCTTGCTCTCTCCGATCCTCTGCGTACCGTGGCAACCCCCTTGGAGACGGTGGACGGCAGCGTGCCCAAGGCCGCTCTGCGCCGCATTCGCGATGTGGCCATCGACCGCAACGTTGGGGACATTGTCGTGGGCCATCCCCTGCACATGGACGGGGGGCGTGGCGAGCTGGCGCTGGCTGCGGAGGCTTTTGCGGAGAAACTGCGTGGGCAGCTCACGGGAGTGGGGGTGCATTTGTGGGATGAACGGTTGAGCACGGCGGAGGCGGAGCGCGCGCTCCGCGCGGCCGCGGCGAAGGCCGCGCGCCGGAAGGAACTCCGCGACCAGCTTGCCGCCCAGCTGATCCTGCAGAGCTGGCTCGACGCGCATGCGCCCGCCCCCGAGGAGGATGCCATCGGAGACTGGGAGGACTAGGCGGATCATGAGTCCCGATGACCTCCCTATCCACGGCATCCGGGGCGCGCTGCTGGAGGCCCTCCGATCCTCCGGGCGCATCATCCTCCAGGCCCCCACCGGCTCGGGCAAGTCCACCCAGATCCCCCAGATGATCCTTGATGCCGGCCTGGTTCCCGAGGCCCGCGAGATCGTCGTCATGCAGCCCCGGCGCATCGCCGCCCGCATGTTGGCCCGCCGTGTCGCCTTCGAGCGCCACGGGAGGGTCGGGGACGAGGTGGGCTACCAGGTTCGGCTCGACCGTTGTGCGGGGCCAACCACGCGCGTGCGCTACGTAACCGAAGGCATTCTCCTGCGGGAGGGGCTTCGCGCGCCGACGCTGCCCCACATCGGGGTGTTGGTGTTCGACGAATTCCACGAGCGGCATCTCTACGGGGACCTCAGTCTCGCCATGGCGCTGCGGCTCCAGGCCGAGGCCCGCCCCGACCTTCGTGTCCTCCTCATGTCGGCCACCCTCGATACCGCCCCCCTGCGCCGATTCCTGCCCGATGCCGCCGTCCTCTGCTCCGAGGGCAGGAGTTTCCCCGTCGACATCCGTTACCTGGACCGCGACCCGCGAGCGGCCGGCACCGACCTCTGGCAGGCCGCCGCCGCCGCCGCCGACTCCCTCGCCGCCCTCACCCCCGGCGACCTGCTCGTCTTTATGCCTGGGCGTTTCGAGATCGACCGCACCCTGGAGGCGCTCCGTCGCACCCGTGTTGGCCGCGAATCCGACCTCCTGCCCCTGCACGGCGACCTCCCCCCCGACGCCCAAGACCGCGCGCTGGCCCCCTCCTCCCGCCGCCGCATCATCGTCGCCACCAACATTGCGGAGACCTCGTTGACGATCGACGGTGTGACGGGGGTGATTGATTCAGGGCAGGCGCGGGTGGCCCGCTATGATCCCGCCCGGGGAGTGGACCAGTTGCAGCTGGAACCCATCTCGCAGGCCAGTGCCGACCAGCGGTCCGGCCGGGCAGGACGCACCGCCCCCGGGGTCTGCGTGCGCCTTTGGACGCGTGCCGGACATGCTACCCGCCCGCCCCGGGAAACCCCGGAAATCCATCGTGTGGACCTCGCGGAGGCCGTGCTCACCCTCCGGGCCCATGGCATTTCCGATTGGAGCACTCTCGCCCTTCCCGATCCCCCCGACGAGGCCGTCCTCCTCCGCACCACCTCTTTTCTCGTGGGCCTGGGCGCCCTCGACGCCGGGGGGGGGCTCACCCCGCTCGGCCGCGAGCTGCTCGACTATCCCGCCGATCCCCGCAGCGCCCGCCTGATGATCGAGGCCGAGCGCCGCGGCGTCCACGAGGCCGCCGCCCAGATTGCCGGAATCCTCCAGGGACGCCCGCTTTTCCTCCGCCAGGCCGCACCCGCCGTGAAGCAACGCCGGATGGACCGCTTTGGGGGCGACGCCTCCTCTGACCTCCTGGTGCAGCTCCGAGCCCTTCGGCATGCCGCCGCGCTCCGCTTTGACCGGACGGCCTGCGACGACCTTGGCCTGCATGCGGCGACCGCCCGCCAGGCCCTGGAGGCCGCCCGGCAGTTCACCCGCATCGGCAACCGCCGGATTGAGGAGGAAGGAGCGGCCGCGGAGGAGGACGAGGCCCTCCGCCGTTGCCTCGTGGTGGCTTTCGCGGACCGTCTTGCACGCCGAAGGGACCCCCACACCCGCCGCTGCGATCTTGTCGACGGGCGCGTGGCCGACCTGGACCCGGACTCCGTCTGCGACCAGGGCGACCTCTTTGTCGCCGCGGAAATCAGGGAGCTCCCGGGGGCGAAGGTCCCCACGCTGATCGGGCTCACCCGCGTCGAAACGGATTGGTTGAGGGAACTCGGACCCGGCTTGTTCCACGAGACGGACGAGGTGCGATATGATGAACAGGAAAAGCGGGTGTTGCGGGAGGAACGGCGGCAGTACGGAGCCTTGGTTTTGGAACGGAAGATCCGGCATGATGTGTCGGACGACGAGGCGGGGCGCCTGCTTCTCGCGGCGCTGGAGGCGGGACAGGTGCGGCTGGAAAGTTGGGACGAGGAGGTGGATGCGTGGATCACGCGGTTGAACTGCCTGGCGGCCTGGCGGCCGGACTGGCAGCTCCCTCCGATCACAGCGGAGGACCGCCGCGTCTTGCTGGAGCATATGCTTTCGACGTGCAGGACCCGGAAGGACGTCAAGAATCTCGAGGTGCGCCCGCAGATCGAGGGGTGGATTTCGCCGATGCAGCGCGACCTGGTGAGGGACCACGCCCCCACCCACATCCCTCTCCCCAACGGCAGGAGGGCCCGGGTGCGTTATGAGGAAGGCGCTCCCCCGGTGGTTTCCTCCAAACTCCAGGACTTCCTCGGAATGAGGCAGGCCCCTCTGGTGGCAGGAGGGCGGGTTCCCTGCCGTGTCGAACTGCTCGCCCCCAACGGGCGTCCGGCTGCCCTCACCGACGACCTTGCCACCTTCTGGAAAGGCAACTACACCCTCGTCCGAAAAGACCTCAAGGGCCGGTATCCCAAACACGACTGGCCGGAAAACCCCTGAACCGGGGGCTATGGCCCGCGTATCGTACCCGAGGCCGCCCCGCCCCTTTTTCGTGCCTCAGGTGGGAACGCCCTTGCGCATGGCCTCGACCAGTGTCCGGTAATAGCCGTTCCCCCGCATCAGCTCCTCGTGGGTTCCCGTTTCGACGAGGTGTCCGTGGCGGAGCACCAGGAGGACATCGGCATGGAGGACCGTGGAGAGGCGATGGGCGATGGTCAGGCAGGTCCGGCCCTGGCGGACCTGTTCGAGACCGTGTTGAAGGAGGGCCTCCGTTTCGGAGTCGATGCTCGCGGTGGCCTCGTCCAGAAGCAGGAGCACATCGGGATCCTGGAGGAGGACGCGGGCGAGGGCGAGGAGTTGTTTCTGTCCGGTGGAGAGGCGGAATCCCCCCTCGCCGAGGGGGGTGTCGAAGCCCTGGGGCAGGCGGAGGATGAAGGGCTCGGCCCCGACCCGCCGCGCGGCGGCCCTTGCCTCCTCCGGCTGGATTCCCGGGCGGGCGAGGGTGAGGTTCTCCAGGACGGTTCCGGAGAAGAGGACCGGATCCTGCTGGACCAGACCCATGCGCCGGCGCAGGTCCCGTTGCGCGTAGAGACGGATGTCCCGGCCATCGACGCGCACGGCGCCGGCATCGACGTCGTAGAAGCGGCAGAGCAAGGACAGCAGGGTGGATTTGCCAGCTCCTGTGGCGCCGACCACCGCGGCGAAGGTTCCGGGCCGAAGGTGGAAACCGAGGTCGTGAAGCACGGGGTGGGCCGGGTCGTAGCCGAAACGGACCTGGTCGAAGTGGATCTCGCCGCGCAGGCGGGAAAGCGCCACCGGATGGAGGGGGTCCGGGAGGCTGTCGGGTTCGTCGAGCAGCGCGAACACACGCTCGGCGGAGGCCAGGCCTGCTTGGAGTTGGCCGGATTGTTCGGCGAGGTCCTCCAGGGGCCGGAAGAAGTAGCGGATGAAATACAGGAAGGCGACCAAGGCGCCCGGTTCTCCCGGCAACAGCAGGGCCCCGGTGGCGAAAAGCAGCAGGGTCGCCGCGGCGCGGCACACTTCCAGGACCGGAAAATGCCAGGTGTCCCAGTCCGCCACCCGCGTGCGCGCACGGCGAAGCTCCTCGCTGAGCTGTTCCAGTCGGCCGGCCATCGGGACGGTCTGGTTGAGCGAGCGGAGGGTGTGCAGGCCGCCGAGGGATTCCTGCGTGAGGTTGTTGAGGGCGGACACGGCGGAACGCGCCTCGCGTTGGGCGCCGCGCGCGTGGCGGTTCACCCAGGTCAGCAGTCCCAGAAGCAGGGGGAAAACGGCGAAAAGTACGGCGGCGAGGCGGGCGTCGAGCGCGAGCATGAAGCCGATGGCTCCGAGGAGGAGCAGCAGGTTGGCCAACAGGCCGATCACCCCGCCGCGAACAAGTTCCTGGAGTGCGTCGAGGTCGCTGGTCGCCCGGGTCATTAGGCGGCCGACGCGGAGTTCCTCGATCCGCCGCATCGGCAGGGCGAGGATTTTTGCGAAGACCGCAAGCCGCAGGTCGCGGAGTACCAGCTGGCCGGCGCGGGTGAGGATCCAGGCGTGGGCGATGCGGCAGAGGAACATGGTCAGCACGAGGCCGGCCATGAGGAGGCAGAATTCCCGGAGGCGATCCACCCCCCGGGGAGCGCCCGGCAGAAGGACCTCGTCGACCGCCCGGCGCAGGAGGAGGGGGATGGCGTTGGTGGCGACGACCTGTGTGAGCAGCAGGACCATTCCGAGGGCGAGTGACGCGCGGTAGGGGCGGGCGAAGCGGAGGAGGCGGCGCAGGAATCCGTGGTCGCGCCGGAAGGCGGCGCGGAGGCTGGCGCAGGGGGGCTGCTCACGCATCGGGGGCCTCCAGTCGCGCTTGGAGGCGCTGGCGTTCCTCCAGTTCGGCGAACCAGCCCCCCGCGCGGGCGAGTTCAGCGGGAGGGCCGAGTTCCGCGACACGTCCTTCGCGCAGCACCAGCACACGGTCGCATCGGCGCAGGGCGGCCGCACGGTGGCTGACGAGCAGGACGGTTTTCCCGCGGAGGGCCGGCAAGAGATGCTGGAGGAGGCGGGCTTCGGTCGCGGTGTCGACGGCGGAGAGGGCGTCGTCGAGCAGGAGGATGTCGGGGTTGGAGAGCAGGGCGCGGGCGATGGCGCAGCGTTGGCGCTGGCCGCCGGAGAGGTTGACCCCACGTTCGCCGATCGGGGTGTCGAGGCCGTGGGGGAGGGCGAGGACCTCCTCGTCGATTGCCGCGAGGCGCAGGACCCGGGCGAGTTCCGCTCCTTCCGCGTCCGGCTTGGCGAGTCGGAGGTTTTCGGCGAGGGTCATCGAAAACAGGAGGGGCTCCTGGGCGGCGATGCGGACGTGGTGGTGGAGGCGCGAGAGCGGAAGGTCGCGCAGGTCCCGGCCGCCCAGGAGGACACGTCCGGCGGAGGGGTCCTGGCTGCGCAGCAGCACGTGGAGGAGTTGCGTCTTGCCAGCTCCGGTCGGCCCAGTGATGCCCAGGATCTCCCCGGGCTCGATCCGGAAGGAGAGGTTGTGGAGCACGGGATGCCCTTCCAGTTCGATATCCACGTTCTCGAAGACGATGGGGGCGGGGGGAAGGGGGGCGTATTCCTCCTCCGGCGAGTCGTCCGGGACTTGGGGGGGCTCGGCGAGGAGTTCGCGCAGGCGGGCCAGACTGGCCCGCCCCCGGAAGACCAGGGTAAGGGTCCAGGAAAGGGAGAGGGCCGGCCACTGCAGGACCATGAGGACCTGCTGGAACTCCACCAGCGTGCCCAAGGTCAGCGCGCCCTCCAGCACCTGTCTCCCCCCGACCCACAACAGCAACACGTTCCCCGCCATGAATCCGGCGTGCATCAGCGGCCAAGCCGGAATTTCCACCCGTGCCAGCCTCAGATTGAGCCGGATGAACTCCTCGGTGAGCGTCCGGTAACGCCCGAGCCGCGTGTCCTCCAGCCCCAGACCCCGGATGACACGGAGGCCCTGGAAACTTTCCTGGCACCACGCCGACAGGTGCGCCAGTTGCTCCTGGACCTCCGCGTGCCGGTTGCGGATGGAGCGGAGGAGCAGGAATCCCAGGAGCATTAGGGAGGGAAGGAGGAGAGCGACGACGCCCGCCAGTGCGGGGGAGCGACCCCTCAGGGTCCAGAAGGCGAGGCCCAGCGTCAGAGTGGCGCGCAGGAGGCTGTGTCCACCCATGGCCACCATTTCGGCGGTGGCATTCACATCCCCGTGCAGGCGGCTCATCAGGTCGCCGATGCGGCGTCGGCGGATCTGGGACTCGTCGAGGGAGAGGAGGTGGGAGAAGAGGCGTGTGCGGAGGCGGTGGCTGATGCGCGGGGCGAGGCGCATGGGGAGCTGGCGCATCAGCCGGCTGAGGAGGGCGCCGAGGAGAGCGAGGGAGAGGTAGAGGGCGCAACTGCGGAGGACCCAGGCCGGGGTGGCGCCGTGGGAGAGGAGGTGGTCGACCCTCGAACCGAGAAGCCGGGGGAGCCCGAGGGAGACCATTGTGGCCCCGAGGGTCAGCGGCAGGCTTGCGGCCAACACACGCATGCCGAGGATGCCCTGAAGCGGGCGCGGGCGGGTGCGGTCGCGGGAAAGGACGGGGGGCATGGCCCGCAAACCTGCACCGGATCCGCGGGGTTGTAAACCAAATTTACGGTGGGCTTGCGCCGGTGGGTCAACTGCCGTATACGGATGGCATGATTCTGGGACTACTTTCCGACACGCATGGCAACCTGCCGCGCACGAGGGCGGCGCTGGAACGTCTCCGCGCGTTTGGCGCGGAGGTGTTGGTGCATTGCGGGGATCTGGGGAGCGAGGCGGTGATGGATCTGCTGTTCGAGGCGCGGGAGGGCGGAACTCCGGTGTACGCGGTTCCAGGGAACGTGGACGAGTGGGATTCGGAGATGGCGCTGTACGCGCGCAATCTGGGGCTGCCTTTTCCGCGCGAGCAGCGTTTCGAGGTGGACGGGCTGCGCTGTGCCTTGTTCCACGGGCATGATCCGGTGCGCATGGAGGAGCTGATGGCGGCGGCGGATGTGGATGTGCTGTTCACGGGGCACACCCACGTGCCGCGCGACGAGGTGGTGGGGAGGGTGCGTGTCATCAATCCGGGCGCGGTGCACCGCGCGAATCCGCCGGGTGTCTCCGTGTTCGACACAGGGAGCGGCGATCTGACGTTTCTAACCATCTGAAAGGAGGACAGGATGTACGATTTCGAGACCCCACCCGACCGCTTGCGCAGCGGTTCTTTGAAATGGCAGCGCTACGAGGGACGCGACATCCTCCCGATGTGGGTCGCAGACATGGATTTCCATGCCGCCCCGGAGATTCTGGAGGCTCTGCGCCGGCGTGTGCAGCATGGGGTCTTCGGCTACACGGTTCCCCATGAGGAGGCCACCCGCGCTTTCTGCGGGCATTTGCGTTCGGCCCACGGACTGGAGGTCGGCCAGGAGGCGGTGGTTTGGCTTCCGGGCCTGGTACAGGGGTTGAACCTGGTTTGCCGCGCGGCAGGCGGGACGGGCGATGCCGTGATGGTCAACACTCCGGTTTATCCTCCCTTTCTTTCCGCCCCGCCCCAGTCCGGCCGTCGGCGCATCGCAGTCCCCCTGCGGGAGGAGCGGGGAGGCCGCCACACCTTCGATTTCGAGGCCATGGAGGCGGCCGTCACGCCGGACACCCGCCTGTTCATCCTTTGTAATCCCCATAACCCCGTCGGAACGGTCTTCCGTCGGGAGGAGCTGGAGCGCCTGCTCGACTTCTGCGAGCGTCACGACCTCTGGATCTGCTCCGACGAGATCCACTGCGGCCTTTTGCTCGACGGCGATGAGCATGTCCCTTTCCTTTCGCTCGGAGAACGCGCCGCCCGGAGGACGGTCGCGTTCTACTCGGCCAGCAAAACCTGGAACCTTCCCGGGCTGGCCTGCGCCCAGGCCGTCATCCCCGACCCCGTCCTCCGCGCCGCTTTTCAGAAGGTCTGCCGCGGCATCATCACCGAAGTGAATTGTTTCGGGTATGCGGGTGCGATCGCCGCCTACAACGAGGGCGAGCCCTGGAGGAGGGCCCTTCTCGAGGTGCTCCGCGGGAATCGTGACCGCCTGGCCACCTTTCTGGCGCGGGAGTTCCCCGACATCCGCATGGCCCCGGCGCGGGCCACTTATCTGGCTTGGCTGGACTTTCGTTCCCTCGGCCTCTCCCATCCGCACGCGCACTTCGAGCGCCACGGCCTCGGACTTTCCGATGGGGTGGACTTCGGCGCGGAATCGGGCTTCCTTCGCCTCAACTTCGGGTGCCCTCCGGCCCGCCTCGAGGAGGGGCTTCTCCGCCTTGCCCGCGGCATTCGCGCGGCGCGTCCTTCCGCGGGGTGATCCTCCTTGTCGGGCTTCCCGGACATCAGGGTCCAAGTTCCTTGGCGAGTTGGGAGAGGACCCGTCGCTGCGCGGGGGTGAGGGCGGAGCTGTCCTCCAGAAGGCGGTCGACAAGGGGGCGTGCCTCCCCGCCGCGTTGGAGTGTGTGCAGGATGCGGGCGAGGGTGAGGAGGAAGGGGGGGTGTTCCGGGACGTATTCGAGGGCCTGGGTCTGGGCGACGAAGGCCGCCTCGGCGTCTCCGAGGTCGAGGAGGGTGTTGGCGAGCGTATCCCAGCTGCTGGGGGAGTGGGGGTCGAGACGGGTGGCTTCCTGTGCGTGAGGCAGCGCCTCGCTGGCGCGGCCGCTCTCGAGCAGGAGGGAGGCCAGGTCGTTGAGTGCGGGGGCACTGGCCCCGAGGGTGATGCTGGTGCGGAAAGCGCTTTCCGCCTCGGCCAGACGGCCATCGTGGTAGCGGAGGGTTCCGAGGATGTAGGTGGCGAAGGGGTCGGAAGGGTTCTGGGTCAGCGAAGCCCTCACCCACTTTGCCGCCTCCGTACGGTCGCGGGCCGCAACGGCGATGCGCAGGCCCAGGTCGGCGACCCCGGGGAGGTTCGGGGCGCTCTCGAGCAGTGGGCGCATCCACTGGCGTGCCGAGGAGACCTCTCCCCTGGTGTAGAGAAGGCGGGCGACAAGCAGTCGGTCCTCGGGAAGGGCGTCGGGGAGGAGGGCGTCGAGGGAGGCGCGCAGGGCGGGGATCTTCCGGGTGTCCTTCTGGTCGGTGGCGAGGGCGATGCGGGTGCCCCAGGCCCGGGGGTTCCGGGGTTCCGTCCGGATCCAGGCATCAGCGCGGTCGATGGCCTCGTGTGTACGGCCCGAGAGGGTGAGGAGCCCGATTTCCTCGCGGAAGAGCAGGGAGGGGGGCGCGTCGAGTTCACGGAGGCGGGCGAGGTATCCGAAGGCCTCGTCGAGGCGGCCGCGCAGGGTGTGGATGCGGCAGAGGCCGAGCAGGGCGGCGGGGGAGTGGGGGCTTTTTTCCAGTACGCGCAGGAACTCGGCCTCGGAGGCGTCCAGATCGCGTCCCGCCAGCCGGGCTTGCGCCAGGTGCAGGCGCAGCACCTCCGATCCGGGAGCGCGGCGCAGCGCGTTTTCGTATTCCCGCGCGGCCAGGGAGGCGTTTCCACTTAGGGCCCAGGTCATGCCCCGTTCCATGTGGGCGAGGGGGTGGCTGACATGGCCGAAGACCTCGGAGAGGCGCCACTGCTCGTGGCGTTTCCCGCCGAGGCCCGCCAGGACGCGGTCGATCTCCTTCTGGAGGGATTCCTGTTCGGCGGAGGGGAGGGCGGAGAGGTGATAGGCCAGGTTGAGGAGGGCGCTGAGGTTGTCCGGCCGCAAGCCGCGCGCGGCGCGATAAGCCTCGAAGGCCTCGGTCAGGAGCCCCTCCTCCTCCAGGAGGACGCCTAGGTTGTTGAGGCGCCGGCTCTCCGCGTGGTGGAAGGTGGTCAGGGACACCGAGGCCCGGTGGAGGTCTGCGTCCGCATTGGCCGGAAGGGGAGAGGGCTTGCGGAGGGGGATCCAGGAGGCGGCGAGTTCCCTTAGTTCCGCCTGGGAGATGCCGGACTGTCCCTGGTAGCCAAAGGGAACGGGTAGGGCCCGTAGCCCGGCGCGGGCGAGCAGGTCCGGATGGTCGCCGAGCAGGACTTTTTCACCGAAAAGGGGATCGGATTCGGCCCAGGCCTGCAGAAGCGGGGAGGGGCCGATTTCCGCGAGGGCGGCCAGGCGCGGCCTGTCGGCGAAGCCGGTCGCCAGGATACGGCGGTAGGTCTCCCGCTGCCAGAGGGAGGGGGAGAGGTCGATGACCCTTACAGCCATTCCTTTTTCGTGGAGTTTAAGGCGAAGGACATGGTTGAAACCGGTTTCGCCCACGTAGGCCTCCCGGCCGCGGAGGCGTTCGGCGAGTTCGTCGGCGAGGGCGTTCACGCGGCGAACGTCGGGGTCGTTGTGGCCGCGGAGGTTGCTGGCGGTGCTGAGGATCAACAGGGCGGCCATCGCCGGCGGTGCGGCGAGGCGAAGCCCCTGGCGAGGCAGGCGGAGGTGCGCGGGAAGGTAGGGATTGCAGTGGGCGAGCAGATTTCGAAAATACCCCAGGAGGTATCCGGTGCTCAGGGCGAGCATGGCGGAGGGTGCGACCATGAAAACGCCGAGGCGTCCGTCGAGGTACATGCCCCAGGGGGAGGAAGGCGGGTGGAAGAGCATCACCGCGTTGATGGCCAGACAGACGGTGTGCAGCAGGATGGAGCCGAAGCGCACCTCCAGGGTCGCGTGCTCCTTGGGCCAGAGGACGAGCAGGAAGGGGCCCCCGAAAAGCAGGAAGACCAGGAGGCTTCCTTGGGGCGGCGCGGACTGGGTGAGCAGGTTTTTCTGGACCTTCAGGGAGCTCCACCAGGCGTCGGCGAGGTTGTGGATGTCCTGCAAGGGGGCGTTGGGGTGCCCCAGCACGCGCAGGCTCATCCACGTATACCCGGCCAGGGCCCCGGCCAGGAAGAGGGATGCCAGACGGAGGTTGCGCCGCCAGCGGAAGTGGCCTTCGGGAGAAAATCCGCTGCGCAGGACCGCTGCCGCGAAGAAGATAAGGAAAAACCAGGCGGTGGTGTATTCGGTGACGATCCAGCCCCAGAGGAGTGCGGCGAGGTTGAGCATGGCGGGGGAGCGGCGATGGAAGGTCTCGAGGGTCCAGGCGCCGAGGAGGAGGAGGCACATCAGGCCGAACATCTGTGGAAGTGCTCGGGTGGCGCCGAACCAGAGGGGCGGCGAGAAAACGAAGGTGAGCAGGGTGGCCCCGAACCCGATCGCGCGGGTCTGGCGGGGTGGAACGGGAGAGCCCTGTTCCTCTGGGGTCTCCCCCCGGGGGATGCGCAGGGCGATGTGCGCCGCCGCGCCCGCCGCCACCGCTCCGGTCAGCGCCGAGAACAGGCCTGCCTTCAGGGCCAGCGTTCCCACGGGCAGAGCCGCCAGCCATCCAATGCAGGTGTGCCAAAGCGTGTTGCCAAAGGTCGGGAACAGCGAGTCCGGCAAGGCCTGTTGCAAGGCGAAGGACGATTCCCCCGGCATGTATCCGGGGCAGAGCGTGGCCAGGTACAGCACCAGGGCTCCCCCGAACGCGCCGACAACCCAACGCCAGGTTCCCTCCCGGCCTTTCATGTTTCCCCCTCCCTTTCGCTCCTGTGGGGGGCTACGCCAACGCCCTCGCCAGCGAACGGTCGGCTTTTTCTGCTTCTTGCGGCAATCTCGTCGAACATTCCACGCCTATCCCATAGGCGGAGGGCTACGACAAGCCCATTTGCTCCCGAGAGGCCCCGGATTCAAGGCCCGCGGCCACCCCGGCCAGAGCGGAACGGGTCCCGGCGGCTGTGCGGGACCAGTCGAAGGTCGCCGCGCGTTTCCGGGCTTCGGAAACGCGGCGGGCACGCTCTTCCGGAGGTCGGAGAAGGCATGCGCGCAGGGCCTCGGTCAGGGCCTCGTCGTGGGTGGCGTCGTAGTAGTCCACGCGGTCGCCTCCGACCTCCGGGAGGGAGCCCAGGCGGGTAGTGAGGACGGGGATTCCGGCGGACATGGCCTCGAGCACGGGGAGGCCGAAGCCCTCGTAAAGGCTGGGAAACACAAACAGATCGGCGCCGGCGTAGAGGGAGGCGAGCTCCCCACGGCCGAGTCCGCTGAGCCTTCGCACGCGGGAGGGGTCTGGAAGTTCGTGGAGGGCGGCCTGGACGCGGGGTTCGCCGAGGCGTGGGCGTCCGACCAGCACGAGGTCATGGGGGAACTCATTGCAGAGGGGGCCAAAGGCGCGCACGAGCTGGTCGACGTTCTTGTGGGGGTAGGTGTTGGCCACGCAGAGGAGGTAAGGGCGGGAGGAGGAGGGAGGGGGTTCAGCGTGAGCAAAGAGGGGGCTGGCGGCCAGCGGGGTGACGGTGATGCGTTCGGGCGTGGCGCGGGTGTGTCGGAGGATTTCGGATTTGGAGAATTCCGAGATGGTGAGCAGGGCCTGGGCGCGGCGTGCGGCCGCGCGCACCAGTACGTCGGTGGTGAGGCGGGCGAGCCAAGTGAGGTCGTCCGGGTGGGAGCGGTATTGCATGTCCAGGAGGCTCACCCCCTGGGGGGTGGGGCAGAAAAGCGGTGCCGTGTAGCCGGGGGACCACAGTGCGTCCACTCCGGCCCTTCTGACCCGCCCCGGAAGCCACAGCTGCTCCCACAGGATGCGCGCAACCCGGTTTTCCGCCCTGAAATCCAGCCGTTCGCAGGACCATCCTCCCCCCGCGAATTCCGTCTCAAGACTCGCGTGGTTCTCCTTCTGGGTGAACAAGACCACCCGCTCCGGCCTGCCCTCGGTTTTCCAGACCCGCAGGATTTCCAGCAGGTAGGTCTCGCTGCCCCCCACCTGCCCTGGAATCCAGAACAGCGTGTTGACGCCCAGCCTCACGCGCGTCTTCTCCGCGCCGAGGCCATCGCCCGGTAGGCGGCGATGATGCCCCACTTGACGAAAAGATGCGCGATGCCCTGCGGCGAAAAGGCCCCTGCATCGGCCACCGCCGCCCGGTATTCCTCCTCGAACTGCAGGGCGAAGTGGCGGCCGCTGATCGATTCCTCGTGCCAGCGGAAGCGGGCCAACGGATTTCCCATCACGTGGCGTCCGCCCCCCTGCCGCCAGAGCCTGAGGAAGAACTCGTAGTCCCAGGCCGCGCGCAGGTCCGTCCGCAAAGGCCCCGCGGCCTTCGCCGCCTCCCGGCGGAAAAACACCGCAGGCTGGGAGAGGTAGTTGATGCATTGGTAGGTGAAGCGGGAGCTCAGCGGAAAGAAGAGTTCCTTGAAGCGCGTGATCGGCCGCCGGATTTCGAGCCCTTGCTCGTTGATAATCGGGCAACGGCCGAAAACAAAGGCGGCCCTTGGCGCAGCGGAGAAGGCCTCGCCCACCCGTGCCAGCGCGTGGGGCTCGTATTCGTCGTCGGCGTTGAGCCAGGCCACGATCTCCCCCTCGGCCAGGGGCAGGGCGCGGTTGATGGCATCGGCCGGGCCAGCATCGGGCTCGGAGCGCAGGATGTCGATGGCGTCTCCGCGGGCGCGCAATCGCTCCAGCGTGCCGTCTTTGCTGCACGCGTCCATGACGATGTGCTGGACCCGGAGGCTGTCGCGCCGTTGCGCATGGATGCTGTCGAGGCAGCGGTCAAGGTGCCGGACGGCGTTTCGGCAGGGGGTGATGACCGTGAAGCTGGGCGGTGGGGAGCTCATCCCAGCGGGTCTTCGCTCAAGGGGTGGGTATCCAGGTGGAGTGTCGCGCCTCGAAGGCCTCGATGTCCCCCAGGTACTGGAGGGTTTCGTTGATGTCGTCGAGGCCGTTCACCAACTTGTGTTTCACACTGCCGTCGTACTCGAAGCGGAAGAGGGCGTCTCCGGAGGCCTGGTGCAGCACCAGCGTCTGCGCGGGAAGGTCCACGGTGGCTTCCAGGCCTTCCTCGGCCTCAATCGCCGCGAAAATCCGTTCAACCTCCCCCTCGGACAGCTCAATGGTCACCACGCCGTTCTTCGAGCAGTTGTTCTTGAAAATGTCCGCGAAGCCGGGGATCCGTTCGTTGCCTTCGCCGCGGTAGGGGGCCACGATCGCTTGGATCCCGTCCTGCGCCACCGCCCACACAGCGTGTTCCCGGCTCGAGCCGCAGCCGAAATTGTTGCGCGTCACCAGGATCGACCGATTCGCGTAGCGCGGGGCGTTGAGGGCGAAGTCGGGGTTCGGGGTGCCGTCGATGGTGTAGCGCCAATCGAAAAAAGCGCTGGGGCCGAAGCCGGTCCGCAGGATCGACTTGAGGAATTGTTTCGGGATGATCTGGTCGGTGTCGACGTTTGCGCGGTCAAGCGGCGCGAGCACGCCGCGGTGGGTGGTGAATTTTTTCATGTTCAGTTAAATCCCTTCCAAGTGCGGATGTCGACAAAGCGGCCCTCGATGGCGGCGACGGCTGCCATTTCCGGGCTAACGAGGTGGGTGCGTCCACCCGCGCCCTGGCGCCCTTCGAAGTTGCGGTTGGAGGTGGAGGCGCAGCGTTGCTGGGGGGCGAGCTTGTCGGGGTTCATGGCCAGGCACATGCTGCAGCCTGCCCAGCGCCATTCGGCGCCGGCGGCGAGGAAGACTTTGTCCAGTCCCTCGGCTTCGGCCTGGCGGCGGACCTGCTGCGAACCGGGGACCACCATCAGGCGAACGTGGGGGGACTTGACTCGTCCGCGGAGGATGGCGGCGGCGCGGCGGAGGTCCTCGATGCGGGAGTTGGTGCAGGAGCCGATGAACACAATGTCGATTTCCACATCGGAGAGGGATTGTCCCGGCTCGAGGCCCATGTAGTCGAGGGCCTTGCGCACATCGGTGGGGCTGTAGCCCGGGACGTCGTTGAGGCCGGGGACGGGCTGGTCGACATCGATGACCATGCCGGGGCTGGTTCCCCAGGTGACCTGGGGGGCGATCCGGGAGGCGTCGATCGTGAGGGTTCTGTCGTACACCGCATCGGGGTCGGAGGGAAGGCTGCGCCATTCGGCCAAGGCTTTCTCGAGGGCGGCGCCCTTGGGGGCGAAGGGGCGGTCCTTGGCGGTGAGGTAAGCGAAGGTGGTCTCGTCGGGGGCGATGAGGCCGGCGCGTGCGCCGCCTTCGATCGACATGTTGCAGATGGTCATGCGGGCCTCCATCGAGAGGTCGCGGACGGCTTCCCCGCAGAATTCGAAGACGGACCCGGTTCCGCCGGCGGTGCCGATCAGGCCGATGAGTTTCAGCACCATGTCTTTGGAGTGGACGTGGGGGGAGAGTTTGCCGGTGTATTCGACCTTGAAGGTGCGGGCCTTCTTTTGGCGCAGGGTCTGCGTGGCCAGCACGTGTTCGACCTCCGAGGTGCCGATGCCGAACGCGAGGGCTCCGAAAGCGCCGTGGGTGGAGGTGTGCGAATCGCCGCAGACCATCGTCAGCCCGGGAAGCGTAATGCCCAGCTCGGGCCCGATCACATGCACGATCCCCTGGCGTTCGTCCCCGATCCCGTAGAGGTGGATGCCGTTTTGCCGGCAATTGCTTTCCAACGCCTCCACCTGAGCCCGTGAGACCGGATCCTGGATGGTCAGGCGGCTCTCATCGGTCGGCACGTTGTGGTCCATCGTCGAGAAGGTGAGTTCGGGGTGTCGAACCTTGCGGCCCGACAAGCGCAGGCCTTCGAAGGCCTGGGGGCTGGTCACTTCATGCACGAGGTGGCGGTCGATGTACAACAACGAGGTCCCGTCGGGAAGGTCCCGGACGAGATGGCGGTCCCAGATTTTCTCAAAGAGGGTCTTTGGCATCACGGTTTCCTTGGCAGGTGAAAGGGGAGGGACTTATATCCAAAAATCCCGGGGTTGCAACTGAAACCCGCCTTGGGAATCCCCTGAGGGTATGGGTCTCGGCCTACGCCAGCCTTCCCCCGCTCCTCCCCCCTGCCGTTGGGGTCAAAAATGTGATTTCAGGTTTTGACAAGGCCCGGCCTGTCCCATAGGTATGGAAGTTCGAGACGACGGACACGTCGTGGAGATGATCGATTTGCTGGTGGGCCGGTAGCTCAGCCGGTAGAGCAGAGGCCTTTTAAGCCTTTTGTCGTGGGTTCGAGTCCCACCCGGCTCACCATTTCCCCTTTCACAATCACGCCCATGAAATTCCGTCGATGGTATCGCGCGTGGCCCGAGTTCGCGGCCTTGGTATTCGGCTTGGGCTGGGTGCCGTTGTTGCCGAGGCGGTGGGTGATGGGGATTGCGCGATTCGCGGGAAGGCAGGGCTATCGGCATGCGCACAAAATCCGCCGGGTGGCCGAGGCGAATGTTGAGCTGGTTTTCGGGGCGGACATGACTGCGGAACAGCGCGAGGCGATGCTCCGGAACTGTTTCGAACGGTATGCGTTGCTGGTGCTGGACATTCTCTGGTTCACCTTCCGTCCCCGTCAACGCCTCTCCCGTTGGTTTGTCTGGGAGGATTCGACCCGTCCGGTGTTCGAGGAGGGCGCGCAGCTGCTCTTGACCGGTCACTACGGGAACTGGGAGACGCTCGGACAGGCCTATGCCGCGCTGGGTCAGCCCTTGTGCAGTGTGGCGGCGCCCCTGAAGAACCGCCAGGTCGACCGCCTTTTCGTCCATCTGCGGCAACGCACAGGGCAGACCATCATCCCGAAGCAGGGGGCCGCCCGCCGGCTGTTGCAGGGGCTGCGCCAAGGTCAGAAACTCGCTGTACTGCTCGACCAGAATACCCGTCCCCGCGATGGAGGCATTTTTGTGCCGTTTTTCGGGCTACCCGTGCCGGTGAGTCCGGCGCCCGCGGCCCTGGCGGTCAAGACGGGCACGGTGGTGCACACGGTGCTGGCGGTGCCCGACGGGGAGGGGGTGTACCATGTGACCCTGCACGACACGTTGCGTGCGGATCCGGAGGCCTCGGATCCTGTGGCGGAGTTGACGGCGAGGATGACCCGAAGCCTTGAGCGGGTGATCCGGGAGCATCCCGAGCCCTGGTGCTGGATGTACAAGCGATGGGAACACATTCCGGAGGGGGCGGATCCCTCGAAATACCCGAGCTATGCCCATGGCACATGAGGATCACCCGGGAGAGGAGGGAGGATGATTCGGCGGCTGATGTGGGCGATGGCCGGTGGGCTGCTGCTTCCTGGGGTGTGGGGAGTGGGCAAGGCCTTGTACCATCTGCTGGTCCGCGCCCAGGTGCGGGGGGCCGGTAACGGGCTGCTGGGGGGCTTTTTCCTCGGGGCCGGCGGCTGGGTGCTGCTCTTCCTGTTCCTGACGCGGCCTATGAGGAGTTATGTGCTCGCGCATGAACTCAGCCATGCACTCGCGGCCTGGTTTTCCGGCGCCCGGGTCTCCCGCCTGCGGGTGCGGGCCGACGGCGGAAGTGTGGATGTGTCCAGGACGTCGGTCTGGATCGCGCTCGCCCCCTACCTGATCCCTTTCTACAGCCTTTTGCTTCTGGTCGCCCATGCCGTTGCGCAGTTGTTTTGGGACCCAGCGGCGTGGATCGGCTTTCTGCCGTTCGGCCTTGGGCTGACCTGGTCTTTCCACCTGACCTTCACGATCTATGCCTTGTCATTGGGACAAAGCGACATTGCTCCGTACGGTGCGCTAGGCGCCTACCCCCTCATCCTTTTCGGGAACCTGCTGCTGCTGGCCCTCGCTCTGGTCTCTCTGGACGATTCGCCCTTGGCGGCAGTGGCCATGCTGGGCAACGAATTCCTGCGCGCCTATGGCCGCGTGCTCGGATGCCTTCTCAACGGGTGAACCCACCTCCCGCCTCCCTCCGGTTTTTCCCTTCCAGGTGGAGCGCCCGGGGGAATGCTTGCATTTTCTCGGAAATAATTTGCCCCTGACAGCGTTGGGAAAATGTGCAACCCTTGTCCCACATGGAGCCATATGAGCTTGAAAACCTTTTGCAAGCCTACCGCGACGGCGACACGGCCGCGCTCGGAAGGATTGTCGACCTCACCCGGCCTCCGCTTCATCGGTTCATCTCGGGAATGGTCCGGAATCCCCATGCGGCCGAGGATGTGTTCCAGGACGTCTGGTTCCGGGCCGTCCGCGGTTTGCACCGGTACCGCAGCGACCGCCTGTTGTCGTGGCTCTTCAAAATCGCCCGAAACCGGGTCATCGACTTGTCGCGCCGGCGGGGTCCCGATCTCAGCCTTCAACAGCCCATGGGGAGCGGGCCGGATCCCGTCACGCTGGAGACTTTCCTGGCCGGGAGCGAGCCCGGGCCCGACCAGGTTTCCGGGAATCGCGAGCTCGCCCTCCGGATCCGCGCGGCGGTCGACGCTTTGCCACGCGAACAGCGGGAGGTCTTTGTCATGAGGAGCGAGGCCGACATTCCCTTCAAAGAGATAGCCGAGCACCAGGGGGTCCCGATCAATACCGCCCTGGCGCGCATGCATTACGCAATCCGCCGCCTTCGCGAGGCTCTCGCGGAGGATTACCAACATCTCCACACCCTCACGGGGAGGTGCCCATGAATCGCACAGAAGCTCTGGACTCCCTCCATCTGCGTGCGAGCGGCGAGCTCGATCCCGCCGAAGGCGCGCGACTTGACGAGGCGATGGCCCGGGAGCCCGCCTTGTGCGAAGAGGCCGAGGCGCTCC
This sequence comes from uncultured Verrucomicrobiota bacterium, assembly GCA_964385155.1. Lineage (GTDB taxonomy): Bacteria > Verrucomicrobiota > Kiritimatiellia > SS1-B-03-39 > UBA6053 > CAYLNG01. The sequence continues at coordinate 50,743 of CAYLNG010000009.1, forward strand.
AAAGGCTTTGTGAGGCCGCCCGTGCCTCCACCTCGCTCACCACCCCCGATACCCCACCCCTTTTCAGGGAGCGCCTCCTCCGGGAGGCGGCGCGACGACGCCGGAGCGCTCCCTTGCCCCGGATATTGGCCCTGGCGGCCGGATGGATGCTGGCGTTGGGGTTGTGGACCCATCTCGGTCCTTCCGGGAAAAACGACACCCTGGAGCCGCGGGTGGTTCAGGATGGGCCTGTCGGGGTGGAGGAGGGCGCGGTGGGCTTGCCGTTGGAGCATGCCTGGGCGGACTTGGAGGCGCTGCGCGAAGAGCTGGAGGAGTTGGCCATGCACGATGTGGGCACGGACCTGTGGCATGGCGATGCCGAGTCCTGGGCGGAGGAGCTTCTTTTTTCCTTTGAGGATGCGATATGAAAACGACGACGATGATGCTGTTGATGATGGGGGTGCTAGGAGCCTGGCGGGTCGGGGCTCAGCCGCCGCAGGGCGGCGGGGAGGAAGGGGATCGTCCACGCCGGGAGCGTCCCTTTGTCCGGGACGGGCACGAGGGACCGCGGCGGGGGCCGCCCGTTTTCCCGCGCAACGGAGGGGGCCCTCCTTCCCCCCCCGCCCTTGATCGGCTTTTCGAGCATCTGCGCCAACACGAACCGGAGGAGTTCGAGAGGTTGCGCACGCTGCGGGTGGAGGATCCGGAGGGATTCCGTGACGAATTGCGCCGGCGAGTTGCGGAGACCCGTGTGCACAGGGGCGAGGGACCCGGTCTTTTCCACCATCCTTTCCAGAGGGAGGTGAAGGCGCTGCGCTCGGCGGAGACCCCCGAGGCCCGCGAGGAAGCTCTCGGCGTGCTGCGGGAGCGGTTGGGAGAGGTTTTGGACCGGCGTATGGAAATGAGGCAACAGCGCATACAGGCCATCCGCGAGGAACTCATGAAGCTCCAGGCGCAGCACGAGGCCGACCTCGCGCGGCGGGAGGAGATCCTCCGGGAACAAGTGGAGCGCCTCTTGGCGGAGGGTGCGCCTCCGCGCCCGAACCCTTCCCCCGTCGCAGCGCCCCCTCCGCCTCCCACGGAAACGCCATGAGCCGCCTAGACCTTCCCACGCGGCTGGGCCTGACCGCACACCCCGAAGGCGGCTCCTACCGGGAGCTGCACCGGTCCGCGCTGCGGGTGGAGCATCCGGCGGGGGGAACCCGGTGCGCCTTGACGCATATCCTCTTCCATCTGGGGGTGGGGGAGGTCAGCCGATTCCACCGCGTGGACAGTGACGAGGTCTGGAGCCTCCACCGCGGTGCGCTCCGGTTGTGGAGGTTTCCCGAGGGCGGCGAGCCGGAGGCTCTCGAGTTGCGGGTGGAGGCTCACATGTACTGTGCCGTTGTGCCGGCGGGGTGGTGGCAAGCGGCGGAGCCCATCGAAAACGAGGCCTTGGTTGGTTGCAGCGTCGGCCCCGGATTTGATTTCAAGGGGTTTGAGTTGCTGGACCGGGAGGGGGCTCTGGCCGGGCACTTGCGCGCACGGGGGCTGGGGCGTTTCTGCTGAGGCCGGTGTGGCTCAGCCCGGAAGCACGAATCCGTCCGCGTCCACGGGGGCGCGGCGGCCTTCGTGGTGTTCGGCGATGGCGCGGAGTACACGTGCCGAGTGCAGGCCGTCCATGGGCCCGCAGTAGCGCCGCTGGTAGGCGGGGAGGGCGGCGGGATCGGTTTGGAAGTGGTCGAGGCGCAGGGTGTGGGCGTTGTGGATCCAGTAGCGGGCGTCGAGGGAGTGGGAGACGCCGGGGGTGTCGAACATGCCCATGAACATGGAGGCGGCGCGCTCCCACATGTCTCGGTTGTAGCCGGGGATGCGGAGGTCGATGAAGGCGTGGCCGGCGGCGACGGCTTCGGGGGCACCCGTGGTGAAGAAGCCGAAGACAGGGGTGGCCAGCGCGGCCATTTCGACGGCGGTGTGGGGGTAGTGGGATTCCTCGCCGAGGATGCGGTCGGCGACGCGGTTCATGAGTGGGTCGGCGCTTTGGGAGTGGCGCATCTTGAGCAGCAGGAAGGCGCCGTTGGCGTCGCAGAAGGCCCGGAGCGCGAGCATGACCTCGGCTTCGTTGGGGGGGAGGAGGCGGAAAAGGTTTCGGGGGGTGTCGCGGAGGGTCCACCCGAGACGTCCGAGGGGGTTGCGGGAGACGAAGGCTTTTTCCCAGGGGGCGTTCATGACGGTGCCGTAGGGGGAGGAGAGGCAGCCGACGACGGGTTGGCCGGGGGGGATGCCCCAGCGGTGGCGGAGGGCTTCGGTGTCGATGTCGCGGAGGGTATCGAGGAGGGGGTAGCCGGTGCAGACGGATCGTTCCCGGAAGAGGCGGAGCATGGCGTCGGACCAGGGGGCGGCGGCGCGGGCGGGGAAGAGGTCGGCGTAGAGCCGTCCGTGCCGGGAGGGGTGGCGGCGGAGCTCCTCCAGGATGGGTGCGAGTCCGCAGGTGTGGTCGTCGATCAGGCACGCGCGTTCGTGGGGGCTGCGGAGCGTGATGAGGTCGCAGGTGTCCAGCTGCTCGGGGTGGTTGCAGTGGGCGAAGGTATCGTTGGTCGCGAGGATCACCCAGCGGGGGCGCGAGGGGAGTGCGGTCCAGGCGGGGAGGAGGCTGTTCCAGACGAGGCTGATGCTGAGGATCGCGTCGGGAGCCTGTTCTCTGCAGAGGTGGAGGAAGGCGTTGTCGTCCTCGAACTCCCGCACCGTCACAACGCCGTGGCGGAAGGCGGGTACGCGGTCCCGGTCGGGCCGGTTGGCAGGCCAGTGGTGCCCCCCACCATGGTGCCAGCATTCGACCGAGTGGCCGGCGGCAAGGGCGGCGTCGATGGTCGAGGCCACCACGCGGTACCAGTTGAGGCGAAGAATGGGGAAGACCAGGCGCACGTTCAGAAGTCCAGGGCCTCTAGGCGTTCAAGTGCGAGCCAGAACCCCTCCCCGTTGTTTTTGTGGCCCTGCCAGATTTCAGGGATGAAGGAGGCGTGGGGGGCGGCGGCGCGGAGGTCCGCGCAGAGGCTGGGGAAGTCGAGGTCGCCTTCGCCAATCTGCAGGCCCTCGCCGTCGACCCCGCGCGCATCGGCCATGTGAAGGTGCGCGGTGTGCGGGCCCAGAATCCGGATCAGCCCGGGGAAGGAGTGGCCGAAATGATTGCAGGCCATTTTCGAGTGGCAGACGTCGAGGCACAGGCGGAGGCCGGTGCGTTCACAGAAGGCGGCGGTGTCGGCGGGGTGGACGAAGAGGTTGAGGTAGAGCTGTCCCCCGAAGTACCAAGGAAAGGGGGGGAGGGTTTGGCCCACGATCTCCACGCCATCGCGGTCGAGTTGGTCGAGACTTTCGGCGAGAAGGTCGTAGCGGGAGGCGACTTCGTCGGGGGTGAGGGGGCGGTTTTCAGTGAAGCCGCCGAGGCTGGCGATGATGACGGGGCGGGAGGCGCGGCTGAACCAAGGGGTGAGTTCGCGGGTGAGGTCGATGACGCGCTGGAGGTGGGCGATGGAGGTGCGGCGATGGGTGGGATCCGGGTTGGCGAGGTCGAGGAGGTGGTCGTTCGGGAAGGTGTCGGGGCTGTGTACCTTGAGGTCCATCTCCATTTTGCCGGGGAGCCAGGGGCGGAAATCCTCCTCCATGTCCTTGAAACTGAGGTGGAATTCAAGGAAATCGGGGTTGGAGAGCGCGGCGATGCCGCGGCAATCGTGCCAACGCACGGTGAGGCCCCAGGGGCGTTGGAAGCGATAGGGGCGGGGGGTGGCGAGGGGCCCTTGCAGGTCGCTTTCGAAGAAGAAGTCACCCGCGGCCATGTCGCGTCGGAGGGGGCGGCCGATGAGTTCGTCGAGGCGGTTGGGTTGGAGGCCCCGACCGGGGCTTCGCACCTCGATCATGGCGCGTTCGAGGGTCGCCCCCGCGCGGAGGGGAACGGCGGAAACGAGGCTTTTGGCCAGGTTGACGCGGTTCATGATCTCCCCTTGGGTGGGGCTTCGCCGGGCCGCGCTGCCGAGGGCCTCCCCGACGGCGCGGATGCCCGACACCATTTCCGCGAATTCGCCGGGCAGGAGGCTGACGCGGTGGTCGCTTCCTTCGAGGGACCGGTCCTCGGTGATGTGTTTCTCGATGACGCAGGCGCCCAGGGCGGCGGCGGCGATGGAGACATGGATGCCGCGTTCGTGGCCGGAGTAGCCGACGGGGCATTCGGCGACGTCGCGGAGGCGGCGCATGTAGCGGAGGTTGACGTCCTTGAAGGGGGCGGGGTAGGTGGAGATGCAGTGGAGGAACACGAAGGGGGAGCCGCGGCCGCGCAGGAGGTCGGCGGCCTGGCGGATTTCATCCTCGTTGGCCATGCCGGTGGAGAGGAGGAGGGGTTTGTAGGTATCGGCGAGTGTGCGGAGGAAGGGGTGGTTGGTGAGGTCGGCGGAGGCGACCTTGTAGGCGGGCATGCCGTGGGATTCGAGGACGGCGAGGCTTTCCTCCTCCCAGGGGGTGCACAGGACCTCGACTCCCCGACGGCGCGCGTGGTCGAAGAGCTTGAGCATCTCGGGAACGGGAAGTTCGAAGCGCTCGAGGAGGTTGAGGGTGTACTGGGTGCCGAGGTCCTCGCCCGCGTTGCCGCCGCCGCTTTCACGGTAGAGGGTTTTCATGTGGCGCATCTGAAACTTCACGCAGTCCACCCCGGCGTCGGCGGCGGCGTCGACAAGGCGGCGGGCGCGGTCGGGACACCCGTTGTGGTTGATCCCGATTTCGGCGATGATGAAAGCCGGAGCGTCGCCCCCGATCTGCCGGTCCCCGATGCGGATCCCGTGGCGAAGGTCGCGCTGTCGCGCGAGCCCGGCGGGGCGTCCGAGCGAGTCCAGCAGGGGCACGACACGGATGCGTTCGTCGAACAGGCTCTCCAGTCGTTCGCGGGAGTCGCCAAGGCGGGCGGAGACGAAGCCGGGGCGGAGCAGGGTCCCGACGGACACGGAGGTGTCCACCGATTCCCGTGCGCCGATCCAGCGCCGCACATCGCCGTCGGTGAGCACGCCCCGCAAAATCCCCGCATCGTCGATGCAGAGGACAAAGCCCTCCTTGTTGGCGTCGATCCGGTGGAGGGCCTCCCGCAGGGTGGCGTTTTCGTGGATGAGGAAAGGTTTGACGGAACGGTCAACGAGCATGGTGGAGCGTTTGGGGGAGGAGGGTTTCGGCGCGGTCCCAGTCGGCCGCCGTGTCGATGTCAACTTCGCACGCGGCGGGCATTGGAAACAGGACGATGCGGCCGCCGAGGCGGCAACCTGTGGAGCGGAGGATGTCGGGACGGAGAATGTAGATCGATCCGTTTTCGCGGAATTGGCGCATTTGTTGCCGCATCGGCCGTTGTCCGGGGGTGTAATTGAGCGGTCGGGCCGATCCATCGGGGTTTTCCTCCCACAGGAAGGCATGGGAGGGGGTGACGGAAAGGAGGGAGTCTGCGGCGGAGGACTCGAAGTGGTCGAGAGCGGCGGCCAACAGACGTGGTCCCCGGACGGGGGAGGTGGCTTGGAGGAAGACCAGCCGGTCCACGCGCGTGCCCTCGGCCTCGATTCTCCCGAGCGCGTGGAGCAGGGCGCCCTCGCTCGGGGCGTTGTCGGTAGCCAGTTCCGCGGGGCGGAGGACGACTTCCGCGCCGTGTTCGCGGGCGACGGACGCGATGTCCGGGTCGTCGGTGCTCACGACCACGCGGTCGATCCCCGGCGTTGCCAGGGCATCCGCGATGCTCCAGGCGATCAGGGGCTTCCCGCACAGGGGCCGGATGTTCTTGCGGGGGATGCCTTTGGACCCTCCCCGGGCAGGGATCAGAGCCATCGTGAGCTGGGGTGACATGCCGTTGTCCTACCGGAGATGCGGCTGGCCCGCAATCGAAAAGAAGGGGAATGGGGGCGGAGGGAGCTGGGGCGTGAGGGGGCCGGGTTTCAAAACCCCAGATGCCGCAGGGCGTCGAGGCGGGAGGGGAGGAGGGGGCAGCCCGTGGCCTCGAGGCGGCTCCGCGGCTGGTTTCCGCCGTCGAGGAGCAGGCAGCGCATGCCAAGTTCCCTGGCGACGTCGGCATCGTGGGCGGTGTCGCCGATCAGGACGCAGCGTCCGGGGGGGAGGCCGAGGTGCTCGAGGGCGCGGCGGCCCTGCGGGATTTTGCCGTGGGCGAAGGGGTCGTCGTGGCCGTGAAGATGCGCGAAGAAGGGGTCGAGGCGATGGTGTGCGACGAGGGAGACGAGGTGGTCGTGCGGATAGGCGGAGAGGACGCCTTGACCTATGCCACGGTGCTGGAGTCGGCCGAGGGCGGGGAGGACATCGGGGAAGAGTGCGGCCTCGTTCCGGCGTTTCTCATAGGCGTGGATGAACTCGAGGCCCAAGGTTTCAAAGGACTCGCGGGAGAAATCGAAGCCGATGTTCTCGTAGTAGCGTTTGACCGGGAAGTCGAAAGCGGCTTGGTAGCGTTCGGTGGAGAGGAGGGGCATGCCGCGGGTCCGGAGCATTTGGTTCATCACGTCCAGGCAGAGCCAGGCGTCGTCCAGCAGGGTGCCATTCCAGTCCCAGAAGATGTGGAGGGGCAGGGCGGGCGGCATGGGTCACATCCAGATCCGGGCATCGCCGGTGGCGCGTAGGGGGCTGTCGGGTTCGCCCGAGCCTCGGGCGATGGAGAGGAGGATGCCGGACATGGCGACCATGAAGAGGAGGTTGGAACCGCCGTGGCTGATAAAGGGAAGGGCGAGGCCTTTGGTGGGCATGGAACCGGTGACGACCCCTACGTTGATGGCGGCCTGGAGGGTGACCAGGAAGGTGATTCCCAGGGCGAGCAGGCGGGCGAAGGGGTCGCGCGCGTTCCGGGCGATGGTCAGCCCCGAGGCAAAATACAGCAGGAAGAGGATCAGGACCCCGAGGGTGCCGACCAGGCCGGTTTCCTCCGCGATGATCGCGAGGATGAAGTCCGTGTGGGCTTCGGGAAGGTAGGAGTATTTCTGCAAACTTTGCCCGAAACCGACCCCGAAGAGCCCCCCCTGCATGAAGCCGTGGAGAGAGTTCATGAGCTGGTAGGCTTCGTTGTCGGCATACCGTTGGGGTTCGAGGAAGGAGATGACGCGGTTGAGGCGGATGGGGTCCTGCATGACCAAGACGGTGAAGGCGCCGCCGCCGAGGAGGGCGGCAAGGAAGAGGTAACCCAGCCGGGTTCCGCCGATGAAGAGCAGGAGGCCCCCGGCCCCGGCGAGGAGGGCGGTGGTGCCGAAGTCGGGGCCAATGAACACCAGGAGACAGAGGAAGCCGAGGCCGACGCCGGGAACCAGGAATCCGCGCACGAATTCATGCGCGTGGCGCCGGTTGCGGCTCATCCACCAGGCCACCCAGACCAGCGCGGTGAGTTTGGCGAACTCGGAGGTCTGGAAGCTGACGGGACCGAATTTGAGCCACCGGTGGGCTCCGTTGATGTTCGGGCCCATCAGGCGGGTGATCACCAGCAGAAGGCAGGTGCCCGGATAGAGGAGGGGGAGCATCCTGGGCCAGAATCGGAAGGGCAACGCCAGACAAATCCCTCCCGCTACGAAGGCCACCACCGCGAAGACGAGTTGCCGGACGGGATAGTGCAGCGGACTTTTCTGACCAATGCCAATGCTGACCAGTGCGAGCAGCCCCACCGTGATCAGGAGGACAACCGTCGCGAGCAAAAGCTTCGCGGCGCCGGGAGAGGCCCCGCTTGGACTGGGTTCGAAAAAGCCCTCCACCGTGTCCCGTCGCGACATGGGGGGAGCTCCGCTTTAGTAGCTGGAGGGGGGGATCAGCAAGGTGTCGCCCGGTTTCACCTGCGCTCCGGCGGGGAGGTTGTTCAGTTTACGGATGTCCTCCACCGTGAAGAGGTAGGAACGCGCGATGTCTTCAAGCGTTTCTCCGGGTTCCACCACGATGGGGAAGGCTTTTCCTGCGGCGACTGGGTCGGGGGTCGCCGTTGCGGCCGGGGGGATCGGGGGTGTGGGGGCCGCGGGAGGCGGAAGGAGGGGGGCGACTTCTGCCGGTGCGGGTGCGGGGGTCGCCCGCGGCGCCGCGGGCATCGTCTCGATCGCCGGCGCCGCCACCGGTGCCGCTGGCGCAGCACCGCCACCGGGGATGCGCAGCGTCTGACCCACTCGGACCTGGTCGCTGCTCAGGTTGTTTTCAGCCCTGAGGGCCGCCATGGTGGTCCCATTCCGGCGCGCGATCAGCCATAGGCTGTCGCCCGACTGCACGACGTAGCTGCCTGCCACCGCCGTGCGGGGGGCGGAGGGAGCCGAAGGGGCGGAGGGTGCGGGGGCAACGGGTGCGGGGGCGACTCCTCCCCGGACGGGGATGAGGAGAGTTTGCCCCACGCGGATGCGGTTGGGGTCGGCAATCCGGTTGAAATCCGCGAGTTCCCGGGTGCTGAGGTTGTGCCGCAAGGCGATCGTGGAAAGGTTCTCCCCGGATTTGATTGTGTAGGGGCGGCTCTCGCCCCGTGAGAGGGGCGCGGGGGTTACCACGTGTGTTCCGGGGGTCCGCGTGGGGATAGGCGGGGGAAGGGGTTTGACGACCGGGGCGGGGGCAGGGGTGGGCAGGGGGATGATTTGACTGGGTGCGGGAGGCGGCATGGTGACCTGACCGGGAGGTCCTACCTGGCGTGGCGGACGTGTGGCGCAACCGCCGAGGAGAGCGGAGGCGAGCAGGGGGAGCAGCAGGGTGGAGGGACGGGACGGGTTCTTCATGGCGGTTCCTGGTTGGAAGGGTCGTACAGCGGTTCTCTTTCGGCCAGTGCGGTCACCAGCTCGTTGAAATGGGTTCCTCGCGCGGCGTAGCCGGGGTATTGATCGAAACTGGCACAACCGGGCGAGAACAGCAAGGTTTCTCCTGCCTTTCTTCGCATCCAAATGGCCTCAAGGCAAGCCGGAAGCGTCGGATGCTTTTCACAGTGCGGCAAAAGGGGGGACCAAGCGGCGTGGAGCGCGTTGGCGGCCGCGCCATAGAGATAGACGTGGACCTCCCTTCGTGCGAGGACCTCCCCAGCAGGGGCGGGGTCCTCGCCTTTGGGAAGTCCGCCGACTACGAGATGCAAGCGGCCAGGGGCGGCTTCCACGGCGGCCAGGGTGGCGGAGAGGCAGGTGCTTTTGCTGTCGTTGATCACGCGCCCGGCACCGGCCACATGGAGTTCCTGCATGCGGAAGTCGGGGAAACGGAAGTTCCGGACGACGGAAGCGGCGTCGGGGGGAAGGCCCCAAGGTTCGAGGACGGCCCAGAGTGCCGCCAGATTCCGCCGAAGCGGCCCAGAGGCGAAGGCGGTGCCTTCCAAAGGGGGGAGGAGTGTGGGGGCGGGCCGGACTCGCCGGCCGTCACCCGGGATGGGCAGGGGGTAGTTCTCCGGCACGCAGGCGAGGTCGTCCTGGCGCTGGAAAGCGAAAAGGCGGGCCTTGGCGGCGGCGTAGGCCTCCAGGGTTCCATGGCGGTCGAGGTGGTTGGGGAAGAGGTTGAGGCAGAGGGCCGCGTCCGCGCGGAAGTCCTCGTTGAGTTCCAGCTGGAAGGAGCTGAGTTCGAGGATGTGGACGTCGGCGTCCGGCGAGGTCAGGGCTGTCTCGCAGACAGGTGTGCCGATGTTGCCCGAGACCGTGACGCGCCAACCGCGGGCGCGCAGCAGCTGGGCCGCGAGCAGGCACATGCTCGTTTTGCCCAGAGAGCCGGTGATCGCGAGGGTCCGCCCACGCAGGCCGGCGGCCCCGAGCGCAAATTCGGGGGTCAAGGGCACGTGGCGCGTCCGGAGTGCCTGCAGCCAGGGGTGGTCCACCGGGATGCCGGGGCTGACGACCGCGCGGCAACAGGGGCTCTCGGGCAGGGACGGGCGATGGGAGAATCCGGGGGGAGGGGGAGAGGCGGGCGGTTGTTCCGACACGAGGAACCCGCTCCCGCCCTGGGCCCGCAGGAGCCGCGCCGCCGCCAGGCCGCTGGAGCCCGCCCCAAGGATCAGCACAGGCCCCCTCATCGAAGTTTCAGCGTCGCGATCCCCAGGATCGCGCAGAGGATGGCCAACACCCAGAAGCGGATCGTGACCAGCGTCTCCACCACTTCCACGTCTCGTCCCTCCCTCACCGCCGCGTCCTTGGCCTCCATCTCAAAATGATGGTGGATCGGCGCGCATCGGAACACCCGTCTGCCCGTGAGCTTGAAGGACGCCACTTGGATCAACACGCTGAGCGCCTCCATCACGAAGACCGCCCCCACGATCACCAGGGTGACCTCCTGCTTGATGAGGATGGCCGCGGTGGCGATGCCCCCGCCAAGCGCGAGGCTTCCCGTGTCCCCCATGAAAACCCGCGCGGGATGGGCATTGAACCAGAGAAACCCGAGTCCGGCGCCGAGCAGGCACCCGAAAAAGACGGCCAGCTCCTCGGAGCCCGCGATGTAAGGAACTTGTAGATAGTCCGCAAAGACAACGTGGCCCGCACAATAGCTCATCACCAGGTAGGCCACGGCGACGGCGTTCGAACAGCCGATGGCGAGCCCGTCCAGTCCGTCGGTGAGATTCACGGCGTTGCTGGCGCCGAGGACGACAATGACGACATAAAGCCAGGCGAAGAAGAGGGGCATTTCGTTCCAGAGGGGCTCTTTGAGAAAGGGCACCATGAGGTCCCGTGCGTGCGGGGAGGTTTCGGGCAGGAAGAGCAGGGCGGCAAAGAGGGCCGTGGACCAGAGCACCTGTCCAAGCAGTTTCCATCGCCCGGCGAGGCCCTTGCTGTTGCGTTTGGAGACCTTGAGGAAGTCGTCCAGAAAGCCGACAAAACCCAGGCCGAGGGTGCCGAAGAGGGCGAGAATCCAGAAGGCATTGCCGGGGCGGCACCACAGCAGCGCGGCCACCACGAGGGTGCCCAGAATCAGCAGCCCTCCCATCGTGGGCGTCCCGGCCTTCTTGCGCTGCATTTTCAGCACCTCGTCGTCGCGTACCGGTTGGCCGATCTTGAGCTCAAGGAGCCAGCGGATGACGCGGGGCCCGAAGACGAGGCTGAGCAGGAAGGAGGTTCCGGCACCGGCCATAGCGCGGAAGGTGACGTAGGCGAGCAGCCGGAGGGGGCTGAGGGCGTCTTTCCAGGCGGGATCCTGAAGATCGCGCCACCATTCGTAGAGGAGGTACAGCATGGGAGAGGCTTGCGGAGGCCGAGGGTTCGGCGTCTTTTTTTGGGGCGGGAGGGGAGGGGGCCGGGCGGCCGGCCCGGTTGACAACGCAGGGAATGCTATCCATGAGCGGCGTAAACACAAGCCGCATCTTATGAGAGTGCTTCACCGGGGGGGCTTCTGTTTTTTTTTTGGGGGGGGGGGGGCTGTCCGGAGTACCTCGGTCTGGGTCGCGGCGAAACTCTCGGGCTTCCTCCATGCTCAGATACAATCCGCCTACCCTCAAACAGGGTGCATTGCTTTTGAATTCACAGACCGCAAGGGGAGGATAAGGGTCAGCGGAGGCGGATCACCGCGATTTCGTGCGTCGCCCCACCGCACAGCACCTCGTGGTGAGTGACCTCTGTCTGGTAGCCAGCCTGCAGCATTCGCCCAAAAAAAGCATGTGCGCAAGGCCTTCCTGGTTCGGCGAGGAGGATCGAGCCGCCGGGTTCCAGGAGCTCGGTGATACAGCGCGCCAGGTCGGGGAAAACGGGGGGATGGTAGAGGATGTCCGCGCCAAGGATCAGTTCGTAGCCGCCATCGGGGGGTGGGTCGCGCCAGTCGAGGGGTTGGAGGGCGGCGGGTTGCAGGCCGTTCCGCCGCCAATTGTCCGTGGCCAGCTCAAGGGCGGCAGGTTGGTTGTCGGTCACGGTGACGTGGGCGCCACGCAGGCCGGCGGCGATGCCGGCGAGGCCGCAGCCGCAGCCGAGTTCGAGGGTGCGGAGACCGGGGAGGTCCTCGCGGGCCAGGAGGTGTTCGGCGAGCGCGATGGAGGAGGGCCAGAGGGAGGCCCAGTAGTAAGGTTCCCCTTTCCCGGGGAAGGCCTCGGCGTAGGCCAGCGACAGGCTCATTCCCCCGATGTGGATGTCGTTTTCAACGAAAGTCACGTCATCGGTTCCGGTGGCGGGACAACGAGGGCAGCAGGAGCCGCGTGATGTCGATGAGGGGGGAGGGAGGAGGACTTGGGGAGGAGGGAGGCGTCGAGGCGGATGCCGAGGGTCTGCCCGGGGGTGACGACGGCGAGGGGGGCGGCGAGAATTCGGGGGCCGAGGGTGGCGGCCAGCAGGAGGATTGCGGCGATAGGTTGCACCCTTGTCTTATCCCCGCTTCGATCAGAAAAGGCGAGTGCAAAGGCCTTGTTTTGGTTGGCGGTGTGCTAGGGGAGTGCGGCGTGGAGGATGATGCAGATGACGGGTCGTGGGTGGCGTTTGACGGTGGGTGGGGGCATAACCCGCTTTGGGTTTTGTGGGGTGGATTTTCGCGTGGGCTTGGGCTTGCGGATTTTGGGGTGGGAAGGGTAATAGGTGGACATGTCCACATCTTCCTTGTTGCGTGTGCCTTTGCTTGACCGGTCGTATGACATCGAGATCGGGGGGGCTTTGTTGGAGGGATTGGGGGCGCGTGTGGTGGAGCGGATGGGGCGCCGAAAGGCGTTGGTGGTGACGGACGGGAATGTGGCTCCTTTGTATTTGGAGCGGGTGGAGGCTTCGTTGCGGGCGGCGGGGATTGGGGTGTCATCGGTGGTGTTGCCGGCGGGGGAGACGACGAAGTCGGTGGCGAGGCTGGCGGAGGTGTGGAGCGCGGCACTGGCGGCGAGAATCGACCGGAGGGGGATGGTGGTGGCGTGGGGGGGCGGGGTGATCGGGGATCTGGCGGGGTTTGCAGCGGCGTCGTACTTGCGTGGGGGGGACTTTGTGCAGGTGCCGACGACCTTGTTGTCGATGGTGGATTCTTCGGTGGGGGGAAAGACGGGGATTAATCTGCCGGAGGGGAAAAACCTGGTGGGGGCTTTCCATCAGCCGGCGCTGGTGCTGGCCGATCTGGAGACGCTGGGCACGCTGCCGGAGCGCGAGTTTGCGGCGGGCATGGCGGAGGTGGTCAAGTATGGCGTGATCCGAGACGCGGAGTTGTTCGGGCGGATCGAGGTGCGCGTGGAGGCTGTGCGGGCGCGGGATGCGGAGGAGTTGCGGCATCTGGTGGAGCGTTCGTGCGCGATCAAGGCGGAGGTGGTGGGGGAGGATGAGCGGGAAGGGGGGCTGCGGGCGATCCTGAATTTCGGGCACACGCTGGGGCATGCAATCGAGAATGTGGCGGGGTATGGGGAGTACCTGCACGGGGAGGCGATCAGCATTGGGATGTTCTTCGCGGCGCGGCTGTCGGAGCGGAGGCATGGGTTCGCCGCTGCGGACACGGAGCGCCTGGGGCGCGTGTTGGCGGGGTTCGGGCTGCCGACATCGTGGGAGGGGCTGTCGTGGGGGTCTTTGTTCGAGGCGATGACGCTGGACAAGAAGGCGGCGGACGCCAGGCCGCGTTTTGTGCTGGCGCGGAGGCTGGGGGAGGTGGGACTTCCAGAGGAGGTGGGAGAGGTGGAATTGCGCGGGGTGTTCGGATGACGGAGCGGGAGGCGTACATCGCGTTGAATTTGTTCGAGGGGATCGGGCCGGTGCGGGTGCGGGCCTTGTTGGACGCGCTGGGGTCGGCGTCGGCGATCCTGGAGGCTTCGGTGGAGGCGTTGTGCGGGGCGAAGGGAGTGGGGAGGACGCTGGCGGAGGGGGTGAGGCGCCAGGCGGACGTGGTGGATGTGGGCGCGGAGGAGGCGCGGGCGGCGGAGCTGGGAGCGCGGATCGTGAGTTTCGTCGACCCGGAGTACCCGGAGCCTCTCAAGTCCATCCACGATCCCCCGTTGGCGTTGTATGTCAGGGGGACGCTGTTGCCGTCGGACCGCCACGCGATCGGGGTGGTGGGTTCGCGGAGCTGCACGCATTATGGGACGCAGGTGGCGGACCGTCTGAGTTTCCAGTTGGCGAAGCAGGGGTACACCGTGGTAAGCGGCTTGGCGCGCGGGATCGACGCGGCAGCGCACGGAGGGGCGCTGAAAGGGAAGGGGCGAACTTTGGCACTCATGGGCACCGGGATCGACCAGGTGTATCCGCCGGAAAACGCGAAACTGGCCGAGGAGATCGTGGGCAATGGGGCACTGTTGACGGAGTTTCCCGTTGGGTTCAAGCCCACCCGCCAGTCGTTTCCCCAGCGGAACCGCCTTATTTCGGGGCTTTCGCGTGGGGTGCTGGTGGTGGAGGCGGCACGGGGAAGTGGGGCGATGCAGACCGTGGACGAGGCGAACGAGCAGGGTCGCCTGGTTTTCGCCGTGCCGGGGCGGATTGACAATCCAAGTGCGGGGGGGTGCAATTTCCTCATCAAGAACGGCGCGAAGCTGGTGGAGGATGTGGACGACATCGTGGAGGAGTTCGAGTACCTGATCCCACCGAACCCATCGGGCCGCGAAGATCCCGGGGTGGCCAAGCCCCGCGTCCAGTTGGATGACAATGAGCGGAGGATTCTCGAAGTGCTCGGACGCGAGGAGATGGGCCAGGATGAGCTCATCCGCGCCAGCGGCCTCCCCGCCTCGGCCGTCGCCACCTCCCTCCTCCTCCTGGAAATGAAACGGCAGGTCAAAACTCTTCCCGGCCGCAACATCCGCGCGGTCGGCTGAGGCCTCTCCTTTCTTTTGGTTGCGTTGGGGGGGGATTGTGGTATTGGAACATTCCACACTTCTGTCCCCCCCTGGAGAGCCCCCCCCCATGTGCGGTATCGTCGGCATGATCGGAAAAAGCAACGCGGTCCCTGTCCTGCTCGAGGGCCTCAAACGCCTCGAATACCGGGGATATGACTCCGCGGGGGTTGCCGTACTTGATGGACAGGAGCTGCGGATGTGCAGGGCCGTCGGACGCTTGTCCGCCCTTGAGCGGAAATTGAGGGACGCCCCTCTTGACGCCACCGTGGGAATCGGCCATACCCGGTGGGCGACGCACGGCGAGGCTTCCGAACGCAACTCGCATCCTCATCTGGACGGCGCGGGGCGCCTGGCCGTTGTGCACAACGGGATCATCGAGAATTACATTGAGTTGAAGCAAGAACTGCAAAAGATGGGGGTGGAGTTTCGTTCCGACACCGACACGGAGGTGCTGACCCACCATATCGCACGGCGGGCGAAGGAGTTCGGCTTCGAGGAGGGGCTACGCCAGGCTCTGCGCGAGGCACGGGGTGCCTACGCCCTTGGCGTGCTCAATGCCGAGCTGCCCGGGGTCATCCACGCCGCGCGCCTGGGCTCTCCCTTGATCGTGGGCCGGGGAGAGGGCGGCCTTTATATTGCCAGCGATGTCCCGGCCATCCTGCCCCAGGTGAGCGAGGTGATTTATCTCGATGACGGGGAGATTGCCCGTCTGGACGGGGAGGGGGTGACGGTAACGGGGCTTGACGGCTCGCCGCGGAAGCCGAAGTGGGTGAAGGTGGACATGGAGGACACGGCGGTCGACGCCGCGGGCTTCGAGACCTTCATGCTGAAGGAAATCCATGAACAGACCCGCGTGCTGCAGGGCCTCCTTGAACGTTATGCCGCGGGTGAGGAGGTCTGCCTGCCCGACCTGCGCATGGACGACGCGGCCTTCCGCTTCCTCAATCGCATCCTCATCGTCAGCTGCGGCACCGCCTATTATGCCGGAATGTACGGACGTCTCCTCATCGAAAAATTCACCTCCATCGCCGTCGAGACCGACCTGGGAAGCGAGTTCCGCTACCGGAACCCGAAGCTCGCCCCCGGTACCCTCGTCCTCGCCGTCTCCCAGTCCGGCGAGACCGCCGACACCCTCGCCTCCGTGAAAATGGCCAAGGCCCTCGGTTGCCCCGTCATGTCGATCTGCAACGTTTTCGGAAGCAGCCTCGTGCGCGAAAGCGGTCACTTGATCTACACCCACGCCGGCCCGGAAATCGGGGTCGCCTCCACAAAAGCCTTCACCGCACAACTGATGGCTTTCGTCCTTTTCACCCTCCGGGCCGCCCGCGCCCGGGGCGAGCTGGACGCCGCTTCCGCTGAACGCCTTCTCGCCGAGCTGCACAAGATCCCCGTCGCCATTCATCGGGTGCTCGAGGCCAAGGAGCACATCCGTGCCGTGGGTGAAAAGCACCACGACGGACCCAGTTCCCTTTACCTTGGAAGGCGCTTCAACTATCCCATCGCCCTCGAGGGGGCCCTCAAAAACAAGGAGATCTCCTACCAGCACGCGGAGGGCTATGCCGCCGGCGAGATGAAACACGGCCCCATCGCGCTGATCAACAAGTCCCTTCCCGTCATCTGCCTCTGTACGGACACGGAGGACGAGGTGGCGGAGAAAATGATCTCCAACATCCGCGAGGTCCAGGCCCGCAATGGCAGGATCATCGCGATCGTCACCGAGGGCGACAGGCGTCTCGACGGCATCGCCGAGGATCTGATTCCGGTGCCGCGTACCTTGGAAGCTTTCTCCCCTCTCGTCAACGTTGTCGCCCTCCAGCTGTTGGCCTACTATGCGGCCAGGGCCCGGGGCACCGACATTGACAAGCCCCGCAACCTTGCGAAAAGCGTGACGGTGGAGTAGGATCATGTCGCGTTTCATCGTGCGAGGAGGCCGGGTGTTGGGGGGGGAATTCCGTCCTGCGGGCAACAAGAATGCGGCCCTGCCCATGCTTGCGGCCTGCCTGTTGACGGATCGGCCGCTGCGGCTGCACCGGGTGCCAGACATCGCGGATGTGCGGGTGATGTGCGAGCTGTTGGCCGGGATGGGGGTTAGCGTGGAACGCCAGGGGGAGACCGTGACGCTCCGTGCGGCCGAGGTGGATCCCGACCTTCTGGATGCCGAGGGATGCCGCCGGATCCGCGGCAGCATCCTGCTGGCTGGCCCCCTGTTGGCCCGCACAGGCAGGATTCTCCTCGCCTCCCCCGGCGGCGATGTTATCGGCCGCCGTCGACTGGACTCGCATCTCCACGGGCTTTCCGCCATGGGGGCCGAGATTTTCCACGACGAGCGGGGGTTTGGATTGAGGGCTTCCCGGCTGCACCCTGCGGACCTTCTGCTCGACGAGGCCAGTGTCACCGCCACGGAGAACCTGGTCATGGCCGCCGCAGCCACCCCGGGGGTCACCACCCTGTACAACGCTGCCTGCGAGCCCCATGTTCAGGATGTGTGCCGCCTCGTGAGCGCCATGGGCGCCCGCGTCGAGGGCATCGGCTCCAACCGCCTGCGGATCGAGGGCTCGAACCACCTGGGGGGCGCCGAGATCGAGATCGGCGCCGATTACATTGAGGCCGCGAGTTATCTCGCCGCCGCCGCGCTCACTGGCGGATCCCTCCGCCTTCTCGATACCCACGAGCCGGACGTCCATCGTGTGATCCATCGCGGCTTTGACCGGCTTGGCGCCGGCTGGCGGGTCGAAGGATCCGACTGGGTCCACGACGCCCGCACGACCCTCGCGGTGGCCGACGACCTCGGAGGGGCGATCCCCAAGATCGAGGACGGGATCTGGCCCGCGCTGCCTTCCGATCTCATGAGCATCCTCATCGTGCTCGCCACCGGCGCGCGCGGCTCCGTCCTCTTTTTCGAGAAGATGTTCGAAAGCCGGATGGTGTGGGTGGACCGCCTCATCAGTATGGGGGCCCGCATTGTGCAGTGTGACCCCCACCGTGTCCTCGTGAATGGCCCCTGCCGCCTCGGCGGCTCCCACCAGACAAGCCCCGACATCCGTGCCGGCATGGCTCTGATCCTCGCCGCGCTGGCGGCCGACGGTGAGAGTGTGATCGATAACGCGCAGATGATTGACCGTGGCTACGAACGTGTGGATGAACGCCTGCGCGCGCTGGGGGCGGACATCTGGCGGGAGTGAAGGGGCCCCGTCCCTCACCCGATCAAAAGGGCTCTTGTGGAAGCATCGGCCTTGCATGCGGCCGCCGAGGGGGCTACCATGGCCACCGCTTTCACCCCCCGCCCCTGGAACCTATGAAAACCAACTTGAAACCCGCCCGCCGTATGATCGCCCTGGCTGCGGTCCTGACCCTTGCCAACGCCGCCGCCGCCCTTGTCCCGCACGCGCTTCCCCCTGATTTCCTTAAATCTCTTTCCTTGGTCAATCTATTGGGCGCGATCGCCCTCGCCCTGGAAGCCCTTTTTCTCGAACGCTCCTGTAGCGGTGAGGCCTCCTGCGCCGCTCCGCCTCCCCCTCCGGTCTCCCGCGAGGAGCGGACCCGCCACGAGTTGGCCGCTTTCCTGGGCCTGCTCCAGGAAAAGGGCCGCCTGGTGGATTTCGTTATGGAGGACATCACCACCCAGTCCGATGCCCGCGTCGGTCAGGTCGCCCGGGTTGTCCACCAGGGGTGTCGTGAGGTTCTTGGAAAACACTTCGATCTCCAGCCGGCCCGCGACGAAGCGGAGGGGGCGCTGGTTGAACTTCCCGATGGCGGGGGAACGGAACTCCGCCTTGTCGGAAAGGTTCCCGAGGGCGGCCCCCGTCGGGGTGTCCTGCTACATGCGGGATGGGTCTCCCGTTCCGTACGCCTGCCGGAGCTCATCGCGGAGATGCCGGAAACCTCTTCCCGCTATCTTGTCGCTCCCGCCGAGATCGAGCTGGGAACCTGAGCCCCGCGCTCCGTTTGAAGGGGCGATTCTCCAAGCGCACGCTGGGGGCTGGATTCAGCCCCAAACGGGCAGTTCCGGCGCGAGGGGGTCCCATTCGATGCGGAGGGGTTGCCCCCCGCGGTCAAACACCAGGCGGATGCGGTCGCCTGCCTCCTCCCTCCGTAGGTAGGTCGCCGTTTGCGAGAGCCCGGCAAGGCGCAGGAACTCATGATAGGCCGCCCGCGGCCGCCAGCCCTTCGCGTCCCGGTCGTCGATCAATCCGAAACCGTGCGCCGCCAGGTTCCACCAGTACACGCGGTCGGCCATCCCCGAACACAGTGCCAGCAGGAGATAACGCGTCATGCACGCCGCATAGGTGTCCTCGTCCACGCTCGGATCGTTTTGCCGTGGCCCGGGGCTTTCCCAGGGGCTGCCCACTGGCGACCAGACCCCGGTGCCGCGCAGGGGCCAGTTGACCTCCGAGACGATGACGCGTTCACGGCAACGCGGATGTACGCGTGCGATGGCCCGGGCGAGTGCCAGTTTGCGGACCGTGTCGTAGCCGGCCTGGTTGTTTTCCGGGAGGCCGCGCCGGTCGACATACAGGTGGTGGGAGAAGGCATCCCATTCGACCCCGTCCGGCAGATGGTCCATCAATGGAAGGACCCGGGGAAACTCGAAGTCGATTCCCGCCGGGCCGATGACCGGAACCTGCGGGTAGCGGTCCGGCCACCGTGCGAAGGCCTCCAAAAGGGTCCGGTGTTCCGCATAGTTCCAGACCCCCCACTTGACGCGGTTGATCGCGTGGCCGAGCTCGAAGGCTTCCACGAATCCGCTGAGGGCGGCGCCAGCATTGTCCACGAACTCCCGCCACTTGCCTGGGAAGAGGATGGCCCGGCGGTCCTGGACCAGGGCCACGATCACCTTGTGCCCCTCGCTGTTGAGTTTGCGGATGGCCTCGATCGCAAAGCGGCGGCGGGCCTCGCTCTCGTGGTGGTACAGGCGGACCAGCAGGGGAATCGGCCCCATCGGCGCGAGCCATCGTCGCTCCTTCTCGAAGCGCTCGGGCTCTAGGTTCACCGAAAGGCCGATGCGGCCCTGCAGATTGACCGGCTTGGTGAAGGCCTCTGCCATCAGTTCGCGGCACACTCGACGTGCGCCCGGGCCGATCCGCAGCGAGGCCGTGGCCATTTCAAGCAGGTCACGTTTCCGATAGTGCTTGCGCTTGTCCCGGGAACGCAGGGCGGGGATCGCCTGCATCGACCGGTCGTCCCAGATCCAGAT
Source organism: uncultured Verrucomicrobiota bacterium (assembly GCA_964385155.1). Lineage (GTDB taxonomy): Bacteria > Verrucomicrobiota > Kiritimatiellia > SS1-B-03-39 > UBA6053 > CAYLNG01. Next base: position 70,590 of record CAYLNG010000009.1, read on the forward strand.
GTCCGGATCGGGAGGATAGGGGCGGGGGCCCGGGTCCTTTTCCCGGTGGAAAGGAGCCCGCCGCTTTCTCCGTCTCCGTTCCGCCCGGAGGAAGGGCTCCGGAACGTTTTCGGGCGCGAACTGCATCTCGAAGAAAACACGGAGGAGGTCCGAGGGGAGCGTGAAGCCGGCGTTCTCCCGGCCGCGCCGGGAAGCAGGAAGGGCGCGTGCCGTTGCGGGGGTGTGCGAAGGGGCCTGAATCCAGGCCTCCGCCCAGGCGCCTTTTTCATCGCGGCGCACCAGGATCACGTCGTTGCACAGCGCTCCGTGTTCGACCCCTGCCGCATGCATCGCGCGCACTGCGGTGGCGGCCACCTCGAGCAAGCCCATCAACTCCGAACAAAGAGGGGTTTCGTAGTAGTGGTGCAGCAGGGCCTCCCGGAAGGTGATCGCTCCCCGCGGCGGCGGGTCTGGCGCCCGCCAGTCCTCCTCCCGCTTCTCAGGGCTGTCCACGGCGGCCCGCATGCACGAGTTCCAGCACGAGGATCATCCCCAGGAGCAACAGGCTCAACAACAATGAGTCATCGAACTTCGCGTTCCGGCTGATCCAGGGATTCAACGGATAGCTGAAATTCGCGTCACTGTTCTGGCCCACCACCCGCATCACGCCCACCGCGCCCGCATGCAATCCCGCCGCCGCCCAGATGTCTCCACGATGGCGCACCAGCCGGCACAACAGGATGCCGAACAGGAACAACGTCAGGAATTTGTACGGAATGTCCGGCTTCGCGAACCCATCGACCCAACTCGATACGAACACCTCCCACGCGCTCCCCGCGAAGCTCTCCCGCGTGGCCTTCATGAAGTGCGCCGCCGCGAACAGCCCCGAGGACACCAACGCCCCCGTCCAGGGCGTCCACGCCCTCGCCATGCTCCGGTACAACACCCCACGCGTCAAGGTCTCCTCGATCACTCCCACCCCCACTCCTGTCAGCAATATCCCGCCTGCCACGCTGAGCGCGAAGGCCGCCGGGGTCAGCGGGCGCGCCGTGCGCGCCCCCGCTTCCAGCGATAGCAGGTAGAGCCCGCAGACAATCGCGGCCCCCGTGAGGGCCGCCCATCCCGCGTCCCGCCAACGACGGTCCGGGGCCCCACCCGCCGTCCACCCGAGGTCCCTGAAGCCGCGCCAGCCGATCCGGCGTAGCATCCAGGGTGCCAGGAGGACCGCCAGCACCGTCTGCACCCGCCGCACGATCCGTGCCGGATTGTCCGCGCATAGCTCGTGCCAGAACCCAGTATCCATGGCCAGCCCGGCCTTGGCCAGCCACGCGCCGAGCAGCCCGCCGCCCGCAATCACCGCACAGAAGTACAGCAAAAACCAACCGAAGGACCTGAGGCCCTTCGGTTGGCTGGGGGAGGGGAGGGTTTGTGTTTTGGCCATGCTTCAGAGGGCGGCGGCGGCTTCCCGGACGGCCTCCGCCGTGAGGCCGAAATGCGCCCAGACCTCCATGTGGCCGTCCGAGGGAGCCACGGTGGGGTCGGTGATCCCCACGTGCGCCAGCTTCACTCCGCTGCCCGCCGCCGCGCTTTGCACGAGCGACGCGAACCCGCGGAGTCCGACCCCGCGGTGGCCAATGATTCCATCCTCCACCGTCACCAGTCCACCGTTGTAGCGCGCCACCAGCTCCTCCAGCTCCTTGGGACCGAAGGGCAGGCCGTTGACGACGATGACATCCGTGTCCGGAAGGGTGGCCGCGGCTTGCTCGGCAATGAACGCCGTGGCGCCCATGGCCAGGATCGCCTTGCTCGCGCCGGGTTTGGAACGCAACACCGTGGTGGGGGTCCACTCGTCGCCGGGATTCCACAGCGGGCTGCCATCCTCCTTCGCCAGGATCGGAAGGTTGTCGCGCGGAATCCCCACGATGTGGGCTCCGTAGCGGGCGCAGGCGTCGTAACAGGCGATGAAGGCCGACCGCGCGTCGGCCGGCGTATAGAACCGGTCCAGGTACGGCAGGTAGCCCATCGCCAGGGTGATCCAGTCCAACGACCATCCGGAGAAATGGTCACGTCCGGTGCAGGCCCCGACGTGGGACAGGTGCATGATTGCGTTCAGTCCTTCATTCACGCCGTTGAGGTTGCGGGTGTAGCGCCACATCTCCAGGCCTTCCCTCGCAATGCCCTCGAAGAAGGCCGAGAAGGTTGCGAACACCACCGCCAAAGGCTCGTTGGAGGCCATGGAAATCCCATTCGCCATCAAGGCGGACACCTGCTCCTCGATGCTCATCTGGAAGTTGTTCTTTGCCGGGATCGCCGCCACCGCCTTCGCCAGCTTCGTCGAGGGATCCAGATCGCAGCTGACATTGAAAAAGCGGGTGGGATAGGTCTTCGCCACCAATTGGTAGGCCAGTTCGACCCCCGCGCGGGCACTGACGCTTTTCCCCACGCCTGGTAGGGTTGTCTGGCTCCGGATCGCGGGGTCAATCGCCAGGTTCGCCGTTCCCGGCGCCGGACGCTTTTCCGTGACCACGACCCGCTTCGGCGCATCGTTCAACGCCAGGAGGGCGGCGGTCTCGGCTTCGTCGTCGCTGAACATGGGGTTGGACAACACCTGGCCGAGATCACGTCCTTTCATGTGCCCGTCGTGGTGCCCTTCGCCTCCCTTGAGCCCGTTCACAAGGAACACGCACTCGGTCATCGGAATCACATCGCGCCAGGACATCAGCGAGCCCGGAACCCAAATCCGAGTGTCCAGTGCCACACCATGTTTCGCTGCAAACTCCGAAACCACCGGACTCAATCCGTAGGCCTTCTCAAATCCTGCCACCGTGGATTCGAAGCCCGTGGGGTAGATGAGGGAGGGGCGTCCCGCCTTCGCCAATTCGGCCGCCCGTTTGTAGGCGCCGAAAAGCTCCTGCTTGTCGTGCAAGCTCTTGATCTCGATGATTTCGATGCCCATGGCCGCGATCACGGGCCTCGGATCCTTGTCCATCACCGACTTGCAGGAGCCCGAAAGCTGGATGCCGTTGCGGTGCATGACGAAGACAATCGGGGCGCCGTGCAGGTCCGCGCCGTTGAAACCGTTCAACGCCTGCCCCGAAATCCACGCCGCATCTCCGCAATGGCAGATTGTCAGCGCCTTTTCCCCATGGAAGGATTTCGCCGCCAAGGCCTGTCCCACAGCCACCGGCACCATCACCCCGAGCCGCCCCCCGTTCAGTTGCGTCCCGCCCGGAAGCCAGGATACATGCCCCGCAATGTCCAGCGAACGGCGGAAGTTGTCCACCACCACCTTCGGCTCGATGAATCCAAGCGCCGAAAGCGCCGCATAGTAGCCGATCGACGTGTGCGCATGCTCGATCGTGTAATGCCGAGCCTCGTAATCCGCGATGCCCAAGGTCATCAACAACGACGGAATCAGTTCCAACCCGCCACCCAAATGGTCCAATTCATTGATTTTCGCCAGCTCCGCCAGAGACCCGAGCGCTGTCGCCGCCGCTTTCTTTTCCAACGCGTTCAGGGCCGCGATCTCCGCATCCCCCAGTTTCTCTGCTTCCAGGTTGATCCTCAACGGCAGAACCCGGCTTTCCACCCGGCCTTTCATGTAGATGGATTGCGAAATCAACTGGTTGTTACGCTGGCTTTGGGCTTCAGGGGATGAAATGTACATGGAGGTTCCTGCAAGAAGAAGGTTGAACACGAAGTGCGCCCGTCCTATCCCCTTCGGTCGGAATTGGCAAGCGCAAGAGAATGAATATTCTAGAGGTAACAGGTCGTTTTTATGCAGGACGGCGGGGTTTTTCAGCCGCGATCCACCTGTGGGAACTGCGCGCACCCGGCTTTGGCGCGGTCCTCTGCGTGCGGGTTACGCGGAGGTTTCAAGGAGGCGGGTGACGGCCTCCTGGGTGATGCGGGCGAGGTCCTTGCGGTTGTCGGCGTGGTAGGTTTGGGAGTCGAAGGTGACGTGGGCCGTGAAGCGCGGGCCGGAGAAGAGGCGTTTGGCGTGGGGGGCGAATTCCTCGTCGCCGATCCAGGCGACAGAGGGGGCGCCGGGTTTGGTTTCGTAGCGGATGGCGGCGCAGCTCACGGGGAGGTCCATCTCGACGGCGGGCTGGAGGAGGCTGGGCTTGAAGGGAAGGACGGAGGAGCCGTCGCTGGTGGTGCCCTCGGGGTAGAAGCCGACGCCGCCGCCATCGCGCACGAGGTTGGCGATCAGGGTGTTCATGCGGTGGACATCGCGGCGGGTTTCGCGGTCGATGTAGATGGTGTTGGCCATGCGGGTGAGGGGGCCGATGGCGGGCCAGGAGGCGACTTCGGCCTTGCTGACAAACCATCCCGGGCAAATGGCGCAGAGGAGGACGATGTCGGTGTAGCTGATGTGGTTGGAGACGAGGAAGAAGGGGGCCCTGGGCGGGGTGCCGTGTACGCGGATGCGCATGCCCCAGGTGAGGGCGACGCCGTGTCCCCAGATGCTCATGAGGCGGCAGTTGACGCGGTAGCGGAGCCGGGGGCGGCCGAGGGTGAGGAGTTTGGCGAACAGGGCGAGGGTCCACATGAAAAGGGACCAGAGCGCGCAGGGGAGGATGCGGGAGACGAGGCGGATGCGGGACATGTCAGGTGACGTCCTGACTGAAGATTTTGAGGAGTTTCGGGGGGAGGGTGCGCATGTCGAAGAGGGCGAGGAAATCGATGGTCTTGAAGGCGCGGTCGATGGCGGGGTGGCTGCACATGCAGGCGCCGTAGTCGATGTAGAGGCTCATGAGGCGGGGTACCTCCACGCCGACGATGTGTTCCTCGGAGATGTCGGTGGGGGCACAGGCGTATTCGGGGCGGGCCTGGATGCGGGTGGGGCCGCCGAGGTTGCCGGCGCGTTCGAGGCGGCGGTAGAGCGCCCAGCCCTCGGAGGGGTCTTGGCTGGTGAGCGAGCAACACCCGAACATGTAGCGGAGCTGGTTGTGGCGGAGGTAGGCGAAAAGCCCGCGCCAGAGGAGGAAGAGAACGCGACCGGAGCGGTGGGCGTCGGCGATGCAGGCCCGGCCGAGTTCGAGCGATTCGGCGAGCATCTCCTCGGGGAAGCCCTCGAGGTCGAATTCATCTTTGGAGTAGAACCCGCGTCCGGACTGGGCCATGCGGAGGGTCTGCATGCGGTAGGTGCCGACGAGGGAGCCGTCGCGCGTGTCGCGGATGATGAGATGGTGGCACTGGGCGTCGTAGGGATCGAGGTCCATGCCGGTGGCGTGGGAGCTGTCGAGTCCCTCGCCCATCTCGAGGTTGAAGACCTGGTAACGGAGACGAAGCACCTCCTCCAGCTCCGCGGGGCTGCGCGAAAAGGAGGCCGCATAGTGGCCGGAGCGCAAATCCGCGGTGGGGGGAATGCTTTCAGGAAAAATGGGATAGGTGCCGGATTGCATCGGCGCGTTCTAACGGGAGAGGGGACCGGTTGCAAGCTTAACGAGGGGGAGGGGGTGGGGGGGCTTGGTGGAGGGGGGCGTGACGGCACCGGTTCATAAGGGCTAGGTTTTTGGCGGAAGTGAGCGGGCTTTAGGGAAGAGGATCTCACGGGGGCACGGAGGCACGGAGAGGAGGAAGGAGTGTTCAGAGTTCAGCAAAGCCAACGACGGGGTCGAATATGGCGGGGGGAGGCACGTTCCGGTGATCGGGGGGTATTCGAGTACGAGTATGATTACGAAAAGAGGGAGCGGGGCTCACACAAGGGCAGGAAGAAGCCGTGGGTGACCCTCACCCGTGGGACAAGCCCACGGGGCTCGATAAGACCGGGGGGGAGTGGGGCTTGGTCTAGCCACAGGTGACCCTCACCCACGCCGCGAGGGCGTGGGGCTCGTCCAGAGGGCGGTCTCACACAAGCAAGTCGGGAGGGGTCGAATATGGCGGGGGGAGGCACGTTCCGGTGATCGGGGGGTATTCGAGTACGAGTATGATTACGAAAAGAGGGAATGGGGCTCACACAAGGGCAGGAAGAAGCCGGGGTGGCCCTCACCCACGCCGCGAGGGCGTGGGGCTCGTCCTTGGGGAGGGCTCACACAAGGAATGGCATTGGTGGGGCAGAGGGTGAGGGGGGCGATTACGAGTACGATTACGAGCAGGAAATGAGGGGAGGTTCGGGGTGTCAGGGTGAGGTTTTTTTTTGGTGGTTGGCGATGAGGAGGATGCAGAGTTCGTAGAGGAGGTAGAGGCAGGAGGCCATGATGACCTGGGAGACGGGTTCGGGGGGGGTGAGGATCATGGCGAGGGTGAGGAGGACGATGACGGTGTGGCGGCGGTATTTGCGGAGGGTGGCGGGTTCGACGAGGCCAGCGTAACCGATAAGGAGGAGGAGGAGGGGGAGTTCGAAGGCGAGGCCGAAGCCGAGCACGAGTTTGAGGACGAAGGAGATGTAGGAGGTGGCGAAGTATTGTCCGCCGCCGACGCCGAGCCAGTCGGGGATCTGGAAGAGGAGGACTTCGAGGGCGAGTTGGACGCTGCTGAAGTAGCCGAGGGCGGCGCCGCCGAAGAAGAGGAGGATGGAGGCGAGGGAGGAGCGGCGGACGAGGCGGCGTTCGTGTTCGTGGAGGCCGGGGAAGATGAAGTGGGCGATGAAGAGGACGACGAAGGGGGCGGCGAGCAGGAGTCCGGACCAGAAGACGAGGGAGAAGGCGACCTTGAAGCCGTCGGTGATGTTGGGCATCATGAGGAAGGTGGAGGGGTCGCGGCCGAGTTCGCGGAGGGGGAGGGTGATGGTTTCGAGGATGCGGGGGGTGAAGGGGGCGGCGATGGCCATGCCGAGGGCGATGGCGAGGGCGCAGCGGAGAATGCAGCGGCGGAGGTCCTCGAGGTGTTCGAGGAGAGACATCTCGCGCGGAGGGGGCGCGGGTTTGGGTGCGCGGCGGGAGGGGCGCGGCGGGCGTTCGCGTTTACGCCTCATCGTGGGGTTCCGTAGGGGCGGGGGAGGGATCGGCGGGAGGAGGGGTGCGGGAGGAGGAGGAGACGGTGAGGTCGCGGGTTTCGGCCTCCCAGGCGCGGCGGGCGTCGTCGATGGGGGAGCCGGCCTCGGTGAGTTCGCGCTGGAGGTCGCGGGAGAGGCGCTGGAGTTTGGCGGACCAGCGGCCGAGGGTGCGGAGGGTGTCGGGGAGGGCGTTGGCGCCGAAGAGGAGGAGGATGGCCAGGACAATGACGGCCATTTCGAGCGGGGAGCCGCCGAGGGCGTCGAGGAAGGCCAGATGAAACCGGGAGCACATGCTTCTTGAAATTACCCAAAAAAATGGAATGATCCAGTCCGAACCCCTTGGAAAGCACCCCTATGAATCCATCCCCTCTTCTCGCATTCAATGTTGGCGCCCCGGAGGTGATTGTCATTCTGGTGGTGTTTGTGCTGCTGTTCGGGGCGAAGAAGCTGCCGGAGCTGTCGCGCGCGGTGGGGAAGAGTCTGGGGGAGTTCAAGAAGGGGCGTGAGGAGGCGGAGCGGGAGCTGAACGCGATCAAGGAAGACAAAGACCCCCCGAAAACGACGTAAGTGCGATGAAAACGCTGTATCTGCTGCGGCACGCGAAGTCGTCCTGGAGTGATCCGGAGCTGCCGGATGTGGATCGGCCCCTGAAGGGCAAGGGGGTGGCGCAGGCGGCGGCGATGGCGGGTCAGGTGGCGGCGTTGTTGCCGGCGCCGGGGCATGTGTTGTGCAGTCCGTCGGCCCGGACGCGTCAGACACTTCTTCCGTTTGTGGAGGTGTGGGGACTGGGAGCAGAGCGGGTGAACAGTGAGAATTCGTTGTATCTGGCCTCGGACCGGAGGCTGCTGGATGTGGTGAGGGCGCTGCCGGACCATGAGGATCTGGTGATGATCGTGGGGCACAATCCGGGGCTGACAGATGTGGCGAACCGTTTGACGCCGCGGGGGACGTTTCTGGAGAATATTCCGTCGTGCGGGCTTTTGCAGATCGACTTCGAGTGCGGGTCGTGGCGGGAGGTGAAGGAGGGGGGGGGGCATTTGAAGTTCAATCTGCGTCCGAAGGAGCTGAGTCGCTGAGCCATGGAAATTGTGCGGGAACGTGAAGAGATGCAGAGGCTCGCGCTGCGGTGGCAGTCGGAGGGGCTCAGGATCGCGCTGGTGCCGACGATGGGTTTTCTGCATGAGGGGCATCTTTCGTTGGTGCGGCTGGCGCGGGAGCGTGGGGACCGGGTGGTGCTGAGTCTGTTTGTGAATCCGACGCAATTCGGGCCGAACGAGGATCTGGACCGGTATCCGCGCGATTTTGAGCGGGACCGTGCGTTGTGCGAGGCGGAGGGGGTGGATGTGTTGTTCGCGCCGAAGGTGGGGGACATGTACGACGCGGACCACACGGTGTACGTGGTGGAGGAGTCGCTGGCGATGGGGTTGTGCGGGGGCAGCCGGCCGGTGCATTTCCGGGGGGTGCTGACAGTGGTGGCGAAGCTGTTTAATGTGTGTCTGCCGCGGGTGGCGGTGTTCGGGGAGAAGGACGCGCAGCAGTTGCGTCTGATCGAACGGATGGTGCGGGACCTCGATTTTCCGGTGGAGATGGTGAGGGGGGCGACGGTGCGGGAGGCGGATGGGCTGGCGATGAGTTCGCGCAACAAGAATCTGTCGGCGGAGGCGCGGGCGCAGGCGGTGGCGCTGTCGCGGGCGCTGGCGGGCGCGCGGGAGGCCTGGGGAGCTGGGGAGAGGGAGGTGGAGGGGCTGCGGGCGGTGGTGCTGCGTCGGCTGGCGGAGGCGCCGCTGGGGGAACTGGATTATCTGGAGATCGTGGATGACGCGGATCTGCGGCCGTTGTCGGGTCGGATTTCGGGGCCGGTATTGGTGGCTCTGGCGGTGAAGTTTCCGGGGGCGCGGCTGATCGACAACACGACGTTGGGGCGGGAATGAAAGGGCAGATCCATATCCAGCGGGAGATGGGGGGAAAGGGGCGGTCGAAGCTGGCGTTGTATGGCGATTTGATTGTGGGCAAGCGGGGCCTGGGTGCGATTCTGCGGCATGAGCTGGTGACGTGGTGTTCGACGTACATTCCGGGGGCGCTGGGGTTGTGGCTGCGGAGCAAACTCTATCCGCTGTTGCTGGGGAGCTGTGGCAGGGGCTGTGCGTTTGGATGGGGGGTGGTGCTGCGGCATGCACACAAGATTCATCTGGGCGAGGGCTGTGTGATCGATGACGGGGTGCTGCTGGATGCGAAAGGCGCGGAGAACGAGGGCATTCGTTTGGGGGAGGGCTGTTTTGTGGGGCGCAATTCAATCTTGAGCTGCAAAAATGGGGACATCGTGCTGGGGAACCGGGTGAACATCGGGTTCAATGCGGAGGTGTTCTCGGGGAGCCGGGTGGAGCTGGGGGAGGACTGTTTGCTGGCGGCTTACACGTATGTGGTGGGGGGCGGACACAGGTTCGATGATCTGGAGGCCTCGGTGATTGATCAGGAGCATGTTTCGGAGGGGATCCGCATCGGGCGGGCGGTGTGGCTGGGCGCCGGGGTGAAGGTGATGGACGGCGTGGAGATCGGGGAGGGCACGGTGGTGGGAGCGGGGGCGGTGGTGACGAAATCGCTGCCGGCGCGGGTGATCGCGACTGGCCTTCCGGCAAAAGTCATGAGGGAACGGGTTGCAAGGGCGGCGGAGGAGGACTAGGGTCGGGACATGACCGACACAACACCGAACAATCCCAAGATAGAGCTGCGCCGTCTGCGCATTGAAGATTATCTGAGCCTGAGGGACTCGATGCGGGAGGCCTATCGGGGCATCGGCGGCGTGACATGGGGGGAGGGGCCGCTGCGGAAGCTGATCTCCCTCTTTCCCGAGGGGCAGTTGTGTGTGACGGTGGACGGGCGGGTGGTGGCCTGCGCGCTGAGCATCATCGTGGACTACGGGAAGTACGGGGACAACCACACGTATGCGCGGATGATCGACCAGCAGAATTTCGGGACGCATGATCCGGAGGGGGATGTGTTGTACGGGATCGAGGTGTTCGTGCATCCAGAGTACCGCGGGTTGCGGTTGGGGAGACGTCTGTACGAGGCGCGCAAACGGCTCTGCGAGGAGCTGAATCTGGTGGCGATCCGCGCGGGGGGAAGGATCCCGAACTACCACAAACATGCGGAGAAGATGAGGCCGCAGGAGTACATCGAGGCGGTGCGGCGGCGGGAGATCTATGATCCGACGCTCACGTTCCAACTGTCGAATGGTTTTCATGTGCGGAAGGTGCTGCGGAACTACCTGGAGGGGGATTCCGAGAGTCTGGGCTACGCAACGCTGCTGGAGTGGATCAACATTTATCATGATCCGGAGGCGGGGGAGCGGGCGCAGACGCCCACGGTGCGGGCAAGGGTGGGGCTCGTGCAGTGGCAGATGCGTCCGTTCGATTCGCTGGACGACCTGATGCGGCAGGCCGAATATTTCGTGGACGCGGTGTCGGACTACGGGTCGGATTTTATTCTGTTCCCGGAGTTTTTCAACGCGCCGCTGATGGCGCCGCACAACAATCTCCCGGAGCATCAGGCGATCCGCAAGCTGGCGGAGACGGCGGAGCCGCTGCGGGAGCGTTTTTTGAAGCTGGCGGTGTCGTACAACATCAACATCATCACGGGAAGCATGCCGATCCTGCGGGAGGGAAGGCTGCTGAACATCGCGTGGCTGTGCCGTCGGGACGGGACCTGGGATTCGTTCTGCAAGCTGCATCCAACGCCGTCGGAGGTGGCGGCCTGGGGCATGGAGGGCGGGGATGAGATCCGGGTGTTCGACACGGACTGCGGGAAAATCGGCATTCTGATTTGTTACGACTGCGAGTTTCCGGAGGCGGCGCGGCTGCTGGCGGAGCAGGGAATGCGCATTTTGTTCGTGCCGTTCCTGACCGACACGCAGAACGGCTACACGCGGGTGCGGCTCTGCGCGCAGGCGCGGGCGATCGAGAACGAGTGTTATGTGGTGATCGCGGGGGCGGTGGGCAATCTGCCGAACGTGAACAACATGGACATCCAGTTCGGCCAGTCGGCCGTGTTCACGCCCAGCGATTTCGCGTTCCCGACGAATGCGACGAAGGCGGAGGCGACGCCGAACACCGAGATGGTGCTCATCGCGGATGTGGACCTGGACGCGCTGAAGGAACTGCACGCGCGCGGCTCGGTGCGCAACCTGAGGGACCGCCGGCTGGATTTGTACCGGGTGGTGAGGCAGTAGGCGGGACTCCGGGGGAAGGGCGTCAGCGCACCTGCCAGACGGAGGCTTGGGCCACGGTGAATTGGGCGCGGCGTTCGTGGTCGCGGAGGAGGAAGGGGAGGTCGAGAACCTCGACGCGTTCGCACCAGGGGGAGAGGTGGCGGGTGAGGGCGTCGAGGGTGGGGACGAGCCATTTTTCAGGTGGGGTGAAGGCGGCGTCCCAACTGCAGGGGGTGGTGATGAGGAGGATGGCGCCGGGGGTGGTGACGTGGCGGAGTCCGTGGAGGCAGGCGGCGGGGTCGGGAAGGCGGCAGAGGAGGTTGGCGAGCAGGACGGCGTCGAAGGAGCCGAGTTCGGTGGGAAGGGCGCAGGCGTCGCCGCGGAGGAAACGCGGGGTGGTTTTCCGAGGTTCGGAAGGGGGGGTAAAGTCGGTTTCCGAGTGTCGGAAAAGGCCGTAGCGGGCGAGGGCGTCGGCGGCGGCGATGAAACGGGCGGAGAAATCGACGCCGATGACTTCGCTGGCGGCGCGGGCGAGGTGGAAGGAGGCGGCGCCGACGGCGCAGCCGAGGTCGAGAGCTCGGGCGGGGGAGGGTGCGTGACGGAGGAGCCGTTCGGCGCAGCGGCGGGGGTAGTCGAGGAGGCCAGGAGGGAGGGGATGGTGGGGGAGGTAGTCGGGGTCGCCTCCCTGGTAGTGGAAGGCGAGGTATTGTTCGAGAAGGGCGTCGCTCTCGTACACGTCAGTCGAGGAGGGACTGGAGGTAGGGGGCGGGTTTGTAGTCGCGGAGGACGATCTCGGTTCGGTCGCCCTTGGTCCAGCGGACCTGGGGGATGCGGATGGTGGGGGTTTTGAGGGGGTGGAAGAGGATGTCGTCGTGGGTGGCGTTGGAGGCGTCGGCGAACATGGAGGGGACGAGGTGTCCGCCGAGGTGGTCGCTGCGGCCGGTGGCGACGTGAAGGGTGCCGAGGGTTTTTTCGTCCTGGATGTCGGCGTGGGCGAAGGGCAGGATCTGGGTGCCAAAGCCGAGTTCGCCGATGAGGCCGGTGATGGGGTCGGAGGCGAGTTTGGCTTTGTGTTGTTCGATGGTGTCGGGGTTGCCGCGGAGGTAGGTGACATCGACGACGCGGCCACCGGAGACGTGCTGAAGGCCGAGGGTGTCGGGGTCGTGTTCGTACTGCATGGGGAAGACGCCCTCGGCGCCGGTGGGCACGAAGTAGACCTCGCCGGCGGGGAGGTTGGCGATGTCGGGGTGGGTTCCATGGCAGAGGCCGTGGGATTTCTGGGCTTCCTGGCCGCCGAGGTGGAGGGCGAGGGTGTGGGTGCTGCCGGCGACCTCGAAGTCGATCTCGACCCGATCGGCGCCGCTGAGGCCGAGGCGGAGTTTTTCTGCTTGGCGGCTGACGTCGTTGTAGTCGACGGCGAGGCCGGAGGCGAGGATGATGTCGTTGAGGCCGTGGAGGGTGGAGCCGCGGAAGCCGTGGATTTTGGCGCTGGCGGTGAGGGGGGCGGTGGCGGAGAAGTCTGTGATGCAGAGGATGAGGTCGTAGGGTTTGTAGACGGCCTCGACGAGGTTGACGGTGGTGCCGTGGAGGTCGACGGCGGTGTCGGGGAGGTCGAGGTTGCTGCCGCCGGTGGTTTTGTAGGCGAAGATTTCGCCGCCGTGGAGGCCGAGTTCGCGCATGGCACCGTTGTGGAGGCCGTTGTAGAAGACCTCGACCGCTTTTTTCTGGACCTTGTAGACGGGGTGGCGGGTGAAGGCGAGGTCCTGGACAAGGGAGGGGTCGTCGAGGTCGAGGAGGATGCAGACGCGGAGACCTTCGATGGGCACAAAAACGGTGCGGAGGAGGCGGAGGAGGTCGAAATCGGGGTAGGTGCGGGGGCCGTGGAGGGTTTCGAAGGTGGTGGGCATGGGAAGGGGGCTCCTGGGTGAGTGTGCGAACAAAAGACGGTGAGCAAGTATCTACCTTACGCCGGAGTGGTGAAAAAGCCAGCGGGGGAGGCTTGCGATGGGCGTGTCCGCGGCTAAAGGGTGGGCATGAATCTGTATCTGATCGTGATCCTGGGCCTTCTGATCGGTTTTCGTCTGCTGGACATGGTGGTGCATGCGCTGAACCTGCGTGCGGCCTCGCCGGAGATTCCGGAGGCGTTCCGGGGCGTGTACGAGGAGGAGGCGTATGCGAAGAGCCAGCGGTATCTACGGGAGAGCACGCGGGTGGAGATGGTGACGGGTGGGATCCAGACGTTGGCGCTGGCGGGTTTCATTGTGCTGGGTGGTTTCGCGTGGGTGCAGGAGATCGCGGCGGGGCTGAGCGCATCGCCGATCCCGCAGGCACTGGTGTTCGGGGGATTGTTGATGCTGATCAGTTCGGTTTTCGGGCTGCCGTTCAGCGTGTACGACACGTTTGTGCTGGAGCAGAAATACGGGTTTAACAAGACGACCCCGAAGACCTTCGTGCTGGACTTTGTGAAGGGGCTGATGTTGACGGCGCTGATCGGGGGGCCGCTGTTCGCGGCACTGGTGTGGTTTTTCCGGTCGGCGGGCGGGAACGCCTGGTGGATCAGCTGGGCGGTCGTGAGCGCGCTGCAATTGTTCCTGTTATACATCGCGCCGGTGGTGATCCTGCCGTTGTTCAACAAATTCACGCCGCTGGCGGAGGGCGGCCTGCGGAAGCGGCTGGAGGCCTATGCGGCGGGCCAGGGGTTTCATCTCACCGGGTTGTACACGATCGACGGTTCGCGGCGCAGCACGCGGGCGAACGCATATTTCACGGGGTTCGGACGGAACCGGCGGATCGCCTTGTATGACACGCTGATCGAGAAGCACGGCGAGGAGGAGCTGGAGGCGGTGTTGGCGCACGAGGTGGGGCACGCCAAGTGCGGCCACATCCCCAAGCAACTCGCGGTCGGCCTCCTCTCCACCGGGCTCCTCTTTTTCCTGCTGGGCTTCTTCATCCGCGCCCCGGGATTGTACGCGGCGTTCGGGATCGGGGGCGGCGAGGAGCTGCCGGTGCATGCGGGATTGGTCTTCTTCGGGTTTCTCTATTCCCCCGTCAGCGCCCTGTTGGCTGTGCTCACCCACGCGCTCAGCCGCCGCTTCGAGTTCGAGGCCGACGCCTTCGCGGCGCGGACCACCGGGGGGCCCGAGGCGCTCATCACCGCCCTCAGGAAACTGTCGGTCGACAACCTCAGCAACCTGACGCCGCACCCGGCCCTGGTCGTTCTGGAATACAGCCATCCGCCGGTTTTGCGGCGGATTTTGGCGCTCCGCAGGGAGGCCGGGAGCTTCCGGCCCCGAAAATAAAGGGGAACAAGCGATTTTTCCACTTGCAAAGGGGCGAAATCCCACGCAAACAAGCGGTCTGAGGGCGCGAACCGGAACGTCTCCGGGGACGCCCGCCGACCGTGACCACGCAACCCAGGAGAACACACATGGCTGCCAAGCCCAAGACCAAGACCCAGATCATCGCCGCCCTCGCCGAAAGCACCAGCCTGACCAAGAAGGAAGTCACCGCCGTCCTCGAAGGACTCGTCGCGATGTCCTACAAGGAAGCCAAGGTTGGATTCACCATCCCCGGCCTGGGCAAGCTTGTGGTTGCCCAGCGCAAGGCCCGCAGCGGCCGCAACCCCGCCACCGGCGAAACCATCAAGATTCCCGCCAAGAAGGTGCTGAAGTTCCGCATCGCCAAGGCGGCCAAAGACGCGATCACCCCCGCCAAGTAAGGCTGGGTCTGCCGTCCTTTGGACGCACGTGAACCGCGACGCAACCCGTCGCGGTTTTTCTTTGCCAATCCCGGGGGGAAGGACATATGATCGATGAACGCATGAGCCCCATTTCCCCGCTGATAGACCCCTCGATCTCCACGCTCCTGGAGGAGGCCGGAAGGCCTCTCCTCTCGTACGAGTTCTTCCCTCCCAAGAACGATGCCGGAATGGTTTCGCTCCAGGACACCGTGGAGGGCCTGCTCAACACCCGGCCGGATTTTGTGACCGTGACCTACGGTGCCGGGGGATCGACGCGGAACCTGACCTTCGAGGTGGCCGAGCTGCTCAGGCGTTTCCGCTACCGCCCGGTCATGCCCCACCTCACCTGCGTGGGTTCCGACCGCGCTGATCTGGAGCATTTGGCGGACCGTATTCACGCGGACGGGTTCCGCAACATCATGACGCTCCGCGGGGATCCCCCGCGCGGGGAGAGCCGCTTCAGCGCCACCCCGGGAGGGCTCGGCAGCGCGAGGGAGTTGGTCGACCTCTTGAAACAGCGGCATCCCGATTTCTGTTTGGGGGTGGCGGGTTATCCGGAGGGGCATCCGGAGGCCCGTTCGGAGGAGGAGGAGATGGCCTACCTGAAGGCGAAGGTGGACGCGGGGGCCTCGTTTATCACCACGCAGCTTTTCCTGGACAACCGGTATTATTTCCGGTTTGTGGAGCGTTGCCGGGCGGCGGGGATCACGGTGCCGGTGATTCCCGGGCTCATGCCGGCCCTCTCGCTCGCGCAGATCCGAAGGATCACCTCGATGTGCCAGGCCGCGCTGCCACGGCCCTTGGAGGAAAAGCTGGAGGGGGCGGGGGGCGACAGCCATGAGGAGCAGAACATCGGGATTGTCTGGTGCATGGAACAGATCGTGGGTCTGCTGGAGCACGGTGTTCCCGGGGTGCATTTGTATATCCTCAACCAGATCCGGCCCGCGCTGGCGTACCAGTTGGCGCGGCGTTTCATCGAGTTGACCCGTGGGGGAGGATTATGATGGCGCGCGAGGTGTGGAAAGAGTTCGAGGACAACCCGGTGACGCACAGTGCGGCCCACTACCTGATGGCGATCCAGCAGTTGCTGGAAGACCACGGATACGCGCGGGTGACGGACATCGCCAAGGCGCTGAACATCACGCGGGGGAGCTGTTCCATTTCCTTGAAGCCCTTGAAGAGGCGCGGCCTCGTCTTGGAGGATGAGAATCGTTTTTTGAAGCTGAGCGAGGAGGGGCGGAGGTTGGCGGAGCTGGTGGAGCTCAACGACAAGTTGCTGGGGATTCTCTTCACCGAGGTGCTGGGGGTGGACGCCGAACAGGCGGAGATCGACGCCTGCAAGATTGAGCATCTGCTGAGCCTGGACACGAGCAAACAGCTGTCCGCTTTCGTCAAAGTCTGGCAGAGTGGCGCACCAGAGGTGGAGGCGTTCCGGAACCTGCTCGCACGCCGGGAACCGGGTTGCGAGGGAGATGCGGGTTCCTGCGAAATCTGCCGGAGCGTATGCCTCATGCCTCCGGGCGAAGCGTCCTGAGGCTCGGCTCTCCCGCCTCAGGGGTGGAGGACACGGACAGGGATCTTCAGGGTCTCGAATCCCGGCGCATTGGTGTGGAGGAGGATCTGTTCGCGGTGCATCTCCGGGGCAGGAACCAGGTCTCGGACCTCCACCCGCCAGCCGAATTCGCCGGTGTCGGTGATTTCAAACGGGATCTCACGGCCCGGCCATTCGGCTCCGGTCACCGCCAAGGGCTGTGGCAGTTTCGGGGACCCTTTGACCATGAAAAACCGCGAGGTGGGCGTGGGACTGTCGGAGAGCACAAGGCTCAGGACCGCGGGGCTTACGGAGACGCCGGAGCTGATCTGCCACATCACGAGGATGCGGACGGAGGCGAGATCGGGGTCGGAAGTCTCGAGCAGCAGGATGTCGGTGAAGTGTCCCTGGCCGGATTGGGGGAGGGGGGTGACAGCGATGCGGGCGGAAAGGCCGTCCTCGGCGGTTTCGACCCGTGCCTCGACGCGGCGGTTGTTGGGTGTGAGGCGTCGGATTTCGAAGGGGGTGCCGGTGGTCGAGCGGAGTTCGATGGTCCCGGAGGGGCTTTCGCCCGGTTCGAACAGTCCAAGGTTGAGCGTCCGGGGGTGGATGAGGATGCCGGGCACGGCCTCGCCCAGCACCGAAAGGGTGAAGCTGGGGTGGGCGGGGTCGTTGGTGGAAAGGGTGATGTGTTGTCGCTGGGGGCCGCTCCGCCCCGCCAAGTCCAAGCGCACTCCGACCTCCCCGCTTTCTCCCGGCCGCAGTTCGCGCCGTTCCAGTTCGGGAACGGTGCAGCCGCAGGAGGCGCGCACCCGGTGGATCTTCAGGACCTTGTCGCCCCGGTTCTCGATCCGAAACCGATGCTCCACCACCGCGCCGCTGCGCTGTTGCCCGAAATCGAACTCGGGCGAGGGGGCGGCGATGCGGGGCTGGGCGGCCAAAGGCGGTCCCAGCAACAAAATGGGCGTCAGAAGGCGGAGGAGGCTCATGCTTGCGTGTCAGTTAGGCTTGTGCTTTCAAAGGATATTTGTAAGTTGGGATTCTTCAACCCCAATCTCCTCGCATGAACCCCAGCCTCACCCTTCCCGGATACACGTTTGTCAGCAAAATTGCCGATGGGGGGATGGCTACCGTCTGGAAGGCGCGTCAGGACAAGCTCGACCGTGTGGTGGCCGTCAAGGTGCTGCTCAAGCAGATCGATTCCTCCCAGCAGGAATACCACCGGTTTATCTATGAGGCGCGCGCTGCGGCGAGCCTGATCCATCCCAATATTGTCCAGGTGATCGACGCGGGGGAGAGGGACGGCTTTTTGTACTATGTGATGGAATACGTGCCGGGACCCACGGCGGGTGACGTGGTGTCCTCGGGAACCCCGATGCCCGAGGCGCAGGTGCTGCAGATTGCACAGGAGGTTTCCGAGGCGCTCGACTATGCGTGGCGCGACCACAAGGTGGTGCACTGCGACATTAAGCCTGAGAACCTGCTGTTGCACCGGAACGGGCGCACCAAAATCGCGGACCTCGGCCTGGCCCAGGTTCTGGGCAAGGAGGGGGTGGAGGTGGAGGAGGACATGACCCTGGGCACGCCCAACTACTTTCCACCGGAGCAGGCCCTTGTGGAAGACGGGTTGGATTTCCGCGCGGACATGTATGCGCTGGGGGCGACGATGTGGCATCTCGCGACGGGGAGGGTTCCTTTTGGGGAAATGACTCCCGACGAGGTGGCTTCGATGCAGGTGCACGGCCAGCTGGTCAACCCCAAGGAACTGAATCCGGCCCTGAGCTGGGGATTCTGCTGCCTGGTGGAGCGCCTGATGGCCAAGGATCCGTTGCACCGCTACGACGATTGGTCGGGGGTCATGGCCGATATTCTCGCTGTGAAAGAGGGGCGGATGATCAAGTCTCCGCCCGCCTCCAACATCCGCAGCACAGTGTCCCACACGAACGCGCCGAAGGAAAAGGCTCCTCCTGGACATACGCGTGGTGGGGTGAAAACCATCCGCAGGGGCGGGCCCGTCCGGCGTTCAGGTGGCGGTACGCGGGTGCGCAGGACCGTGTCTTCCCCCACCACCCCCGGCACAGGCACCGTCATTCAGCGCAGTGGCAGGGGGCGTGTCCTGCAGGTCAGCGCGGAGACCGCTGCCAACCTGCATTCCCGCCGCCCTCCGACCCGCCAACGCGGCAGCTTCTGGCCCCTGGTGACCGTCCTCGCGCTAATCGCCCTGTTCCTCTACGCCTTCACCGCGATGAAGGCGAACGGGTAAAACCATGCGCCTGCTGATCCTGGGTGGGGGTACCGCGGCCATCTCTGCCGCCCGGGCCGTGGCCGAACGCGGGGGGGAGGCTCTGGTTGCTCACGCGGGGTTGCCATTGGGCGGCTGCTGCCTTCATGTGGGCTGTGTGCCAACCAAATACCTGATCCGGGCGGCGCAGCAGGTGCGGCAAGCGACAGCACCCCGTTTCCCGGGGCTGGAGCCCCGCGGCGTGGCGCTGGACACCGCCCCGCTGCTGGAGGACCTACGCGGGCTGATCTCCGAGCTGCGCCGCCGCAATTACGAGGACACCTTGCCGAACCACCCCGGCATCCGCCTCCTGCCCGGGCGGGGGCGTCTCCGCGACGCCCGCACCATCGAAGTCGCCGGCGAATCTTTTTCCGGCGATGCCGTGCTGGTGGCCACTGGATCGCGCACGGACCTCTCCGGGCTGGAACATTTGCCCGCTGACCGCCTTCTCTGCAATGAAAACCTGTTTCAGCGCCGCGAACTTCCCCGGTCCGTCGTGGTGCTGGGTGGAGGCTACATTGCGTTGGAGCTCGCCCAGCTGCTGCTCCGCCTCGGCACGCGGGTGACATTGCTCCAGCGGAGCCCCCGGGTACTCTCGGCCCAGCCGGAGCACATTGGCGGGACCTTGGAGCTTTTGTTGGGGGCTGAGGGCCTCGAGGTTCACACAGGCTGCGAGCTGCTGGGCGTGGAGGCGGAGCCTGGCGGGGTGGTGGCGAGGGCGCGCGTGGGGGGGCGGGAGCGGGAGTTCAGGGCGGAGCATGTGCTCGTGGCGCGGGGGCGCCGCGGCAATACGGAGGAGCTGGGGTTGGAGGGGGTGGGGATCGGCACGGACGCCCGCGGCTTTGTGCGGGTGGACGAGCGGCTGGAGACGGCCTGCCCGGGAGTCTATGCGGCGGGAGATGTGATGGGGGGGCACATGCTGGTGTACACAGCTTCGGCGGAGGCCGAGAGGGTGGTCGCGAGGTTGTATGGGGAGTCCCCGGTCGAGCCTCCCGCAGAGAGTGTGCCTTGGGTCGTGTTCACCGACCCGCAGGTGGCGGGGGTGGGATTTTCCTTGGAAGAGGCCCTGGCTCGGGGGATTCCGGCGGAGGAGGCGGTGCTCCCGGTGAACCGTTGGCCGCGTTTCAGCACGGCACGCGAGCCTCACGGATTCTTGCGGATGGTGAGGGATCGTCGAGATGATACCCTGGTGGGGGCGAGGGTGTTGTGCGCAGAGGCCGGCGACCTTGTTTCGGAGCTCTCCCTCATCCGTCGCCTCCGGATTCCGCTGCGGGAGGTCGCAGACAGTCTGGTGCCTTACCTCACGATGGGGGAGGGAATCGCTTTGTGCGCGGGTCGGTTCCTGCGCTAGAATGAACCGGCGCCCGATTCTTTCCTGTTTTGAGGGCGATTCCCCCCTTCTTCATCCAGGGCTTGAAAGCGGCAAAGGGCGACCCACACTCGTTCCCTGGTGGCACGGTTGTGGGGCACTCTTGGATTTTTCCCATCTTGTATCCATCACGGATGCAGGCATCCTTCCAGTCCAAACTGAGACGCGGAACAAGCAGCTGAACCTGCGAAGCGCCATCCCGTTTCGGAGAGTGAAACTGGGGTCTGGGCTCCGTTCGCGTTAGGGGCTCCAGACGTGGACGTCGACCGTCCTGCGCCCCCACTGGAGGGCTTCGGAGTGGCGGGGAAAGAACACGTCGAGGCGGTTGCCCTGGATGGCGCCCCCTCGGTCCTCCACTCGTCCGTGGCCGTAGCCGGGGACGTAGAGAATGGTGCCGAAGGGAAGGATGCGGGTATCGGCGGCGATGGTGCCGATGCGGGCCTGCGTGCCGGACGCCGTCCTTCCCACCTCCTTCGCTTTTCCCCGGTGGGGGCCGGAGGCGACCACCGGGCGTCCGAGCCAGCTGCGGGTCCAGTTGCAACACACTCCGCAGTCGCAGTAGGCGGTGACCTCCATGCGCAGGACGCGGTCGGCGGGCCGTTTGGGTGGCCGGACGCCACCGGTACGGCAGGAGGCCAGGAAGGGCAGCAGGCACAGGGCAAGCAGGGGGGGGCGGCGCATCTGGCCTGACTACGCACTGGTGGCTTTCGCGCAAGCCGGAAGTTCCTTTGTTCGCCGCTTTCCAGGACGGGGGGAATGTGGTAGGCGCGGGGCATGAACACTGTCCGCATCGCCTGTCTGCAATCGAAGGGGTTCGCCACGCCGGAGGCGGCGGCGGACCGCACGGAGGCGTTGATCCGGGAGGGGGCGGCAAAGGGGGCGCGGATCCTGTGCACGCAGGAGCTCTTCCTGACGCCCTATTTCTGCCGGACGCAGGATCCGGCGCTGTTTGACCTGGCAGAGACGCTTCCGGGGCCCACGGTGGCGCGGTTCCAATCGGTGGCGAAAGAGCTGGGAGTGGTTCTGGTATTGTCGTTGTTCGAGCGGAGGGCGGCGGGCTTGTACCACAACACCGCTGCGATCGTGGACGCCGACGGGACGCACCTGGGAAACTACCGCAAATCGCACATTCCCCAGGACCCGGGTTTCGAGGAGAAGTTTTATTTCACGCCGGGTGACACGGGATTTCGGGCCTGGGACACGGCGTATGGGCGGATCGGTGTGATCATCTGCTGGGACCAGTGGTATCCGGAGTCGGCGCGGCTGACGGCTCTGGACGGGGCGGAGATTCTGTTCTGTCCCACGGCGATCGGCTGGCTGCCGGAGGAGAAGCCCGCGCTGGGCGAGCGTCAGCGGAGGGCGTGGATGCGGGTGCAGGAGGGCCACGCGGTGGCGAACGGATGTTATTACGCGGCGGTGAACCGCGTGGGCACGGAGGGAAGGACGGAGTTCTGGGGGACAAGTTTTGTGGCGGATTACACGGGCACACTGTTGGCGCAGGGGGTGACAGACCGGGAGGAGGTTCTGCTGGCGGACTGCGATCTGCGGGCCCTGGAGGAGCACCGGCGCATGTGGCCGTTTTTCCGGGACCGCCGCATCGACCTCTATGCGGGTCTGACCCGCCGGTGGGGGAGGGAGTGAGGAGGGAAGGGCTGGCTCGGAGCGTTCCGGGCATTGGGGCCGGTGATGAACGAGCGGTTGCCGGAAGGGGCATCGTGAGGAGTCTTGGCATCACCGAGGAAGCGCTGGAGGCGATGTGCGGGGGGGGCGAGTCGCATCCGTTGATCCATCGGGTGTGGCCCTTCGGGTCGCGGGCGCTGGGTACGCATAAACCGGGATCGGACCTCGATTTGGCCCTGGATGCGCCGATACGGCCGTCCGCAGAACTGGGGCGGGTGGCGGAGGAACTGGACGATCTGCTTCTGCCTTGGAAGTGGGATTTCCTGGAGTTGAACCGGATCGATCTTCCGGAAGTGCGGGAAGACATTTTCCGGGTGGGACTTTTTTTGTATAACCGAAGCGCGAGCGAGGCCTGCCATGAGTGACACGAGTTTTCCGATTCCGCAGGAGGCGATCGAGTCGCCCTGTTTCATTGTAGACGCCCCGGCGCTGCGGCGCAACGGGGAGATCCTGCGCCGCGTGCGCGAGGAGTCGGGCGCAAAGATCATCCTGGCCCTCAAGGGCTTCGCGATGCATCCGGCGTTTCCGGTGCTGAAGCCCTACCTGAATGGAACCACGGCAAGCTCGTTGAATGAGGCGCTTCTCGCCTCCCTCGAGTTCGGAGGCGAGGTCCACGTCTACGCGGTTGCCTACACGGACACGGAGTTTCCGAAGATCCAGGACCTGGCGACGCACATCAGCTTCAACAGCCTCTCCCAATGGCGGCATTTCCGAACGGCCTGTCTGGCGCGACCCGAGGTCGAGTGCGGCCTCCGGATCAATCCGGAGTACAGCGAGGTGGAAGTGGAATTGTACAATCCGTGTGTGCCGGGTTCGCGCTTCGGGATGACGGCCGCTGACATGGAAGGCGCGGACCTGGAGGGGATCACGGGGCTTCACTCCCACACGTTGTGCGAACAGGGCAGCGACACACTGGAGCGGACTCTCGCCCACATCGAGCGGAAGTTCGGGGACCTTCTGCCGCGCATGAAGTGGCTGAACTTGGGGGGGGGGCACCATATCACCCGTCCCGGCTACGATGTGGACCGGCTTATCCGCCTTCTGCGCCGCCTGCGCGACACCTACGGGCTTCAAGTCATCCTCGAGCCGGGCGAGGCTTGCGCACTCCACGCGGGCTGGCTTGTCTCCGAGGTGCTCGACGTCTTCCACAGCCAGGGCCATACCCACGCCATCCTCGATGTCTCCGCCACCGCCCATATGCCCGATGTCCTCGAAATGCCCTATCGCCCCTACATCCTCGGCTCCGGAAAACCGGCGGAGAAGCCCTTCACCTACAAGCTCGGAGGCGTGACCTGCCTCGCGGGCGACCGCATCGGCGACTACAGTTTCGACCGGCCGCTCGAGCGTGGGGATCGACTCGTGTTCACCGACATGGCGATCTACAGCATGGTGAAGACCTCGCATTTTAATGGCGTCGCCCATCCATCCATCGCCCTCTGGGACCCCCAGGAGGGTGGCCTGCGCGTCACCCGGCGTTTCGGCTATCGCGAATTCCGCGACCGACTTGGCTGAGCACCTGGATGCCCCCAGGCGGAGACTGAGCGCGGAAGGGAGAGGGAACTCCCCGCCGATGTTTCTCTCCCTACGCCGCGTTCCTCCCCCACCGAATCCCGTTGAGCTTTTTCAGGGAATGCGTATGGTTGCTTTTTCTTGTCCATAAATTAACCAATAAAAACTAACAAACACCTGAAACATGAAAAAAACGTATGCCCTTGGAATTGATTTGGGCACCAGCAATTGTGCGATGTCTCTGGCGCTTGAAGACGCGGTGGAGGTTGTGCCCATCCCCCAGGCTGTCGCTCCCTCCGCCTCCAACTCACTTCCCACCCTGCCTTCCTCCCTCTTCCTCCCCTTGCCCCATGAGTTCGATGCAGGGGCGTTTTCCCTCCTCGGGGAGGTTGACCCATCCGTTGTCGTCGGCGCTTTCGCCCGCGAACGAGGCCCCCTTGCCCCGGACCGCCAGATCATTTCCGCCAAGTCCTGGCTTTGTCATACCCAGGCCGACCGCAAGGCCCCGATCCTGCCGTGGAACAGCCAGGCCCCTGTCGCCAAACTCTCTCCAGTCGAGGCCACAACCCGCCTCCTGTCTCATCTGCGCGCCGCGGCCTCGACGTCCGGGGTGCCGGAGGGGACGCGGGTCGTCATCACCCTGCCCGCCTCCTTCGACGAGGCGGCGCGAGCGTTGACCCAGGAGGCCGCCGATGCCGCGGGTTTCGCCGACATCGTTCTGCTCGAGGAACCTCAGGCCGCCTTCTACGCCTGGATCGAGCGGAACGCCGATCAGTGGAGACATCAGGTTGCTCCCGGCGACCTGGTGCTGGTTTGCGACGTCGGGGGAGGCACGGCGGACTTCTCCTTGATCGCCGTGAGCGACGATGGCTCAGGAAACCTGGCGCTCGAACGCCTGAGCGTCGGAGAACACATCCTTCTGGGCGGCGACAACCTCGACCTCGCTCTCGCTCATCGCCTGCGGGCCGATCTCGGACAGGCCGGCCACTCGCTGGATGCCTGGCAGTTCCTTTCTCTCGTCCACGCGGCCCGCGCGGCAAAGGAACAGTTGTTCGCCGACGACTCGTTGTCGGAGGTCCCTGTGACGGTCGCAGGCCGGGGGGCTCGCCTCTTCGCGTCTACCGTGGGTACCCCCTTGTCGCGCGACGCCCTTCTTGCCGTTGCGGTCGAGGGTTTTCTCGCCCGCACGGGCCCGGACGAGTTTCCACGCAAGCGGAGTGACGCCGCGCTCAGGGACTTCGGCCTTCCCTACGCCAACGACCCCGTGATCAGTAAACACCTCGCGCGTTTTCTCTCCCGCAGCCGGGAAGCCGTGGCCTCCAACCCCGCACATGCTTCGCTGATCGGTGAGGAATCCTTGTCCCACCCCTCGGGTCTCTTGTTGCCCACGGCCGTCCTTTTCAACGGTGGATTCTTTAAGGCGGCCCCCCTCCGGAGCAGGGTGGTGGACCTGCTTGCGGACTGGGCGGGCGGCGCGGGGCCGCGGGTGCTGGAGGGCGGGGAGCCTGACCTGGCCGTGGCCATCGGCGCCGCCGCTTTCGGTCGGCTCTTGCAGGGCGGGGGAGGCCTTCGGATCAAGTCCTCCACCGCCAGGGCCTACTACCTGGGCCTGGAGGACGCCGGAATGGCCATCCCCGGCTTCACCCCACCGGTCCGGGCCGTCTGCGTCTGTCCCATGGGCCTCGAAGAGGGCATGGCTGTCGAATTGCCGGGCCGCGAGTTCGGATTGGTCGTCGGCGAACCAGCCGTCTTCCGCTTTTTTGCCTCCACAACGCGCGGTGGTGACGCCCCCGGCGACGCGGTGGATGACGCAGAGCGCGAGTTGGAGGAGACCGCCGGCATCCAGATCACCCTGTCGGCCGGCGATGGTCTCCAGCCTGGCGATATCGTGCCGGTGCGCCTGTGTGCTCGCCTTAGCGAGATCGGCGCGCTGGAACTGACCTTCCACCACTCGCGTTCCGAACGCCAGTGGCGCTTGGAATTCAGCACCCGCGAGGCGGGGGGGTAAGGGACATGGGGTGTGTGTTTGTTGGCGGGAAGTGAGGGTGCCCTCACCCCGGCTCCTCTCCTGGGTTGCGGGCGGAGCCCGCGTTAGGTTTGAACCTGCGAAGCGTCATGAAGATTCGGAGACTGAAACGGAGGTCTGTTCCTCCTGTTCCCAGCCATTTGGCGGCAGGGAGCGGTCATCCGGAAGGTGGTTCCTCAAAACCGGCCAAGGTAGGCTCGGTCCACTGCTTTTCCCCTGTCTTGATCTCCTCCCTTCCGGGAGGAGGCGCTTGAATTACCCATCAAATTCAGACTTCCTGATCCCGAAGGAAGTTGCTTTGGCACCATTTTCGGATCCGCCTTCAAACTCCGAAGGGGTGTTCGCATACCAGCCCCGCGCAACGCACGGGGTCTGCGGAAATGAATTCGGGATGCGGTCTGAAGAACCGCCGCATAAATAGGGGCTTTGCGGGAAGGCTTGGGTAGTGCGTGAATCGGCGGTTCTTCAGACCGCGTCTGGTTAGTGATAACCTCGAACCCGGTTCACGGCGCCGGGCAGGGATGCGTTGGCCCCTTTGGTGCTTGAATTCCGCTTCGCAATCCAGCGTTCGTGCCAAAACAGTTTCCAGGATTCACCCTGAAATACCCACCGCGATCAGGATGTCTGAAAATACGGGCTTTCTATGTCCTCACAATCGAATTGTGACCCTGGGTGCTAGTGTGCTGTTTGGTGAGTATCAGTACATATGACGCAAAGATAAGCCCACTCCGCGGCAATGCGGTGCACGGGGGTCGTCCTGGGCGACCAGGTCCACGTCACCATCCTCGACGGCAAAGTCAGGGTGTGCGGCACGAACGGCATGTACATCCGCAGCGTCTGAACGGTCGACCTTCCCGGACGCGCCGGGTCGCGGCCGGGGGGCAGATCCATCCGAACAAACATCGAAAAAATTTTTTCCGGAAATCTGCCCGCACCCACGCTTCCTCTTGATCCATGCACCCCCCGCCAGGAGCCCTGCCATGAGAAGATACCGCAGAAACTCGATGATGCTTGGCAAACAATCCTTTCCCTCTTCCGCCTCACCGGGGCTGCCTGTCAGCCTTCTCCGGACCCGCTATGTCCTGAATCTGATGGAAGTTTCGCCTTTCAACGAGGTGATGGTTGAGATGATCTTGAACAGCGTGGACGAGGAGACCTTCATGAGGTGCGGGGCGCGTCTTTTCCAGAGGAGGAAATCCGAGCCCCCGCCGGACCTCGTGGAGGAACAGATGGACTTCTGGCCCCAGGCCCTCGCGGAACGGCTCCACCAGTTCGCCGGAACGACGATGGAGAAAAACTTCCGCGTCCGCCTGGGTCGGGTGCTGGCGGAGACCCTCGACGGCAAGGAGCTTCCGGAGACTTACCTTGCCCGCAAAAGGACGGTGGGGGAAATGCTGGGGATCGACCAGGTGGACCTGGACATCCTGGAATGCGTCGCCATGTACCGCTCCGACAAACTTTTCGAAGCCTACTGCGATCAGTTCGTGCGAAACGACTGGCCCGCCCTGATCGCCTCGGCGATCGGCCATCCCTTCGCGGAGGTCCACCAGCGCATCACCGGTCCCCGCGGGCTCATCGGCCGCCAGTTTATCCGTTTTGAGGCGTGCAGCATGGACATCGTGGCGATGCTGGGCCACTACTTGTGCGGGCTGCGCGAGGAGTTGATCTCCCCGGACATCCTCTCCTCCCTGCCCGAATCCCCTTATCCCCTTGAAAGCTTTCCGATCAAGCCGGGGCAGCGCCGCATCCTTCTCGAACTTCTCCGGAATCCCAAGCCCTGCCACATTCTTTTCCATGGACGACCGGGCACCGGCAAGACCGAGCTGGCCCGGGCACTCGGGAAGGCCATCGGACGCATGCCTCTCCTCGTCCGCTACGGCGACAATGGCACGCCTTCGGAACGCCGCGGCGCCATCTCCGGCGCCTTTTGCCTCGCCTCCACCCACGCCCTTCTCATCGTCGACGAGGCTGACGGTCTTCTCAACACCCTCGATCAGATCGGGCGCGACAACGTGGACAAGGGATGGATCAACAACTTCATCGATGAATGCCGCCATAAAGTCATCTGGATCGCCAACAACATCCGGGGCATCGATGATTCTGTCCTGCGCCGTTTCTCCTTCAGCGTCGAATTTCAAAAATTCACCGAGGAGCAGCGGCGCCGTGTCTGGGAGCGGCATCTCCACGACCACCCCCTCGGCGACAGCATCCCCCCCGACCTCGTCCGCGACCTCTCCAAGAACTATGAGGTCGATGCCGGTGCGATCACCTCCGCCTTCCAAGCTCTCCACTCCATCACCGAAGGCATACCAAGACCCTCGGACGAGCTGCATGAGCTGCTCGACACCATGCTCCGCCACCACGAGAACCTCTCCGGCGTCACCCTCCGCCGCCGGAACCTCAACCCTCTTAGCCATGCCTACGCCCCAGAGGCCCTCCACACCGACATCCCCACCGGGGAGATCCTCCGCGCCCTCGCGGTCCGCGAGAAACAGGTTGGAGGAGACAAGCCGGCCCTCCCCGCCAACCTCCTCTTCTGGGGACTCCCCGGCACCGGCAAAACCGAGTTTGCCAAACATCTCGCCCGCTCCCTCGACAAACCCCTCCAGATCCACCGCATGTCCGACCTGCAGTCCATGTACCTCGGCGAGACCGAGAAGAAAATTGCCAAGGCCTTCCGCGAGGCCGAGGTGGCCAAGGCCATCCTCTTCCTCGACGAGGCTGATTCGCTCATTGTCGATCGAAGTCTCGCCACCCGTTCCTGGGAGGCCAGCCAGACCAATGAGTTCCTCACCCAGATCGAGAACTTCCACGGTGTCTGCATCTGCTGCACCAACCTGCTCGACCGCCTCGACGAGGCCGTGCTGCGCCGCTTCACGTGGAAGATCAAGTTTTTGCCACTCACTCCCGACGGCAGGGAGCTGCTCTTCCGCCGGCATTTCCTGCCCGAAGGCCGTCTCAGCCCCGGACTCCTCCGCGGCCTCCACGCCATCCCGAACCTCACTCCCGGCGATTTCAAGACCGTCTGGCAGCGCCACCAGTACCTGGAAGTGCCCCCCGGCCCCGCTGACATCGTCCAGGAACTCGCCCGCGAGGCCGCCTACAAACGCGACCCCGCCTCCAAGCCGATCGGGTTTTAGCGTCATCACGATTGTTCCCAACCCCAACCCCTGAAAAAGGAGCCTTATGCCCACCCCCAGCCACCACCCCTGGAATCTCCTGTTCGCCAATCTCCCCTGTGGGGATCACCGTGTCATGGTCAGCGCGGATTTCTGGAGGAAACCGTTCACGAAAACCCACTTGTCACCGTTGTTCGATGACATTTTTCACGCAGCGAGCGAACTCCGGATTTCCCGTGATCGGCTGCTGCGGCATGCATACAGGACCCCCGAGCAGAAATGCGCGGAAATCCTGATGTGGGGATATCCGTCTGGCGGGAGGAACAACCTGCACACAAAGTATTTGTCACAACTCCCCCGGATCGCGACCCTCTCGTCCATGGCCGCGCCCTGGATGGAGTACTACCATTCGCTGAAGGCTGTGGGTCTTGGTATCTCCACCATCAGCAAGCTCGCGTACTTTCACGGGCTGAAGTTTGGGGCCTTCCAGGCGTTGATCCTGGATCTCCGCATCATGAGCACGCTCGCCAACAAACGATGGAGCCCGCTGAAGATGCCGTCCTTGACCTACAGCAACGCCCACCGGCTCTATCCCGAGTATCTGGAACGCATGGCGAACCAGGCGGCCTCCATCCCCTGCGATCCGGATCAACTTGAGCTTGGCCTGTTCCTGTTTGGTAACTCCTTTTGAAAACAAAATGATCTGATCAATCTCCCGGTTTCGATCCCAGCTCCTGCGCCTCCCATCCCCCCGGTTCACGTCCCGGAAAGTTCCGGGGGCAGGTCGCCAGTCCTACTGGCCGCTCGGCGCAGGTGCGGTTATGGGATGTCCAAGGTAGTCTCACACCCTGATTGGGAGGGTGTGTGGTAGGCTGCACCCGTCCTGTGAATGGTTCACGGGATTCAACCCCGAACTGGAGAACGCAGCATGAAGGTGTACATGAGTCGTAACGGTCTGTGGGAAAATGAGATGGTCCGGAAACTGGAGGAGAATCGTATTCAGGTGGTTCCGGATTCGTTGAATCCGAGGATTCACAGGAATGTGGGGGTGTTGATGGTGACGTTCGAACCTCTTCCGGATCGGAGAAGGATCGAGGAGAAGTTGAAAATCGAGGGTGTACCTTTTCTTTCGGTACACTTCCAGGAGGAGAATCTTTCGTATTCGAGGATTCAGGACTGGGTCAACAAGAATGGGATCATGAACCTGGAGGTTCGTTGTCCGGTAAGGGTGAAGGATTTCAATCGGGACTTCGAGTCGGTGGTCTCCCGGTTGAAACGGATCCAGTGTTTCACCGAGATTTCCTTGGTGAAACTGGCGGCTTGAGGAGGTTGGTCTCCCCTCTCCCTCACTTAGGGGGGGGGAGGGGATCCCCTTCCGCGAGATTCACCAGCATCCGGCGGAGATCCTTCGCGATCTTCTCGCGGAGCAGCGGAGGCCCGACCACCTCGCAATAAGGTCCGAAAGACAGGACCCATCTGCGGAGATTGTAGAAAATCCACTCGTCGCTGGAGGCGCTGGTGCTCGCGGAGAAGGTCAGCTCCAGTCGGTCGTCCCCCAGCAGGACAAGTCTCTGATCCGGGTGAAACCGGTGTCCGGCAACGAGGGGGTAGACATCGGGTTTGAAGCGCAAGGTGACGGGAAGGCTGTTGCCCGGATCGCCAATGAGGTTACCGCGGATGTGAGCCAGCCGCTCCTCGATGTTGAGGCCATTCGGGGGGGGGAATACATGGCCAAGCGTCATTTTGGACATGCGCGAGAGATGGAACTGGCGGACATCCAGTTCTTCCTGGTTGAGAGTTGCCAGCAGGTGCCATTCCCCTTGGAGATTTACGATGCGATGCGGCCGCACCGTGTATTTTTTATACGTTCTATCCTTCTTCCAGGGTCGTTCGTAGATGAAGGAAACCCTCCGATGATTCTCCACCGCCTTGCAAAGCGTCCGCCAAATTTCCGGGTCCACTGGTTTGAGGGGGCTGGGCTGGAAATGGAGGATCTGCTCCACTCTGGGTTTGGGCAGGGATTGGCCTTGATCGGCCATGAACTGTTCCAGATTTGTGGCAAGCTCACGGAGGTCCTCCGCCTCCGGGATGGCCTGGGTGGTGGCCAGTGCCGCGCTGGCGACCCAGAGTGCGCGGAGGTGCCGCGCCTTGAAGTAGGGGTTGTCCAGTTCATCGGGCAGGGGACGCTGGTAACGCAATCGGGGACGTTTCGGGTGTCCGGGATCCTTGCGCAATTCAATGACTCCACCTGTGCGTGTTTTCAACTCCTTGAAATCATTCGAGAGGGTGTTTTCCGAAATCCCGCTCTCGGTGGGGCCGAGATTCTCCTCACGCACCATCTCCAGCAGTTCCGCCTTGGTATGGCCCCGGGTCTGCCGGAGTTTCGCGTCCAAGAAAATAAGTCGTCGTTCCTTGAGTTCCATGGGGTCATCGTACGAGGTCCACACCCCTCTTCAAGCGCATTTGCTCAGCTCCAAGGGGAATTGGGAGGGTGCGTGGTAGTCTGTCGTTCCGCTGAAGTACAAACTCCGGAGCACCATGACCACACACCTCCACCTCACCCGTCACACGAAATCCAACGAGATCCCCTCCCTGGTCCAACCCGTTTTCCTCACAGCGGAAATCGACTCCACTCCGAGGCTCCCCCTGCTCTGGGCCGCCATTTTCGACCCGGAGGACATTATGTGCCGTCTTCAGTCCTACGGTGCCCGGATGGGGGACTGGGGCTACAAGCGGGAGATCGGGATTTCCCGACTGCCAACCGGACTGTTCCGCAGTAGCCAAACACACGCCCTGGCCCGGCTCCGGGAACGGCTTCCGTCCATCCTTGACCGAACCGATCCGTTCCTGCACGGGGTGGTCCGCCGCTTTGCGGAACAGCTGGAGGCGTTCGAAGGTCCTGGCATCGAGGTGAACTTCCGCATCCTGACCTCCATGGGTTCCATCGGCGGGTCGTCGGAGGAGGTTTGCGCCCTTCTCCGAAAGGCCTGGGACGAGGCCATGGGTGTGCTCGCGCCGGACAAGCCGATCCTTCAGGACACCTACAGCCTCTACGGGTACGGCGACGACCGCGCCCACCGGCTTTGGGATCTGGAAAAGGCTCCCCTGTCGAGCCTTTGGCGGCATGGGGGACTGATGGGAACTTACGGTCTTCTGAAGGAACGTATCGCCGCACACGACCTCGAAAGTCTGCGGGACATGTATCCTCCGGGCATGGATCCCGACAAGTCGCCCCTCTCCATCATGCCCACCGATCCACCCCTCGTGCTTTGCGCGCGGGTGGGGTTCTGGGAGGGTGTGGATCATCTGCTGGGCCTCGGCGGGGACCCGACGATCTGCGGGCTCGAAGGCCGAAACGTGCTCCATTACGCCGCCTTCCACAACGAGGAGGACCGCATCCGATCCTTCGTGAACCTTGGCCTGCCGCTCGACAAGAAGGACTCACACCAGATGTCTCCGCTGCTTTTCGCCTGCCATGAGGGCCATCTGGGGGCCGCCCGCGTTCTCGTCGGCCTTGGCGCGGACCTGCACGCCCTCGACGAGCGCAACAGCTCCGCCGTCCTATTCGCCGTGGCCAACAACAACCAGCCCCTGCTCGAACTCCTGCTCGCGGCGGGTGCCCCGGCGAACATCCTCAACGCCGACCATGTCGACCCGCTCACGCTTTGCGTCCTCCAAGGGTTTGCGGAAGGTCAGGGAATTCTGTTCCGGCATCTGGTTTCGCTGGACGAGAACCCTGACGCGGAGGCCGGGCATGGAAATGGATGCGAACGCGATTGAACGTGGGCACAAGAGTCCCCCAGTCGGATTGGGAGCCATCATGATATGCTTATTGTAAACCCCAACCCAGGAGGATCTTCATATGCACATCCACCTTACCCGCAACACACGTGCCGATGAACCATACTTTAATATAACCCCCTCCTTTCTTCCGGCGGAGGTCGACCACAGCCCCGAGCTTCCCCTGTTATGGGCGGCGTTGTTTGATCCGGAAAATATCAAGTGCCGCCTCCAGAGATATGGCAAATGCATGGGGGACCAGGGCTGGGAACCGGAGGAGGGAAAACCCCGGCTTCCCACGGGGCTCATCCGGAGTTCGAAGACCAAAGCCCTGGCCCGCCTTCGCAGACGTCTTCCTTTGATCCTGGAAAAGACCGACCCATTTCTGCACCGCATGGTGCATCGCTTTGTCGAACGGTTGGAAGCATTTGAAAGCGCCGGACTTGAGGTGAATTACCGGGTCTTGACGTCCTGGGGATGTGTGGGAGAGTCCCGGAGTGAGGTGGTCGACCTGCTTCGGGAGGCCTGGCAATCGGCGATGGATGTGTTGTCCGCAGACAAACCGATGATCCGGGATACCTACACTCTTTACGGATTCGGGGAGGATCGAACCCACAGACTTTGGCACCTGGAACCGTCCCCCGCCTCCGGGCTGTGGCGGCATGGCCGATTTTTGGAGTCCAACAATCTGTTGAAGGATATTGCCGCGGCCCATGATCTTGAGGCCCTGCGGGATATGTATTGTCCGGGGATGGACCCCAACATGGCTCCCTATTCGTTCTGGCGGGCCGAACCTCCTGTGATCCTTTGCGCCATCGAGGGCTTCTGGGAGGGTGTGGATCATCTACTCGAATTGGGTGCGGACCCGACGATCCGCGGGCTGTATGGGCAGAACCTTCTGCATGTCGCCGCCTGGGGTGGAGTGGCGGAGCGGATCCGCCCGCTCATTGAGTTGGGCCTTCCACTCGAACGGGAGGATGATCACTACCTCACCCCCTTTCTCTTCGCCTGCAATGAAGGCCACACAGAAGCCGCCCGTGTCTTGATCGAATTGGGGGCGGATGTGATGGCCCGCAACAGCAATGGATGCTCGGGAGTGTTGCTCGCGGTAGCCAACAACAACCTGGAATTGCTGAAGCTTCTGGTTCAGGCCGGAGTGCCCGCCGATCTCCCCAACGATGACAAGGTCGACCCGGTCACTCTCTGCGTCCTCCAGGGGTTTGCGGAAGGCCGGGATTTTCTGTTACAGCATCTGGTTTCGCTGGACGAGAAGTCTGACGAGGAGGCCGGGCATGGAAATGGATGCGAACGCGATTGAACGTGGGCACATATCCACGCGACTAAAGGGGCTCGATGCCGAGCCCTTGCCTGAGTACTTGCGGGGAAATCCCTCGGTCCGGCATTTCCGCCTTCCCCTAGAAAACTTGTTGCGCGATTCCCTGTATTATCCCGCCTCGGGCCGGGACGGATCGCCCGTGGCCTGCCTCAATGGATTTGTGCATAGTTTTGTCTACGCGGACTATGGTTTGCGCCCACGTGAGGTGCGCATGGCACTCTGTTCGCCGAGACACGGTTTCAAAGGCTACCGACCGATAGGGATCCGCCCGGTCTGGAAACACGAGGTTTTCCAGCGCCGCGATCCCGATCCTCCACCCGGATGGCGGCTATGCCGCCGCGGATACTGGAGGTTCCTCCCAATCGGCCTCTGGGCTCTTCTGGAGCGGCAACCGTATTTTCAACCCGGGCATGGCCCCCTGCGTTTCAGCTTCCTTTTTCTGCGTGCGGACGGCGTCTCCACCTATCGTCGCTTCTACAATGCCCACGGCGTCGCCCCCAAGGTGCTGGCGCTCATCTGCCCCGGCCACGCTTTTGGGTGGAACTGGACCAACTTCTGCGATTCCTTCGGCCCGTTGTCCCAGGTGGCCCGCCGCAATCCGGAAGGACTGCCCCGTCACATCCTGTATGACGGCGACTACGCGCGGCGGCTGGCCCGATGCTGCTGGCATACCCATGACCAGTTGATGGGTTTGTACCATCGGGGAGGAAAAAGGCTCGCGCTTTGGCGTTGCGGAGACCCGGTTGGCCGCGATCAGGAGTGGCCGAGTTTCGGTCAGTGTTTCAATCCCTATGAAGACCGATTTCCCGACATCCCCTGATTTACCAACCCCCACCCAAGGAGAACCATGATCTTTGAATACACCTGGCACGAAATGGGCTTCAGCCGCAATCCCTATTGGGCGGGGCGGATGAAGGAAATTCGTCACCTTCTCCCGGATCTTCCCGGAGTGTATGTGGTCCGTTGTCCCGAACCCTTCCCGCGTGTTTTTAATGAATCCCCGGTGGTCCTCATCGGCCACAGCGGCGGCGGGGGAGGGGGGGGACCACGGGTGATTGCGGACCATCTTTTCAACGCCGAAAGTCCCGACCTGGCCCTGCTCGGACGGATTGAGTCCATGTATCCGAAACACAGGTTTGTGCTGGAAGTCCATTCCATTCAACCTCAGGATGGCATCGACAACCTGCCCGCACACCTCGCGCGGCTGGAGGACACCCTTCTCCGGGCGTACCTGAGCGACCACCTGGAGCTGCCACCCGCCAACCACCGATCCCTTTCCACGCCGTAAAGGAGAATCCGCCATGCATCTCAGCAAATCCGATTTCAAGACCGCGCGGGAATGCCCCGCGAAGCTCTATTACAAGAAGCTGCGTTATCCCTCCACTCTCGCGGACAACGATTACCTCCGCTATTTGGCCGAGGGGGGCTTCATGGTCGAAAAGGCCGCCCAATTGTTGTGTCCGGAGGGAAGGGAATTCGCCTTTCCACTCGGGCGGACACGGGAGGCGGCCGATGCCACGCGCGTTTTTCTCGAAGGCCCGGAGGATGGCGTGCGTTTCGAGGCCGTGGTCACGTGGGGCAACCTCATGGCCCGCATCGACATCCTTGAGAAACGGGGGCGCACACTGAACCTCGTCGAGGTCAAGTCCATCTCCGTCGACACCTCGGATGACAACAACCCGCTGCGTGGAAAACGCGGCGGCATCGAGAGTCGGATGCGCCCCTACCTGGAGGACGTGGCCTTCCAGACCCTGCTGTTGCGCCAGGCTTTTCCTGAATTCACGGTGGCTCCTTTTCTTTGTGTGGTGGACAAGGCCCTGAAGGTCGGTCCCGAGGCCACCCTGGACCGCTTTGTCCTCCATGCGGGCGGAGGCGAGCGTTTTTCCCGTCCGGACGTCGAATACCGGGGGGATGTGGAGGCCTTGCGAGCCAACCCGCCGATTGTCCGTCTGAACGTCAGCGGCGAGGTCGACGAGTTGGCCGAGGAGGTGTGGACCGAGGCCACATGCTTCGCCGAATCGGTGCAAGGAGATCAACCCATCCGATTGGACGCTGAAATCGGTCCCGACTGCGCCAAGTGCGAGTACCGCTTCCACCCGGCCTCGCGTCTGGGCGAGCCTGGCATCCGCGACGGTTTCCACGAATGTTGGGGCGGGCGTGCCCTCGCCGATCCCCACATCCTCGACTTGTATTACGCCCGCAACTATGGGGGAGCCACTTCGGGGATGATCCAGCGCCTGGCAGCGGAGGGACGCGTCAACCTCGTGGAGATGGACCCGGATCTCTGCCAGGGTGCGCGCGGCGAACGCCAGGCCATCCAGATCCGCCACAGCCGGTCAAACACCGAGTACCTTGACCCGGCGCTCACACGCCTCCTCCGAGACCATGAATATCCGCTTCACTTTATCGATTTCGAGACGACCCGCACCGCTCTGCCCCACCATCCGGGAATGCACCCCTACGAACTCATCACCTTCCAATGGAGCTGCCACACCCTGCGCGAACCGGGTTCGGCCCCCGAGCATACCGAATGGATTTGCACCGACCTCCGTTTCCCCAACTTCGACTTCGCCCGATCCCTGCGCGACTGCATCGGCGATGACGGAACCGTCTACATCTGGTCCCACCACGAAAAAACATGCATGAGGGAGATCGCCGAACAGATGTCCGCGCACGGCGAACACGACCCCTACCTCGCCGCCTGGCTCCTCCGCTTCGAGGAGAGCTGCGACAAACGCGTGATCGATCTCTGCAAACTCGCGGGCCGACACTACTTCCATCCGGAAATGAAGGGTTCCCTCTCCATCAAGTACGTGCTCCCCGCCGTCTGGCGGCACAGTCCCGATCTGTGGGAGGATCCAACCTTCCGCGACTACCATCGGCTCGGCGTCGATGGACTGCCGATGAATCCCTACCACACCCTTCCGGCCCTGGAACTCTCGGACGGTTCCAACATCGAGGCCATAAAAGAAGGAACAGGTGCCATCCGCGCCTACGAGGACATCCTCTTCGGTCTCGCCTCCCGCGATCCCGAACGAAAACACGCCATTCGGGATCTGCTTTTGCAGTACTGCAAACTCGACACCGCCGCCATGGTCATGATCTGGCGGAGGTGGGTAAATCCGTCAACCCAGGCCCGCAAAATTTAATATGAGATCCATGTTTTGCAGTGCTTCCTCGTATGGGTAGTTCTCAGGATCGCGGCTTACACCTTTATATTGCCAAAGGCCTGATTGCATTACACGATAAACGCCGCTCTGTAAGCCCAACCAATTTGGTGAGGAAGGGTCAATCGGCGTGTGAAAATTTGACACGAGCATGATACAGAAATTCTCAATGATTTCTCGGTTTCCTGCCCCTACAGCGTCCAAATTTGGAATGGGCAGCACCACAAACGGCATTGGATGAATGCGAGTAGAAATTTCATTCTCATCGTTTGTATCCAGAGCGCGGCCTACATATTTTCGAAAAATAGAGGATGTCGTATTGCCCGACTTGTGTAATCTAAGGCGACTCCATAGGGTGCCTGTTCCAAATCCACCGAGGTTGGGAAGAGCGTGCGTTCCTATTCGAACTATTCGAGGGGTGGTTCCGTCTGTGCGAAATTCTCCGGACTCTAAAAAGAAATAGACCCCTCCATTTGGCCAGTTAACCTGACCATTGACTGCGCCTAAACCCTGCCATGTGATTTGTCCTAGTTCGGATGCCTGTAGATGTGATAAAATATCGTACAGTTTATTCACAAAAAAAATTCGTTCTTCATGAATCATTGTTTTTCTCCTGATTTTTTGTTTTTTTACAGAATTTTCTCAAAAGAAAAGTCTATTCTCCCGACTCCACAAAAAGCTTGAGAGTGAAGGGGAATATGGGGTGTTGGTAGGTGAGTTTGTCGAGGAAAGGGTTGTTGTGGTGTTGAATGACATGTTGGTGAAAATGCAGGATGAGTGCTTCCTGTCTGTTAGGCCCCGCATCGCTTCGACGGGGGGGCTTTGTCTCAGAGGGCCAGGATCAGCTCCTCAATCTCGTAGTTGTTTGCCACAGATTCCACTATATCCAGATATTCCAGAGGCACTGGATGGTCGTCTACATGAAGATCAACTAAGATCCGAGACGCATGGATACGATTGCGATTCGCCTCAAAAAATTCGCGAACATGGCGTTCAAATTCAGGTAGCAGGGTTGCAACACCCTCTGGAGGAATATTGCGCATGAACCTCCGTGGGATGGCGCTGATCGGCGCTTTCGGGTAGAGGGTGCCAGTATCGTCGCGGTCGTTGACCTGGTCGGCGAACTTCTGCAACAAGACCTGAGCGATCTCAAATCGCTTGTTACCGTACATATCCAGCATCGAGAACCCCTGTTCGGCGATCAGCAGAATGTGATATTTCTTCGTTTCGAGCAATGAGTTGATTTCGGACTGGTTGATTCGAGTAGTTTTCATTGTTTTGTATGGGGTAGAAGTTAATTTTGGTTAGAAAGGGTGTTACGGATAAATTCCAAATCGTGATCTGTTACAGTTGGCCCATTCAACCCTTGTACAAGCCAAAGCCCGCTATCGCGAATCTTTCTTTTAGGGGAGTTGGTTCCAAACCAGTTGTCAGATGGCCTGCAATTGCAGCACGCATTTACAGTCGCAATTAATCGTTTCTCAAGCCCAAGGCGGTATGCCGGGTCGTCCACCTGAAAAACACAGAAAGTGAATTTATTTTGTATGATCTCTGAAACCTGCTCCTCGATTTCAGCTAATTTTGCGTTGTCAATTTGATTAGCGTGCTGTTCGCGGGCAGCTCTGGAGGTTAAATCAATTTCCCACTGGGCGAGAAAGGAATTATTCTCCTTATTAAGAAGCGCTCTGCCAATGTTTTTCCGAAAGATGCTCCGGTCCTTTTTCGGAACAAGAAAGTGCTCCTGAAGCCTTTTTCGGAGATTCCCCTGCCCAGTGTCGCTACCGACGCGTGCTATTCTTCTGAGACCCCCATGGGCGGTCTCTCCTTGCTCAAACAAAATGTAAATTCCATTCTCCGGGATTTGCCCGGGGTCAAATCCCATTGTAAACTCAGGTAAAGCATTAAAAAAGCTATGCAGTTCATGGCAAGACATATTTGGGTCCCGATGGATATTCTTGTTATTACAAATTCGCATCACAATCAAAAAATGGTTGAAAAATTCAAACTGCGTATGCACTTGACTCCACCCACCCCAAGATGTAGTGGATTGCGGGATGG
>CAYLNG010000010.1:0-91724 GCA_964385155.1 uncultured Verrucomicrobiota bacterium
AAGGGCATGGGCCGGGTATGGGCGGGCCTCTGCTCCCTCCGGCAGGTGGGGTGAGTCTGGCAAAGAGGTCAATGGACAAAGTAAATGCGCCATTGACCCCTGCGAGCCTGAAGAGGATCTCGCGGGAGACTGTCGAGAGATGCTTGCCGAGCTTGGCGGCAATCTTCCGGATGGATAATCTCTTTTGAAGGGATGTTTCGATGAGAGGAAACGGTCTGGGGTCGGTGAGGTGATTTTGTGGGCATGCTTTCGATTCCCGGGGTTATGTCCAGCCACTATGGATGGAGGGGACCAGATAACATCCTGGAGAAAGTACGATAGACTAAGTGCGCACCCCTCGGAGGGGTGGGGTAAGGAGGGTGGGGCGAAGCTTCGGTGCACGACTACGTGTGCCCCATGGGTTTGGCAGACTAACTGCGACACTTTCCCCAGAGGGGAGGGCGCAGTTAGTTTGTCAATGGATCAGCATGGCAAAGATCGGGTGAGAGACGTTGCAATGAACCCAGGAATGGGGTAAAGGGGAGATTCTTGTCTTCCCCGCATGGTTTGCATGGAGGGGTAAGCTCCTCTTCTCTTCCCGCATTGCCCGATTTATGAACAAAAAAGAGCTGTCCACGCTGGTCCTGCTACTCCTGTTGATCCCTGTATGGCTGTTCATGGACGCACGGTTCATCAAGCCATTGTTTCCGGAGCCCGTGCAGCCCATCCCAACCCCGGCCACTTCAGGCGTGGAAGTCAACGCACCCGGAGGGAACTTGGAATCCGGAGAGGACAAGCTCAGAGAGGCACCGACCGCAGGCATTCCAAAGGAGGTCCCTGTGGTTCTCCCCTTGGAAACGATTCCAGCGGATCCCATGTTGCTGAGTCTCACGAACGACGTGATGCGGGTGGTGGTTTCTAATTTTGGTGGCGGGATCCAGGAAGTCTACTTATCCGACTTCCCTGAGAATCTGGAGGACAGCTCGCCTGTCCGGCTGGATTTCAGTTCTTCCCCTGCCTTGGTCTATGACGCACCGGGGCTGACCCAAGAGGCCCCTTTCCAGGTGGAGACCGATGAGTCTGGGCGCCAGCTCGCGTTGACGAGGATTCTGCATTCCGGACTCCGTTTCCGCCGGGAGTTGGTCTTGCAGGAAGGGTCCTATGTTGTTAAGGTCAAGGATACTTGGATGAATCCAGGAGTGGCGGAAGAGGCCGCGGATGTGATGTCGATTTGGCTCGGCAGAATGTTCCCCCGCCCCGAGGCGAGTGAGACATACGGGCCTTATCTTGGTGTGGACGTGCGCCACACGGGTGGAATTGGGATGAAGCACTATGTGAAGGACATTGTGTCGGAGGTTGGCAAACGGGACGAAGTCTGGGAACACATGGTGCCTCA
Organism: uncultured Verrucomicrobiota bacterium; assembly: GCA_964385155.1. Lineage (GTDB taxonomy): Bacteria > Verrucomicrobiota > Kiritimatiellia > SS1-B-03-39 > UBA6053 > CAYLNG01. The sequence goes on from CAYLNG010000010.1 coordinate 1,376, forward strand.
GGGTTTGGACTGGATTGGGGTCAAAAACAAGTTTTTCACTCAGGTACTGACGCCGATGCAGGGGGATTCGACAGTGACGGGTGCGAAGATGAGGGCCCGCAAGGGCGAGGGCGATGCGAAGATCGGAATGGTCCAGGCCGGTGTCGTTTTTGGACGATCGGGGGTTTCCGGGGGCGGCTCACTTGTGCGGGAGTACACCTATTATGTGGGGCCCATTTCCCAGGAAAACCTTCGTCCGTTGGGTTTGGGGCAGGAAGAGGTCATCGATTACCGATTGTGGCGTGTGTTTGTGCCGATTGGGAAAATCCTGATGAGTGGGTTGACAGGGCTCCACCGCGTGACCGGCAACTGGGGTTGGTCGATTATTTTGCTCACGTTCGTGGTTCGCCTCTTGTTCTGGCCGATCATGCAGAAGGGGCAGGACAACATGAAGAGGATGTCCAAGCTGTCTCCCCAGATGAAGGAATTAAGGGAGAAGCACAAAAACAATCCTGAGAAGTTGAACCGAGCGATGGCCGAGTTCTACAAGGAGCATAAAATCAATCCGATGGCGGGATGTGCGCCGATGTTTCTGCAAATTCCGGTCTTTATTGCCCTGTACGGAACCCTGCGGGTGGCGACCGAACTTCGGTTCGCCGAGTTTTTATGGATCAGGGACTTGAGCGAACCGGAACGGCTATACGAGCTTTTTGGAGTCAACGTGAATCTATTGCCTCTCAGCATGGGCGCGACCATGATTTGGCAGCAGAGGATGACCCCGAGCGCGGGTATGGATGAACAGCAACGTAAAATCATGATGATGATGCCGATCGTCTTCCTTTTTTTCTCTTACAACATGCCTGCCGGCCTCTTGTTGTACTGGAACACCAGCAACCTCATTTCGATTTACCAGGCTTGGCACAGCAAGCGGCGTGAGGCTGCTCGGGAGGCATCCGTTCCCGCTGCCCCCTTAGCCTCTCCACCCGCAGGAAAAAAGAAACCAAAGGGTCCTGCCAAAAAGGGTTGAGAGAAGGGTGAGGGTAACGTTTCCACCCCTCAACGGTGTGCCATAAATGCAACAGGTGAATTCTAGGTCGTGGTAGTAATAGGTCCTAGGACACTGGCCACATGATTTCGATCTCTCGGGCAGAGCCTCACAAGCGGCGAGCGGCTGCCTGGGAGACGATAGCTTCCACTGGCCCAGGAGCGGATTTGTATAGTGCAACAGGTGATTTAAACAGGTGATTATCTTTTTTTAGCATCGGTGGAGGGTTAGGGCGAGTAAGGTATGGAGAGTCGGGGCGATTAAAAGGTATGAAAAAATGGATATATACTGTTATGGTATTGGGTATGGGGGGTGTGTTGTCCGCCTTTGGTCCTGAGAAAGGGGAATGGATCGCCGTGAATGATGGGGTCATGGGAGGAGCATCAAAGGGAGGGGCGGAGAGGGAGTCTTGGTGTGTGGTGGTGTTTGCGGGGACGATATCCTTGGAGAACAATGGGGGCTTCTGTTCGATTCGCTGCGCATCGCGTGAGTGGAGGATGGAGAAGGGGGGAGCCGTGGTTCTACGGGTTGTGGGGGATGGGAGATCGTATTGGATGGATCTCCGGACTTCCGAGAGGCAGGGGGCGTTTTCCTATCGACAAGGATTCAACACGGTGAAGGGTGAGGAGATGACGATCCGCCTTCCGGTGGAGAATTTTCGAGCTTCCGCCTTTGGGCGAAACGTGTGGCTGGCAGCGCCCTTGAATCCGGAGAAGGTTATGTCTGTTGGGTTTACGATGTATGACAAGAAAGAGGGACCCTTTCGGTTGGAAGTGTTGGGGATCGAGTGGGAATCCAGTCACCCCTAAAGACGGGGGTGCCCATGGCTGTGCGCTGGAGGAGGGGACGATTCCCACCTGATTATGGATGGTGATACCCGGAGGGTTGGTGGGAGTTCTGAAAGGGGGAGCGCAGGGAAGAAGGATAAAGGAAGGGGATAAAAGAGAGGGTTCGGCTTGAAAGTCCGGCGGAACAGAATAGTTTGCGCGTATCATGCCAGCGAAAACCATAACGATCCTCTGTAGTGTCTGGTTGGTGTCGGGATGTGGCCGCCCGCCGGGAGTGAGGACGTACACGGAAGTCACGCAGGGTCTGTCCGCGGTTGCAAAGGTGAATGGAGTGGAGGACAAGGGAGGGATGGGGTCCCTGGCGACGGCAGGGCAAAATTTGCCTGAGGGCCATCCTCCAATTGCCGGAGGGAAAGGGGCGGAAGGAGTGGGAGCGAACGTGATGAAGGGCCGGGAGGGGGAGGTGCCGCCTGCCTCCTCGGGTGGGGACTTGGAGTGGAAGGTTCCGGAGGGGTGGGAATCGTATGGGGCAAGCGGGATGCGGCTGGGGAGTTTTGCTCCGGAGGGAGCGCCGGAGGGGACGTTGGCGACGTTGATTGTGTTGCCGAAGATACCAGGGAACCTGGAGGCGAACATCGGGCGATGGCGCGGGCAGGTCGGTTTGGAGAAGGAGGGGGGGAGTGAACCAATCCGGCTCGTGGGGCGCTTGCCCTATCAGTTGGTGAATTTGGTGCCGGAATCCGTGTCGGCGGGCGCAGCCCAATCCTTGATTGGTGCCGTGTATGATTTGGGGGACCGCGAGGTGTTCCTGAAGTACATGGGGGATACGCAGACGTTAGTGGCCAGCAAAGGCGGGTTTCTGGAGTTGGCAGGTTCGTTGGGGCGGAAAGGGGAGGGGGATCTATGATGAAAGCCTTTGCATTGGAGCGGTTTCTGTCGCGCATACCCCTTGTCCTGTCTTCGGTGGATGTGGGGAAGGTATTCCGTTTCTTTACGTCGATCCGTTTGACGGTTTTCTGCTTGTTGTGGTTGGCGGTGCTGACATTTTTTGGGACGCTGTACCAAGTGGACCATGGGATTTATGAGGCCCAGGAGCGATTTTTCGATTCGCTCGTGTTTGTGTGGGGTGTGATTCCGGTGCCCGGGGGTATGTTGACGATGGGGTTGCTGTTCCTGAACCTCTGCGCCTCATTTTTTGTTCACTATAGTGCGGGTTGGCGTATGCCGGGGTTGATGTTGATCCATTTGGGACTGATCCTGCTCCTGCTGGGGGGCTTTTTCACGCGAGTGACGGGGATTGAGGCGAATGTGAGCCTGTACGAGGGGGAGGGGACAAACACGGCGAGCAGTGTGACGGAGTGGGAGGTGGCGATGACGAAGGATCCGCCGCCTGTGCGCGAGTGGCGAGCGGTGAATTTTGGCGATCTGCATCGAGGGGGGCGTTTTGGGCTGGAGGAGGGTGCACCTCGGTTCGAGGTGCTGGAAATGCACCGCAACGCGGTTCCAACGGTGATGCGCCGCGAGGGGGAGGTGCCTGGACCTGGGAGTGTTCCTCAGTTCGCTGGGTTGCAGGCCCGTGCCTTGGAGAAAGAACCTGGCGCGAACTTTCCAGGGATCCGGATCCGGGTGGAAGGGAGGGATCAGGAGTTGGTTTTGTGGGGTGGGGTAGAGAGGCCGGAGATTTTGGAGATGCCGGATGGCAGTTACCGGTTTCTGGAGTTGAGGAGGAAGCGATTCGAGCTGCCCTTGTTCATGGAGTTGAGGGATTTCCAGAGGACGACGTATCCGGGAACTGAGAAACCGAAGGATTTCCGGAGCTTGGTGACGGTGCACGTGTCGGACGAGGTGAGCCGTCCCGTGGTGATTAAGATGAACGAGCCCTTCCGCCTTAATGGGTGGACGTTCTACCAGCAGAAGTTTGACATGGGCGCTGACAAAGAATTGTCAGTGCTCCAGGTGACAAGGAATTTCGGGAGGGTGATTCCGTACTGGGCGACGGGGATCACATCGTTGGGGTTGGCGATGCATTTTCTACAGGTGCAGTGGATGCAGCTGCGTCGAAGGAGGCGGACGGCATGAGACGGTTGTTGTGTTGGTTGATGGTTTTCCTGGGAGCGATGGGGTATGGGCAGGAGGCGGGGAGGCCACCCGGAAGACTCTTGAGGGATTTCGGGGACATTCCTGCGCTGCATGACGGGCGGGTGATGCCGATGGACACCTATGCCCGTTTGGCGCTGTTGCAGGTGTCTGGGCGTTCGAAACTGGGGAGGGAGCCCGCGGTGTCGTGGTTCGCGCGTGTGTTGTTCGACCCTGAAAGCACGAGGGGGGACGCGGTGTTTTTGGTGAACCATCCCGAGGTGCTTGACGCCATGGGGGTGGAGCGGAGTGAAGAGCTGCCCGGTCGACGGAAGCCCAGTACGCGGCGTTTCAGTTACGCGCACCTACTGCCGGGAATGGAGGCGTTGGCGGAGTTGGCGAGGGGGGCTGAGCGGCAGGAGGCGGGTGAGAGGGGGCTGGTGGAGAACGAGGCGCTGCGGGTGTACGGCAATGTGGTGCTGTACCGTCAGCTGGCCTCGGTTTTCGCGCACACGCGACCGATCCCCGGCATCGAATTGAGCCATGTGAAGGGCAGGATGGGGATCGAGGGGGATGTGTCCGGGCTGAGCTACCATGACCTGAAGGACCGCATGGGGGCGGTTGCGGAGTTGGTGAGGGAGGCGTTTGCGGAGCAGGATTTTGAGAAACTGAATGATGAGCAAAAGGAAGCGGTGGGGCTGGCGAATTTCATGTTCAATTTCCGGGGGATGTTGGCGGATCTGCCCTTGCCGATCTTGCCGGCGGCCCCGCATGGAGAGCCTCACTGGCTTGCGCCGCTCGATGCGCTGCATGACGAGGCTGGGGATGTGGAGCTGATGCGGGCAGGGGACAGGGCGGCGGGGCTGGCGCGTGCGTGGAAGGGCGGGGACTGGGAGGAGGCTGGAAGGGCGGTCGAGGAAATTTCAGCATTTTCTAGGGGGCGTATGAAGCAGGTCCGGGAAGTAGGGCTGGCGTCGTTAGAGGCGCGGTTCAACCGGGCGGAGTATTTTTTCCGGGCGAAGTTGCTGTATGTGGTGGCGTTTCTCTTGTCCTGTGGGGCGTTGGTGGGGGGGAATGGATTCCTGCGCAAGGCGGCGTTGGTTCCGTTGGGGTTGGGGCTGTTGCTGCACGTGGTGGGTTTGGCTTGGCGTGTGTTCCTGACGGCCCGTCCGCCGGTGACCAATCTCTATGGGACGTTCCTGTTCGTGGGGTTGGTTTGCCTGTTGTTGGCCTTGTTGGTGGAGGTGTTCCAGCGGAATGCGTTGGGGCTTTTCGTGGGAAGTTTCGTGGCGGTGACCTTTTTGTTCCTGGCGGATCGATTTGGGGCGGAGGGGGACACGATGACGAAGGTGGTTGCGGTGCTGGCCTCGAATTTTTGGCTGAGTACGCATGTGTTGGCGGTGACGACGGGATATGCGGGGGTGTGGATCGCGGGAGTGTTCGGCCACATTTGGCTGGTGTTGAGGCTGCTTGGCCGTTCGGGGGAGTTGTTGGAGAAGGTGAGGAAACCGATGGAGGGGTTGTTGGGGTTTGGGCTCACGTTCTCGTTTTTGGGGACGATGTTGGGCGGGGTTTGGGCGGACCAGTCCTGGGGGAGGTTTTGGGGGTGGGACCCCAAGGAGAACGGGGCATTGTTGATTGTGTTGTGGACCGCGGCGGTGTACCATGCGCGGGTGGCGGGTCTGATTCGGGAGACGGGCATGGCGGCGGGCGCGGTGGTGGGCTGTGTGATGGTGATGGTCGCTTGGTTGGGAGTCAACCTTTTGGGGGTTGGGTTGCACAGCTATGGATTCACGAAATCGATGTTCACGGGTTTCTTCGGTTTCCTTATTTTCGAGGGGGTCTTCCTGGCTGTGGTCCTGGTAGGACTGCGGCTGAGGCGAAGGGGAGCTGAGGCCCCCGCGGTTTAATTCAAGGCGGCGCCCGACGGTACCCCGAGGGGGGGAAGGGTTTTGGAGGGAGGGGCTTTCCTAGCTTGCCTCCCGGGCCGCGGCGTCTTTTCCGTGTCGTAAAAGCGCACAGGTGGACGCACGCGGGGGCCAAGGCCTCTTTTTTTACACTTTGGGGTTTCCAAGAGAAGGAAAATGGATACGGATTATATTTATTACCTAACCACATTACCCTAACAAGGAATCAGAATATGGCGACTGACGTAAAAAGCCCTGTGGATGATGTAGCCGCGATAGAAGCACTTCGGGAGCGTATGGAGAGGGTGCGGAAGGAGCTGAGCCGAGTGATCATTGGCCAGGATGAGGTGGTGGAGAAGTTGTTGATTTGCCTGCTGGCGCGGGGACATGCCTTGCTGGTGGGGGTGCCTGGGTTGGCGAAGACCTTGTTGATTTCGAGTCTTTCGGAATTGATGTCGTTGAATTTCAGCCGGATCCAGTTCACGCCAGACCTGATGCCCTCGGACATCACGGGGACGGACATTCTGCAGCAAATGGAGGATGGAACGAGGCAGTTTGAGTTCATGAAGGGGCCGATTTTCGCGAACATTGTGCTGGCGGACGAGATCAACCGCACGCCGCCGAAGACGCAGGCGGCGCTGTTGCAGGCGATGCAGGAATACAAGGTCAACGCGGGAACGAACACGTTCACGCTGGAGAAGCCGTTTTTTGTGTTGGCGACGCAGAATCCGATCGAGCAGGAGGGGACGTATCCTCTGCCGGAGGCTCAGTTGGACCGGTTCATGTTCATGATTGAGGTGAAGTATCCCAGTTTCGACGAAGAGCTGCGGATTGCGAAGGAGACGACAGGAAGCGGGAGTACGAGTCTGCGGCCTGTGCTGACGGGGGAGCAGATCCTGGAGGCGCAGGAAGTGGTGCGGCGTGTGCCGGTGGCGGACCATGTGTATGAGCACGTAGTGAAGCTGGTCAGGGCGGCCCGGCCCGGACAGCCCGACAGTCCCTCCTGGGTGGGGGAGATGGTGATGTGGGGGCCTGGCCCGCGAGCGTTGCAGTATTTGGTGTTGGGTGCGAAGGCACGGGCGGTGCTCCGTGGAAGCCTGCTGGTGCAGATTGAAGACGTGAACGCGGTGGCGGAATCGGTGTTGACCCACCGGATCCTGACGAACTTCCATGCGCAGTCTGAAGGGGTGACCTCGGCGGATGTGATTGCGCGGTTGCAGGAAGAACTGCTCAAGGCCTGACCCCGTGTCACACCGATCCCCCTCCTCCCGGCCTTTTCTGGACGCGGGCGTTCTTTCCCGGCTGACGCGCATGGCCTATCAGGCCGCTTCGCCGAAGCTGGGTTCCGTGACGGGCATGCACCGCAGCGCCACGCGTGGTGCGAGCGTGGAATTCGCTGAATACCGCAAGTATGTCGCCGGGGACGACCCGAAGCACATTGACTGGCAGGTGTACGCGCGTACGGACCGCTTCTATATCAAGGAGTTCGAGGCGGACACCAATCTTCGCGCATACATTGTGTTGGACTGCAGCGGGTCGATGGGGTTCGACTCGGGGCATGGGTCGCGATTCGACTATGCGCGACGGATTTCTTCGCACCTTGCGTATTTGCTGTCGCAGCAGGGGGACGCGGTGGGGTTGCACTGTTGTGGGGAAGGGGTGAGCCTCGATTTGCCGGCGAGGCAGGCTCCCTCGCACTTGCAGACGCTTTTCGACCAGGTGGAGGGGGTGTCGCCCCGCGGGGAATCGACGCTGGTGCAGGCCCTGCACGATCTGGCGGAGCGGGTACAGCGGCGGGCGGTGGTCGTGGTGGTCACGGACGGGTTTCTGCCGGCGGATGAGCTGTTGGATGCCTTGCAGCACCTTCGTTTCTGCCACCACGAGGTGACCTTTTTCCATTTGTTGGACCCGAAAGAGGTGGCGTTTGATTTTACGAGGCCGGTGAGGTTTGTGGATTTGGAGGGGGGGGCGGACCTGGTGGCCGACCCTGGAGTGGTGCAGCAGACGTACCTGCATGGGTTGGAGAGGCATCTTCACACGCTGAGGCAGGGTTGCCGAAAGTTCCAGGTGGACTACCGGATGGCGATGGTGGACAAGAGTTATGAGACGATCCTGAGTGGCTACCTGCTCAGCCGCATGGGCAAGGGCGGGAATGGCGGAGGACGCCGATGAGTCCGCTGAGCCCCCTTTTCCTGTGGTTGTTGCCCCTCGCATTGTTGCCGGTGGTGATCCATCTCCTTAACCGGCTACGCTACCAGACGGTGCGTTGGGCCGCGATGATGTTCCTGCGCACGGCGGACCGTGACGCCTCGCGCCGTGCCAGGATCCGGCAGTGGATCATCTTGGCGATGCGTTGCCTGATGTTGGCGGCGTTCCTGCTTGCGCTTGCCCGTCTGCAATCCAAGGGGCGCTTGGCGAAGTTCCTAGACCGTGGCACGAGCCTGGTGGTGGTGGTGTTCGACCGATCGGCGGGTATGGAGCAGCAGCGGGGGGGTGCGACCGGCCGGGAACGTGCGCTCGGGCTGGTGCAGCAGGGGCTTGCGGAGTTGGCGCCGGGGGCCCGCGTGTTGTGGTTGGATGGCGCGACGGGGGAAGTGACGCCTGTGCCGGCGGGAGTGGATCTGAGCCGGCTTCCCTTGACCCGTGGTGGCGCGGGAATGGCGGACCAGGCGACCCTGCTGCGCACCGCGTTGCAGGAGGTGGCCCGTGCCGGGGTGGCCTCGGCTGAAATCTGGATTCCCACGGACCGGCGTGTGGCCGCGTGGATGCCGGAGGGAGCCAGTCTTCCCGACTGGTCGGAGTGGGGCGGGTTGGACACACAGGTGACGATCCGTTTGCTGGATGTGGCGCAGATACCCGCCGATGGGGGGAACCGTGCCTTGCAGCTGGTGGGCGAGCCGCAGCGGGAGGGGGAACAGGTGTTTGTGCCCTTGCGCCTGGTGCGCGACCGTGCGGAGGCGGAGAGGGTGACGCTGACCCTGGATTTGGACGGCATTGCGTTGACGGAGACGCTGCAGGTGGAAGGAACGAGTTTCCGTTGGGAACAGGCCATGCCCCTTTCCCAAGGAAAAGAGGAGCTCACGGCCCGCCTGTGGGTGCCGGCGGACAGCAACAACGCGGACAACGAAGTGGCGGTGGCCTGGAAGGGAAGCGGGCCGGTCAAGGCGCGTGTCGATCTGTCCGATGCCCGTCTGGCGAGGGTGGTGAAGGCGGGGCTGCTTCCTCGTCCGGGGGTACGCGAGGTGACGGACAGCTGGGCGGCGATGGATGGAGAGGTCGCGCTCTGGGTGAGGGAGGCGGGAGACGCACCGAGTGATTCGGAGCGTGCGTGGATGGAAGCGGGGGGCATTGGGCTGACCCTGCCGTTGCGTGATTCGTTGAGGGAGGTGGGGGAGACTCCGATGATGGTTTCGGACTGGAAGGAGCAGACGGGATTGTTGGCTTCTGAAGGGGGGGAGGCGTTGAGGCTGGACCTGCTGCGGGTGGAGGCGATGGCGGAGCTGGAGCTAGGGGAGGGGGTCGAGGTGCTGGCGACCCTGGGAGACGGCTCGCCCTTGCTGACCCGTCGTGAAGTGGGCGAAGGGGGCGACTATGCGCTGGCCACCCTTCCGGATCCTGCGGCCTCCAACCTCGATGCCGGTTTTATTTGGGTTCCCCTCTTGCAGCGGGCCTTGCAGGAGGGCCGTCGACGCGAGACGCGTTGGGGGGGGCAGCGTTTGGGGGACTGGCGTCCGGGCGAGGGCGAGGAGTGGGAAGCAATCGATGGGGTGGAGCGCGACCCCCTTCTGGATACGGGGCGCTACACGTTCGGGAACCACATTGTGGCTCTTAACCGCCCTCTGGAGGCGGACAAGGTGCAGACCCTCGAGGTCGAAGAGATCCGGGAGTGGGCGAAGCCGCTGGACCTTCGGGTTTTTGAAGACCGCAGCGAGAGCGGCGAGGTCGGACCACGACGGGTTGAGTTGACCTCCTTGTTGTCGCTGTTCGGTCTTTTGTTCCTCGGGGTTGAATCCTTCCTGCTCACCCGCAACGTGCGACGGCCGTCGGCCGCCCGCGGTGCATGGAGTTCCGCGTCATGAAAGCCGTCGACAGCGAATGGGTCCTGAATGCCGGTGGGCCGATGGTCCTGCTGGGGGTGCTGCTGTTCCTGGCCTATGCGGGGGTCACGGCGTATCATTTGCGGCAGGTGGGGTTGTCGAGGCTCCGTTTGTGGACGGAGGGGCTGAAGTTCCTGGGGGCGCTTCTGCTGTTGTTGACGTTGTTGCAGCCGGAGAGGCACACCCGTCATGCGCGCCACGAGAATGCGCGGGTGGCGGTGGTGGTGGATAGAACGGAGAGCATGCGTACACAGGATGCGGAGTTGGAGGGGGAGCCCGTTTCGAGGGCGGACTGGCTGCAGAGGCTGAGGGAGACTCCGGAATGGATGGCGCTGGGAAAAGCGCTGCAACTGGAGGTGGTGGAGATGGGGCACGAGGAGGGCGCTCAGAGCCGACAGACGGATTTGGCGGCGGCATTGTCCCGTGCGCGGCAGGTGGAGCCGCTCAGTGCCGTGGTGGTGCTCAGTGACGGTGCGCACAACGCGGTGGGGTCGCCGCTACCGGAAGTCCTTCGGCTGGCGGAGGCGAGGGTGCCGGTGTTTTCGGTGGAGGTGGGGCGTTCCGAGCGTTTGCCGGACATGCTTTTGGAGCCGATGTCGTTTCCGTCCTACAGCCTGGTCAACGAGGCGTTGCTGTTGCCGGTGCGGGTCACGAGCACGTTGGGGGAGGACGCGCCGGCGCGGGTGGTATTGCTGGCCGACGGTGAACCGGTGGCGAGGCAGGATCTGGTGGTGCGGGCGGGGGGATCGGCGGACGCGACGCTGCGCTGGGTTCCGCGGTCGCCCGGGTCGGCTTCCCTGACGGTCTCGTTGGAGCCGCATCCGTTGGAGCGTTTCACGGAGAACAACGAGCAGTCGGCTGTGGTGGACATTCGCAAGACGACGATCCGGGTATTGTTGGTGGAGAGTCTTCCTCGCTGGGAGTATCGCTATCTGCGCAACGCGCTGACGCGGGATCCGGGAGTGTGGGTGGACAGTCTGTTGCTGCATCCGACACTCGGGGCAGCCAAGGGGCCGGGCTATCTTCCTGAATTCCCGCCGGCCCGAGAGATGTGGTCGCAGTACGATGTGGTGTTTTTGGGGGATGTCGGCCTGGGCCGCGACGAGCTGAAGGCGGAAGACCTGGTGGCGATCGAATCGCTGGTGAGGGAACAGGGCAGTGGATTGGTGTTTCTGCCGGGAGCGAGGGGAGGCCATTTGCGTTTGGCGGGGACGCCCTTGGAGGGATTAATGCCGGTGGAGTACGACACCCGATTCCCCAACGGAGTGGGAATGGATCTGGAAATGCGGATGAGTCTGACCCGGGAGGGGCAGGGGCACATGCTCACGCAGTTGCACGCGAATCCCTCCCGCAACCAGCAGGTATGGATGACGCTTCCGGGCTTCAACTGGTATGCGGCGGTGGCGCGTCCCCGTGTGGGCACGGAGGTGCTGGCCACGCATGCGTCGCAACGCAACGAGAATGGGCGCATCCCCTTGTTGGCCACGCGCGACGCCGGCCTGGGGCATGTGCTCTTCCTGGGAACGGATTCGGCATGGAGGTGGCGCGAGGGGGTGGAGGATCTGTACCACTACCGCTTCTGGGGGCAGGTGGTCCGGTGGATGGCCCATAAGCGCCACATGTTCAACGACGAGAGCGCGAGGGTCTTTTTTCAGCCGGAACGTCCGCAGGCCGGCCAGCCAGTGACCTTGAACCTGACGTTGCGAGGCGAGGTGGGTGTGAGCGGGGAGATGCCGGTCAGCGTGCGCATCACGGGGGCGGGAGGAGAGGTGGTGTCGCCTGTTCTCACCCCTCTTGGCGAAGGGGGAGGAAGTTACCAGGCGCAATGGACACCCTCCGTTCCGGGGGAGGCGCTCCTGGAGGTTTTCCAGCGGGGAGGCGGCGCCGCGCCCATGACCCGGAGCCGCTTTGTGGTGGAGGGCCGGTCGCCCGAGGAGGTGGGTGAGCCGATGCGTCCGGCGTTGTTGAGGGAAGCCGCCCAGATCACCGGGGGGAAGAGCGTGCCGATGGAGGAGGCTCTCGCTCTTCTGTCTCGCCTGCGCGAGCTTCCCCGCGAGCAACTTGTGCTCACCGTGGACAGGGTCTGGCAACATCCGGCCTGGGTGGCGGGTGTTTTCCTCCTTTTTGCCCTGTATTGGATCATCCGCAAACGCCAAGGTTGGATATGAACCCTCCGAATTCCCATGAACTTCCCGAGGAACTGCGCCAGGCCCTGGAGCGGTTCCAGCGGCGTTGGCGCTGGCTCCATTCGATGACGGTATTGGGGTTGCTGTTGTTGATTCCCTTGGTTAGCTTCGGACTGCTGGCCTTGTCGGACCGCATGTGGGCGACCCCGGATTGGGCCCGTTTTGTGCTGGCGGTCCCCGTACCGGTGTTGATTGTGGGGTGTCTTGCTCCTTGGCTGCGCCGCTGGGTGCTGTCGCGGCCGGGCCCGCGGAGGCTGGCGCGGTTCATGGGACGCCTGGATCCGAGGATTGGAGACCGTCTTTTGGGGGCGGTCGAGTTGTCGGAGGATGGGGATCAGACATGGATGGGGTCGCCGGCGTTGCGGAAGGCTGCGATCGCACAGGTGGCGCGGGAGCTGAAGGAGGTGAGGGCGGAGGAACGGCTGGATTTTTCCCGGGCCAGGAAGACGATGTTGGGGGCTATGGTGCTGCTGGTGGTGGGTGTGGCCTATGTGGTGTTGCTGCCTGATGCCGCGGTGAACAGCCTGAGGCGGTGGATGAGGCCGGTGGCGGAGATCGAGCGGTTCACGTTTGTTCGGTTCGAGGCGTTCCCTGCATCGCTGGTCGTGCCGCATGGGGAACCGTGGGAGATGCGGGGGCGGGTGCGACATGTGCGTGGAGAACGGGTGACAGAGGTGGAGTCGCAGGTGGATGGCGCCGAGAAGGTCGAGGTGCGGGTGGCGGAGGACCTTGTCGAGGTGAAGGGCGATGGAATGACCCAGCCCCGCCAGGTCACGCTGTCGGCCGGCGACGCCCAGGCACGGGTGGAGGTGAACCCGATGTTGCGTCCGGAATTGCAGGCGCTGGAGGCGGAAGTCGAATGGCCTACGTATTTGAAACGGGAGAAGGAGATGCAGGCGATGCGCAGTGGCCGTCTGGAAGTGCTGTTGGGCAGCGGGGTTGTCGTGTCCGGGCAGGTGGCCCGAGGCCTGCGGGAGGCGGTGGAGGAGACGGGCGGGAGGCTGAATGTCGAAGGGAATCGCTTTACGCTTCCGTCCTTGTTGGTGGACACGAACCGGACGCTTTCGGTGAGTTGGGTGGACGAGGTGGGACTCTCGCCCCGGCAACCCGCGCGGGTGGAGTTGATCCCGAAGGAAGACGAGGCGCCGCGGGTGGCGGTTTCCGGTTTGGCGTCGGCGATGGCGGTGCTTCCAGACGAGTTCCTGGATTTTGAGGTGAGCGCACGGGACGACTATGGATTGGAGAAGGTATGGACGCGTTGGAGGGTGTTGGTGGATGGGCAACCCGTGGACACAACGAGGGAACTGGAGATGGGGGGAGTGGATGGGACGGAGGCGTTGAGTTTCTCCCCCGAGCGGATGGGTTTTGGTGCGGGCGCGCGGATCGAGCTGGTGGCGATGGCGGTGGACGCCTATCCCGGCCGCGAGCCGAGCCTGAGCTCGCGCCACCGGATTCTTGTGATCAGCAAGGAAGACCACGCGAAGATGATTCTTCAGCAGATGGACGTGGTGCTCGCCGACTTGGATGAGTCTATCCGACAGGAGGCTCTGGCCTTGGAGGAAAACAAAAATACCGCGAACCGATCGGAGGCGGACTTGGCCTCCGAAGACACGGCCAACAAATTGCTGGAGCGGGCTCTCGAGGAGTTGGCCCGAGCCGAACGCCTCATGGAAACCCAGGGGGAAATGGAGAAGTTGATCGGGGAGTCGGCCAAAAACGACCAGATTTCGGATGAACTGATCGGCGAGTGGACCCAGATTTCCGAGGATTTGAAGAAGAAGGCGATACCGGCCATGCAGAAGGCCGCCGAAGCCCTCAAGGCCGCTTCGGAAGCCCAAGGATCCTCTGGCGAGCAAGGCCAGCAGGGAGAGCAGGGAGAGCAGGGTGAGCAGGGTCAGCAGGGCGAGCAGGGTCAGCAGGGAGAGCAAGGCCAGCAAGGTCAGCAAGGCCAGCAAGGCCAGCAGGGTCAGCAAGGCCAGCAGGGTCAGCAAGGTCAGCAGGGTCAGCAGGGCCAGCAGGGTCAGCAGGATACGCCGCCGCCATCCGAACGTAAGGAGCAGCTGGAACAGGCGATCCAGCAGCAAGAGGAGGCCCTGGCGAACATGCGGAAGAGTGAGAAGGGCTTGGACGAGTCGATCGAGCAGAGCCTTTCGGAAAGCTTCATTTATCGCTTCAAGGAGCTGGCGAGGCAGCAGATGGAGGTGGGCGGGATGATAAACGAATTCATCGCGAAGCCGGACACCTTGGGAGCACTTTTGGAGGATTTGTCCCCCGAAAGGCTCGCCGAGCTTCACAAAATGGCGGAGACCCAGGCGGCCATCTTCCGGGAGACCCGTTTTGTGTATGACGACCTTGAGGGCTTCTACCGACGCTCGCAGAAAGAAGTCCTGCGGGAGGTGACGGAGGAGATGCGTGGGGAGCAATATGAGTCTCGGCTGCCGGATCTCCGGGGCCTGATCCTCCGCAACGTGCTCGGATCGGCCACCCCGGAGGCCACGGAATGGAACCGACTTTTCCTTTCCTGGGCGGAGAAGCTTTCTGGGGACTCCGGCGGTGGCGGTGGTGGCGGAGGTGGTGGTGGCGGCGGACAGGACGAAGGAGAAGACCTGGAGACCATGATCGCGTTGGTCCGTGCGCGCGAGCAACAGCAGAAGCTGCGTCGCCACACGCGCGAGCTCGACGAGACCTATGCACGGAATCCAAATTACAACCGCGAGGCGGTGGCGCTCTCCGAGCGTCAATACGAGATGGCGCGCGTGTTGCAGCCCCTCGAGCAGCGGGTGAAGAAAGAGGAGACTAAGCAGTTGGTGAGCGTTGCGGCGGGAGAAATGATGAACGCGGGGGTGAATCTGCGGCGCCCCATCACGGGCCAGGAGACCCTTGCGATCCAGACCGAGATCATTGAGTTACTGTCCAAGGCGCTCGACCAGAGCATGAACAGCCAGCAGCAGCAGCAACAACAGCAGCAGCAACAGCAGCAGAACGCCGCCATGATGCAGGCGCTGATGCAGATGATGATGGCAGGTGCGGGGTCCCAACCCGGCCAGCAGCCCGGGGGAGGGATGACGGGCTTCGGGGATCCTGGCCAGCAGGACATCCGCGGCCCCGGGAAAGGGGACCAACCCGGCGGCGAATCCGGGGCCAAGGGCGGCGCGATGGACCCCGCCCATTGGCCTACCCGCTACCGCAGCATGATGGACGCGTATTACAAAGAAATGGAGGCCACTCCATGAAGAATGCCCGGAGGAAGCTGTTTGCCGGCCTCATCGTCCTTGTCGCCCTCGTGCGCGCCCAGAGTCCCCTGGAGGGGCTCATGATCGGGGAGGGAATTCCTCCCGAGCTCGATCTCATGTACCGTTCCGCGTTGACCTACCTGGCGGCGACTCAGACCGCCCAAGGAAACTGGCAGGACAACTATGGTGCCCAGCCCGGCGTTGTGGGCATCTGTGCGCTCGCCTTCTTGGCGAGTGGCGAAGACCCCAATTTCGGCCCCTATCGAACCAACGTCCGAAGGGCTGCCGAGTTCATTGTCAGTCAGCAGGATCCTGCGACCGGCTACATCGGGAACTCGATGTACAACCATGGGTTTGCCACTCTGGCGCTCGCCGAGCTTTACGGTCACCTGCGCGAACCCGACCTTTCGGAACCGCTGCGGCGCGCGGTCGACTTGATTCTCAAGTCGCAGGAGCAGAATCCCAGTGGGGCCTGGCGGTATTCCCCTGTAGCCAAGGATGCGGACACGACGGTGTCGGGGGCCCAGATGGTGGCGTTGTTCGCGGCGCGGAACGCCGGGTTGGAAGTTCCGGACAAGGCCTTCGAGAACGGGCTGGCCTTTTTCCGGAAGTGCATCGAGGCGAGCGGGGCGGTAGGCTACACCAACGCGGGGGGCGGCAACAGCACACGCACCGCGATCGCGAGCCTCTCGTTTAGCCTCTACAACGACCACGAGTCTGAGCCTGCCCGGAAAACCTTGGATTTCGCCCTCAAGAACCGCGATGGGAGCGGGGGATACCTTCATTACCACTTCTACTACTTGGCGCAGGCCTTGTTTCAGGGCAACATGGACGAATGGCGCGCCTGGAACCGGAAGATGGTCGAGTTGTTCAAGGCGACCCAACAGGAGGATGGGTCGTGGAACGGGCAGCATGGCGTGGCCTTCACCACTGCGGCCTCCTTGTTGACCATGGCCCTGAATTACCGGATGATGCCGATTTACGAGCGATGAGAGAAAGGGTAGGGTCTTGGATGATGCCAATACGCTGCTTGATCCACCTGATGTTTCTCTTCGGCGCCCTCCGGGCGGTCTGTGCGGACGATTTGGTGCTTCGGAACGGGGACCGATTACGTGGTGACCTCGTCCGGGCGGGGGAGGGGGAGCTGTTGTTCCAGCCGAAGTGGGGAGACCGGCCGCTTGCCCTGCGGGCCGAGGATTTCTGGTCCCTTCGTCTTCCTTCTGTGGTCACCCCTTCTTCCCCGAAGGAATTTGTGCGTTGTCATTTTCGGAACGGGGATCAGTTGACGGTGCTCCCGGTGGCGATGAGTGCAGAGGAGGTCGAGTTGAGGACTCTGTGGGGGGAGCGCGTGGTGGCGCGCCGGTCTGCAATCTCCTCCTTCGAGGATTTCAGTGGTGCGTCGCTCTTGGCTTCCGCGCCCGCCGATCCCGCGGGTTGGCGTTCCCGTCCGGGCGGCATCGGGCAGGTGGTTGGGGGCCTCTCTTTCGAGCCGGAACCCTCGTTCCGCGAGGACCTTCATTCCGATGTCATTCTAAGGGGGGATATGGGGGTCTTATTGCGGCCCAAGGCGTCGTTTTTTGAGACGCCCCCCCTGCCCGATTCGATGGTGGTCGAGATTAAGTTCGTGCAACCCGCCGCGGACAACAATGTGCGGTTCACGATGTTCACGCGGGGGGATCAGCCCTGGCAGAGCCAGGAAGGCGTTCTTTTGCAGTTCGACAGAAATAGTCTGTACATGCGTCATCCCGGACCGGGCGGGCTTCAGAATTGGAGGGAAAGGATCGCGATGGGCACCCGGGAGCATGTGGTGCGGTTGTACCTGGACCGGAAGGCGGGCAAGGGCTCCCTTTGGTACAATGGAAACAAAGCGAGAAATTTTGAGATCGCGATGGACGACAGCCTGAATTTCTTGGATCGTCCCGTCTTTTCCGTTGCGGTCTTGAATGCCCGGGGAGCTGCGGTGTTGAATGATTTCCGGATTCGCCGGTGGTTAGGGCCCCCGATGGAGGAGGTGGAGCCCCTCGGTCCCGGGGGCGTGGATCGAGTCCTTCAGGACGATGGAGTCGTGATGGACGGGCGTGTGGTGGGTATGGATGCGGAGGGGTGGAGGGTGGAGACGGGGGAGGGTATGAAGCGGGTTCCTCTGGGCCGCGCCGCGCGGATTTGTCTGTCCGGCCCCGATCCCGCCTCGTTGCCCGCTCCCGCGTACCGGATGCATCTCTCGCCGGCGGGGGATAGGATGGGGGTGGACGAACCCCGGGCAACTAAAACGGAATTTAATGGGGAAAGCGCCAATTGGGTGTTGGCCCCCTGTCCACCCCACGAGTGGGTCCGTCTCCTGCGCCGGACGGAAGTGCGGGATCCTGCAGATTTCCCCCCGCAGACCAACCAACCATTTTTCAGGATGTTGAATGGGGACCGGCTGCACGGTCGTTGGAAGGGGATGCGCGACGGCAGGGCCGAGGTCCTGCTGGAGGCGGGCGGGACGTATGAGGTGCCGGTGCGTCTGATCGGCCATTACTATGCGATGGGAAAAAGGGAGGGGGCGCCGAGGCCGGAGGTCTGGGCGAAGGTGGGAACCAAGGACGAGCTGCCGTTGAGCGAGGTGCAGATGGATGCGGATGGGTTGCGGGGGACCTTTCTGGAGGGGATGGGGGTGGCGCTGCCGCTCGAACGTCTTCGCGAGGTGGAGTGGATTCACGCTGGGGAGGATCCTCTGTTCCTGGGAGCTGGTCCCCTCTCCGAATGGAGTATCTCCCCCCTGGTGCAAAACCTTCCCTGCCTTGTGGCCACTCCGCTCGCCTTCGGCATCGACTTGGGTGCGATGTGTTTTCTGTATCGCGATCTTCCCCCCTGTGGCGAACGGTTCGCGATCGAACTCGAACTGGAGGCACCTCAGCGGGGGCGCAATATCCAGATTCGACTCTTCGAGCGGGAATTCCGTTCCCCTCAGGGTGTGACCTTCCTGCTGATTGGAAATCAACTGCTCGTCCGTACAACGATGCCCGGCAGCGGAGCCATGGCCGGCAACCTCCGGTTGCCCCTGGAGGAGCTGCTTTCCCCCGGGCTGGTCCGTTTCCGTCTCCGTCTCGAGGCCAACGTTCCCGAGCGCCACTTCAGTCTCTCTATTGATGGGATGCCCTTGGGGGCCTGGACTGAGAAGGGATTGTCGGTCGAGGATTTGCGAGCGGGAAGGGGGATGACGATCCTCGTGCCCCAGGATGTTGCACCCGTCTACCTCCGCGATTTGCGGATAGACCGCTGTTTGGAGCAATCCCCTTCCGCCCCTGTACCGGAGAAGGAAGGGGTCCTCACTCTTTCCAATGGCGATGGATTCCAGGTGGAATCGGTGGTGACCGAGGAGGGAGGGTTGAGGGTGCGTCCCCTCGCGGGGGGAAAGCCCTTGGTGGTTGCACGTTCCAATGTCCGCCGGGTCTTCTTCCGGAACACCGCCGCCTCGCCCCGGCGCAGGACGGACCGGGATGTGAGCGTTTTTCTCTCGGGGAGGGGGGGCGTCACGCTTCCCCTTTTGGGGGCGGAGGACGGTCACCTGCGTCTCGATGCCCGATCCCTTGGCGGCGCGGAGTGGTTCGTACCCCTTTCCGCCATCGGTCAGGTGCGATTCAACCCCCACCTTGCCACACGGATGGACGACGAACCGTTCCGGGAGGGGCCCGAGCTACCACCTGAAATTGAGCTTTACGGGGAGGGCATGCGTCAATGAGGTGCACCGCTCTCCTGCTCCTTTCGGCGATCGCCCTTGTCCGCGGCGATGAAATACGCATACGCAACGCGGAGCCATTTCAGGGGCGACTGCTGGATCTGCGTGGAGCGGTTGCCCGGGTTTGGCCGGTGTGGTCTCTGGATCCGGTGGAAATCCCCCTGGCGCGTCTGGAGCAGTGGAGCCGAGAGGAGCGGGTTCCGGGAGTGGGGGAGGAGACCCCGGCGAACCTTCGCGTTCGCCTGCGCAACGGTGACATCTTGTATCTGCGTTTCGAGGAGATCGACCGCGATTGGATCCGCGGGACGACAACTTGGGGCGAGCCGGTGGCTCTCCGGCGCACCATGGTCTCGGTCTTGGAGTGGATGCCCGATGCGGAGCGAATCCGGCTCGACGATGTGGGGAGGGGTGAGGAATGGGAGCCGCTCCAGGGGGCCTCACCCCGTAAGATCGCCTCCTCCCTGCATTTTCCGCCGGGTGCCATGGGGATGTATTTCCGCGAACTCCCCCCCTTCCCGCCGAAATTCCTGCTGGAAATCCGATTGCGGCTTGTGGAGGGGGACCCGATTTTCGGCTTGGGGGTGTCCACCCCGCAGGCGGTGGGGGGGGAGGGATTGTTCTCGCTGCGCAGCCACCGCGAATCCATATTCGTGTTGGAGAACATGGGCGGGCGGGGACGTTTCGGCGCGCAGCCCACCCGGACTTTGCCCCCCCTGAAGGAGAGAGTGATGGATCTGCGGCTGTATGGGGACAAGGAGGCCAACACCTTCGCATTGTGGATCAATGGCGATCGGGCCCTTCGATGGAAATTGACGAAAGCCGACATCGACCAGGCCTTTAAGGGAGGGGGCATGGTGCTCAACTGCCAAACCGGGGCTTCGCTGGTGCTGGAGGAGCTGCGGCTGGTCGCGGGCGTCCCCGCGCCGGAAGACGCGGAAGCGCTGCGGCCCTGTCCGGACCGTTATCGTTTCCTTCTCCGCAACGGTGACCAGATGGAGGGGCAACTCCTGCGGGGGGGCAAGGAGAGGTTGTTCCTTGCCTCCGCCGAGCTCGGCGAGATCCCCCTCCGTGTGCGGAGCGTGGATCGGATCGCCTTTCCAGAAGACGGGGGACGCCTTCCACGCCGGATGGCCCGGGATGTCGAGCTGCGCTGCTCCTCGACGGGCGACAAGCTGACCCTTTCGATGGATTCGTTCGACGGGGAGGCGTTTGTTGGGAGTAGTGAGATGTTGGAGAAACCCTTGAGGATTCCCCGGGACCGAGTGGATTTGCTTCGATTCAACCTCTACAGTTCGGGTGGACGCGAGGTGGTGGGAACTTGGACCCTGTTGGGAGAGGCCCGATGAGTGCCAGGACGTGTGTTCTTCTGCTGCTGCTCGGGGGGATGCTCCGGGGGCAAGAGTCCGTGGACCTGCGGATGCTCAACGGAGACCATTTCCAAGGCGGCTGGATGGGGTTCGAGGGCGGGGCCTTGCTGCTGGTTCCGCCCTGGTCGGGGGCGGCTCCTTTGAGGATCCCTGCCCGGAATATCGCCCGCATGGAACGAGGCGAAGCCGAAACGGTCTCGGGGCAGGCCTTTCCGCAGGAGCTTTGGCTGGCGGGGGGGGATCGGCTGCCCGTTGCCGTGTTGGGGGGGGACTCTGGCGAAATTCAGGTCCGGACTCCCTGGGGCGACGAACACCGGTTGGACCAGGCCCTGGTGCGCCAGATTCATCCGCGCCCCCCCCCGGGCAAGCGTGTGCTCGCTGGGCCCATGGATTTGTCGGAATGGACCGTCCAGCCGGAGCTTTCAAGGATGGCCACCCGTCTGCGCCCGCGGATGATCCCCGGTGTGGGCATCCGGATGATGCCGGGGGTCATGATGCAGCGTGCCTATGAGAACGATCCTGGCGATCGTTTCGTGTTGACGATGGAGGTTGCGGCAGGGAAGGGCCGCGACCTGGCGTTCATGGTGTTGCCATGCGAATCGCAGGGACAAAAGGGCGGTACGCGCCTCCAGCTGCAGGTGAACAGCAGGGCGGGAATCCTTTGGGTCCGACATGGCGGGCGGTCGACGGCCCTCCGATTCCCCAGTCAGGAATCGGGCGACTACCGGTTTCGATTCTGGGTGGATCTTGCGGGCCGCACCGTTGCCATGGATCTCAATGACGTCCGGTACGGTACGGTCGAGTTTAACGATCAACTGTCGCTGGAGGGCCCTGGCAAGGGTATTCACTTTACGGTTCACTCGGAAGCGGTTTTGATGAAGGAGATGAGGGTGGACACTTGGAATGGAGATCCTCCCTCCCTCGAACCTCCGTCTAGGCTGGAGCCCGGCGAGGCGCACCTTATCCTGTACGACGAAGCACCACGGGACATCGTGTGGCGCGGAGCGGTTGCGGAGGGGGTTCGAATGGAGGGGGGGGAGGTGTTGCCCTGGGGGAAGATTGATCGCGTCGTGTTCGCTACGGATGGGGAAATGGTCCCTCGGCGCCGTCATAGGGACGTTCGCGTCGAGTTGGGGCAACCAGGGTCCCGCCTCACCCTGGAGTGGTTGCGGCTCGAAAATGGGATGCTGCATGGACAACCCGATGGATGGATGGGATCTGTACGCCTTCCCGTGTCGATGCTACGCGCGGTGGAATTTAATCCTCACCTGCCCCGGTCCCGGGTCCGGGATGCTGCCCCGGAGGGAGGCTTCCGCGCCTACACCCACGGAGTTCAGGCACGGTGACGATGTTCCGTGCGTGTGTCCTGGGGGGGGGGCTGCTGTTGTTCCCCTTGAAGGCGGCCGAGGTGTTTTTTTCGGGAGGGGGGGGGCTTGTAGGGGGCCTTGAGTTGGAAGGGGATCAGCTCGCGTTGAGCGTGCCCTGGCAGCGGGAGGCCATGCGGGTTCCCGTTGCGGCCCTCCGTGAAATCCGGGGAGATGGGGTCTTGATGCCCACGGGCACGGAACGGGTTCTGCTGCGCACCCGGGGCGGCGACCAAGCCAGCGGACGGCTGGAGGAGGCGGGAGAGGGGGAGGTCGCCCTTCGTACCTCCTGGGGGCAGGTTTTGCGTATTCGACAAGAGCATGTGAGGAGCCTGGAGTTTCAGGAAGAGGGGGAAATGATCTTTGACGGGCCCGGCCCGCTGGCGGCCTGGAAGAGGAACGGGCTCCCGAAGGCGAACCCCAAGGCCCCCCCCCTGGAGCTTGCAGGCATGTGGCTCCTTCCCCGCTCCGTCTTCCATGCCCAGATGCCCCACCGCCTCCCCTCCACCGGCCGGGTTTTCTTCGATCTGAGGATTCAGGCACCCCCCGGTTCCAACCCGGGTATGATTCAACTCTACCCGCTCATGGGCGGAACCCACGCGGCCGAGTTGAGCGGACACCTGAGGTTCTTGCTGAACCACTCCTTCTTTGGAGGGATGGTGCCCCACGTAGGCGAAGGCTCCCCGGCCCGGAACTTCAGCCATGGGATCCAGAAGCCGTTCGGAGACCTGAGGCTACGACTCTATTTCGACCTGCGCGCGAACAAGGCGTGGGTCTTCCTGGGGCAAGAGCTTATCCGGGAGTTGGAAATCCCATGGCTGGACACTGTCGATTTCCAGGAAGAGCTCCGGCTGGATTTTCAAACCAACAGAAGTAATGGTGTCGCTCTTCTCCGCCACCTGCGCATGGGTTCCTGGGTGGTCAATCCCCTGCACGAGGTCACTTTCGAGGCGGATGCCGGAAAAGACCGCCTCCTGCTTCGGGACGGCCGCCGATTGGAAGGGGGGTGGACCGGTTTCTCCCAAGGGGAGCTTTTGTTCCATCCCACGGGGGAGCTTCAGCCCCTGCGGTTTCCGACCGGTGAGGTCCTTCGTCTTCTTGCCGCAAGCCCCGGTGAGACGCCGGACGTGCCCGAGGCGGCCTGGCTCCTGTATGCGGGAGCGACCGGTGACCGCTACGGCCTGCGGACTCTTCGGGGGGGCGGGTCCGGGTTCACCGGGGAAAGTCCTGAATGGACCACCCCGCCCATCATCCCGTTGACTGCGCTGCTTCAACTCCTCTCCCCCAAAGCACCTCCGGATAGCGGCGAATCCTCTTCAACCGCCCGAATCCGTTTTCTTACTGGGGACCACCTGTTGGGGAGGTTGGTTGCGCAGGAGGGAGGGGCCTGCCTTTTTCAGCCGGCCTGTGGGGGGGAGGCCCTGCGGATCCCGGCCCGCAATGTGGACCGGTTGTTCCTGTGGGGCGACGGAAAGAGCCTAGGAGACTCGGTTTGTGGACTTGTGCTCAAGGACGGACAGAGATGGTCTGGCGAGGTGTTGTCCGCGGATACGGAGGGGTTCCTTTTTCGAAGTTTCTGGGGGCAGGAGCTGAGGATTCCCCTGGAGATGCTTTCCCGTGTGGAAATGTCGGTGCCCACGGAAAAGACGCTGATGGTGCGCGGAGGTCCCGACGCATGGAAAACGACCGCTTCCAAGGGGGGGGGCGAAGGAAACCCCTCCACGGGAAAGAGGGAAGAAATCTATGGGAACCAGGGCCTCGGAGGTCTTCGGATTCCCGCCTCGTGTGGCCTGTTTCGGAAAATGCCGGGTTTGCCGGACCGTGTGACGATCCAGCTCCAGGTGGTGGTTCCGCGGGGGGAGGTTCCTGAATTTCAGCTCAGCCTTTTTACGGAAGATGTGTTCTCCCGGGATGGAATGAATTTTTGTATTTCCGGGAACAGGATGATCTACCGACTCGCCCGTGGTGGGCTGAGGGATCCTGGATGGTACATTGAAGGCGAGGGGAGTGAGGCTGGAGCCGGAGAACCGATGACGCTGCGTTTCCGGTTTGATTTTGAAAAGGGGCGCGCCGCCCTCTCGGTTCCCGGGCAATGGGAACACGAGTGGAGCCTGCCTCCTGAAACGATGCGCGCCCTTCGCCGCCACCCGTGGGTGGTGATCGATGCCCTTGATCCCGGAACGGACCTCATCCTGCTCGACTTCCGGGTCTGGGATGGCGATTTTCCTCCTCTCGACCCTGCCGTGTCCGCCTTGGACCACGGGGTCCGTCTTCTCATCCGCAATGGCGATTCCTTCGTGGGGGAATGGAGGGGCCTCGACCAGGGCCGTGTCTTGTTCCAGGATGCTCTCGGCCGTGAATTCTCCCTCCCGCTCGGTCGCATCGGAACACTTCTTTTCCCGGAGGGAAAGGGGTTCCGGGCGCGGCGCATGCCCCGCGACATCGAGCTGAGGACTCTGGGGGGGCGGGATTTCCTCCGCATGGAATTGTTGGGCATTGACGCGGGGTTTCTGACCGGTCGGATGGAGGTGAGCGGAGAGCCCTTGCATATTCCACGGGAGAATCTGGAGGAGATCCGTTTTAATCCCCACAGTTCCATCGAGCCTCCGATCGTTCCAGGAGAGCTCGATCCCGCCCTCGAGGCGTTGCTCCGCCAGTGGTGAAAAGGTTCCGAGGTCGCGGTTCCCTGCTGCACCGGGGAGCGCGACCTCGGTAAATAGAGCTGTTGAAGATTGAACAAACGGCGGGTGGGAAGTACTAAGTCATTATCCTACACAATCTGTGGTTGTCGTGTTTCCCAGGCGTTCCCTCCTCGGACCCGCGTGGTTGATCTTTGGCATCCGCTGATTGGGTTGGGTCTCATTCCGTTTGTTAACCACCCTTACCTTTCAAATTCCTATGCGCATGCATCTTTTGTCTTTTTTCATGTTGATGACCGCCGCGGCTTCGGCCTTTGGAGTCGAAACCAAGGCCTGTACCTTGGAGATTGAGGAAATGCCCTATCTCCGCGACCATGCGGTCATCGAGGAGATGTCGAAGACGGCGCGTGAATCAATCACCCTCTGGAACCTGCTGCCTTCCGCGGAGGGGCAGGAGCAGCTCGCCAGTGCGGAGGGGAGGCAGGTGGCCCTTTCTCTGCCCAAGCCCGGGCGGAAACGGATGGATGCGGCCGAGGTCTATCAGTCGATGAGGGATGCCACGTTGGTCGTTGGCCGGCTCTTCACCTGCGGAAAGTGTTCGAACATCCACTTTGCGTTCACGAATACGGCCTTCGCGATCAGCGAGGACGGCTACTGCGTGATGAATCACCACTGCCTCGCCGGATACAGGGGGGAGGACGCCTCGGTGAAAGAACTCCATGGCTTTGTGGTGCGAACCTGGGACGGCCGCAACTATCCGGTTTCGGAGATTTCCAGCGTTTCGGAAGTTCAGGATCTGGCCATCGTCCGGGTTGACATGCCGGAGGGGGAGCGGCTTACCCCTCTTCCCCTGGGAAATGCTGCGAATGTCGGCGATACCGTATACACCCTCAGCCATCCCAGCGGACTGCTCTACCGTTTTTCGAAGGGCATGGTCACACGGAATGCGGTGACGGAGGCGCCCCAGGGCATTCCGGCTCCGCCGGGGGAGAGGCCCCGCATGTGCATTTCCGCGGATTATGCGGTGGGATCCAGCGGGGGACCGGTCGTGGACGAGCGAGGGAACCTGGTGGGCGTGATCTCCACCACCCGCACCCTCTACGCGAACGGAGGCCCCCCCAATGGCCAGCCCCAGATGGTCGAGAAACACACGGTTCCGGTGTCCTTGCTCCGCGAGCTGATCGACCCCTGCCCGGCTTCTTCGCGTCCGACCCGCCCGGCATCGCGCTGAGCGGCGGACGACGGGTTCCGGGGGAGGCCCAGCATCCAGGAGGGGACTGGATTTTGTGGGGAAGGCGGGATGGAGATTGACCCGGGGCGGCTTCGGGGTCATGGTGCGTCCCAGGAGCATCCCATGGCCGTATCCCTTCACATCCAGGATCTTGTCAAACACTTCGGTTCCACGCCTGTGGTGGATCGTATTGGGTTGCACATCCTGCCTGGGGAGTTGTTTTTCCTGCTGGGTCCCTCGGGCTGTGGAAAGACCACCCTGTTGCGCTGCATCGCCGGTTTCCTGGAACCGGAGGAGGGTTGCATCCGCATCGGTCAGAGGGACATCACCCGTCTTCCTCCCCACCGCCGCGAAACGGCTATGGTTTTCCAGAACTACGCCCTCTGGCCCCATATGACCGTCTGGCAGAATGTGGCCTTCGGTCTGGAGATGCGGAAACTTCCCCGCAGCGAGATCGGGAGGCGTGTCGGCGAGGCCCTGGAGCTCGTGCGGTTAGGAGCGTTTTCCCGGCAGAAGCCCGCGCAACTCTCGGGGGGGCAGCAGCAGCGGGTGGCCCTGGCGAGGGCCTTGGTCATCCAGCCCCAATGCCTGCTCCTGGACGAGCCCTTGTCGAATCTGGACGCGAACCTGAGGCTGGAGATGCGGGCGGAAATCCGGCGCGTCTGCAAAGAAGCAGGCCTCACGGCGGTCTATGTGACCCATGATCAGAAAGAAGCGCTGTCGGTAGCCGACCGACTGGCGATCCTCCAGGGAGGGAAGCTGGCGCAATGCGGGACGCCACGGGAGGTGTACCTGCGTCCCGCGACGGCTTTTGTGGCGGGGTTCATTGGGGAGACGAACCTGGTGGATGCCCGGGTGTGCGCGCGTTCGGGGGACAGCCTCACGTTGCGTTCCGAGTTGGGGGAATGGGTCTCCACGTCCGCGATGGGGGATTTCTATCCCGGGGAGGATGTCACCCTCTCTCTCAGGCCCGAGGTCCTCCGGTTGGGGCCGCCCCCGCGGGAGAATCCGAACCGTTGCGGAGGTTGGCTCCATGACACCGTGTACTTGGGCGAGGTCGCGCAGCACCAGGTGAGGGTGGGCGGATGCCACGGAAGGCTCTACAAGATCTTCGAGCTGAATCCGCGGGTGCTCGGGGGGAGTGAGGGGACCGGGGCCTCCTTCTGGGCCGATCCTGGAGACGTGGTTGTGCTCAGGAGCCAGCACACATGAACCGATGGGTGATCCTCGCGGGCTTGGGGCTCGTGATGGCCCTGCCTTTTCTCTTGCGCCCTTCCCCCGTTGCGGGATCCTGGAGGCCCGGCGACCCTGTGCTGGTCGCCATTTCCCCCCATAACGAGGCCATCCGCCAGGAGTTCGCCGAGGCATTCTCCCTCTGGCACGAGCGGGAATTCGGGCGTCCCGTCAGGGTCGATTGGCGTGTCCTGGGGGGAACCACCGAAATTTCACGTTATTTGGCCTCGGAAATGCAGGCCTCCTTTCGGGCGTGGTGGATTCGGAGGGGAGGTGATTGGCCGCGTGGGGGTGCCGAGGCGGCGACCGCCGAGCGTTTCCGCGGCGAAGGTGTGGAGCCTGTCCTGCAGGAGCTTCGCCAGGCCCTGCGGGGGATCGATGACCCTGCGGCTTTCGGCACGGGAATCGACCTGTTTTTTGGTGGGGGAGAATACGACCATTCCCGGGCCTATCGCCAGGGTTTGAGCGTTTCGCCGGGTTTTGGGGAGGAGGCGGAGAGGCTTTTCCGGAACGCGGAGGGGGTTGAATTCGTTCCGAGGGGGCTTAGTGGGGAAATCTGGCGGTCGGAGACGTTTTTTGGGACGGCGTTGAGCACCTTTGGGATCGTCTACAACCCCGACCGGCTGCGGGACTTGGGAATCCGGACGCCCCCACAGGCTTGGCGCGATCTCGCCGACCCCCGCTACCGCGGACAGGTCGGAATCGCCGACCCCACCAAGAGTGGAAGCATTGCAAAGGCTTTCGAGATGATCATCCACCAGCAGTGCGCCGAGGCGGTGCGCGAAGCTGGCTTCGACGCGGAGGCTGTCGCCCGCCTCGAGCAGGCCCCCGGGGAGGCCCCGCAGGCCTACACCGATGCCATCGCCCGCGGATGGGTCAATGGCCTCAATCTCGTGCGTCTCATCGGCGCGAACGCGCGCTATTTCACCGACAGTGCCTCCAAGGTGCCGATCGATGTCAGCGCGGGCGACGCCGCAGTCGGCCTCGCAATCGACTTCTATGCGCGTTATCAGGCGGAGACCAGCCGCGCGCCGGACGGAACGGAGCGGATTCGTTATGTGACCCCCGCGGGCGGTTCGAGTGTGAGCGCCGATCCCGTCAGCCTCCTTCGGGGAGCTCCTCACCGTGAAACCGCCGTCCGCTTCATCGCGTTCGCACTCGGCGAGGAGGGGCAGAAGCTCTGGAATTACCGGCCTGGATCGCCGGGAGGGCCCCGACGTTTCGCCCTGCGGCGTCTTCCCATCCGCCGCGATTTTTATCCCTCCCTCGATCCCGCGGTTCAGGCGGTCCATGAGAGGCACGCGCGGTATGTGAGTGACCCGCTGGGGGATCCATCGATCGATCCCTACCGTCTTGCGGAGCGGTTCACGTACACGGGGCGGTGGACAGGCGCTCATTTTGGGGTGCAGCGGAGCTTGGTGCGTGCGATGTGTATCGATGCGGGGGAGGAGTTAAGAGAGGCGTGGGGGGCGATTCAGCGTGCGGGGGGTGCGGAGAGGAACCCGGAGGCGATGCGTGCCTTGCTGGAGCTGCCGCCGGGCCTGGACTGGCATGATGCGATGGGGCGGCGATACGGGCCGGAGAACCAGATGCGGGTGATGCGGGAGTGGATCCTCTTTTTTCGTGGGCAGTACCGGGAAGCGCGCCGACGGGCGGAGGAGAGGTCGGATGCGTAGGACAGGTGGGGTGTTGGTGACGGTGTTCGCCTTCCTTTTCCTGGGGCTGGGATTCTTGGTGCCGTTGGGCTTGGTGCTGCGAAATGGATTTTTAGACGGGGACGGGCGGCCGACTTTCGACTATCTGGTGGGGGTTTTTCGGAATCCGATCTACACCGAGGGCCTGTGCAACAGCCTGCTGATCGCCGGGGGAACCACGCTGCTGGCTCTGCTGGTCTCCCTGCCCCTGGCCTGGATCGGCCATCGGTACCGATTCCCGGGAAAGGAGGCCCTCTCCGTGCTCTTGCTCGTGCCGATGGTCCTCCCTCCCTTCGTCGGCGCCATCGGGTTCCAGAAAATGTTCGGCCTATACGGGGCCCTCAATGCTTACTTCGGCCTGGAGGTCGATTGGCTCGGCCGGGGCCGTGCCGCGGGGGTCGTTTTGTTGCAGGCCTTTTCGCTCTACCCCGTCCTGTACCTCAACCTCGCCGCCGCGCTGGCGAACATCGACCCCGCGATGGAGGAGGCCGCAGTGAATCTGGGGGCGCGCGGCTGGACGCGTTTCCGTCGGATCTCCCTGCCTCTGATGATGCCGGGGCTGTTCGCGGGCGGCACGATCGTGTTCATCTGGTCCTTCACGGAGCTGGGGACGCCCTTGATCCTTAACTACACCCGTTGCGCGTCGGTGCAGGTGTACGACGCGCTGAAGGAGATCGGAGGAAACCCCTTCGCCTACGCGCTGGTGTCGGTGATGCTCGCCGTGAGTGTGGGTTCTTACGCATTGGGTCGAGCGTTGTTCGGGTCGGGGGGGAGGGCGATGGCGGGGAAGACGGTGACACTGTTTGCGGAGAGGCCCCTGCAAGGGGGGTGGGCGCTGCTGGCGGCCTCGCCTTTCGTGCTGGTGGTGTGTCTCGCCCTTCTCCCTCACATCGGGGTCCTGCTGACCAGTTTCAGCGCACCCGGCGGCTGGTACCGCTCTGTGTTGCCGGAGGTCTGGACCACCGCCCATTACGCGGAGGCCCTTGCCCACGGCATGACCGTCGGCAGCATCCGCAACAGCCTCTTCTTCTCCGTGATGGCCGTCACGGTCAACCTCTGCCTGGGCATCGCCATCGCATTCGTGGTGGTTCGTTCGTCCCTCCGCGCGCGAGGGCTGCTCGATGGGCTGGCGATGCTTCCGATGGCAGTGCCGGGGCTCGTGATGGCAGCGGGGTACCTGGGAGTGAGCGCGTGGGCCTCCAACACGGAGCTGGTCCGGGAGAGCCTTTGGCTGCGGGGGCTCCTGGATGTCAAAACCAACCCGACGCTCTTTTTGGTGCTGGCGTACTCGGTTCGCCGGCTGCCGTACATGGTGCGCGCGGCCGCCGCAGGGCTTCAGCAGACCAGCGCAGGGCTTGAGGAGGCGGCGGCGAACCTGGGCGCCGGTCCGCTCACGAGCCTGAGGCGGGTTACGCTGCCGCTGATCGCTGCGAACCTGGTCGCCGGGGCCCTGCTGTCGTTTGCATTCAGCATGTTGGAGGTTTCCGACAGTCTGATGCTCGCACAGCGGGCGGACCACTACCCCATCACGAAGACGATCTACGAGCTTTTCCAGCTCATCGGCACGGGCAAGCATGTCGCGGCGGCCCTGGGAGTGTGGGCGATGGTGTTTCTGGCCCTGACCCTTGCCGGCAGCCGCGCTCTTCTGGGCCGCAAAATGGGGGCGCTTTTCCGCGTCTGACCCTAAAAACGGGCATGGGATGGAGATGCAGATGTGGCCGGATCTTTGAGCGCGCTCAAAGAGATTTCCGCAGATGCGCCCGATGCATTCCTGTTTTTGGGCTGAGTTCTCGGGTTGGATACCCCATGGGGTTCTGGAGGTTTCCAGGAGAGGGAGTGTCGGGTGGCGGGCGATGCCTGGCGGCAGGGGATTCGGTCCTGTCCTCTTTTTGTGCGCCGCCGAGGGAGGTTAGTCTATGTTGTAGGTTATGGAGATGAATTCCCGCAGGCACTTCTCGAAAGTGAAAGAGGCGCCCTGATCGCGCAGGTGGTCGAGTTGTTGGACGGTCTCGGGGGGGAGGCCGGGGATTTGGTCGGAGGGGAACACCTCGAGGAAGAGGCCCAGGTTGACGTTGAGGTCATCGACCGCCATGGAAAAAGAAGAGAGGGCCTTCCGCAGGCCGGGTTGACGCTGTTCCTTGCGGGGAAAAGATTCGAAGAAACGCGTGGCGATCTTGGCGGCATTTTGGGTACCCAGGCACCAGGAAAGGATCGCATCCTTTTGGTCCCTTTGCAAGGTTCGCCCCTGGGGGAGATGCAGGGAGGAGGTGATCCGAAACAGCTCGTCGGCCTTGATGATTTCAACCATTTCGTTGTATAGGACCAGGGTGTTGTGGATTTGTTCCTCGTAGAGGTCGACACTGCGTTCCCCGGGGAAAACATCCGCGACGTCCCTGAACCAGAATCCGGGGGAGATCCGCAAGGGGCAACAGATCAGCCCCAGGAGCATCCCCTCGAGGACCCACGATCTCTGGAGGCGCTCCAGCGGTTTTTTCGTATCGGTCACCGAGAAGAGTTCCAGAAGGCGTGTCCTGGCGCGGAGGCGGGAGATGGGGTCGTTGGGTACCACGTTCATGCCCCTCATTTGTGCTTTTTTTCGCATGATTCAATTCGATTACTTGTTTGCTTACGCGGAACCGCTAGGTTTGCGGAATGAAGGAGGTTTTGGAAGGCTTGGACGAATGGCACCGCGGTGAGGCGGGGGGGTGGGGTGTGTTGGAGGCGAGGGAGCTGGACAACCTCCGGGCCGACGAGCGGGCTGCGGCCGAGGCGTCTTTCCGTTGGGGGGAGCCACAGGTGGAGTGGGAGGACGGGGAACACCTGCGTGTCGCGATCGCCCTGTCGTGCAACCAGCGCATGACTGGGGCTGTATTGTGGCGGGCCGTCGCCCTCGGGGAAGACGAGGCCTCGCACGCGCGGAAGGCGGGCCGCCTGGCCCTTGCGCTCATGGACTGGCTCGGTGGAAAAAACGTGCTCAACCAGGCCTTGATGGAAGCCCGCCGCGGAAGGGGCCTGCGCGAACGAGCTCAAGCCGAGGCCATCCACGAGTGGAAACGCGAGAACACCCGCGAACTCCGCAGGGGCTTCCTTCATTATCAGCCGGAGCTGTTGCTGGCGATCCGGCGGGGGGACCGCGCGGAGGCGCGGAGGGTCCTCAACCTCCTCCTTCTCCGGCTCTTTAATGCGGGCCGCGGCGATTTTGACCAGGTTCGGCAACTTGTCTCCGAGCTTGTCGCGCTCATGCGGGCCTCCGCCCGCGACTGCGGGGTGGATCCTGAAAGGCACCCCGAGCTTGCGGCGCCGATCTGGGAGACCCTCGCCCGGATGGACGACGAGGAGGAGCTCAGTCCCTGGATCCACCGGGAGCTGGAGAGCCTGATCGCCATGATCGAGGCGGCGGGGCGCCGACCCGGGCTTTTGCGGGCCCGGTTGGTGCTCGAATACATGTTACGCAACTTCCGACGCCCCCTCGGGCGGGCCGAGGTGGCGGCCAAGGCGGGGCTGTCGGAGGCGGAGCTTTCGCGCATGCTGCGGCGTGAGACGGGATCGACCTTCGTGGAGCACCTCCAACGGCTTCGTGTGGACGAGGCGTGCCGCCTCCTGCGCGAAAGCAGCATGACCGTGCAGGAGGTCGCCTTGCAGTGTGGATTCGAGGAGGCTCCCTATTTCTGCCGGGTTTTCAAACGGGTCACCGGGCGCACGGCCGGCGGATACCGCAAGGCCATCTCCTCCCATGGAACCTCTTTCCGGTTGCCAGCGGAAGGCTCACCGGATAGGTGGCGGGCATGATCCCCCATGACTCCCTCCTCTCCCGTGCCCGCGCCGTTATCCCCGGCGGCGTCAACAGCCCCGCCCGCGCCTTCCGCTCTGTTGGGGGACTTCCCCTCTTCGCGGCACGCGCGGAGGGCCCGCGGCTCTTCACGGCCGATGGGCGTACGCTGGTCGACTTCTGCCTGTCTTTTGGGCCGATGATCCTCGGGCATGCCGACCCGGACGTGGTCGGGGCCATCCGCGACGCCGCCGGCCGCGGCACCAGCTATGCCATGACCACCGAGGCCGAGATCGAAATGGCGGAGCTTCTTGCGGAGTCCATTCCCGTCATGCGGAAGGTCCGTCTCGTGAACAGCGGCACGGAGGCGGTGATGACGGCCCTGCGTCTGGCGCGGGGGGCGACGGGCAGGAGGAAGGTTCTCAAGTTCAGTGGGTGTTACCATGGGCACACGGATGGGATGCTGGTGAGCGCCGGCAGCGGCGTGGCGGGCATCGCGCGGGCTTCGAGCGCGGGGGTAACCCCCGAGTGCGCCGCGGACACGCTGGTCGCCCCCTACAACGATGTGGCAGCGGTGGAGGCCCTCGTGCGTGAACACGGGGCTGACCTGGCCGCCATCGTGGTTGAGCCCATCGCCGCCAACATGGGGCTCGTGTCACCGAAACCCAGGTTCCTGCTGCGCCTGCGCGAACTCTGCGATGCCAGCGGCGCGATTCTTCTTTTCGACGAGGTCATCACCGGCTTCCGCCTCTGTTTCGGAGCCTTCGCCAACCTCTGCTGCGCCAAGCCCGACCTCATCACCCTCGGCAAGATCATCGGCGGCGGCCTCCCCATCGGTGCGATTGGCGGCCGCGCCGATCTCATGGACGAACTTGCGCCCGACGGCCCCGTCTACCAGGCCGGCACCCTCAGCGGAAACCCCCTCTGCGTCGCCGCCGGCCTCGCCACGCTCCGGAAGCTGCGGGCCCTCGATCCCTACGCCACCCTCGCCGCCCGATGCCGGCGTTTCACCGAGACCTTGCGCGGCGAGGCCCATGCCCGTGGCCTCTCCCTT
Organism: uncultured Verrucomicrobiota bacterium; assembly: GCA_964385155.1. Taxonomy (GTDB): domain Bacteria; phylum Verrucomicrobiota; class Kiritimatiellia; order SS1-B-03-39; family UBA6053; genus CAYLNG01. The sequence continues at coordinate 34,759 of CAYLNG010000010.1, forward strand.
GTCCTTCCGAGGGAAGGAAACATGTTCTCCCCCTTCTTCCGGTCCTCGGAACCGCAGAACTTCGATCAGGTCCGCGAGGCCGATGCCCAGGCCTTCAACCGTCTCTTTCACGCCCTCCTCGACGAAGGCGTCTATCTTCCCCCCTCCGCCTTCGAAACCAGCTTCCTCTCCGTCCTTCACGACGACAACCTGCTTGACGATGTCGTGGAACGATGGAAACGCGCTTTGGCCCGGGTCGGCGCATCCACTTGACGCCAGCCCTCGCACCCATGCCTGTGGGGGGGGGGCGCGTGGCGTATCAGGAGGAGGGCATACGCCGGAGATGGGTGCCGGCCGGGAGGAGTTCCCGGGGGTGGTTCTGAAGGTCCAGGATGGCCGTTGCCCCCTGCGGCACCGTGAGTTCGAGGTTGCAGGCCCCGTTGTGGAGCCGCCAGGAAATAGCGGCGAGGCCATGGCGTGTGCGCAGCGAGGCGGAGGCATGGTGGAGCCCGCCTCCCGGGCGCGGTTTGAAACGAAGGACATCGTACCCGGGCGTTTCCGGGGCGAGGCCGGCCACGGACCGAACCATCCATTCGCCCACGCAGCCGTATGCGTAGTGGTTGAAGGAGTTCATGCCTGGAGTCTGGAACCCCCGGTCCGGATGCCATCCATCCCAGCGTTCCCAGATGGTGGTGGCCCCCTGGGTGACGGGGAAAAGCCAGGAGGGGAAATCTCGGCGGAGGAGAAGCTGGTAGGCGAGGTCCAGGTGGCCGTTGTCTTCGAGGACCTGAAGCAGGTAGGGGGTCCCCACAAAGCCCGTTCCGATTTTGGGCCCATCCTTGCGGATGCGGCGGACGAGCTCCTCGACACAGGCCGGGCGTTGGTCATCGGTGACGAGGTTGAAATGGAGTGCGAGGACGCAGGAGGTCTGGGTGGCGCCAGTGGGGAGGCCTTCCGGGGTGAGGAAGCGGCGTTGGAAGGCAGCCCGAATGTCAGCATGCAGGGAAAACCATCGGTCCGCTTCGTCCGGCTTCCCCAGCAAGGTGGCGGTCGCGGCCAGAATTTCGGCGTTTCGTGCGTAGAAGGCGGTGCCGATGAGGTCCTTGGGAGTGTTTCCGTTGGGAGTGCCGCTGCCGTCGAGGGCCAGCCAGTCTCCGAATCCGCCCCATGCGTCTTTCCCAGGGTGTGAACGGATGTGGCCAAGGACTTTTTCGCGGGCGAGATAGTCCATATAGCGGACCATGGCGCTGTAGTTTTCGGAAAGGAAAGTGGTTTCCCCGTAGGCCTGGTAGAGGTGCCAGGGGATGAGCACGATCGCGTCGGCCCAGGCGGGCCCCCCCTCGCCCTCCAGGCCGAAGGCGCGCACGTCGGGGGCGCAGCAAGGGACGAGGCCATTGGCTCGCTGGGCATCGCGCAGGTCGGCGAGCCACTTGCGGAAGAAGGGGCGAACATCGCGGAGGAAGGCCGCGGTCGGAGCGAAGACCTGTGCGTCGCCGGTCCAGCCGAGGCGCTCGTCGCGCTGGGGACAGTCCGTGGGCACTTCCAGAAAATTTCCGTTTTGTCCCCAGCGGATGTTTTCGAAGAGGCGTTCCAGAAGGGGGTCGGAACAGGAGAACTCACCGGTGCGAGGCATGTCGGTGTACAGGGCGATGCCCGTGAGTTCGAGGAGTTCGACGGGGCCCCGGCTGATTTCGACGGAGAAATAGCGGAAACCATGGAAGGTGAAGGAGGGTTCCCAGACCTCCTCGGGGTGTCCGGCGAGGGTGTAGATGTCCGTGGCCTTGGCGGAACGGAGGTTGTCGAGATGGAGGGAACCGTCGGGCTGCAGGACCTCGGCATGGCGGAGGAGTACGGATGCGCCCCGGGGGCCGCGGACGCGGATGCGCAGACGACCCGAGATGTTTTGTCCGAGGTCGTGAATGTGTTGGGTTTTGTGGGTGCCGATCCGGCGTGGCGTGAAAGTTTCCTGGCGGAGAACGGGTGGATCCTGGTGCCAGAAGAGGGGGGGGGTATCGATCGGGGCGATCCGCACGGGATGGGGGAGGGGAGGGGGGGAGTCGAGGCGGGCATCGTGGATTTCGCCATGGATCAGGTCGTTGGACACGATGGCGGAGGGGCGGACCTGCCAGGACGAATCGGTGACGATTCCTCCGCCGGTCCAGCAGAGGCGTGCGAGCAGACGTGGGCGGTCGGTGGAGAACTGGCGGGGGAGGTTGGCAACATGGCCGACATCCCAGCCATCGCCAAGGAGAGCTTCGAGCTGGTGGGGGCCCGCGGAAAGAGTGCCCAGCTCGACACGCAGGACGCGGAGGCGCTGGTGGGTGTCGGTCCAGCCGGGAAGCAATACGGCCTGGTGAAGGGGCCTGCCGTCGAGGCGCAGTTCGCCGAGGCCGAGACAGGTCCAGGCAAGGACGACCTCGGGGGTGTCTCGGTCGAGCGTGAAGGAGCGGGAGAAGAGGGGGGCGTTGGCGGAGGCATGGGGGGAACCGGCCCAATCAGCTTCGATCCATTTGGCGTCCGCAAGAAAAGTGGAGGGAGTGGTCATCGTGTCGCCTACTGCATGGAAATCCCGCCGGATTTCAATCCGAAACCCCCATAAATGACCCTATGGTTTTACGGATTGAAAGGATAGAAAAAATGCATAAGTGCGGGGGGCCACCCATACCCCATGAGGTCCCATGCGAAATGTCCTGGCTGTTGTGTTGTTGGTTCCCCTGATGATGTGCGCCGATTACGAGGATCTGGTGAGGACGTTGGGAGAGAAGGGGGCATTGACGGCGGAGGAGGTGGAGGGGTTGTTGCCGCAACAGCATCTCGCCCCGGCGGGACGATGGGTGGAGGATCTGCGGGTGCGCGGGAGGGTGCAGGTTCAGTTTGGGGCGGTGGAGGCCCAAAATGACCTGGATAAGGGTTCGTACAGTACCTTTGAGGTCCGGAGGGCCTTCCTCGGCCTGCTCGGCGAGTTTCCGGGGCAGGTAAGATCCTTCGTCGAGTTCAATGTGGTCCCGGGTGCAGTCAGCTGCACCAATGCGTATCTGCAATGGCGCGCTCATCCCGAGGCGATGCTCAAGGTCGGGTTTGACAAACCGCTGACCTCCTTCGAGGAAGTCGGCTCCTCCTCCACCCTCCTCACCCACGAGCGCTCCTTGATCACCAACACCGTTGCCGCCCCCACAGAGCAGACCGGCATCATGCTGGACGGGCAAATGGGCGCACTCCTGTACGGAGCCGGGATTTTCACCGGGCGGGACAACCGGAACGCGGACGCAGAACAGGAGTATCTCTACAACGGGATGGTCGGATTCGAGGCCGGCCCCTGGCTGGGGAAGGGCGATACCTGCCGCGTGCAAGTCCACCACCTCCGCGGCGAGGAAGCCGAGGGCGACTGGCCCTACGACGCTCTAAGCTCCGCCGGACTCCATATCGTGCATGGACACCTCGATTTCCTCACCGAGATGTACCGAGCGGACCGCGAGGGCGAGGAAACCAGCGGTTTTTATGTCATGCCCGCCTGGATGCTCACCGACAAACTCCAAGGCCTTGTGCGGTACGAGCGGTCCGAGTCCGACAATCCCGCCGGACTGCGCGCTCCATCCCTGTATACCCGTAAGACCGATCTGGCCCCGGTGCAGGACGGGGATGTTTTCGCTGGCGACACCCACCAAGCCCTGCTTTTGGGCCTCAATTATTACATCAGCGGCCACGGCAACAAGCTCATGTTCGCCATTGAATTCGCCGAACTCGGGCATACAGCGGCGGGGACCCTGGAGTCGACCACCTTCCTCGCCGGCTGGCGGACCTTGTTTTGAAGATCTCAGACCGCAAGATCAAGGGGGAGATCCGCGATATCCTTGAGGCGTTTACCATCGATCATGATCATAAGGAGGTCGAGCGCCTCGCTGTTGTCGAGGTTGCGTACCGAATGGACCAGCTCGGGAAGAGCGAAGTGGTAGACGCAATCAATATCACCCGTGCCAAGAGCGAGGGAGGCCAGGCGGCTGGGGGTGGGCTCCCCGGTGACGACGATGATGTGGGGCTGGCGGCCCTTGCGGTTGCGGATTAGGTTGAGGGCCTCTGAGCGGGCGTTCTGTGCTCGGTCACTGCGTAGCGTCCATTTGGTGCTGATGCTGGCGTGGAGAATGGGGGGGTTCCCGGGTTTTTCTCGCAGATCCGCTAGGAGGGAGGTGTGGCCGTCCACGAGGCGTTCGATTTTGTTTATGGAAGAGTCGGATTCGAGTTCACGTGTGACAATGACATCTGGAGTTATGGCGTAGTCATTTCCAAGAGCGGCGGAGAGCTCACGGCTGGAGGATGCGATTTCTTGGAGGGCGGTGAGATGCGCGTACTGTGAGTAGCGACCGATCTCGGAACGGTTGCGGTTGCCGACTTGACGCACGTCCCATCTGCCGGGACGAAGATGGGAGAGGCGAAGAAAGGTGTCCCGAACGAAACCGGCGACAAGATCCTCGAACTGGTGGCCGGAACTTTGGGCGGCGATACGTTCACCGGTTTGGGCTTTCAGGCAGTCCGCAATACCACGAGCAATATTCACGCTCGTTTTGTTGCTGCCATCCGCATTGCCAGGGACTCCTTTTGAGTTGATGGTCAGGAGGGATTCCATGAGTCTGCCATGGAAGATCGAGCGCTCCTTGGAGAAAGTGCAGGTTTTTGTCATCAGGCGATCCGAAGTTTGTTTTTAGCGGCGGATTCCAAACATTTCCGGATGTTGGCGGCCACGGCGGCGGCCACGGGAGGAGGGAAGGCGTTCCCGATTTGGCGGTAAGCGGCAGTCTTGCCACCTACGAAAGACCAAGTGTCTGGGAATCCCTGAATGCGAGCCGTCATTCGGGGAGTGAGGCGGGGCATGCCAACGAAGCCGCGCTGGGGAGGATTGTCCCAGAGTCCCCTGCCGTCCACGCCTAGGCTCATCCATGCGCGCTTCGCACGGGTGGGGCCGAGGTCTGGACCACCATGTTTTTTAGAGCCACCGACAAGGGTGGGAGCGATGCTGTTGGCGCGATCCCGCCAGGCATCCGCGCCCTCCCAGCCATTGGACGCCATGAGATCATGGAGGAGTTCTCCCACGGTGGGGGGGGAGATTAGGGACGGTTCTGGCCATTCAAAGTTCTCGGCGATGGAGGAGTGAATGCCGACAAAAATCACTCGTGGGCGGAGTTGGGACACCCCGTAATCGGAGGCATTCAGAAGACGCCAGCCCGTGGTATAACCGAGTTTACGAAGTCGGAACTCCACCTTTCCACGATAGTCGTCAAAAATACCGTCGAGAAGGCCTCGGACGTTCTCGAGCATGACGGCGGTGGGCCTTATTTCGTCCACGAGGCGTATGGCCTCAGGAAACATGTCACGTTCATCTTCGTTCCCAAGTTGTTTTCCCGCCTTGGAAAAAGGGGGGCAAGGGACACCGCCTGCCAGGAGGGTGGCGCCTTTATGGGGTCTTCCATCGAAATTACGGAGGTCACCATGAATCACGTTCCACGTGGGGCGGTTATACAACAGGGAACGACAGGCGTGGGCGTCAAGCTCCACAAGTGCTTGATGATCAAAGCCCGCTTTTTCAAGTCCGAGGGCCTGCCCCCCTCCACCCGCACAGATTTCGATTGAGTTCATACAGAACCTATACAAATGATATTTACAGAGTCAATTCTCCTTGGGTAAAAAATCGGGGCATGAGGGATCGGGCGTTTCACGCGCCGCCGATGTCCTCGGCGAAGGAGAGGGAGACGTCGAGCCAGTTGTCGGTGGCGAGGAGGGAGTGGAGGCGTCGGAAGGATTGGCGTTCGGCGGCGCGCTGGGCGGCGTCGACGGCGGTGAGGACGGCTTTGTCGTTGAGGGAGCGTGCGAGGGCCTTGCGGACGGGATCGGGGACGAAGCGTTTGAAGAGTTCGTCCTCGAGGCTGACGAAGACCTGGTAGGAGCCGGGGTCGCCCTGGCGTGCGCAGCGGCCGTAGAGTTGTCGGTCGACGCGTCCGGCCTCGTGTCGTTCGGTGGCGATGACGTGGAGGCCTCCGGCCTCGGCGACGCCGTGTCCGAGTTTGATGTCGGTGCCGCGTCCGGCCATGTTGGTGGCGATGGTGATTTTGCCGGGGAGGCCGGCTTCGGCGACGATGCGGGCTTCTTCGGCGTGGCGGACGGCGTTGAGGAGGTTGTAGTCGAGGCCGCGAGCGTCGAGGCGGTGGGCGAGTTCCTCGCTGAAGCGGACGGAGCGGGTTCCGATGAGGACGGGTCGGTCCTGGCCGTGGAGGCGTGCGATCTCGTCGGCGATGGCCTCCCACTTGGATTCTGCGTTGGGGAAGACGCGTGGGGGGAGTTTGGCGCGTTGGACGGGTCGGTGGGTGGGGATGGTGAGGATGGGGAGGCCGTAGATGTGCCAGAGGGGGCGGCGTGCCTCAGCGGCGGTGCCGGTCATGCCGGCCATGCGGGGGAAGAGGCGGAAGAAGCGCTGGAAACTCATGCGGGCGACGGTTTCGTTGGGCTCGGTGATTTCGAGTCCCTCCTTGGCCTCGATGGACTGGTGGAGTCCCTCGCTCCAGCTTCGGTTCTGCATGACGCGTCCGGTGAACTCGTCAACGATCTGGACTTTGCCGTCGTGAAGGACGTAGTGGGTGTCGAGGAGGAAGAGGTCGCGTGCGGTGAGGGCTTGTTCGACGAGTTCGCGGCGTCGGTTGGCGCCGCGCCAGATGGGAGGGAGGTGGGCGGAGAGGGATTCGACCTCGGCGAGACCGGCGGGGGTGAGCTTGAGTTCGCGGTAGCGGAGGTCGATGGTGTAGTGCTCGGGGCAATGGAGGCCGCGGATCAGGCGGTGTGCGGCGAGGACGGCCTCGCGGAGCATGGGATTCTCGCGTGGCTGGGCAATGATGAGGGGGGTGACGGCCTCGTCGATGAGAAGGGAGTCGGCTTCGTCGACGAGGACGGTGTGGAGGCCGCGGAGGACAAGGCCGTCTTCGTTGGCGCGGGAGGGGGGGCGGAGAATGTGGCGGATGATGCGGCGGGAGGGGTCGGAGACGCGCTGGAGGCGGAGGCGGTCGCGGAGGAAGTCGGCGAGGAGTTCCTTGCTGGTGGTGTAGGTGATGGGGGCGGCGTATTCGCGGACGCGTGCGGCGGGGTCGAGGGGGGCGGTGACGCAGCCGGCGTGGAGGCCGCAGAAGTGGAAGAGGGGCTGGAACCAGGCGGCGTCGCGCTGGGCGAGGTAGTCGTTGACGGTGAGGACGTGGGTGGGATTGCCGGTCCATCCGGCGAGGACGGCGGCGCAGGCGGCGGTGAGGGTTTTGCCCTCGCCGGTGGCCATTTCGGCGAGGAAACCGGAGTCGAGGGCAAGGGCGCCGAGGAGCTGAACGGGGTAGGGGCGGAGGCCGATGGTGCGGAAGGCGGCCTCGCGGATGGCGGCGAGGGCGGCGGGGCGGAGGCCGGAGCGGTCGCCGCGTCCGCGTCGGTAGGCGGTGTGGTGCTCGGCGAGGCGTTCGCGGAGGTGGCGGTCGGAGAGGGCCTGGGTTTCTTCGGCGAGGGCCTCGATGTGTTGGACGGTTTCGAGGAGTTTCTTGCGGTGGTTGGCGAGGCGTCGGAAGCCGCCCAGGCCGTGGTGGGCGAGGGCGTCGAGACCGTTGGCGGGAGGCTTGGGGCGGCGGACGCGCAGGCGGTGGTACTCGTCGGAGGGGGCCTGCACGGGATTAGTCCTTGAGGAGGATTTGGCGGACGCGGCGGTAGATCTGGCGCCAGAGGGGTTCGGGGGCGATGCGGAAGCGGATGCGTCCGGTGCGGCCATGCTGGAGGAGGGCGGTGTCGTGGGTGTCGACGGCGGCGCGGACCTCGAAGAAGGTTCGGGTGGCGGCGGTGCCGTATTCGTCGCGGGGGGAGACGGCGACCTCGCCGCCCGCCTGCCAGCCGAGGGCGGGGCTGGGGAGGCGGCGCTGTTCGGCGGGGATGACGCGCCAGTCGCGGAGTTCGAGGGGCTTCTCCGCAGCGCCGCGGAGGCGGACGCGTCCGCGGCGAATGCCAGCCTCGTCGAAGAGCCAGCGAGCCTCGTCCTGGGGGATGACGGCGACGGCCTCGAAGTGGGCGGGGTCGAGGACATAGCCGAGGACACCGCCCTGTTCGACGTGGAGGCCCATGAGGTCGTGGAGTTCGCCGGAGATCCAGACGCCGTTGGCGGGGGCGCGGACCTCGAGGTTATCGCGGATCTCCCGGAGGCGTTGCAGCCGTTTCTCGGTCAGGGCGAGGTGTTCGGCGATGACGCTGAGGTCGGCTCCACCCTCGCGCAGGCCCTGCCGTTGGAGAGCGAGGATGTGTTCGCGCTGGGCGAGTTCGGAACGGTAGGCGTGTTGCCATTCGGGGTCCTCGAGGCGCACGAGGAGGTCCCCGGCCATGACGGAGGCGGTGGAGGGGACGGGCTGTGCGGTGAGGAAGCCGGGGCTGCGAGCGGGGACCTCGACCATGGCACGGGAGAGAAGGATTCCCGGAGCGGAGAAGGAGGAGGGGAAGGGGATCACGCCGATGAGGAGGACGATGGCGGTGGCCGCCAAGGCGCTCACGCCGATGGCGCGGAGACGGTTGCGCTCGAGGCCGGGATCGGTGAGGAGGTAGTGGACGTAACGGGCGATGGGTACGACGATCCAGCTCACGACGCAGATGGTGGCCATGACGATGCCAGCCAGCAGAAAGCGGCGGCTGACGAAGAGGATGATGCCGCCGAAGACGACGAGGCGGTAGAGGCCGCTGAGGACGCCATAGGAGCCGAGGATGACGGCCTCACCGCGGGAGCGGGCTTCGGATCGGGCATTGCGGCGGCCAAGCACGAGGCGTTCGCCCCAGTAGCGGAGCTGGCGTGTCGCGCGCTGGGAGAGGTTGGGGATATCGAGGAGGTCGGAGAGGATATAGTAGCCGTCGTAGCGCAGCAGGGGGTTGGCGTTGAAGAGGAGGGTGGAGACGGAGGCGATGAACATCAGGTTGTAGCAGACGGCGTTGAGGGCGCCGGGGCCGGTGTTGGCCCAGAGGAAGGCGGCGAGGGCGGCGACGAAGAGTTCGAAGATCATGCCGCCGCAGGCCACGAGGATGCGCTGTCGGCGGGGACGGAAGGCCCAGCTCGCAGTGGCGTCGACGTAGGGGATGGGGGTGAAGATCATGAGCATGACGCCCATGACGTGCACTTCGCCCCCGAAGCGTTTGCAGGCGAAGGCGTGTCCAAACTCGTGGAGGACTTTGATGAAGATGAGGGCGATGTAGAGGAGGAAGAGGTTGCCGGGGGCGAGCACGCCCTGGCTTTGGTCGAGGAGCGCGCCCGCGTTGTCGATGGCGACCTTGAGACCGCCGCCGACGACGAGGAGCCAGAGGGCGAACATGGGCCAACTGAAGACCATGCGCACGTAGGGTTTGAGGCGGTTGAGGAGGTCGTCGGGGTCGAAGAGGGGGAAGCGGGCGAACATGATGTACGATAGGTACGAGGCGCGTTCGCGTTGTTTGCGTTTCCGGTAGCGTTCGAAGAACTGCCGGGCGTCGGGGGGCAGGTCGAGCTGGAGGAGGTTGGAGAGGTAGAGCTGTGCGAGGAGTTGGATGACCTCGCCCTGCCCGGGGGCTTCCTCGGGCATTTGTTCCAGGCATTCGTTCCAGACTTCTTCGACGCTCCGGTCGGGGGAGAGGCGGGCGACGAAGGCGTAGGCGGCGGGGCGGAGCCGGTAGAAGTTGTGGGCGAAGGGGTCGTAGAGGACACGCCAGTCCTCGCCGCGGAAACGCTGGCGGCGGGTGCGGACGCCGGACCTCAGGGCGACGCGCTGGTTGGCAACTCGGTACCAATGCTCGCTGAACATGCGGGATTCGCCAGCCATGTCACCACCCCCACCGCAGACGGAAGTAGTCGAGGGTGCGGCGGGTGAGCAGCCAGAGGGGCTGTGCGCCGCCGGCGCTGACGCGGAGGGTGCCGGTCATGCCGGGCCGCCACCAGGGTTCGCCAGCGCCCTCGATGACGCAATGGGCGACGAAGACGTTTTTGTTCTCGCGGGTTTGCGCCATGGGTTCCACGCGATCGATGCGGGCGCGCACGGGTTCCTCGGGGCGGGAGGCGAAGATAAGGCGTGCCTCGGCGCCGGGACGGATGAACTGGATGTCGCTCTCGGGGATTTCGGCGGTGACGCGCAGGGCGTCCCACTGGGCCACGCGGAAGAGGACGTCGCCCTGCCGCACGGGGGCTCCGGAGCGGTCGCGGAGATCGCCGTCGACAATCGCGCCCGCGAAGGGGGCCAGAATGGCGGCGCGTGCGAGTCGGTCGTCGACGAGGGCAAGGCGTGCGGAGGCTTGTTCGGCCATGGCCTCCGCCATGCGCATGGCAGCGAGGTCGCCTTCGGCGCGGGATTTCTCGGCCTCGCGGTTTTGGCGGGAGAGTTCGGCAAGGACGGCGGCCTTTTCGATGAGCATGTCGCGGGTGTCGAGGCGGACGAGCAGGTCGCCGGGCTGGACGAGGTCGCCCTTTTCGACGGCGGCCTGGTCGATGAAGCCGTCGAAGGGAGCGGGAAGGACGCGGACGATGTCGCCGCGGAGTTCGAAGGTGCCGTTCACGCGGTGTGGCCAGCGACCGAAGAGAAGGAAGAGGAGGGAGAGGACGCCGAGGATGCCGAGGAGTTTCCAGCCGGTGTGTTCGACGCCGACGAGGGAGGAGGCGGCCTTGACGCCGCGGCGGAGCCAGCGGCGGCCGAACCAGACGTCGTCGTGTTCGAGCTGGACGAGGCGGCGGGCGATCTGGTCGGCGCACAGGCGGAGCCAGCGGACCTCGTTGTCGGCAAAGGGGGCTTCCTTGCGTTCGAGGGTGAGGACGGCGATGGGCTTGTCGCCGTCGCGGATGGGGACGGAGACAAGGTGGCCGGCGGTTTGGGAATCGGCGTATTTGCGGTGGTCTCGGGAGATGAGAGGGGCGTCGCCGGCATCGGATGCGGGCCAGACGATCTCGGAGTCTTGTTCGTAGGCCTCCTCCATGGCGGCCTCGAGTTCCTGGACGCCCTCCATGTGTTTGGAGAAGTTCTCCATGTGGCTGACGGCACGGGCGCGGATGTAGCCCTTGGTGAGCCAGCCGAGGCTGACGCGGTCGGCACGCATGCGGGAGGAAAGTTCGTTGACAAGGAGCATCGTGGCGCCGACGAATTTGTCCTGGGCGTTGAGCAGGGCGAGGAGGTCGAGGACGTTGGAGAAGTGGCCAACGTCGATGCGGGCCTGTTCGAGGGTGTGGTGGGCCTGGAAGGCGGGCGCGGCGGCGGCGAGGGCGCGGAGGGTGTCGAACACGGCGTCGCGAGCGGAAGGGGAATCGGGGCGGGGGGCGACGGCGACGAGGGCGAGGCGGGTCTTGCCGCCGGGGAGGGGTTGGAGCACGCCGAAGCCAGAGCGGGGGGTATCGCCGGGGAGCTGGACCTCCGCGCGACCCTCGGGTGCGTCGCCGCAGGCCTTGGCGAGGGCGGGGGCGCACTCGCGGAGGGCGCTGCGGCGGGCCTCGGGGCTGTCATCGGGATGGACGCCCACGCACTGCCAGTCGGGGCTGCCCGCGTTCCGGACGTAGACGGCGGCCGACCACGCCTCGAGGGCGGCGACGGTTTCGCCGGCGAGCAGGGCCCAGAAGTCGGTGGGCTTGCCCTTGAAGTCGAGCAGAGAGGCGACGCGGTCGGGGATCGGGGAGCCGGCGGGTCTGATCATGGGGAGACTCCTCCGTGGATCCACTCGCCGGTGCGCCCGGGTTCGATGCGGGGGTCGGAGTTGTCGAAGCGGAATTTCACTTCGCGCAGACCGGAGGCGGGATCGATGACGGGGGAGATGAAGTCGACGGTGGCCTCCTTTTCGATGAGGGGGCCGGCGAGGGAGAAGCGGAGCTGCGCGGGGGCGTCCTTGAGGAGGGAGGCGGCCAAGGCGGCGGGGATGTTGACGACGAGGCGGGCGACGCGAGGGTCAACGATGCGGAGGACGGGCTGGATCGCCTGGACCCCTTCGCCAACTTCGACGCGGATGTCGGCGACGATGCCGTCGAAGGGGGCGATGAGGCGGCTGAGGGCGAGGCGTTCGCGGGCGATGGAGAGTTCGGCCTCCTGGCGGATCTTCTCTTGTTCGAGGCGGCTGACCTCGATCTCGCTGAGTTTATGCTCGGTCTCCTTTTTGGCGAGTTCCTCGCGGCTGACGGAGCCGGTGCGTTCGAAGAGTCCGCGGGTGGCGTCGAGGTCCTGTTTGATGAGGACGTTTCGTGCGCGGGCAGCCTGGAGTTCGGAGGTGTCCTCGAGAATGAGGCGGCGGCGTTCGACCTCGAGTTCCTCGATGCGGGCGTCGAGGGTGACGAGGAGGTCGCCGGCTTGAACGCTTTCGCCCTCACGGACGGCGATGGCGCCGATGCGTCCGGCGACGGGGGGGCTGAGCCAGACGTCGTGGAGGGGCTCGACGAGGCCGGTGGAGTTGGCGGCGTTGAGGAGGGAGGAGGAGAAGAGAAAGGCGAGGAAGAGGGGGCGCATGGGGTTCCAGGGGGGAAGGGTTACTCACCTGCGGGGGATTGGGGATCGATGTCCAGTTTGCGGAGGAGGCCGCCGCTGGAGAGATCGAGTTCGACGAGGGCGACGGCGACGCGGGTGAGGCTGCCGAGTTCGGCATCTCGAGCCTGGGTGAGTTTCTCTTCCGCATCGAGCACCTTCCGGCTGTCGCTCTGGCCTGCCTCCAGGCGCGTCAGCTCGGTTTCGAGGATCTGCCGGTTCATGTCGGCGATCTCCTTGAAGTTGCGGGCCTGCTCGAAATAGTTCTGCACGCGGCTGATGCTCACGCGAAGGGCTTGCCCGATGGCCATCTCAATGGAGCGCAGGGCGAGGTCGGCCTGGGCGAGCCGGTTTTTGGAGGCGGTGAGTTCGCCGCGGGAGCGCGCCCCGCCGCCGAGGGGGATGCTGAGTTCGACGCCGACGACCCAGGAGGGGAAATCGGCATCCGTGGCCGAATCCCAGGCGTCGGAGGTGGAGTCGCCCAGGCCGTTGTAGCCGTAGGAGGCGCGCAGGTTGAGGTCGGGCAGGCGTTGGTTTTTGGCGTAGGAGACACGGAGGGATTCCTGTTCGCGGCGGGCCTGTCGTGACAGGAGGTCGGGGTGGGTTTCGAGGGCGAGCGACCACAGGGCATCGGCGTCGACCTCAGGGGATGCGGGCAGGGAGGGGGAGTCGCTGACGACGAGATCCGCGGAGGCCTCGTCGGGCTGGGCCAAGAAGGCGAGGAGTCGGCTGGCCGCCTCGCGGCGGGCCTGTTCGGCCTCGAGGAGTTGGCTGCGGCGGGAGGCAAGGCCCGCCTCGGCCTGCCGGACCTCGATTTCAGACATTTTGCCGGCTTCGACGCGGGCACGGTTGTCCTCGAGCACCTTTTGGGCGACGCGGACGGAGTCGTGGCGGAGTTTGACGCGTTCCTGTGCGAGCTGGAGGTCCCAGTAGGCGGCCTCCGCGGAGGAGAGGGTCTGCATGAGCTGGCGTCTGTATTCCTGGAGGGCCGCCGCGGATTCGAGTCCTGCCATCTCGCGGACGGCGCGGCCGATGTGGAGGCCTCCATTGCGGAGGAGGGGTTGGACCAAGGTGACTCCGAGGAAGCTGTCGTACTCGCGCTCGAGGTCCTCCTCCAGCTCGCGCTGTTCGCGGAGGTTGTTGGTGAGGTGGTCGAGGGTGTAGTTGAGCTGGAGGGCTCCGCCGGTAGGAAGAGGCTGTTCGATGCCGGCCTTGTAGAGGGTGTTACGTTCCTCGAAGTCCTCGACGCCCTGCCGGATGAATTCCTCGGTGTTGTTTTCACGTTCGTTGCGGACGCGGTCGACGCCCAGAACGAGGGTGGGCTCCCACATGGCGATCCGTTCGCCGCGGTAGAGGGAGGCGGCCGCTTCCATTCCTAGTTTTTGGGCCTGGATTTCGAGGTTCTGGAGGAGCACCAGTTCGCGGGTTTCGGCAAGGCTGAGGTGCCGGGGTTCTGCGGGCAGAACCAAGGGGAGCAGCAGGGCAAGGCCCAGCAGAACGGAGGAATTTGATTTCATGGAGGTGTGTGTGGGGGGGATAGGAGAGGCTCTGGGCGATGCGGGTGGCCCGCAGGTCATCACCTATAGTTCACGCTCGACAATATTTGCAAGCATGGAAGTGTCAATTCGGGGGAGAAGGGCGGAAAAAAGGGGGGGGGATATTTTTCAGGTTGTCGGGCGCATGGAAAAGGGTAGGGGGAACGGATGAACGTGAGTTTCAGTCCGCGGCAGCAACGGGTGATCGGCCACGCGGTGACGGGGGTCGCGGTGTTGGTGTTGTTTGCGCTGACGTTGATGGGGTTCCGTGTCCTCGTTCGTTTCCTGGGGGCCTTTTCGGGGGTCTTCATGCCGCTGGCGGTGGCGGGGGTGTTGGGATTATTGCTGCATCCTTTGCACCAGAGCCTGCGCGTGCGCCTGCGCTTGCCGGCGTGGGGGGCGACCAGCCTGCTGTTTCTCCTGCTCGCCCTGCCCCTGTTGTTGTTGCTGCGCCTGTTTGGCCTCTTGTTTCTCGAACAACTCAACCAGATGCTGCAAAGCCTGCCGGGCTTGTGGGAGGCGCTGCGCGGGTTCCTTTCGGCCCATGCGCCGGCGCTGGAGCGTCTGCTGGACGCGGTGGGAGGTGCGGATGCGGTGAAATCACTGGTCGGGCGTAACAGCGCCTGGCTGGTCGACGCAGCCACCGGCGGGGTGCTGGGCCTGCTTACCTCCTTCGGCAGCCTGCTGAACTGGGTGGTTCTGCCGGTCTACCTCGTTTTCTTTCTCGCGGCCCCCCCTTTTCGCATGGAGCAGGTGGGGCAGTTCCTGCCATTCCTCTCCGAGGAGGCTCGCAAGGATGTTTTGTTCCTGCTCCGTCAGTTCGTGGACATTGTCGTCGTTTTCTTCCGTGGTCAGCTCAGCATCGCCTTCGCCCAAGGGCTTTTGATGGCCTTGGGCTTCAGCCTCTGCGGGCTTCAGTATGGTTTTCTCCTCGGGCTGCTCTTCGGCTTCCTCAACCTTGTCCCCTACCTGGGGAACCTCGCGGGCCTTTCGGTGACCCTCCCCATCGCGGCCCTGCAGCCGGGAGGGGGGGCAGGGCTGGTCGTGGCGGTCTTGGGAGTACTGGCCTTGACACAGGCGGTGGAGAGCTACGTGCTCACTCCCCGGATCCTCGGGGACAAGACGGGCCTCCATCCCATGGCCGTCATTTTCGCGATGTTCTTCTGGGGAAAGGCGATCGGAGGGGTTCTGGGCCTCCTGCTGGCCATCCCTCTCACGGCTTTCCTCGTTGTTTTCTGGCGGCTGGCCTGCGAGAAGTACCTGCCCCGGAACCCGGCGTGACCCCCGCGTTGCTTTGCACGCTTTTCTCTTTGTCTGGCGCCCCTTCCTGTGGCAAGAAGACGGAATGGCTCACCTGACCCTTTGTTCGCTCGCCAGTGGGAGTACAGGAAACTGCACCCTCGTTTCCAGTCCCTCGACCCGTATCCTTGTCGACGCGGGCATCAGCCTCCGCCGCATTCGCGAGGGTCTCGCCGCCTTTGGTCTGGAGCCGGGAGACCTCCACGGCGTCTGCGTCACCCACGAACACAGCGATCACATCCAGGCCCTCCCCGCGCTGCACCGCAAGCACGGCGTCCCACTTTTCGGGAACGCCGGGACGGTCGAGGGCCTCTCCCGCAAGCGGGATTTCGCGGAACTTCACTGGAATATCTTCAGCACGGCTCAGGATTTTCCGGTGGGGGACCTAAGGGTTCGTCCATTCTCGGTGCCGCATGACGGGATGGACCCGGTGGGGTATGTGGTGGAGGCGCACGGGTGTCGGGTGGGGATGGCGACGGACATCGGGCTGGAAACACACGCGATCCGGGACGCGTTGCGTGGCTGCGCGGCCCTGGTGTTGGAGACGAACCATGATCCGTACATGCTCGAGCGCTCGGAACGGCCCTGGTCCCTGAAACAGCGCATCACCGGGAGACAGGGGCACCTGTCCAACGACCAGGCGGCGAGGCTGCTGGAGCAGGTGGCGGGGCCGGAGTTGCGGCGGGTGTACCTGGCCCACCTCAGCCAGGACTGCAATTCCTGGGGGCTGGCCCATGCCGCGATCCATCGGGTGCTGGAGCGTATGGGGCGCCTGGACGTCGAGATCGAGGCCACTTTCCCCGACCGCCCCTCCTCCGTCTGGTGCTCCGCGGGGATAGATCAGGCCGCGAACACGAAATAGCGGAGCCAGACGTACACGGTGGACAGTGCGGTGCTCAGCAGGAGGGCGGGAAATCCGTAGCTCGAGAAGTCCGCGAAGCTCAGCTTGTAGCGGTTGCGGCGTGCGATCTGGGTAACGACCACGTTGGCGGACGCGCCAATGATGGTGCCGTTGCCTCCGAGGCAGGCCCCGAGGGCGAGGGACCAGTACAGGGGTTCCGCGATGCTCCGAAGGATCAGGGGGTCGCCGGGCTCCAGGCCGCGCGCGCGGGCGAATTCCGCAACCACCGTTTCGAGGATGGGGATGAAGGAGATGACCAGGGGGATGTTGTCGAGGAACGCGCTGGCGATGGAGCTGAACCAAAGGACAACGATGGCCGTCACCAGGAGGTTCCCGCGGGTGAGGTCGAGCACGCCGCGTCCCATGAGGGCGAAGAGGCCGTTCTCCTCGAGGGCCCCGACCATCATGAAGAGGCCGATGAAGAAAAGGATGGTGTTCCACTCGAGCTTGGCGAGGGCGTGGTGGACGTCCTCGCGGCAGACCAGGCACATGAGGAACCCGCCGGCGAGTGCGATGATGCCGGTTTCGATGCCGATGGAGTGGCTGGCGAAGAAGCCGCAGAGGACGAGAAGGAGGATGGGGAGGGCGCGCCGGAGGCGGGCGGGTTGGATGATCGCCTTGCGGGGCTCTGCGCGCAGGAGCTGGTCGCGTGCGGCGGGGGCGACCTGGAAGGGTTTCCGGAGGAAGAGGAAGACGATTCCGGTGGAGAGCAGGGCGATGAGGAGGGCGATGGGGCCGAGGTGTGCGATGAAGTCGTTGAAGGTGAGGTGGGTTTGGGATCCGATGATGATGTTGGGCGGGTCCCCGATCAGGGTGCCGGTCCCTCCGATGTTGGAGAACACGGCCTCGAGAATGAGGAAGGGGACGGTGGGGATCTGGAGCAGCTGGGTGATCAGGATCGTGATGGGCGCAATCAGGATCACCGTCGTCACGTTGTCGAGGAACGCCGAGACCACCGCGGTCACCAGCAGCAGCAGCACGAGCAGCAGCGGACCGTTGCCCCGGGCCTTCTGCGCCGTGACGATGGCGATCCACTCGAATACCCCCGTCGTCGCCAGGATGTTCACCATCATCATCATTCCCATGAGGAGGAAAACGACGTTGAGATCGATCTTTGACATCGCCTCGTGGTAGCCAATCTGGTGGCTGCCGATGAGGATCGAAGCCCCGAGGATCGCGGTGATGGTCTTGTCCACCTTCTCGGTCGCGATCAGCGCGTAGCACACCAGGAAGACGAGGAGGGAGGGGAGGAAGGAGACGGCGGCTTCGGGCATGGGGACTCTCCTAGAAATTGATGGCGCGATCGAGGACGGAGAGGCGGTCGATGACTCCCATCAGGTTGCCCTGGGGACCGACCACGAAGACTTTGATGCGGCGCTTCACCGAGAGCAGGAAGATCACTTCGACCAGAGTCGCATCCGGGGGCACCGCCGCGTAGTCGCCGGAGAGGATGTCCCGGGCGAGCATGTGGGTTTCGTCGAGGAAGTACTTCTCGAGCGGATTGAAGTGGCGGATGAAGGAGACGCTCTGGAGCTGGGTGAAGAAGTCGGGCATGCCGTACTGGAAGACGGCGTCGCTGGTGATCTGCCCGAGCATGCGCCCCTGCTCGTCGACTACGGCGACATTGGCCTCCTTGTGTTTGAACATCGCGAAGGTCACGTCCGGGAGTGGCGTGTGGGGGGAGACGACGACGGAGGGCCTGACCATGATGTCGGAGGCGGTGACGCTGACGTCGAGCTGGAGATTCTGGGTCTGGAGGTAGTCGTAGATTTTCAGGGGGTCGTCGGCCGACAGGAAGTAGGCGTGCACGGCGGGGTCGTTGAGCAGGCGGGCGTAGGCGGACCAGACCTTGATGACGACGTTGGGGGTTTCGGAGGGGGCGATGACCATGCAGGAGAGGCGGAGGGGTTCGCCATCCATGGTGTCGTAGGCGAGGGGTTCCGCGAGGACGGCGAAGGAGAGGCTGAGGTGGTTGAATCCGGGAACGCGGGCGTGGGGGACCAGAATGCCGTTCCCGAGCCCGGTGCTCTGTTTCTCCTCGCGCTCCACGAGCATGCGGGTGAGGCTGTCCACGGTCATTTCCCTCTGGTAGCGTTCGGGAAGGACCCCGAACACGCTCTCCGCCTGCATGCGGAGCAATTCCCCCACATTCCCCACACGCACCCCGGTCAGGATGCATTCCGGCAGGATGAACTTTCGCAGATTCATGGCGCGGGCTCTATGCGCCTTTCCGAGGCCTTTGGCAATGGAAATGTCGCTCCCGGGGCCGGACAAGGGGGCTGGGTTACAAAAATGTCCGTCCGCGGTCTCAGAAATCCAGCGTGGCGCCGGGGGTGGTGTTGCTGTCGTCGTCCCAATTCCGGGGCTTTTTCGTGCCCAGGTTCTGGATTTTCTTCAGGGTGAGCTGGTTGCCGCGGGCCTTGGCTCCCTTGACGCCGTGGTCGGCGACCCGGACGAGCTGCTGGTGGACGCGTTGTCCCTTGACGGGGACGAACTTGATGTAGAGGAGTTCGGGGGCGCCCTCCTCGAACAGCAGGATCTTGTTTTTGCCGCCCTCGGGACAGAGGGAGTACTCCTTGTTCTGGATGGCCCCGCCGAAGGGGAAGCGCTTCAGGAAGGTGGCGGGTCCGTGGCTGTAGACGCAGAGGAACTCGCGGTCGCGGTCGAAGAGGCCGACGTATTGCACGGTCTTGTCGACGAACAGCTTCTCGGGCGGGGGCATCATCATGTAGCGTCCGTCGTTCCAGACCACGATGATTTTGTCGAGGGAGCTGCACTCGAGGAGGTCCTCGCCCTCTTTCATGGCGTGGCCGAGGTAGCCATTGGCCTTATCGTAGCGGAGTTTCAGTTCGGTGGCGGTGAGCTTGCGGACCTCGATGCGGCCGAAGCCGTTCTCCTCGATGCGGGTGAGGCGGGGGTAGTCGGCGGCATATTTCTTGTGGAGGGCCTTGAGGTAGTCGACGGCGTAGTCGACCAGGCGACCGAGGTTGCGGTGGACCTCGTCGAGGGCGAGGAGGATGTCCTCGAGGTCCTTGCGGTTTTTGTCGATGTCGAAGCGGCTGATGCGCTTGATGCGGACGCCGAGGAGCATTTCCACGTCCTCGGGGGAGACGTCCCGGCGGAGGAGGGAGCGGAAGCGGTTGACGCCGTCGAGGACGGCCTGCTGGACGGCCTCGTAGGTTTTGCATTCCTCGATGTCCTTGTAGACGCGGTTCTCGATGAAGATTTGGACGAGGGTCTTGTGGTGGAACTCGTCGAGCAGGCGGGCCTTCTCCCATTCGAGTTCCTTTTCAAGGATGGCCAGCAGGCGCTGGGTGAGGCGCTTGAGGACGTCGGAGACCGCCAGTTCGACGGGGCGGTTGTTCTCGATGCAGAGGATGGCGCTGTTGACGCTGACCTGGCAGTCGGTGAAGGCGTAGAGTTTCTCGATGGTCTCCCCGGGATCCTGGCCGGCGGGGAGGTGCAGGTGCAGCTCCACGTTCTCGGCCGTGTAGTCCTGGATGGACTTGATCTTGATCTTTTTCTTGCGGATCGCATCCTCGATGCTCTTGATGAGCGTCTCGGTGGTGGTGTTGAAGGGGAGTTCTCGGACGACAAGGGTGTGTTTGTCACGGGTCTCGATCACGGCCCTGACTTTCACGCGCCCGCGGCCATCGTCGTACTCCGTGGCGTCCAGGAGGCCGCCGGTCTGGAAGTCGGGGACCAGCGAGAAGGGGCGTTTGCGGAGGATGGCGACCTGTGCCTTGAGGAGTTCGCCGAAGTTATGGGGCAGGATGCGGGTGGCGAGGCCGACGGCGATGCCTTCGGCGCCGAGCATGAGGAGCATCGGGATGCGTGCGGGGAGGAGGACAGGTTCCTCGTTGCGTCCATCGTAGCTGGGGATGAAGCGGGTGAGGTGTTTGTTGAAGAGCTGTTCGCGTGCGAGGGGGGTGAGGCGGCACTCGATGTAGCGGGAGGCCGCGGCGGGATCGCCGGTGTGGAGGTTGCCGAAGTTGCCCTGGCCCTCGATGAGGTAGCGTTTGTTGGCCAGGGTGACCAGGGCGTCGGCGATCGAGGCGTCCCCGTGAGGGTGGAACTGCATGGTGTAGCCGACGATGTTGGCGACCTTGATGAACTTGCCGTCGTCGTTCTTGTGCAGGGCCCAGAGGATGCGGCGCTGCACGGGCTTGAGTCCGTCCTCCAGGCTGGGGATGGCCCGGTCGCGGATGACGTAGGAGGCGTATTCCAGGAAGTTGTCGTCGATGAGGTCCCGGAGGGCGGGGCCATCGTAGTCGGTCGGGGAGGTCTCCCGCTCGGGGGGGACGGCGGGGGGGGCGCCTTCTGCGGCGTCGTCCTGGGCGGGGTCGGAGGGGAAGAGGTCCTCGTCTTCGGGGGTCCTCATACGGCCTCCTCCTCGACGACGAGGTGGTTGAGGATGTATTCGCGGCGTTGGGGGGTGTTTTTGCCCATGTAGAACTTGAGGACATGGGGGACGTCGTGGGGGTCGTCGATCCCGACCTGGGTGAGGCGCATGCCCTCGGCGATGAAGTCCTTGAATTCCCTCGGGGAGATTTCTCCGAGGCCCTTGAAACGGGTGATTTCCGGGTTGGCGACTTCGCGGAGGGCGGACTGGCGCTCCTCCTCGGAGTAGCAGTAGCGGGTTTCTTTCTTGTTGCGCACGCGGAAGAGCGGGGTTTCGAGGATGTGGAGGTGGCCCTCGGAGACCAGGGGCTGGAAGAAGCGGAGGAAGAAGGTGATGAGCAGGTTGCGGATGTGCATGCCGTCCACGTCGGCGTCCGTTGCCAGGATCACCTTGTGGTAGCGGAGGGTGTCGACCGTCTCCTCGATGCGCAGGGCCTGCATCAGGTTGTAGAGCTCCTCATTCTTGTAGATCGCGTCGCGGTTGAGTTCGGCGACGTTGAGAGGTTTTCCCTTGAGGACGAAGATCGCCTGGGTGTTGGGGTCACGGGAGGAGACCATGGAGCCGGCGGCCGACTGTCCCTCGGTCAGGAAGATCATCGAGTCATGGCCCTTGCCGCGCGATGGGTCCCAGTGCACCTTGCAGTCCTTGAGTTGTGGGATGCGGATCGAGATGGCCTTGGATTTTTCCCGGGCGAGTTTCTTGACGGTGTTGATCTCGCGGCGGAGCTTCTGGGTCTCCTCGATCTTGAGGAGGGCCCGTTCGGCGGCCTTGGGGTTCTTGTGGAGAAGGTCCACGACGATCTCGCGGACGCGGTTGACCAGGTCGGATCGGATCTCGCCGTTGCCGAGCTTGTTTTTGGTCTGCGACTCGAACAGCGGCTCCTTCAGGCGGATCGCGACCGCGCCGATGAGGCCCTCACGGACGTCGTCGCCCTCGTATTTCTTCTTGGAAAACTCGTTGAAGGCCTTGAGCACCCCCTCGCGGAAAGCGCTGAGGTGGGTGCCCCCGTCGGAGGTGAACTGTCCGTTGACGAAGGACCAGGTTTCTTCGCCGTAGAGTTGCGCGTGGGTGAGCGCGATCTCCAGCGTCTTGTCCCGGTAGTGCAGGGGGGGGTAGACGGATTCGCTGTCGGACTCCTCCTCGATCAGGTCCAGCAGGCCCCGCCGCGATTCGACCTTCTGCCCGTTGAAGAGGAGGGAGAGGCCTGGGTTGAGGTATGCATAGAACTTGAGGCGGCGGAGGATGTACTCCTCCCGGTAGCGGTATCCCTTGAAGATCGTCTCGTCCGGGGTGAAGGCGACGAGGGTTCCGTCCTTCTCTTCCGTCGCCCCGCTGTCCTGCCCGACGAGTTCCCCGCACGCGAAGTCCGCCTCGAAATAACGCCCCCCGCGGTAGCTGCACACCGTGAATGAGGAGGAGAGCGCGTTGACGGCCTTGGTGCCGACGCCGTTGAGGCCCACCGAGAACTGGAAGACCTCGTCGTTGTATTTCGCGCCGGTGTTGATGCGGGAGACGCATTCGATCACTTTTCCGTGGGGAATGCCGCGGCCGTAGTCCCGCACGGTGACATCCCCACCATCCACCTTGATCTCGATCCTCGTGCCGTACCCCATGATGTGCTCGTCAATTCCGTTGTCGATCACCTCCTTCAACAGCACGTAGATGCCGTCGTCGTAGTGCGAGCCGGAACCGGTGCGCCCGATGTACATGCCGGTGCGCGCCCGGATATGCTCGATCGAGGAAAGGGTTTTGATTTTGCTTTCGTCGTAGCTGTGTCGGGGGGCGTCTGGCATAAGGGGAAATCCGTATAAGCCAGCCCACGCCTCCGCGCAAGAGGCATTTGAGAAAAAGGGGGGGGCGGGAGGCCCAGGACCCCGGGAGAAAAGGCCCGGAATCTCAATTCGTACAAATTAAGTACGAATTGTATTTACAGGAGGGGATTGGCTGGGGTAATGAGGGCCGCGAAGCAGTCCAACCCGGCCCCTCGTGGAATGCGGAGGGTCCATCTGAAAAGGAAAAACGAATTCATGAGTCCTTCACAGATAGTTTCCCAGTTGGGGATGACGGCCGAGGAAGCGGCCGGTATGATCCAGAACGGAGAGGTTCTCGGCACGAGCGGTTTCACGCCGGCAGGGTATCCGAAAGCGATCCCGCAGGCGCTGGCGAAGCGTGCGGAGGCGTTGCACGGGGAGGGGAAGGAGTTCAAAGTGTCGCTGTACACGGGGGCGAGCGTGGGGGACGAGCTGGACGGGGCGCTGGCGCGGGCGAAGGCGCTGAAGTTGCGGCTGCCTTACCAGTCGAACAACGAGATCCGCGCGGGGATCAATAGCGGGGAGATCGAGTTCATCGACTTCCACCTCTCGCATGTCGCCCAATACTTGCGCTATGGGTTCATTCCGAAGTGCAACACCGCGATTGTCGAGGCGGTGGAGGTGACGAACGACGGCAAGGTCTATCTCACGACCTCCGGCGGCGCGAGCGCGACCTTCCTCAACGCCGCGGACCGGATTTTCATCGAGCTCAACGAGTCGGCTCCGAAAGGGTTGATGGGTTTCCACGACGTGTACCTGCCCAAGTCTCCCCCCCACCGTGCGCCCCTTCCCATCTACCATGCGGGCGACCGGATCGGCACGCCCTATGTGAAGGTGGATCCCGCGAAGATCGCCGGCATCGTGCTCACGAACGCGCCGGATAAGACGGGGGCCTTCCGTCCGCCCGACGCAGACAGCGAGGCCATCGCGGGCCATGTGATCGACTTCCTTCTGCACGAGCAGCGGATGGGGCGCCTGCCCGAGCACCTTCCCTACCAGTCGGGCGTCGGGAATGTCGCCAACGCCGTGCTCTCCGGCTTCGCCCGCCATCCGAAAATCAAGCCGATCTCCCTGTATACGGAGGTGATGCAGGACGGGGTGTTCGAGCTGATCGACGCCGACCGTCTGGAGGTGGCCTCGACCTGCTCGCTGACCCTGTCGCCCGACGGGCAGGTCAAGTTCCGGAACAACATCGACGAGCTGAAGCACAAGATCGTGATTCGCCAGCAGGAAATGTCCAACAACCCGGAGGTGATCCGGCGCTTGGGGATCATCTCCATGAACACGGCGCTGGAGATGGACATCTTCGGGCACGTGAACTCGACCCATGTCGTGGGGAGCAAGATGATGAACGGGATCGGGGGCAGCGGGGACTTCTGCCGCAACGCCTACATCTCCATCTTTATGACCCCCTCGATCGCCAAAAATGGCGACATTTCCTCGGTTGTTCCTATGTGCAGCCACGTCGACCACAACGAGCACTCGGTGCAGGTGATGGTGACCGAACGCGGGCTGGCCGACCTGCGCGGGCTCTCGCCGGTGCGCCGTGCGCGGCTCATCATTGAGAAATGCGCCCATCCGCAATACCAGGACCTCCTCACCGAGTACCTCGAGTACGGCCTGGTGCACGCCCCCTCCAAGCACACCCCCCACGTGCTGGCCCGCGCCTTCGAGTTCCACGAGCGATTCCTTGAAACCGGCAGCATGAAACCCCGCTGACCTATTGGAGACCCCTATGAGCCCAACCTCCCTCCCAACCGAACTTGACCTGGCCAGCGCGTTTCCTGCGCCGGACATGGCCCATTGGATGCAGCTCACCGAGAAGGTGCTCAAGGGGGTTCCCTTCGAGAAGAAGCTCGTGACCCGCACCTCCGAGGGGATCGCCCTGCAGCCGATCTACGGGAAGGAGGTCACCGACGGGAGCCCGCTGGCGGACGGGACTCCGGGCGCCTACCCGTACGTGAGGGGCACCCGCGCCTCCGGCTACAAGGCCGGAGCCTGGCAGATCGCGCAAGCTCTGCCCTACGCCACGGCGGCGGAGTTCAACCAAGCGGCACAACGCGACCTGTCCCGTGGCCAGGATGCGCTGGTGTTGACCCTGGACGAGAACGGGCGGCGCGGGGTGGACGCCGCTGGTGCCGCAGGGCAATGCGGGACATCGATCCCGACCTCCGCTGAATTGAGGGTGGCGTTGGAGGGGCTGGACCTGTGCCGGACGCCCCTGCACGTGGAGGCCGGCGCCTCGGCCCCCGCCCTGGCGGCCATGCTCCTCGACCTTCCCGTCCCCCCCGCCTCCGGCTCCGTTTGTTTCGATCCGGTCGCTCTGCTGGCGGTCCACGGCACCCTTCCCATGACCCTGGACCGGGGCTGGGAAGTTCTGGCCATGCAGGTCCGGTCCCTGGCTTCCTCCGCGCCCGGCCTCCGCTCCGTGGGCGTCGACGTCAGCTGGGTCCAGAACGCCGGTGGCAACGCCGTCTGGGAGCTTGCCCTCATGCTCGCCTCCGCGGCGGAGAGCTTCCGAGCCTTGTCGGACAGGGGGGTGCCTGCCGACCTCGCCGCGCGCAAGGCGCTCGTCCGCTTCTCCGTTGGCACCGATTTCTTCATGGAAATCTCCAAGTTCCGGGCGGCGCGCGGGCTGTGGGCCCACCTGGTGCGGGCCTGTGGTGGCGGGGATGAGTCCGCGAAGCTCCTGCAGTTTGCGGCGACCTCCGTGTGGCAGCAGACGAAATTGGATCCTTATGTCAACCTGTTGCGCGCCACCTCCGAGGCCTTCAGCGCCGTGATTGGGGGAGTGGATGGTCTTCGGGTCGACCCCTTCGACGCCTCCTTCGGCCTTCCGAACGAGTTTTCCCGCCGTATCGCCCGCAACATCCAGCTTGTTCTGCGCGACGAGGCCCACCTGACCGAGGTCGTCGACCCGGCCGGTGGTTCGTGGACGGTGGAACACCTCACAGCCGAGCTTGCCCGCCGGGGCTGGGCCCAGTTCCAGGAGATCGAGAAGGCCGGAGGGATTCTGGCGATGTTGCGCGATGGCAGCCTGCGGGAGCGGTTGCGCGAGCAGGGGGATGCCCAGCGCAAGCGGCTGGCCCAGAGGCAGGAGGTCAAGGTGGGCACCAACATGTACGCTTTCCCCGAGGAACAGCTCCCCGACGCACGCCTGCCGGACACGGCGGCCGTCGGCTCTCAGGCAGCTGAGGCGGTCGCGGCCTGCAAAGCCGGCCGGGACGAGAACGCGGCGCAGGCCGCGCTGACCCGCCTTGAAAGCGCGGATTCGCTTGAGGCGGTGCTCCAGGCACTGCGCGCCGGGGCCACCCCTGGGGAGATCGCCCGGGGGTTGGGTGGAGGGGAGGCCTACCATGCCAACGCGGTGCTTTTGGGGAGGCTTACCGACGGCTACGAGGTCCTGCGTGCGAACATGCGGGCGCACATCGAGGCCAACGGGGCCGCCCCCCGGATCCTCCTTGCGCAGATGGGACCCGTCAAACAGCATAAGCTCCGCGCGGACTTCACCTTGGAGTTCCTGAAACCGGCCGGGTTCGAGGTTCTGGCGGACCGCAGTTTTGCCGATGCGCAGGCGGCGGCAGAGGCGGTGGCCGCTTCAGGCGCCGCCGCCACTGTGATCTGCTCGACCGACGAGACCTACCCCGAGCTGGTTCCCGCCTTCGCCCGTGCGGTCAAGGCGGCCTCGCCCCGGACCACCGTCCTTGTTGCGGGCCTGCTCCCCGAGCATGTGGATGCCTTTAAGGAGGCCGGGGTGGACGAGTTCATTCATGTCCGCGCCAACAACCTTCAGTTACTCACCGACCTGCAAGCCCTCACCGGAGTCGCCCCATGACCGCCATCCCCGATTTCACCCAGGTTCCTTTCGATCCGGCTGCCGCCGCGTTTGCGGATGATGTCTGGCAAGCCCAGGTCCGGGGCGAGACGGGCCGGAATCCGGCCGAACTGCAGGTCGAGGCCAACGAGCACATTCACATCCGTCCCTTGTACACCCGGAAGGATTATGAGGCCTGCGGCCACCTGGCCTACACCTCGGGCGTCCCTCCCTATCTGCGAGGCCCCTACACGACGATGTACGTGATGCAGCCCTGGACGGTCCGGCAGTACGCGGGGTTCTCCACGGCTGAGGAGTCCAACGCGTTCTACCGCCGCAACCTGGCGATGGGTCAGAAGGGGCTTTCCGTGGCGTTTGACCTTGCGACCCACCGCGGATATGACTCGGACCATCCCCGCGTCACCGGGGACGTCGGGAAAGCGGGCGTGGCCGTCGACTCCATCCTCGACATGAAGATCCTCTTCGACGGCATTCCTTTGGACAAGATGTCGGTGTCGATGACCATGAACGGGGCCGTCCTGCCGGTGTTGGCCTTTTTCATTGTGGCCGGTGAGGAGCAGGGGGTTCCGATGGCGCAGCTCACGGGCACCATCCAGAATGACATCCTCAAGGAATACATGGTCCGCAACACCTACATCTACCCGCCGGCGCCCTCGATGCGGATCATCGCCGACATTTTCGAGTTCACCTCGAGGAACATGCCCAAGTTCAACAGCATCTCGATCTCGGGCTACCACATGCAGGAGGCCGGCGCGAGCGCCGACCTGGAGATGGCTTATACGTTGGCCGACGGCCTCGAGTACATTCGTGCGGGCATTGCCGCGGGGATCGACATCGACGCCTTCGCCCCCCGCCTCTCCTTTTTCTGGGCCCAGGGCATGAACCACTTCATGGAAGTGGCGAAAATGCGTGCCGCACGCCTCATCTGGGCCCGTATGGTCAAGGCCTTCGCCCCCAAAGACGCCAAGTCGATGGCCCTTCGCACCCACAGCCAGACCTCCGGCTGGTCCCTCACCGAGCAGGATCCCTTCAACAATGTTGCCCGGACCTGCGTCGAGGCCATGGCCGCGACGCTTGGCCACACCCAGTCGCTCCACACCAACTCCCTCGACGAGGCGATTGCCCTACCGACCGACTTTTCCGCCCGGATCGCGCGAAACACCCAGCTCTACCTGCAGCATGAGACGGGGATTTGCCGCACCGTGGACCCTTGGGGCGGATCCTACTACGTCGAGACCCTCACCCGACAGCTGGTTGAGCGGGCGTGGGCCCACATCCAGGAGGTGGAGCAGCTCGGCGGCATGGCCAAGGCCATCGAGACCGGCCTGCCCAAGATGCGCATTGAGGAGTCCGCCGCCCGCCGCCAGGCGCTCATCGACTCCGGCAAAGAGACGATCATCGGCGTCAACAAGTTCCGCCTCGAGCAGGAGGACCCCCTCGAAATCCTCGAGGTCGATAACACCGCGGTGCGCGAGGCCCAGATCCAGCGCCTGCGCACGTTGCGCGCGGAGCGCGACGAGCCGGCCTGCCGCGCCGCCCTGGAGGCGTTGGGCGAGGCGGCAGCCTCCGGCGTTGGCAACCTCCTCGAACGGGCGGTGGCCGCCGCCCGGGCCCGGGCGTCGCTGGGGGAGATCTCCGATGCGCTGGAGAAGCATTTTGGGCGCCACCAGGCCGTCATCCGCTCGATTTCGGGCGTGTACAGCAGCACCTACGGAGAGGACAATGCCGTGAAGGATGTGATCGAGATGGCGGATCGTTTCGAGCGGGAGGAGGGGCGGCGTCCCCGTATCCTGATCGCGAAGCTGGGGCAGGATGGGCACGACCGCGGGGGCAAGGTGGTCGCGACGGCGTTCGCGGACCTTGGATTCGACGTGGACGTGGGGCCGTTGTTCATGACGCCGGCCGAGGCGGCTCAGATGGCGGTCGAGAACGATGTCCACATCGTGGGCATGAGTTCCTTGGCGGCGGGCCACAAGACCTTGCTGCCCGAGCTGGTCGGCGAGCTCAAGAAGCGGGGCCGCGAAGACATCCTGGTGGTCATTGGCGGCGTGATTCCCGCGCAGGACTACGAGTACCTGCGGGAGCACGGCGCCGCCGCGATCTTCGGGCCCGGCACGGTGATCCCGGTCGCCGCGAAACTCCTTCTCGAGCAGCTCTTAGGGCAGGCGGAGGGCTGACCGGAGATGGAGCCCCCCCCCGAGTCCCCGATTTCCCGGAGGCCGCCTGAATGGGCTGGCCCCGGCGAGGGGTTTGCCTCCGGCGTGATGCAGGGGGTAAAGGGGGGGCATGACGGGCTGCCAGGCGCGACGCTCCGCCCTCCACGGTTCCGTCCACGCCGTCCGGGCTTCACGGAGCAGCAGATGGTCGAGGGGGTCCGTGCCGGGGACCGCACGGTCTTGGGTAGGGTCATCTCCCTGATCGAGAGCAACGCGGAGCACCACCTCGACCTCGCGCAGAAGCTTCTCCGGGCGCTCTTGCCGGGCACCGGCTCGGCCTTGCGCATCGGAATCACCGGCGTTCCCGGCGCGGGCAAGAGCACGTTCATCGACGCGTTCGGCTCCATGCTCACCGCCAAGGGACACCGGGTGGCCGTTTTGGCGGTGGATCCGAGCAGCACGATGAGCCGCGGAAGCATTCTGGGCGACAAGACCCGCATGGAAAAGCTGTCGCGTGACCCCAACGCCTTTATACGCCCTTCGCCTTCCGGCGGGACCCTCGGCGGGGTCAACCGCAAGACCCGGGAAATCCTGCTGGTCTGCGAGGCGGCGGGCTTCGACGTCATCCTGGTGGAGACAGTTGGCGTCGGACAGAGCGAGGCGGCGGTGCGGTCCATGACGGATTTCTTCCTGCTCCTGACCCTGACGGGGGCGGGCGACGATCTTCAGGGGATCAAGCGGGGGGTGATGGAGAACGCCGACGCAATCGTTGTCAACAAGGCGGACGGGGACAACCGTCTGAAGGCTGAGCGTTTTGCCAATGAGATGCGACAGGCGCTCAAGTACCTGCGGAGCCCCACGCGGGGTTGGGAACCGGGAGCATACCCGGTTTCGGCGGTGGAGGGCAGGGGCCTGGAAGAGTTGTGGACGCTCATGCGGGTGTTCCGGGACACGACAGGGGAGAGCGGGGCCTTCGCGGAGCGTCGCTCGGCCCAGGCGGTGGACTGGATGATGGGCATGGTCGTCGAGCAAGTGCAGCAGCGCTTCCTGAGCCAAGGGGTGGTACGCGACAGGCTTCCCGCATTGCGCGAGGCGGTTGCCGGCGGCGAGATTACCGCCACGACCGCGGCGCGGGAGCTTCTGGCGGTCGGCGCGGCCTTTTTCCAATCCCATCCTCCCCAACCCAAGGACACCCCATGATCCAGAAAGTCGACCATATCGGCATTGCCGTCCAATCCCTCGAGGAGAGTATTCCCCTTTATGAGAAGGCGCTTGGCCTGAAGTTTCTCAAGACCGAGGAGGTGGAGTCCCAGAAGGTCAGGACCGCCTTTTTCGAGGCTGGGGAGACCCACATTGAACTGCTTGAGCCCACCTCACCCGAGTCGCCGATCGCGAAGTTCCTGGAGAAGAATGGCGAGGGAATCCACCACGTCGCCTTTGGCACCGACGACATCCTGGCGCAGCTGGGTCAGGCCTCGGCGGCCGGGGTCCGGCTGATCCATGAGACGCCGATGGTCGGCGCCGGCGGCAAGCAGGTCGCTTTCCTCCATCCCAAGTCCACCCGGGGCGTGCTCACCGAATTCTGCTCCGGCGAGGGGCACTGATCCCCCCCGTTTCATCGAATCCCTCACACCCTAACCACAAGGAAACGCCATGTCCGTCAAGATCATCATTCTCCGCAAGGTGCCCCAGGGCAAGGAATCCGCGATCAAGCCGCTGGTCATGCAGCTGCGCGCGCTTTGCATGCGCAACGAGGGCTACATCGGCGGCGAGACACTCATCAACGCCGACGATCCGACCGAGATCCTCGTCATCAGCTCCTGGAAGGACATTGGCGAATGGAACTGCTGGCTGGCCAGCGAGGAGCGCGCGAAGCTTCAGAACCAGATCGACGAGATTACGGGCCATCCTACGGTCTATCAGGTCTACTACCACGCCTAACCCTTGAGACAGGAAACACACGGATGAACACCGCACGCAGTCTGCAGGAATTGATGGAAAAACGCGCCAAGGCCCGCGAGGGTGGGGGCGCGGACAAGATCGAGGCGCTCCACGCGAAGGGCCGGCACACCGCCCGGGAACGCATCGAGGCGCTGGTCGACGAGGGCTCCTTCGAGGAGTTCGACATGTTCAAGGTCCACCGCTGCGTGAACTTCGGCATCGATAAGACCAAGTTTCTCGGCGACGGTGTGGTGGTGGGTTCGGGCACGATCGATGGGCGCCTGGTGTTCGTCTACGCCCAGGACTTCACGATCCTGGGAGGGTCGCTCTCCGAGACGATGTCGGAGAAGATCTGCAAGGTGATGGACATGGCGGCCAAGGTCGGAGCCCCCTGCATCGGGCTCAACGACTCCGGTGGCGCGCGCATCCAAGAGGGCATCGAGGCCCTCGCCGGCTATACGAACATCTTCTACCGCAATGTGCGCTGCTCCGGTGTGATCCCGCAGTTGTCCGGGATCTTCGGTCCCTGCGCTGGCGGAGCCGTGTATTCCCCCGCGCTCACCGACTTCACCGTGATGGTCCGCGACAACAGCTACATGTTCCTCACCGGCCCCAAGGTGGTGAAGTCGGTCACCCACGAGGACGTTGATGTCGAGACCCTCGGCGGCGCTAGCGTTCACACGACCCGCAGCGGGGTCGCCCATCTGGCGGCGGACGACGGCGCGCAGTGCATCGCCCACTTGCGCGAGCTTCTCTCCTACATGCCCCAGAATAATATGGAGAAGCCGCCGCACAAGGAGACCGCGGATCCCTTCGACCGCGCGGACCCCGATCTGGATTTTATCATTCCGGACAATCCCAACCAGGCCTATGACATGAAGGAGGTCATCCACAAGGTCGTCGACGAGGGCCATTTTCTTGAAATCCAGCCCGACTACGCCGCGAGCATCCTTGTCGGCTTCGCCCGAATGGGCGGAACCTCCGTCGGCATCGTCGCCAACCAGCCCACGGTGCTGGCCGGCGTGCTGAACAACGACTCGTCGGTTAAGGCTGCGCGTTTTGTGCGGTTTTGCGACTGCTTCAATATCCCGTTGGTCACCTTCGTCGACGTTCCGGGCTTCATGCCCGGGACCGTGGAGGAGTATGGCGGGATCATCCGCAACGGTGCGAAGCTCCTGTTCGCCTACGCGGAGGCGACGGTGCCGAAGATCACGATCACGACCCGCAAGTCCTACGGCGGCGCGCACTGCGTGATGAGCTCGAAGCAGCTGGACGGTGACTTGAACTACGCGTGGCCGACGGCGGAGATTGCGGTGATGGGCGGAAAGGGGGCCGTAGAGATTCTCAACGCCCGCGACGTGAAGGGCAAGAGCGCGGAGGAGGCGAGGGCGATCCTGGCGGAGAAGGAGAGGGAATACACCGAGACCTTCGCGAACCCCTACGTGGCGGCGGGAAGGGGATACGTGGACGACGTCATCTCCCCGAGCGAGACCCGCATCCGGATCATCCGGGGGCTGCGGATGTTGCAGGATAAGCACGGGACGCCGCTGCCCAAGAAACACGGGAACATCCCGCTGTGAACCCAGGAGCCACCCCCATGCGCCCACTGCTTGCCTTGCTCTGCGTGACCGGGGCCGCCCATGCGGACACGGTCGCCCTGGAGCGGATCCGCACCGACCACGGGATTTCCCTCGCGATATCGGGGATGATCATCGTATTTTGCGGGCTCGCCCTGATCTCCCTGTTCATCTCGCAGCTTCCGAGGTTCCTCCGGGCCCTGGAGAAGGCGGGATGGATGCCCGCGCCGCACGGCGACGGGGCCCACCATGTGGCCAAACCCGTTCGTGCCGGCTCTGTTCTCGCCGCCGCCACCCCGGGGGAGCAGCTTGACGCGGCCATGCTGGCAGCGGTCACTCTCGTGCTCCATGCGGAGGCCGAGCGTGCGGCGGGACAGAACCTCAAAGTCACCATTGGGCTCAACCCCTCACCCTGGGCCCTTTCCAGTAATATGCGCGTCATACCCGGCAGGATCAAATAACATGAGAACCTACAAACTGAACATTTCGAACCAGAAGTACGAGGTGGAGGTGAAGTCCTTCAACCTCAAGGAGGCCACCCTGGTGGTGAACGGAAAAACCTTGCAGGTGAAGGTGGGCGAAGTCATCACCGCCGCCCCTTCGCTCACCCCTGCCGCGGCCTCCGCCGCTCCCGCACCCGTACCGGTGCGCCCAGCGGCCGCGCGTTTGGCCGATGGTCCCGGCCCGGCGCCTGCCGGCGGAAACGCGGTTCGCGCCCCGATCCCGGGTGCCGTGCTCACGGTGAACGTGGCCGAGGGTGACACGGTCGAGGCGGGGCAGCTCGTGGTCAAGATGGAGGCCATGAAGATGGAGAACCAGATCAAGACCCCCCGTGCGGGCAAGGTCACGAAGGTCTGCGTCAAGCCCGGGGACGCCGTTGCCCAGGGCCAGGAACTGGTCGTCATCGAATAACCCACAGGGCGCGCCCCGGCGCGCCCGGAGGAGTCTACATGGAATTGTTCAACAATCTCGCCAGTTTTCTTGGCACCACCGGCTTCACTCTGATGACTTGGCAGAACCTGGTCATGATCGTGATCGGACTGGTGTTTGTCGGGCTGGCCATCATCAAGGATTACGAGCCCCTGTTGTTGCTGCCTATCGGCTTCGGGGTCGTGGTCGGCAACATCCCCTCCCTGGCGAGCATGACGGTCGGGGTGTACGACACGGGCAGTGTCCTGAACTACATCTATGCGGGGGTGACCAAAGGAATCTTCCCGCCGCTCATCTTCCTGGGCATCGGGGCGATGACGGATTTCTCCACCATGTTGTCAAACCCCAAGCTGATCCTTTTGGGTGCGGCGGCGCAGTTCGGGATTTTCGCGACGTTGATCGGCGCGACCTACCTGGGGTTCAGCCCGCCCGAGGCTGGCGCCATTGGCATCATCGGCGGTGCGGACGGCCCCACGGCCATCTTCCTGGCGTCGAAACTTGCGCCCCATCTGATCGGCCCGATCGCGATTGCGGCGTATTCCTACATGGCGTTGGTGCCAGTGATCCAGCCGCCGATCATGCGGCTCTTGACGACCCGGCACGAGAGGCGGATCCACATGGCCCCGCCCCGGCAGGTGTCGAAGTCCGAGAAGATCATCTTTCCGATTGCGGGTTTTCTGATCTGCGCGCTGATCGCGCCGGGGTCGATCGCACTGATCGGGATGCTGTTCTTCGGGAACCTGTTGAAGGAGAGCGGGGTGACCGAGCGCCTGGCGAACACGGCGCGGAACGCGTTGATCGACAGTGTGACGATCCTGTTGGGCTTCACGGTGGGTGCGAGTACGCAGGCCAGTGTGTTCCTGACCCGTCAGTCGATCCAGATCTTCGCGTTGGGCGCGGCCTCTTTCTGCGTGGCCACGGCGGCCGGCGTTCTTTTCGCGAAGTTGATGAATCTGTTCCTGAAGGAGAAGATCAATCCGCTCATCGGCGCGGCCGGGGTCTCCGCGGTTCCGGATTCCGCCCGTGTGGCCCATACGATCGGCCAGGAGGAAGACCCCCAGAACTTCCTGCTGATGCACGCGATGGCCCCCAATGTGGCGGGTGTCATCGGCTCCGCGATCGCCGCAGGTGTCCTCTGGGCGGTTATGCTCTGAGGTCCCTCCTCCTCCCCCCCAATAAAATCGGCGCGGGCTCCGCGCCGATATTTTTTGGGGGTGAAAAACGGGGGAAATGGGGTAGGAGGGGGGGATGAGACGTTATTGGCTGATGAAGAGTGAACCGGACGTGTACAGCATCGACGACCTGGCGAGGGACGGTCGGGAACCCTGGACGGGGGTAAGGAACTACCAGGCCCGGAATTTTATGAGGGATGGGATGAGGGTGGGGGATTTGGCGCTGTTTTACCACAGCAACGCGAAGCCGCCCGGGGTGGTGGGGTTGATGCGTGTGGACTCGGAAGCGGAGCCGGACCCGAGTGCGCTGGAGGTTGGAGGAGAGTACCATGACGCGCGCGCGACTCCGGAGGAGCCGGTGTGGTTCCTGCGCTGGATGGCCTATGTGGAGACCTTTCCACGCGGGGTTCCCTTGGAGGAGCTGCGTGCGGATCCGGAGTTGGAGGGGCTTTGGGTGGCGCGCCGGGGGCAACGGCTGAGTATTCAGCCTGTGGAGGAGCCCCATTTCCGCCGTATTCTGGCGTTGGCGGGAGCTCGATTCCCCTGGGAACCGGCGTGAGGGCGGCTTATCCCTCCCAATTTTAGCTTTGATCTGTCGATCAATCCCGTTAACACTAATGCCTTTGATGTTGCCGTTCCCCTGTCCCTCGGAGTAAGCCCCTTGATTCGATTCCCTTGTGTGTGTTCCTTGTCTTCCCACGTCCAGTTCGGCGCTTCCGGGCGCCCTTCCGTTGCTTTTCTTTCGCCCTCCAGGTCCGCCCTTCTCGCCGCGATCCTGCTTCCGCTGGCCTTCTGTCCCGCGATCCGTGCGGAAGAGCCTGTTGCCCGCATGGACATCGAGGAAGTCAGGGCCTACACGCTCCTTCACGCCCCCTCTCTCCTCCAACAACGCCTCGCCTATTCGAATGTCGTGGAGAACGTGGTGATCGCCCGTAGCCGTTTTGATCCCACCTTCAGGGCCCGGCGCGAATGGAAGGACCAGGAGGATCCCGGCCGCAGTGCCCTGTCGGTTTCCCAGACCCTGCCGGCCGATTTCGAGGCGGAATTGGCCAGTGCCTATGAGGAGGCGGGTGACTTGGCGACCCATTCGCTTCGCTTGAGCAAGGTGCTGCTCGGGGGGGGGAGCCTGGCGGAGTCCAGGTTGCCCGTCGACCGGGCCCTCTTTGGGGAGGCCCGCCAAGCCAATGGCCTCCGGCTGGAACAGCGTAGGCTCCTGTTGTCGGTCAGCCGCCAATATTATGGGATTCTGCGGGACCAGTTGACGGTGGGGATGAGGGAGGTGCAGATTGAGCGTGCGAAGCAGAATCTGGAACACGCGCTGATCAAGGAGGATCCCTTGGACATAGCGACGGCGCGGCTCCGGATTCCGGAGAGCGAGTTGTCGGAGCTCACGGCGCGCCGCGCGGCGGAGAGCGGGTTGCTTTCCCTGCGTGCGGATATTGGCATGCGAGCCGGGGAGCCTCTGCAGGTGGAAACCAATTTCCTCTTTGAGGTGAAGGCGGTGGATCTGGAGGCGGACCGTCTCAGGGCGGTGGAGGAGAACGAAGCGGTGTTGAACGCCCGGCTGGACCTTGAACTCGCCCGCCTGGAGGCACGGGTCGCCAGGACCCGCCACTTTCCCACCGTGAGCGCCAGCCTCCGTGCGGAGCAGGAGGACGGTCCCTCGGGAGAGACCGACCCTGAATTCCGCGGGGAGCTGGTGCTGGAGTGGCCTTGGTTGGACCGGGCCGACCGTGCGGAGTCGCGGAAGGCCCTAGCGGACGTGCGTTCGGCGGAGATTGCGCTGGAGGAGGCGAGGCGTTCGGCGGAGAGGGACTTCGAGAATGCGGTGTTGCGATTGGAGGAGGCGGAGATCTCCCTGAAGCTGCAGGAAGAGCGGATCCGTGTGCTGGAGCAACAGATGCGCCTGTACCAAGACCGCTGGGAGAACGGAGAGATCAGCATCCTGGAGTATTTGCGAAGCCAGGACAATCTCGAGAACGCCCGTGTGCAGCGAATCACCCAGCAAACCCGTTATCTCGAACTCCATCTGGAATACGAGTTCCATGCCGGCCGCTGAACAGGTTCCCCGCAAGGTGGCCCTGCTTTTCCGCTATGGCCTCGCGGAACACGTGGATTTCCTGCCGGCCTTGCCTTTCCTGGCCCGACGATTGCGCGAAAAGGGGGTCGAGGTGGAGCACTTCGGCTTCCGCGGCCCCCGTGCGGCCCCGGCGGAGCTGGCCGCCTGTGTCGGAGAGCGGGTGGTCGGACCGCGTGTCGACCGTTCGAACCTGTGGGACAAGCACCGGATGGCGGCTCTGTGGATGGCGGGTCTCCCGGCGCTGGGCAGGCGGCTTTGGAGGGAGGGCTTCGACACCGTGTTCGTCGACGAGACTCTTCCCCTCACCGCACCCCTCCTGCGTCGGAGTTTCCCCGGGCGGTTGGCCTTCACGGTTCATGATTTCTTCGCGGACATCTATTTGGTGCCCAATCCGCTGTTGCGCCCGCTGGGCTGCTGGATGAAGGCGGCAGACCTGCGGGCGTGGAGGCGGTTGGACCGTATCTTCACGCGGGTGTCCGCGGCGCGGGATTTTCTGGTTGCCGGTGGGGTGCCCTCGGAACGGCTGAGGGTGGTTCATGACGGTGTGGACCTGGAGTTGTTCCGGCCGGGGGACCGGGCAATGGCGCGCCGGCGTTTCGGGTTTGGGGCGGAGGACCTCGTGTTAACCCACCATGGCATCCTGCATCCGAACAAGGGGAACCTGAGGATCCTGGAGGCCTTCGCCCGTGTCGCCCCCCGTGAACCCCGCCTCCGCCTTCTCCTCATTGGCGATGGACCCGAGATGCCCGGACTCCGCAGGAGGCTGCGGGAGCTCCCCTGCGCCGACCGGGTACGGCTCACCGGCTGGCTTCCCGGTCTCCCCGATATCGCCGAGGCCCTTCACGCCTCGGATATTGGACTGGTGATGCGTCTGGGAATGCCCGGCGATGATTTCCACGTGACCAGCACTCTGGTTCACAATCTCGCCAGTGGTCTTCCCGTGCTGGCGGCGCGCCTCCGGGGCATCCAGGAGGTGCTGGAGGAGGAGAGGGAGGGACTGCTGTTTGATCCTTCCTGCGGCCCGGAGTGGGAGGAGAAACTGCTGCGCCTCTGCAGGGATCCGGAGCTGCGGGACCGCATGGGCCGCCAGGCCCGCCTGCGTGCGGAATCCACCTTCGACCCGGAACAGATCGCCCGTGCCTACGCTGAGGGGCTTGGCGTGGGGTAGGGGTTTCCTGCAAGAGGGTGGGGAAGGGGGGCTCAGAGGGTGGTGTCGGTGCCGCCGGGGCACCAGATGACGCCGCCGGGGTTGAGGGTGAGGTAGTGGGGCATGTCGGAGCGGAGGCCGACCAGGGCGCGGGGGAGGGCGCGGGCGCTGCCATCGGCGAAAACCAGGTGAGTGTTTTTGCCATGGCCATGGCGGTAGCCGAGGAAGGCGAGGTTGAGGGTGGCGTAACGGCCATCCGCGATTTCACCGAAGACGACGAAACGGGAGGGGTGTTCAATGTGGAAGGCGCGGAGGAGTACGGGGTCCGGCGCTTCCTGGCCGGGGGAGAGGAGACCTGCTTCTTGGAGCCGTGAGGTGCGCGCGGTCTCGTCGATCCAGAGGTTGTAGCCAAAGCCGAAGAAGGGGGTGGTGGCCTTGTAGGCGGCGGCACGCTTGGGGGAGTCGGAGGGGCAGGACCAGAGGGAACCGTCGCGGGGGCGGGGCATGGGGCCCTGCGCGTCGCGGAGCTCGCGGAGGGTGGGTTCCTCCAGGAGGGCGGGGATGAGGTTGAACCAGGCGGTGTCCTCGTTGTATTGGACGAAGGGGCCCTGAGTTCCCTCCGTGGGGAAGGATTGCGTGGGGGATTGCTGCAGGGCGAGCATCAGGCCCGTTCCCCATTGGCGGAGGTTGGACAGGCAGCGGGTTGCACGGCCCCGCTCCAGGGCGGCGGAGGTGGCGGGAACGGCCAGGGCGGCGAGAAGGGCGATCATGGCAATCACCACCAGGAGCTCGATCAGGGTAAAACCGGTGAGGGAACGGGGGGCAGGGGTGCGATGCATGGCCGGTTTTTTGGCGAAAGAAAGGCCCCAGGGCAAGCCCGATGCGCCACCGAGAAAGGGGGGCTGAGGTGCTGGCGAGGGGTTTGGGCTGGAAACCGGGCGGAAAGTGGGTAGGGCTCCTGCATCCCTGGACGGAAGTCCGTGTTCATCTTTGCCGTCCAGGGGAAAGGAGTCCGAGTCGTGCCCTTCCCTTTTTGCCGAGAGACCGTCCTGTTGGCCCACTCCCCTGTCTGCGTTCCCACGTGGGCATCCCTTGGGCCCTTCACTTCTGGGGCTGCGTTTCCGCAGGTCTCCCGTGGCGGCAGGGGGAGGCCATGAGCGGGTTCGGGGCCACGGACTTGGCGGTTATGCAGCAGTTGTTCGTCTCCATCGCCTCGGAAATGGGTGCCGTCCTCGCCAGGACAGCCTTTTCGCCGAACATCAAGGAGCGCCGGGATTTCAGTTGCGCGTTGTTTGACGCCTCCGGCCGGATGCTGGCGCAGGCGGCCCACATTCCCGTTCATCTGGGGGCGATGCCGCGGAGCGTGGAGGCCGTGCTTTCCGTATTTCCGGACCTGGGTCGCGGGGACGTGGCCCTGTTGAACGATCCTTTCCGGGGCGGGTCCCACCTGCCGGATGTGACCCTGGTCTCGCCACTCTGGGATCGGGAGGGTAAACGGATCATGGGTTATGCGGCGACGCGGGCGCACCATGCCGATGTGGGGGGGATGACCCCGGGATCCCTTCCCGACAGCACCAGCATTTTCCAGGAGGGACTGATCCTCCCCCCCGTTCGCTTGGTGCGCGACGGCGTCATCGATGCGGACCTTCTGCGGATTTTCTGCGCGAACAGCCGATCGCCCGACGAACGCCGCGGCGATTTGCGCGCACAATTGCAGGCGCATCACATTTCGGATGAACGATGGGCCGCCCTCCTGGCCGCCCATGGGGAGGCTCGACTGCGCGAGGGGGGCGAGGCCCTGCTGGAGTATGGGGAACGCCGGATGGCCACGGTGCTGGAGGCCCTGCCAGAGGGCGAATGGTTCCGGGAGGATATTCTGGAGGGGCCCACTCCGGAAGAGGACACCGTGTTGAGGGCTCGGATGCGGGTAAAGGGAGGCCGCGTGGAGTTCGATTTCTCGGAAAGCGACGACGCGATGCGGGGGAGCCTGAATGCCGTGCGGGCGATCGTGGAGTCTGCCGTCTTCCATGTCTTCCTTTGCCTGTTGCATGAGGAGAGTCCCGGACAGCCTCCCCCTGTGAACGCGGGGTGCTTCCGGGGCATCACCCTAAAGACCCGCCCGGGTTCGGTTCTTGACGCCCGATGGCCGCGCGCGGTCGCCGGTGGGAATGTGGAGACGTCTCAGCGGGTGGTGGACCTGGTGTTGGGCCTTCTGGGCCTCGCCTGCCCGGGGCGCATCCCCGCCTGCTCGCAGGGGACGATGAATAATGTGACATTTGGCGGGGAGGGATTCGCGTATTATGAGACAGTGGGCGGAGGGGCGGGGGCGGGTCCGGGCCGTCCGGGGGCCTCCGCGATCCAGTGCCACATGACGAATACCCTGAACACACCGGTTGAGGCGCTGGAGTACGCCTATCCCATGAGGGTTGAGGAGGTTTCGCTGCGGGAGGGCTCGGGAGGGGGCGGGCGATGGAGCGGAGGGGACGGGATGGTGCGCCAATGGCGTGCGGAGGAGGGAATGGTGGTGACCTTGCTGACCGAGCGGAGGCGCCGGGGTGCGCCCGGGGCGGGGGGAGGGGAGGAGGGTGCCCCGGGCGCGCAATGGCGGGTAAGCTTATCCGGGGAGCGCCAGGCCGTACCCGCCAAGGGGAGTCTTTTCCTGGCAGCGGGGGAAGGGTTGCGAATGGAGACGCCCGGCGGCGGTGGCTGGGGCGCTTGAAGCCCGCCCCGGGGCATGCCTTACCCCGTCCGTCCTTCTAGGCGTTCGAGATGCGGGGCGAGCCGGTCCCGGACTTCCGCGAGTTCCGCCGAGGTCAGGGGTGGCGTGCCCCGGGAGATGTGTCGTCGATGGAAGAGGGTTTCCTTGTCGAAGTAGCTGAATCCAATGTCACGGATGTTCCCGTCCCGGGACATCGTGTCGGTAAGGGCCTTGATGGAGGCCTTGCTGTATTTTTGGGCGAGGGAGGAGACGAGGGAGGGGGAGGGGTTAAGCCGGAGGTGGCGGCTGATGTTCCAGATTGCGGTGTCGGGGGAGTTTTCGATGGTGGGGAAGGGGAGGGTGAGGACCTTGTCGGCGAGGGGGACATACCAGGAGTACCATTCGTCGACGAGGCGGAGACCCTCCTCGAAGGTGAATCCGAACGTATTCCTCCAGGAGGCGATGGCCTCCTCGGGACTCCGGACTGTGCAGATGCAGGAAATCTCGCCTTGCCGGATGCGGGCGAGCAGCTCCGGCCCGGGGGCGTGTGATTTGAGGAGGAACGCATCGCCGTCCGTGTTGGCGGGCAGGGAGTTCCCGGCGGCGTGCGCCACCACGCCCTGCGTGGCAAGAAGTTCCCGGGCGATGTTAAATGAAAAGGTCGATCCGCTGCGGATCATTCCGCCGATGATGAGGAGCATAGCCGGCCTGCTTTCTGTTCGAGATGGAGCCCTTTTCTTGTTCCTCCTCCGGGAGTTCCGCAAGGGCAAAAGGCATGGAATCCAAGAGTCCTCACATGGCGCGCGCGTACGGACCTATCCCCGCTATACGGTTCGGGGGCCACGACAACGGAGATGAATGACTCGTGAATGAGGTAACCTGTTTGTCGAAAAGTCCTTGCGCGAAATGTTTGAAAACCCGCGCGGGTAGTCCCCCACTTTCGCGCAAGCCTATTTGTTCAAACTCCTTGCCGCATCCTCATCCTTTCCACCCCGTTTAGAGGGGTAAAAATGGGGTGGGTGGAGGGATAATCTTGCAATCCGGTGGGGGGGGGGTAGAAGACTGCCCCTCCCGAAACCAAGGAAATCCGCATTGAAAAACACTCCATCTGACACGTCCGCCTGGGACACCCGCCATTCGGAAGAGCTGTACGGCATCCGCAACTGGGGCGCCCCCTATTATTCGGTTTCGGAGGACGGGGAAGTCCGGGTGAACCTCGGCGAGAACGGGCACTCCCATTGGACGAGTCTGCCTTCGATCCTCCGGGATCTGGAGGAGCGTGGAATCACTGCGCCGGTGCTGCTTCGTTTCGGGCATATTCTCGACCATAGGGTGAAGCTCATCAACGAAAGCTTCCGCAAGGCGATCGCCGACGCAGGTTATCAGGGCGAATACCGCGGCGTGTTTCCCATTAAGGTCAATCAGCAGCAGCAGGTGGTCGAGGAAATCTGCCGCTTCGGCCAGCGCTACCACCACGGACTCGAGGCCGGCAGCAAGCCCGAGCTCATCGCCGCCATGAGCTACATGCATGACCCCGAGGCCCTCATCATCTGCAACGGCTACAAGGACGCGGAGTTCGTCGACCTGGCCCTCTATGGTCTCAAGATGGGCCTGCAGATCCTCCTCGTGGTCGAAATCCCCAACGAAGTTCCCCTCATCCTCGAGCGGGCCCGCGCGATCGGCATCCGCCCGCGCCTGGGGGTGCGCATGCGCCTCTCCACCCCGGGCAGCGGGCAGTGGGTCGAGTCCGGCGGTGACCGGAGCGTGTTCGGCTTGAGCGCGGCCCAGGTGATCCAGACGGTCGATCTCCTCCGGGAGGAGGGCGCACTGGACTGCCTGGAGTTGTTGCATTACCATCTGGGCTCCCAGATCCCCAATATCCGCACGATCCGCGCCGGTGCCTCCGAGGCCGCCCGCGTCTACTGCAATCTCGTCGCCGAGGGTGCCCGGATGGGCCATCTCGACATCGGCGGAGGCCTTGCGGTCGACTATGACGGCACCCAGTCGAGTGCGGCCAGCAGCCGGAACTACCAGATCGAGGAGTATTGCGCCGACGTGATCGAAACGGTGATGGGCACCTGCAACGCTGCCGGCGTTCCCCATCCCACCCTCGTGAGCGAATCCGGACGGGCCACGGTCGCCCATTATGGCGTGCTGGTGTTCAGCATCCTCGACGTGGGCGAGTACAGTCCCCCGGAGTTCCCCCAGGCCCTTCCTCCCAACGCCCCCAACCTCCTCAAGAACCTCTTCGAGCTGCCCGCCCAGATCAAACCTCGAAACCTGCAGGAGTGCTATAACGACGCCGTCTACTACCGTGACGAGCTCCGGGCTATGTTCTCCCACGGGATGATCAGCCTCCGCGACCGTGCCCTTGCCGAGCAGATCTTCTCGACCACCGTCCGCCGGATCGCCGAGGCGGCGCGCGGGCTGGAGCGCGTGCCTGACAACCTTCGCGGGCTCGCCGGCGCCCTGCCGGACATCTACTACGGGAACTTCAGCCTGTTCCAGTCCCTTCCCGACGCTTGGGCGATCGACCAGCTCTTCCCCATTATGCCCCTACACCGCCTCGGCGAGAAACCCGACCGCGAGGGAGTCTTCGCCGACATCACCTGTGACTGCGACGGCAAGATCGACCGATTCATCCATGCGGAGGACGGGTACCGCGAGACCCTCCCGCTGCACGCATGGAACGGAAAGGACCCCTACTACATTGGCGTCTTCCTCGTCGGGGCCTACCAGGAGACCCTCGGGGACCTACACAACCTTTTCGGCGACACCAACGTCGTGAGCGTGGAGCTCGACGAGGGGGGCGAGGTGGCGTATTACCACGAAGTCCAGGGCGACACGGTCGCCGACGTGCTGAGCTATTGCGAGTACGACCCCAAGGACCTGGCCGAGAATTTCCGCAAACTCGCCGAACAGGCCGTGCGCCGCGGTCGCATCAGCGCCGCGGAGCGCCGCACCATTGTGGATGCCTTCAACAACGGCATGCAAGGCTACACCTATTTCGAGACCTGAGCCGGGATTCCGGCCCCAACCCCAAGGAACCTCATGAAAAATGTGCTGATCATCGGAGCGGGAGGCGTAGGTCGCGTGGTCGCCCACAAGTGCGCCCAGGTGCCCGAAGTGTTTGAAACCATCACGCTGGCAAGCCGGACCAAGGCGAAATGCGACGCGATTGCCGCGGAATTGCCGCGTCCTGTCCGGACTGCGGCCGTGGACGCGGACAATGTCGCGGAGACAGTCGCCCTGATCCGCTCCAGCGGAGCGGAAATGGTCATAAATGTCGCGCTTCCCTACCAGGACCTCACGATCA
Organism: uncultured Verrucomicrobiota bacterium; assembly: GCA_964385155.1. Classification (GTDB taxonomy): domain Bacteria; phylum Verrucomicrobiota; class Kiritimatiellia; order SS1-B-03-39; family UBA6053; genus CAYLNG01. Next base: position 78,038 of record CAYLNG010000010.1, read on the forward strand.
TGGAGGCGTGCCTGGAGGCCGGTGTGCATTATCTCGACACGGCGAACTACGAGCCGAAGGACGAGGCCCGCTTCACGTACGAATACCAGTGGCCCTACCACCAGCGTTTCGTGGACAAAGGGCTCATGGCCCTGCTGGGAAGTGGTTTCGACCCGGGTGTGACCAATGTTTTCTGCGCGCACGCGATGAAGCACCTGTTCGATTCGATCGAGACGGTGGATATTCTCGACTGCAATGCGGGGGACCACGGCCTGCCCTTCGCGACCAACTTCAATCCCGAGATTAACATCCGGGAGATCACCGCCAAGGGGCGATACTGGGAGGAGGGGGTGTGGAAGGAGACCGAGCCCCTGGAAGTCCACCGCCCTTACGTGTTTCCGGAGGCCGGCGAGAAGGAGATCTACCTCCTCTACCACGAGGAGATGGAGTCGTTGTGCCGCAACATCCCTGGACTCCGGCGCATCCGTTTCTGGATGACCTTCGGGCAGAAATACATCACCCACCTCACCGTTCTCCAGAACGTCGGCATGACGGCCATCGAGCCCATTGACTTCAAGGGGCAGAAGATCGCGCCGATCGAGTTCCTCAAGGCGGTCCTGCCCGACCCGGCCTCGCTGGGCCCGCTGACGAAAGGCAAGACCTGCATCGGCAATGTGATCGACGGCCTGAAGGATGGGAAGCGCCGCCGGGTCTTCGTGTACAATGTCTGCGACCACCAGGAATGCTACCGCGAGACGAACTCCCAGGCCATTTCCTATACGACGGGGGTTCCGGCGATGATCGGGGCGAAGATGATGATGACCGGTGCCTGGCTCCGGCCGGGCGTCTGGAACATGGAGCAGCTCGACCCCGATCCCTTCATGGCCGCCCTGAATGTCCACGGCCTGCCTTGGCAGGTCCAGGAAATGGACCCGAACGGGCCCCCGGTGTGGCCCTGAATTCCGCCGCATTCCGAAGCTCGGAACAGCGCCCCCCCTTCTTTCCGAGCACCGGAAAATTGCGGCGCGGGGCGCTGGACGTGTCCGACTCCTCCCCCCTGCTGGTCATGGGGCCTAATTGGCTGGGAGATGGAGTGATGGCGATGCCAGCGCTACAGGCGCTGCGCGCCCGGCTTCCGGACGGGGTCGAGCTGGATATCGCGGTCAAGCCCGCCCAGGCAGGGCTCTGGCGCATGCACGCCGCCCCTGGCCGCGTCCTGGCTCTTTCCCCGCGTGTCCGTGACCTGCCGGAAGTCGTGGCGGGCCTGCGGGAGCGTGGGTACGGGCGGGTCGTGCTGCTGCCGAATTCCTTCCGTAGCGCCCTGGCCCCCTGGCTGGCGGGGATCCCCTGCCGCCGTGGAACCGTGGGCCAAGGGCGCTCGGGACTGGTCAACGATCCCGTCGATCTCCAGGGCATGGAACCTCGCCATCAACAGTGGGAAAACGCACGGCTCCTGCTGGGAGACTTGCCGCAGGAACTCCCTTTTCCCCGCCTGGAGGCGCCCGGGGAGGCCCGCGAGGCCGCCGGGAAATGGCTGGACCCCTTGCCCGGCCCACGCCTTGCCCTGATCCCCGGGGCGGCCCGCGGCCCTGCCAAACGCTGGCCCGCCGATCGGTTCCGCGCCGTCGCCGAGGCCTGGATCGCCGAACGCGGCGGGTCGGTCTGCTGGCTCGGCACCCCCGCCGATGCGGAACTCTGCGCCCGCCTGAACACGGGACTGGGGGAACGGGGCGTCTCCCTGGCCGGCTCCAGTTCGTTGGAGGAGTTCGCGGCGCTTTTAGGAGCGGTGGACGGGGTGTTGGCGAACGACAGCGGGGGGATGCACCTGGCCGCCGCGATGGGCACCCCGGTGGTGGCGGTCTTCGGCCTTACCGACCCCGCGAAGACCGGACCCCTCCATCCCTCCGCCATCGTGGTCCAGGCCCCTGGCATCAAAAACCGCCGAATCGCGCGCGACAGCGGGGAGGCCCGGGCCGCCCTGGAGGCGGTCACTCTGGAGGCTGTGCGTGAACACGTTCTTGCCATCCCGCCCGCCTCCCGCTAGAAGTCCGCCATGCCACGCCCCATGATCTCGGCCTGCGTCATGACCTTCAACGAGGAGTCGAACATCCGTCGCTGCCTCGAAAGCCTCTCGTTTTGTGACGAGATCGTCGTTCTCGACAGCCTCAGCACGGACCGGACGATGGACATTTGCCGGGAGTTCACCGACAAGGTGTTCCAGGAGCCCTGGAAAGGCTATATCGCCCAGCGCAACCGCCTCCGGGAGCTTGCGACCCATGACTGGGTCCTTTTTCTCGATGCGGATGAGGAGGTGTCCCCCATGCTGCGCGACCAGATCCTCTACCAGTTCCGCACCGGCACTGGAAAATACCTGGGTTTCGAATTCCCTCGTCAGGTGTTTTACCTCGGCAAATGGATTCGTTTCGGGGAGTGGAACCCCGACATCAAGTTGCGCCTCTTCCGCAAGGACAAAGGCTACAGCGGCGGACAGGAGCCCCACGACATGGTGATTGTGGAGGGGCCGGTCAAGACCCTCACGGGCAAGCTCTGGCACTACACCTACAACAACCTCTCCCACCATCTGAATGTCATCAACCGCTTCTCCACGATCAGCGCACGGGAGATGTACCGTTCCGGACGCCGTTTCCGCCTCACCGACCTGATTTTTCGCCCCCCGACCCGTTTTGTGAAGGGCTATCTGCTCAAGGGGGGCTTTTTGGACGGCCTCCGTGGCTTTGTGATTGCCGTCATTGTGGCCTACGGGGTCGCCATGAAGTACGCCAAACTCTGGGAATGCGAGTGGGAGGCTATTCTGGACCGCGAGTACCGCGCGAAGGACGATGAGTAACCCGAAGCTTTTCCGTAGTGCGGGGATCGTGAGCTTGGGCACCCTCACCTCCCGGCTGTTGGGGTTTGTCCGGGAGATGATGATGGCCTGGACCTTCGGGACGACCCTGGCGGGATCGGCGTTTTTTGTGGCGTTCACGATCCCGAATCTGTTCCGCAGGCTGTTCGGGGAGGGGGCGCTTTCGGCGGCGTTTATTCCGGCGTATGTGAGGGTGCGTGATACGGAGGGACAGTCCGAAGCCTGGGGTCTCGCGCGCAACTTGGGGTCGCTGTTGGTGATTTTCCTGGGGGTGGTGAGTGTGGGGGCGATGCTGGTGTGTTGGGCGTTGATGGGCAGGGACGATCTTCCGGAAAGGGTGGCGGCGGTGTTGCCGCCGCTGAGAATCATGCTCCCCTACACGGTGGGGATCTGCTTGGCGGCGCTGGTAATGGGGATGCTGAACTCACACCGGAAATTTGCGGTGCCGGCCTTCACGCCGGCGGTGCTGAATGTGGTGTGGATCGTGGTGTTGTGGGGCATGAATCAGGGCACGGGCTGGAGTCCGGAGCAGAAAACGATCGGCCTGGCGTGGGCGGTGCTGTTGTCAGGGGTACTGCAGTTCGGGGTGCAGGTGCCTGGAGTGTTGCGGCTGGGGTACCGGGCGCCGGAGGGGATTCATCCGTTGGATCCGAAGGTGAGGCGGGTGCTGGTGCTGATGCTGCCGGCGGCGCTGGGGGCGGCGGTAACCCAGATCAATGTGCTGTTGGACCGGCTGTTGGCGTTATGGGTGGCCGACTACGGGCCCTCTGCGCTTTCCTTTGCGGAACGCCTGGTGTATTTGCCCTTGGGGCTCTTCGCGACGGCGCTGGGGACGATCCTGCTGCCGGAGATGGCGGGTTTGGCGAGGCAGAAAAGCCGGGAACGTATGGAGGAACTCGTCGATCAGAGTCTGCGGGGGTTGTCGTTTCTGATGCTGCCCGCGGCGTTGGGACTCTGTGTATTTGCGGAGCCGATCGTACGACTGGCCTACGCCCGCGGGGAATTCGATCTGGAATCCGTCCGGGTCACCACCCGTGCGCTGCAATGCTACGCACCGGGGCTGCTGGTCTTCAGCCTGGCCAAGGTCTTCGTGCCTATTTTCTACGCACACGCCGACACAAAGACCCCGGTGCGCATCGGTGCCGCGGCTGTTGGGGTGAACCTCGCGCTCAACCTCTTGTTCATCGTGGTGCTTCCGAACGGCTGGAAACACGCCGGTCTGGCCCTGGGCACGGTGGTTTCCGAACTGGGGCAGGTCGCGATTCTGGCGCGGCTCACGCACGTGCGGCACGCCCGGTTGCGGGTGGGGAGGCTTGCGGGGGCTCTAGGACGCCACCTTCTGGCCTGCGTGCCGATGCTGGGGGCCGTTGTGTTCCTTTCCCCGCATCTCGATGGCATGGGGGATGCCGTGCGGGTACTGGTGACCGTGTCAGTGGCGGCCCTGGCGTATGTCCTTGCCGCGCTGGTGGCATGCCGCAGGGAGTTGCGGGAATTCCGGCACCATTGAGAGGGGAGGGGGTCAGTTCTCGCGCTGCTCGTACCAGGCGTGGATCTCCAGGCTGTTCATGAGCATTCGGTCCTGGAGGCTCGTATCCAGAAAGATGTTGCCGTTGTTCTGGGGCGATACATCGATGACATCCGCCCAGAATGCCCCGCGGACATCGTTACCGGGAAAAAGCTGGAGGGTGGCGCCGGGGGCGTAGATGAAGGCCGTGATGTCACCGTTTGGTTTCAGGATCACGTCCTCCAGGGAGTTGGAGTAGATCTGGAGGCCAAAGGGCTGGCCGCTGGTGACGACGATGTCGGAGCCGGGTTGCGCGTTGAATTCGCCCGCCATGAAAATCCGAACGGGGCCGTCGGTGTCGTCGATCGTCATCACCGCGCCAGAACCTAAATCGACATCGGTGAGGTAGTAGTCGCCGGAGGTAAGGGTGATGACGCGGGTCTCCGGATTGCCTGTCGTCAGATTGATGGTTTCGTTGATGATTTTGGCGACGGAGCCGTTGTTGTTGTTGTCCTCGACGGCCTCCATCTGGGTGGCCATGGCGCCGCCGTCCATGATCCCGAGGGGATCGGGGTCGATGAGGCCCACCTGTACCTGCACGAAGTTGGTGCAGCCGGTGCAGGAGGCCAGTAGCCCGGCCTCCGTCTCGCCGAGGAGGATATTGCCATCCAAGTAGAGGTGGTTGCCCAGTTCCACCTCCAGGTTGCTTCCGATCGATCCTCCGCCGTTGCTGTCGGCGGGAGTCGGATCGGTGAGCCATCGGCTATCATACCCGTAGATTTTGACGTTGGGCTGGGTGTCCAGCAACTCATCCCCGAAAAGCCCGGCCTGAAGCAGGGGTCTGCGGCGGAACTGGACGACGACGCTGGCGCGGGCGTCGTTGCTGAGCCCGATACATTCGAAGCTGAAGATGCGGTTGGGGACGGTGATCTTGAAGTCGGTGATGGGTTCGAATTCGATGCCGGAGGGGGGACTGATGGAGAGGTTGCCGAGAATCTGCTCGAGAGTTTCGCCAGCGGAAAGGCGGTTCTCCACGACACGTTTGACGATCTTGATGCCGGCCTCGGCGTGGTAGAGCGCCCGGGTGGAGTCCACGTGGTTGGCGGCGGTGCGGGACTCGAGGAGCATGCTTTCCGTGGCGGTCATGGCGACGAGCGAGAGCACGACCATCATGCCCATCACAAAAAAGAGCGTGGAGCCGGAGCGGCAAGGATGTTCGGGAGTGGCCATGGGGGTATCCTCGGAGGAAGGTTAAGCAGAGGGGCGTTTGATTTGTCCGGGGGGGATGTGGATCGTGGGGGTTGGGGCCGGTGTGGCCGTCGGCTCCGGCGTCGGGCCAAGGGTGGGGGTGGGCCCGGGGGTGGGGGTCGCCGTGGGTTCGGGGGTCGGGCTGGGGCTTGGAACCGGTGTCGCGGTGGCGTAGGGGTCCACCGTGGGGGTGGGTGTGGGTGCGGCGGTGGGGCCAGGGGTGGGGGTATAGGCGTCGGCAATAAGGATGTCGCTCGGCCAGCCCTGGATGCTCAGGCGGGGGGAGGAATTGCGGATGCGGTTCTGGGAGGTGAGGGTGAAGTGGGGGAAGTTGTCGCCATCGGGGCTGGTGTAACCGGGGACGGGTTTGCGGCTGCGACCGGTGAGGGAGATAGAGACGACGTCGCCCGCGCGGGTGAGCTGGAAGTCCTCGATGCCGTCGGCCACGACCTTGTCGGCGTCGGAGCTGTAGGTGTAGCGGGAGTCCGCCCGAAGGAGGCTGGGTGTGCCCTCCACGTCGGCGACGGAATACTGGATGGTGTTGAGGAGGTAGACCTCGGAACCGGCGGGGTAGATCAGGTGCACTCCGACCCCGTTGGTGGTGGGGTCGCGGCTGATCGACAGGGTATCGTTGTGGACTTGGTTGACGACGACGGCCTCGATGCCGGCGATGACGAGGACATCCCCGGCGACGGGGATGTAGGGGAGGACGGTGTCGTTGTCGATGTCGAGCACCAAGCTGGTGGAGCCTTCCAGAATGAGTTGCGAGAGGGTGCCCACGGGCTGCCCCGAAATGCCGACGACTGTGAGTTGGTCAGGCCCGGTCCCACCATCGGTGATCCAGGGAATATCGGTGATCGACGCATCCAAGCCGAACCACTGGTCGAGGCTGATGGGGCCCATGACCATGCCGCTGGCGGCATAACGGAGGTCCCGCTGCAGGTACATCATCGCCGTACGGACGTTTTGTTGAAGCTCCTGCTCGATATTTTTCTGGTGGAAGGTATTGCGTTGCTGGGTGAACCCGGACATGAAGACGGTAAGCAGGATCGCGGCGATGGCGCCGGCCACCATCACCTCCGTGAGGGTGAACCCCTGACGGGGTCCGGAGTGGGGGGGAGGGGTGTGCATGGAGTGGCCTTCCGGGTGGGAGATTATTCGAAGGAGAAGCCTTCGACCAAGGGATCCGTGTAGATCGTGTTGAGGTTAATGCTCTGCCTCCGCCCCAGGATGCTCCACCTCACGAAGAGCCTGACGACTTTGGAGGACTGGCTTTCCGAGACGATCCAGCGCAGGATGTACCCGTCAGTGGTTTCGTATCCGCTCTCGATGTCCTCGTAGTCCATGTCGGAGAAGGCCTCCAGTTTGGCCTGAGCGAGGGCCAGCGCCTCGCCGGAGTCGTGCGCGTACTGGGTGCCGCGGATGGTGAGGTAGGCGATGCGGGAGACGGGGATCATCATGATGGTCATGAGGAGCCCGGTGATGACGACCTCGGGGAGGGTGAAGCCGGCGCGGCGTGAGGAGGGGGGCTTGGTTTTCATCGTTTGGTCACGGCTCCGGATCCGCGGAGGATCAGTTCGATGGTTTTGCTGCCGTCGGCGGTGCTGAAGCGGGTGGAAACCGTCCGCATCTCCCGCTGTCCGGGCGTGGTGATGAATTGGCCGTAGGCATTGAAGAGGCCGTTGGTCCAGGCGCTGCGGATGTCCACCCGGCTCTTGTCCCCGATCTCGACAATGAGGGCGCTGTCGGGCACTTCGGTTTGATCCCCCTCGTCGCTCGACCAGGAGATGAATTGGTTGTCTTCCTGGTCTATCCGGACGAACATGTTGCGGTTGGTGGCGACGGCCTCAGAGCGTGCCTGTTGGAGCTGGAAGGCGAGCCGCGAGGAAGCTCGGTCCACCTGGGCGCGGTCCAAGATGTTGCGCGCAGCCATGAAACTGTAGCCGGAAAGCACCCCCAACAAAAGGACCGCCACCACAATCTCGACCAAGGTGAAACCGCGGCGTTGTCGATGGGCTTCGCAGGGAGGGTGGTTTCTCATATTTGACATTATAACATCCCTGTCAAGTGGGTTGGAAGAGAAGGTCCTGCGGAGGAGGTGGCCAAAGGGGGTGGATTGTGGTAGGTTTGCGTTGGCTATGTGGTTGCCGCATCCCCATCCTGTCGGGTCTGCCCCGCGTCCGCCTTCCCTGGGATGGCGGGTGGCGGTGGGGGTGCTGTGCGGGGGCTGGGTGCTTGCTTTGGTCATTCATCCTGCATATCAGCAGTTTCCGGGCCCATTTGCGGAGGGGCCCGAAATCCCGCCGTTGGAGGTCCCTCTCGAAGCGGGCGTGAGGATTGATTTGGGGCGGGCAACGGATCTCCTGGTGGAGGCGGTGGTGCAGCTGGAGAGCCAGGGGGATGCCTCGAAAATCGGGAGTTTGGGGGAGCGTGGATTGATGCAGATTCGGGAGGCGACCTGGAGGGAGGTGACCCGCAGGCACTATGGGCGGGGAACCCCCTTCGACCAGGCCTTTGATCCGGAGCGCAATCGTGCGGTGGGCCGGCTTTATCTGGGCGATCTGCAGGAGTTCCTGTACCGGCACCGGTCCCGATGGCGCGCCGATCTGAGGAGTCTGCTTCTCGCGGCGTACAATGCGGGCCCGGAACGTGTGAAGCGGGGAGGTTTTTCTTTGGAACGGCTGCCGGAAACCACGCGGGACTATGTGCGCCGGGGTGTGGCCCTGCACGACTGGTTGCTCGCTGACGAGGCGGAGGGCCTCCGGGAGCTGCTGCGGGGGAGGAGGGGGGGCGAGTAAGGGGCTTCAGAGCCCCAGGTTTGCCCGGAGGGTGGCCAGTTCACGTCCCGCAAGCTCGCGGCAGGATCCCACCGGCAGGTCGTGGAGCTCGAGCCCACCCATGCGGATCCGCTTGATGCGGGCCACGGAAACGCCCAGCGCGTCGCACATCCGGCGGATGTGGCGGTTGCGTCCCTCCCCTAGGATCATGCTGTAGGCGTGGTAGCGGCCTTTGGTAGGCAGGGGGTGAATGGCCAACGCGCGCAGGCGCTCTCCTTGGTCATGGACCCCGCGCAGCATGTGGTCCCCCTGCTCCTGGGTGATTTCTTCGCGGACCCAGACGATGTATTCCTTCTCGACATGATGCCGGGGGTGCGTCAGGCGGAGGGCCAGATCGCCATCGTTGGTCACGAGGATCAGCCCCTCCGAGTTCTGGTCAAGACGTCCAACGGGGTAGAGGCGGAGGTCCCGCCATTCCGGGGGAAGGAGGTCGAGGATGGTGCGGCGCCCCTGGGGGTCCTTAACGGTGCAGACGATGTTGCGGGGCTTGTGGACCATCAGGACACGGCAGGACTGTGGGCGGACTTCCCGTCCATCCACCTCGATGCGCTGCCGTAAAGGGAAAACCCGTACCCCCAAGGAGGTCACGGGCGTTCCATCGATGCTGACCCTGCCCGCCGCAATGATCTCGTCACAGCCTCGACGAGATGCCACGCCACAGGCGGCCAGATGCCGGTTCAGCCGGACGGAGGCGTTATTCGGCGGGCTTGGTTTTCCGCAACCCGAAGGCACGGTCCCCTTCCTTCCACTCGCCGCGGGTCTTGAGCAGGTCCACGCGCTCGAAACGCTTCAACACGTTGCGGCGCTTGGCAATTTTGCTGGTGCCTTTCAGGCTGCGATGCATGGTCATGGTGAAATCTCCTGGAGGGATGAAAGGGGGCGGTTCGCGAAAAGAGGCCGGATAGAACACCAACCGCGGGGAGTTGTCAACCGGAAAACATTTGTTTTTGAAGGCGGGAGAAGGAGAGTGTGCCGCCTTCCCCGTGGCGGGAGGCGGATTCGTTCCAGGCGCGGGTGGGGCAGGGGGGAGATGGATGGGGCCAGAGCACAAAGGGGAGGGGGGCTTTCGCGGGGTGCTCGCGGTGGCGGAGTCCTGCGGCGAGGAGGAGCAGCCGGTCGCATGCGGGATCCAGGGCGGTGCGGAGGGGGGCGAGCACCTCCTGGTCGAGGGCCTCCAGGTGCCGTACCTTGTCCAGGCTGTCGGCGTGGCGGCTGGCGGCGATCCAGAACACAATGTCGGGATGGTTGTCGAGGAGTTCGCGCCAGAGGGAAGGCGTGGGGGCTGCGAGCTCCAGAAAGGGGAGGGACAGCGCGCGGGCAAGGCCGCCGGCCAAGGGGTCTGCGCTGACCAGCAGCGGGGGAGGGATGGCGCGTCGGGGCGGGAGGGGGCGGGGTTCCCCTCCGCTCCAGAGCCAGAGTCCGTCCAGGGGATTCTCGCCGAGGTCGATGCGCACGGCGTTGGCCGGGTGGTCGCGAAGGCAGGCTTCCGCTGCCTCGTGCAGGAGGGCCAGGCGGGGAGGGAGGCGCTTGCGGATGCTGAGGCGGTCCCAGAGCGGCCTCCGGGTGGTGGGCGGGTCGAGGGGGCCGGGGAGGCTCAGGACGTAGCGGCCCCTCTGCAGGACGCGGAGGTGAACCTCTCCGCCCAAGGCCGCGCCGATGGCCTGTTCCAGGTCGCCGAGAAGCTGCCGTTGTTCTGCGGCGCTGGAGGGGATGGAGGGCTCCTGGCCTCCTTCCGGGGTGTGGGTGACAAAGCGGGCGAGGTGGTAACTCCGGGCCGGATCGGGGGGAAGCTCCGTGCGCAGCGCTCCGATTGGGCCCCAGAGCAGGGCTCGGGCTACGCGGCTCGGGAGCCCGCAGGCCTCGGCCAACAGCGCCCGGGAACTGTCGGGACTGTTCCCCGGGGCGGGGGCGACCTGCCCGCAGATTCCTTCCGCCGCCAAACGGTCGGCCGCGGGCATGCGGGCCGCCTCCATCGGGCTGCGGTCCTCCAGCTCGGTGTGCGGGTAGTCCGCCACACCGTCGACCAGCAGCAGGATGCGGCTCACGCCTGGCCCAGTTCCTCGACGCGGTAGCGGACGATGTCGCCGGCGACCTCGTCGAGTTCGCGGAGGCGATCGATGGCGGTGTGGACATCGGACATGCGGGCCTCGCCGGTGAGGATGACCACGGGGACGAATTCGTGTGCCTGGTGTTCCTCTTTTTGGATGAGGGCGGTGATGGTGATGTTGTGGTCGCCGAGGAGACGGGCGACGGCGCCGAGGGTGCCGGGGCGGTCGCGGAGGTTGAGGCGGAGGTAGGAGCGGGCGGTGCGCTCGCCGGGGGGGAGAAGCACGGGTGCGGGGTCGGCGGTCCAGCTGAGGGGGATGCGTTCGGTGGCGCCAATGGAGAGATCGCGGGCGGCGTCGACGATGTCGGCGACGACGGCGCTGGCGGTGGGGAGGCGTCCGGCGCCGCGGCCGTAGTAGAGGGTGTCGCCGACGACCTCTCCGCGCACGAGGACGGCGTTGAAGCTGAAATCGACCTCGGCGAGCATCTGGTCCTCGGGGATGAGGGTGGGCTGGACGCCGACCTCGAGTTTGCCGTCGAATTGTTCGAGGATGGCGAGGAGTTTGATGCGGTAGCCGAGTTCGGCGGCGTTGCGGACGTCGATGGGGTCGATGCCGCGGATGCCGCGGACGGGGAAATCGGAGAGGCGGACGGGGACGCCGAAGGCGATCTGGGAGAGGATGACGGCCTTGTGCGCGGTGTCCCAGCCGTCGATGTCGAGGCTGGGTTCGGCTTCGGCGTAGCCGAGGCGCTGGGCGTCGCGGAGGACGTCGTCGAAGGCTACGCCTTCCTTTTCCATGCGGGTGAGGATGTAGTTGCAGGTGCCGTTGAGGATGCCGCAGATTTGCTGGATGGGGTTGGCGACGAGGCCCTCGCGGAGGGATTTGATGATGGGGATGCCGCCCGCGACGCTGGCCTCGAAGAAGAGATCGACGCCGGCCTCGGCGGCGGCGGCGATGAGTTCGGGGCCGTGTTCGGCGAGGAGGGCCTTGTTGGCGGTGACGACGGATTTACCGGCGGCGAAGGCGTCGAGGATGAGGGTGCGGGCGTAGCCAGTGCCGCCGACGAGTTCGACAAGGATGCGGATCTCGGGATCGGCGAGGATATCAGCGGCGCTGGTGGTGAGGAGTTCGCGGGGGAAGGGGTAGCCGAGGTCGCGGTCGATGTTCAGGTCGGCGGCCTTTTTGAGGACGAGGTCGATGCCGCTGCGCGCGCGGATGAGGGGGCGTTGACGCAGGAGGGTTTCGGCCACGCCCGCGCCCACGGTGCCAAGTCCAACGATACCAACGGATACGGTCTGCATAGAGTTCTCGGGAGCTGAAGGTGGGAAAGGCGGGGAGAAAACACCGAAAACGGCTGAATGGCAAGCGCAATCGGCAGTGGAGCGGGAGGGGTGGGAGGTTTGGTGATTACGGGGAATTGGTGGGCTTGGGCTTGTGATTTGGGGAGGATCCCGGTAGGTGGGGGCGAACCGAAACCCGGAACCAGACATATGAACCTGAACCTTCCCCTCCGCTTCCGTCCTGTGTACCAGACCTATATCTGGGGAGGCCGCAATTTGAGGGGGCGACTGGGGCGGGAGGACGCGCCGGAGGGGATTGTGGCGGAGTCGTGGGAGGTGTCGGACCGTGGGGATGGGATGAGCGTGGTGTCGGAGGGGCCGCTGGCGGGGAAGAGTCTGCGGGAGTTGGTGGAGGCGGACCGGGCGGGGGTGTTGGGCACGCGGGCGGTGACGCCGGTGTTTCCGTTGTTGATCAAGGTGTTGGATGCGGCGCAGACGCTGAGTGTGCAGGTGCATCCGAATGACGAGACGGCGGCAAAGTTCGGAGGGGAGGCGAAGACGGAGATGTGGTATGTGCTGGAAGCGGCGGAGGATGCGGCGGTGTATTGCGGGCTGGTGGAGGGCGTGACGCCGGAGGCGTTCCGGGCGGCGATCGAGGGCAACGCGCTGGAGCCTCTGTTGCGGCGGATCCCGGTGAAGGCGGGGGATGCGGTCTTCGTGCCGGGAGGGCGGGTGCATGCGATCGGCAGCGGATGCTTGCTCTTGGAGGTGCAGCAGAATTCGAACACCACGTACCGGATTTATGACTGGGGACGTGTGGACGCGCAGGGGAAATCGAGGGAGCTGCATATCGATGCGGCGCTGCGGGTGACGCTGTGGGAGGACAGGGAGGACGCGCTGACACCGCCGGTGGAATTGCCGTCGCTGCAGGGGGCTTCGCGGGTGTTGGTGATGGAGTCGCCGTATTTCCGCCTGGAGCGGATTGTGCCGTCGGATTCGGTGGTGCTGCCGGGTGAGGCGGGAACGTTCCAGGTGTTGTTCGCACTGGAGGGCGAGCTTACGGTCAGCGCGGGCGGGGAGCAGGTGGTGGCGCCGAGAGGTTCCTCGGTGCTGCTACCGGCGGTGGTGAGGGACGCGCGGGTGGCGGGCGGCGCGTTCATGCGCGTCACGCTTCCGTGAGGAAGCGTTCGAGTTCCTGGTGGTGCTCAATCAGAGTGGAACAACGCGCGATGGAATCAGTCACCCAGTTCCTTCAAGCGCGTTTGAAACGCAAAGGCAACCGAGACAGGGTGGTTGATGAAGCAGGGTGAAAATGTGTTTGATTCCGGTTGCAGCGAAGTCAGGCGGGTCTTAGGATCAAACCATGAGCATTAAAGAAGCCCCACTCTTTGAATCGGAAGGTACGCTGGCCGTTCGCCTCCCAAAGTCCTGGATCAAAGGCACCCGAAATGTGACCTTGGAGCGTCAGGGCGATACCATCATCCTCAAGCCAAAAGTCATGGGGTTGAAGGAAGTGGCCGAAAGATGCGCCGAAATGGGCGGGGGATTTCCTGACAGACTTCCTCAGGCATGCACGGGCATCCGATCCAAAGGCTGAGTTGTGAGAAAATCCCCGCTCTACATGTTGGACACATCCGTGTGCATCGAGATTCTGCGCGGCCGGGTGCCACGTTGGTAACCGCAAATTCGCGACACTTCCGCCGTGTTGACGGCTTGTCCCTCTTGGAATGGTCTCCACACAAATCCGCGAAGAAAAAACCTCAGTGACAGAAAAATGGATTGCGGAACGCACAGGGATGGGGCATCCTTCGACAGCATCCTTGGCGATCAAGCGTTTCGTCAGGGACACAAGCCGGGCCGCCACCCGCAGCCGCAAGAAACTCCTTGGAGCGTTGATCGCGACATGAAAAACACTAAAAATCGCG
>CAYLNG010000011.1:0-83024 GCA_964385155.1 uncultured Verrucomicrobiota bacterium
TACTCAACGCCTATGGCCAAACAAACCTTCAAAATCACCGGCAGCAAAAAGATCCAGAACAAGGACCTCCCCGTCTTCACCCGCCTCATGGGGGCGATGCTGGACGCGGGCATGCCGCTGGTGCAGGTGCTGGAGACCTTGGAGTCCGAGACCAATAACAAGGAATTCAAACCGGTCGTGTCCGGGGTGAAGGACTACATCGAGGCCGGCGAAAGCCTCTCCGAGGCCATGGAGCATTATCCCACCGTCTTCGACAACCTCTATCTCAGTATGATCCGCGCGGGCGAGAGCAGCGGCATGATGTCCGACATCGCCCAGCGCCTCGCCGGCTACCTCGAGGAGGCCGTCCTCCTCAAACGCAAGGTCAAGTCCGCCATGATGTACCCCGTCATGGTCACCCTCCTCGCCCTCACCCTGACCATCTGCATGATCCTCTTCATCGTCCCCGCTTTCAAGGAGATGTATTCCGACTTCGACTCCGCCCTCCCCGGCCCCACCCAGGCCCTCGTCGACCTCAGCGACTTCATGCGCGCCTACTTCCCCGGCGTCTTCGGCGCCCTCATCCTCTTTGGCGTCGTCTTCGTCCAATACAAAAAAACCCCCGCTGGTCGTTACCAGGTCGACAAACTCAAGCTCCACCTCCCCCTCTTCGGCGAACTCATCCGCAAGATCAGCCTCGCCCGCTTCTCCTCCACCTTCGCCGAACTCACCCGCGCAGGCGTCCCCGTCATCAAATCCATGGAAATCGTCGCCGCCGCCGCCAACAACGCCGTCCTCACCAAGGCCGTCATGGACGCCTGCCCCATGGTGGAGGCCGGCCGACCCATCTCCGACTCCATCGCCGTCAGCCCCGAATTCCCCCGCCTGCTCATTCAAATGATGACCGCCGGTGAAAAATCCGGCAAAATGGACGACATGCTCCAGCGTATCGCCGACATCTACAAAGAGGAGGTGGACGCCACCGTTGAGGGCCTCACCTCCCTGATTGAGCCCCTGCTCATCTCCTTCCTGGGCGTCACCATCGGCGGGATCGTTATCGCCATGTTCATGCCCATCTTCAAACTGAGCGAAATCGTCAACCAGTAAACCCCCGCTCGCTCATGGGTGAAATACAGGTGTGGCAAGCTCTTTGATCGAAAGAACTTGCCCAAAAAAAATACATTTCCCTGATCTTTGGTTGCCCCCTTTCCGAACTGGAGATTCTGCCAGAAAGAATCCCGAGGATCCACCCGTATTGGATTACCGTTTGTAGCCCCCAGCACACACACCACCACCCCCCACGGGAGGCGCACCATGCAAAGCGCCCGCACCGGCTTCACGCTCGTCGAAATCATGATCGTGGTCGTAATGATCGGCATGTTGGCTTCCATGACCTTCCCTTTCTACGAGAAGGCCAGGCTCTCCGCCCAGAAAAGCACATGCATCAACAACCTCCGACAGATTGAAAACGCCAAGGAACAGTGGGCCATCGCCGCCAAGGTCAACAACGGTGAACCCTCGGACACCGAGCAAATCAACCGTTACATCCAAAACCCTCCCGAATCTTGCCCAGGCGGCGGCACCTACCTCTACGGACCCGTTGGAGTAAACCCCACCTGCTCCCTCGGACCTGCCCGCGGACACACCCTCTGATCCTCCTTCTCTTCACACCCCTCTTTTCTCAACCTCATTTTCAAATGTGATAAAAGTGTACATTCGGGACAGAATCCCCGAAAACACGAATCCACCGCCTCGAACCAATTCCCCTCTGGAATTTTCCCCAAAGAAAACTTAAACCCTTTCTGCCCGACCTGAATCAACTTGGCCCGCCTCATGCTACTCTATTCTTCGCTAGACGCCCAGCGGTTCCGGTTTCCCGGAAAGGGTTGTGGGTGTCAGGCAACCCCAAAAACAAAAAACAAAAAACGGAGATACCGAAAATGAAGAACCGCAAACAGGGTTTCACCCTCGTCGAAATCATGATCGTGGTGATGATCATCGGCCTGCTGGCCGCCATCGCCCTGCCGGGTTTCGTCAAGGCACGAACCACCTCCCAGAAGAACGCCTGCATCAACAACCTCCGTCAGATCGACGGCGCGGTTGACCAGTACGCCATCGAGATGAAGCTGAGCACCGGTGACAGCGTTCCCATGAGCGTCCTGATCGGTTCGGACAGCTTCATCAAGAAGACTCCGGAATGCCCGGCGGGTGGATCCTACTCCGATCCCAACGCGGTCGGAACCGACCCGACCTGCACCGAATCCGCCCTCGGACACGCGCTGCCGACGGATGCTGATTGATCATCATCCTTCGATGGTCCAACGAAACCGGGGCTTCGGCCCCGGTTTTTTTTTATGCACCTCGCTCCCACGGCGCGCGGCGCCCTTGGGACTGCGGCAGGGAAGCTGACGCTTTCGGCGGATGAGCCCCCCTTCCTTGAGTTGCGCCCATTGCCTGCTGCGTCAGACTCACACCGCCTTCCACGGGACGACAGATGCGTGTTCGGAAATCGGATAGGCCGTGTCTCCCCCGTACACGATAACACCCGGCACCGCATTGGCGTAGGTGGCACGGAAAGCCTGGATGCCCCGGGTATCGTGTTTCGAGACCTGGGTGGATGCCTTGAATTCAATCGGATGAAGCCGCCCACCGTATTCCAGCACCACATCCACCTCCGCTCCGTTTTTGGTCCGCCAGTGGGACAGGGTGGGCGCAAGGGGAAACCGTTGGATTTGACGATGAATCCACCCAACCCCCCAGGACTCGAAAATGTTGCCAAAGGAGGGATGGGCCAACAAACTTTCCGGCGATGGAATCGCGTTCAGATAACAGGCCATCCCCACATCCTGCAGATGCCCCTTGGGTTTCGAGGTCAACTGCTTGATGCTGTTCCCGCTGTAGGCCGGCATCTCCAACCATTGGTACGACCACGACAGCAGATTCAACCAGTTCCGCGCGGTTTTGGGGTTGAGCCCCAGCTCTCTTCCCAGCTGGGACTGGACGATCTCCTGGCCGGTCAACGCCCCACAAAGACGGAGAAATCGGCCAAAATGACCCAGATCGGACAACTCGGACATCAGCCGCACATCCCGCTCCACATAGGTCCGCACATAAGCACTCCAAAACGAGGGGATATCCTCATTGGCGAAGGGTAGAAGCCCCGGAAGCTCCCCGCGCCACAGGTATTCGCACAGGGAACGCGGCGTGGACAACACGGATACCGTTCCAACCTGCTTCGTGAATGCCACCGGATCCCTCAGATAGCTCTCCAGCCACGTGGTGGCATCCGCATGCCCCTCCTGTTCCGCCGGCGTCATCCCATCCAGCCTCAGGATGCCGATCCGCCCCGCCAGACTCTCCGACACATTCCGAAGTACCGCAAGATTCTGCGACCCCGTCAGCAAATACTGACCCTTCTTCTCCGACTGGTCCACTCTCCGCTTGATCGCGGGAAGCACTTCCGGCGCGTATTGTACCTCGTCCAATATCAACGGACTCCCAAAGGTGTCCAAAAACCGGTCCGGATCCTCCCGCGCACCATAGATATCCTGGACTGGGTCAAACACCACCACCTTCACCCCGGGAAAAACATGACGCAACATCGTGCTTTTCCCCACCTGCCTCGCTCCCGCCACCAACACCACCTTGAACAAGGAAGCATGGCGACGAAGCCTGCTCTCCAAATGGCGCGATGCATATTTCATATGTAAAAATTACCATCTATATCAGTATTGTAAATCCAAATATATCTGCTTTTTTCAGCGACGTCGTCGCGGCACCCTACCTCGGATAAAACCGCGCACCCAGGCTGTCGATCACCCTGCCCGGTCTGGGCATCGGCAGGCTTCTTGGATGGTGGGACAGAATCCCTATGCCCCGGAAGGAAGTGGCGGTAAAGCCGGCCTGGCCCGCCAGCAGCAGTCCGGTTTCGCAGCCCTTCCCCAGCTCCTTCGCCGCGAGACGGTAGCCGCGTGCGGTCTCCAGGTTCACCGGCTGACGCAACAGATAGATCAACAAGCGCCGCGCCGCGTCATCCGCCGCCGCCTCATCCGGGGCCTCGCAGACCCGCGCCAGCAAGCGGAAACTGTTGCGCTCACGCTTGGCACGCTCCACTTGTTTCAAAAACTCCGGGTCCGGTTGCCCCCTCCCCTCCGGCGCCAGTCCCAGCAGAAGCATCCACGCCTGCCTTCGTCCCACGATCACCTCCTCCGGTTTCCCGGGATCGGGGCGGAGCGACAGAAAATACCGCAAAAACTCCTCCTGCAGGGGCGCCAGATCCGGCTGGGCCTGCCACACCGCCGGGAACATCAAATCCGGTGTCTCTTTCATCTCACGTGTCAGCGCCGCGAAAACCTCCTCCTTGGATCGCCCGAGTTGCAGCGCAACCCGCGCC
Organism: uncultured Verrucomicrobiota bacterium; assembly: GCA_964385155.1. Lineage (GTDB taxonomy): Bacteria > Verrucomicrobiota > Kiritimatiellia > SS1-B-03-39 > UBA6053 > CAYLNG01. The sequence goes on from CAYLNG010000011.1 coordinate 4,373, forward strand.
ACCCGCGTGTGCGCGCCCCGCAGCTCCGGGGCGAGCTCTCCCACTCGCTCCGCGTGTTCCAAGGCCCGCTCCAGCGCGTTCCGAGCCTCGGAAGACCCCGACTCCGCCGCTTCCGACCTTCGGAAGTACAGTTCCGCCAGAAAATCGTGTGCCACTGGCTGCGCCTCCCACACCTGCAGGGAATGCTCGAAGGTCCGCATGGCCTTGTCCTTTTTCCCCGGATCGCGCGCCAGCAACTGACCCGCCATGTTGAGACTGTAGGCCTCCGGAAAATGGGCGAACGCCCGCTCGAACTCCGCCACAGCCGCCTGCACCTCCCCCCGCTCCGCCGCCAGTCCCGCCGCGTCGACCGCCGAACGGGATCGAAGCGCGGCGGGCAGGACAGTCAGCGCCGTGGCCAAGCACACAGCGCTCGGCATCAACCAGAACAGCCGCCTCGTCCCGGAGGATTCCGCCTCCCTCCTGCAACGCCCCAACACCGCGAGATGATACATCAACAGGATCGTGATCGGATAAACGTCCCATTGATAATCCGCCACCATCACCGAAACGGTCGCCCCCAGCGCGAAAACACTGGCCGCTCCTTCCGTGCGCTGCTCCGGTGCCAGGCTCCGCCCCTCAAACAGCCGCCACAGGATCCATCCGCTCAGCCCCAGGATTCCCAAGGCACCCGGCACCCCCGCCACCGCCCAGAAATGCAGCCAGGACTGATGGAACTGCAACACGGCGGGCCAGCGATCCGGCAGCTCGGGGGTGAGCAAATGCAGCATCTCGGGCGCAAGCCCCTCTCCGCATCCCCACGGAAAATACCGCCAGCCCGTCAGGATCGCCGCCCACCAGATGCCCAAACGCGCCGGCGTGAATACGGTCAACACCTTCCACAAGCGCGGTGAAAGCAGCAACATCAGCACCGCCGCGGAACCCAGCCCCACAAACAATCGGCGGGGAGGCGCCGCCCGCCCACGACCCATCCAGATCCACAACGCCACCCCTCCGCTCACCAGCCCCATCAACGTGTTGCGGCTCTGCAGGGTCAGCAACACCAGCCCACCCGCCCCCAGCGCCCACCCGCTGAGAAGACGGGTCACACGATCTTCCCCCCGCAACACCCCCTCCGCCAGCAGCGGCAACGCCACCAACAGAAAACCCGACAGATAATTCTGGTGCCCCATCGGATGGGCATTCCGCAACGTCGGCAGCGCCTCGCCCAGCAGCATCCCGAACAGCCCCCCTCCCGCCGCCTTATCCAGTTTGCGGATCTGACCCACGGCGGGCAGCACATCCTCCCCCAGGAAACGCCACAGCGAGATCCCGCACCACGCCAACAGATACCCCGCGAACAGCAACCGGATCGACCGGACCGACAACGGCGCGCGCGCCCCGCCGCCCATCCACCCAACACCCGTGAACACCGCGAAAAGCCCCGGCAGCGCGTACAGCAGGGCCCGATGGGTCGCAGGCCCCCGAAAGGCTCCCACGATCCACCCCACCGCCAACAGGCTCAAAAAAACCATCGGCCATCTCGCATTTTTCCCCGATCGCCACTCCCCCACAGCGGAAAAGGCAACCAACACCATCCCCGCCACATGCAATGGCAGCCACCGGATGTCCCACACGATCGTCGCCGAATGCGTCAGTAATCCCATACCCGCCACCAATAGCCATCCGGCACGTTGCATCAGGTCGGAAATTCGTCGAAGAGCAGGGTTCATACCCCCTTCTCCCCCATTCCGCCGCGTTTGGGAAGAAAAAACCCCGCAAACACTTGGTTTGCGGGGTCTTGGATTGGTGGAGGGTATCGGGATCGAACCGACGACCTTCTGAATGCCATTCAGACGCTCTCCCAGCTGAGCTAACCCCCCGAAAGCGGGAAAAAGGCGGGCTTTTTCGTTCAGGGATCGGGACAATAGCCCACTAGCCCCCTCTTTGTCAATCCGCCTCGAGAAAAAAAATCGGTCGCGTCAAGTGACCTCTTTGGCTTTCCCTACGGCGAAGCTCTGCAAGCACGGCTGGGTCTCCACCCTATCCCCCCCAACCACATCCGCCTCAACCCCACTCTGATCGCCTAGCCGCCCTTCCTTTTCACACCCCTCGGGGACTTACTCCCAGGTGGCGCACTACTTTATCCATTGACCTTGCATGACGTGAGGAGGATCAAGGAAGAGGGGATGGAGAGAGGGGTGCGTTTGTCCCGGAGCTTGTTTGCGAGGGGGAGAAAAGAAAAACACGGGAGTCGGAGAGAGCATCGGCAGGGAGGAGCCAGCCCCCTTCGCCGCGGAGCAGGCCGGATTGGGGAAGCGGGGTGCCGAAAGGGTCCAAGGCATAAACGTGCACGTCGCGAGGCCCGAGGGCCAGCAAGGCCTCGGGAATCCAAACCTCCCCGCCCCTTTGCCGGACTTCCACCCGGACGGGATGGCCTTCCCGCGCACGCAGGATACGCAGGTCCCCGTGCACCCGCGCTCCCATAAATTCCTGAGGGCGATCGGGACTGTACAACCAGAATTCCCCAGGCGAGACCACAGCCGAGAGCGCATCCGCCCCACCAAAAGCAGCGCGAAGGACCAAGAGATCCCCGGAACGCACGACAAACCCGAAAGGAGGGAGGACGGGCTGCAAATCCCCAACACGGAGAGGCCAGTCACCGCGTGCATGGCCGTTGACCCAGATTTCCGTCTGGTCATCGAGACGGATGTAAAGTTGGGAAAGGTGGAGTTGCTCCTGACGAAGGACCTCGGCGGCATCGACAAACGCGAAGCCATTCCAGTAGGAGACTCTCTCGCAGCGGGAGGAGGCGAGGCGGCGTGCGAGAGGTTCGAGCAGGCGGTGAGCCATGCGATCGAGGTCGGGGTCATGTATTTCGGGAAGGCCGGAAAAAGCGGCGTAGGCGACCTGTGTGGCAAGCATGCGCTCCACCAGCACCCTGCTTCCAGGATCGTCCTCGCCGCGGAAACGGAAATCCCGCAAATCCCCGAGGCCGAGCAAGGCACTGGAGGGGTGGAGGTGGCGCCAGGCGAGCTGGGGCAGAAAGGGGTGAAGCTGGTCGATGCCGAGGGAAAAAGAAGGTTCAATGCCAGCGAAGAAACCGGCTAGGAGCCACTCACTGCCGCCGCGGCTGACCAGAGGGGCGGCGGCCTCCGCCCCGAGTTGCTGGTAGAAAACCCCCAGCTCGGCCCAGGTTTGGGCGAAGGTGCCGGCCCCGGTCATTCGCGCATCGAAGTCCGTGGAAGCCCAAGGAGGCAGGAGCGCGGCGGCACCGACATGGAGACGGTCCTGTCCGGCGGCCTGGAAGTCACGGAGGGTCTGAGCGAGAGGCTCGCCCATGAGCCGTCCCGTCTTCTGCAAGAAGCCGGCGGAAGGATGGGGGATCCATGCGCCCTGTTCGGTGCGGGCAAGGCGGTCCTCCTGCCAGAGGGGATCGGTGGGGAGAAGGCGAAGCGGTTCGAGACGGGTGCCATCGTCCGGCCGACTGCGTCGGCTGACGCTTTTCAACAAATCCCGGTTCATGGCGACGGGAGCGGAGGGGCCGGGGAGAACCTCGGTAAGCCTCTCCGCCACGGTCAGGTAGACCCGTTCGCGGAAGGTGTTCCTCGCCCCCTTCCAGCGGGAAGGATAACACATCCGCCCCAGCGGTTCAGCCCGGGGATCGAGGGCTTTCGCCGGCTCGTGACGGCCTGCAAGAGAGTACCACCAGTCCGGGAAGCAGGAAACCAACAGCTGGCTGTCGTTGCGGCGCAGGACCAGGAGGGGCCACGGGCGATCCTCCGACAGGCGGAGGAAGGGTACAAACAACGGCAGGGCATCCCCCGCATCCGACCCACCCAATTCCCCGAGCCGCCAGGCCTCGACGGTTTCCGAGAGAGAAAACGCATCGATCTGCAAGGTTCTGCCCTCCAACCGCAGCTCGTAGCGGAGACCCTCGCTGTACTGGAGGGTGAGGACATCGTCCTCGAGGCGTGCGAAACGGGGGTGGGGGGTGACGCCCCCGGCGAGATCGACACCAAACCCGCTCCAAACCGCAGGCCATTCCTCTCCATTGAACCAGACCTGAATTTCGGGCGCACCGGGGCGGGGTGTGACCCGGTATTCGAGGGATCCGCCCTCGTCCTCGCAGAGGAAATGGTGGGTCTCGCCCTCACCGCGGCGGACGAGGCGGAGGTGGCGGCGAGAGGGAGGCACGGGGCGGAACGCATGGGGGCCGGGGGGAAAATCAAGGCCTACCGTGTTTGTGGCGCGGCGGACATAAGGGGGCACATACTCGTGTGGGCGCTGATAGTACTGGTTCTGGGGGATGCGGGAATACGGTTCCTGCACGATCCGAAGTTCCTCTAAGAAAAGGGTCCGCTCCTGTCCCGGATGGCTGTCGGGCATGCGCCATTCGAGTTCCGTGACCCGCAGGGGGCCAGGGAGGCTCTCGGCGACATGGAGGTGGAGCATCTGCCATGCATCGCTGGGGGTATAGGGAAGCTCCCAGGAGTGAGGATTCTCCTGGGCATCCAGGGCGTGCACCACCAAGGTATGGTCGGGCCTCAACCCGGCCACGCCGTTGTCCCAGACCCAGAGGGTGACCAGATTAAAAACCGAGGGTGCCACCCAAGGTTCGCGAGGGAGGAGGCGGACGGCCTGAGGGCCGGGGCGCCGGGGGCGGAAACGGATTTCGCCGGCATAGCCGCCCCAGATCGCCTTTTCCGCGTTCTTGAAGAGAGTGGCCGTGCCTCCCTCCGCCTCCACCACTCGCCCCGACACCCGCTCGAAATCCACCACCGCCAACCCGCGAGGTGGGAGTCGCAGGGCCGGAACGGGGGTTGGGGTCGGCGGGGGCGGCAGTGGTTTCGGAGGGCCCGACGCACAAGCGGAGAGGAGGGTGGCGGCGATGGACGCCCCCACCCACCCCCGGATTCGGCTCCAAGCGTCCATCGGCTCACCCATGGAAAATCAGGAATTTCCGGCACACATAGTTGACCAGCACCGCCGACACCACGTCAGCCCCTTTCGCCGCGTACTCATGAACGCCATAGCCCCCCACCAGCATTCCCGCCAAACCAGTGCCCAGGCCAAACGATACCAGCGACACCCCGAAAAACAATGCGATCTCCAGGGCCCGCGAATGGCGGCCTGCCCGGAATACCCACTTGAAATTCAGCAGGTAGGCCACGGTATTCGCGAAGACAAAAGCCACAGCGTTGCATCGTGCGTAATTCAGCACCCGCTCATCGTTGCCCATCCGCCCGAGCCATGCCGGGATCTCGGAAAAGGCGGAGGGCAAAGCAACTCCCTCCCCCCCCCCGCCGATCGGGAACCAAAATCGGTCCGCGAACCAGAAAAAAAGGAGGTTGGCGGCCATGGCCAGAGCGCCGGCCATGGCATACTTGATAAACTGAACAAGCGGAGGGGCCTCTGGGGTGGTGAGGGCCCTCCGCCAGGCGGCGGTGTCCCGCAAAGGAGGCAGGCCACCGAAAAGGCCCGGCATGTCAGCCCTCCGCCACGGGAGCGGCTTCGAGCCACGCGCGGGCTTCCGGTGCCAGCGGCCCGACGGAAACCACAACGACCCGGGTGGGACCGTTCTCCGAGGGAATCGTGACCTCGTCGCCGGCACGGGCGCCCTGGAGGGCCTGTGCCAACCCACTGCCGATGGGCAGAATGTGGGCCGCGACATCGCTGTCCCATTCGCCGAGCAGGTGGTACACGGACTCTCCCTCGGGGTGGCGCAGGCGGACCGTGGTGGCGATGCCCGCCACCGCCGATTCGGTGAACTCCGAGAAGTCCGTCGGCTTGATGCTGCCCAACTGGGCCTCGATTTCCATGCGGCGGGCTGTCAGGAGGCGCTGGGTGTCCTTCGCCGCCTTGTACTCGAAATTCTCGCGGAGGTCACCGTAGGAACGAGCCACCGCGATTTCCTTGGTGTTCTCGGGAATGTCCTTTTCGACGATCTTCTTGAGGAGGGCCTCCCGCTCGCGGAAACTGCGCAACGAGGTCACCTTGACACGAAAGGCCAAAGGGGCTCCTCCCTCCTCGGCACGGCCCGTGATGATGTCTTGGAGGGAAGAGTCGATCTTCACAATCTGACCCAGCACGGAAGCCTTGTCGAGCTGCTCCCAGGCCGTGCTGTCCTTGACGCCCTGGGTGAAGGCGCGGCGCTGGTGCTCGTCCATGGCCCCGAGAACGGTCTTGAGCCAGGCCGGCTGACGGAAGGTCTCCTTGAGCTGGTTCTGGACCCGCAGACGGCTGCCCGCGTAGTCGCGGTTGATCACCTTCAGCAGCCGCGAGACCAAGTCCGGGGTTCCACCATAGTTCCATGCGGCGATCTTTTCGGCGTGATGGGACAGCCAGAGCATGACATCCACCTCGGCCGTCCACTGGTTCCAGCCCGGGCGGAGGGCGGAGGCCACCCGGGAGTCGTGACCCAGGGCGAAGAGAAGATCAATGGCCTCATTCAGGGCAGAATATTCCAGATCGGGAAGAACCTTCAAGAGGACCTCGGAAGCCATCCCGGCATCCCGCTCTGCCAATGCGGCAAAGAACTGCTTCGTGAGCGCGGCGGAGAGTGCCTGCACCACGGTCAACATGCCCTCGCTGCCCTCGATCCGCGCGAGGAAGCCCGTTAGCTGAATCTCGCCGTCGGTGATGTTCATGCGTTTCGCGGCGAGCCAGGCGCGCACGAGATAGTCATGATGTTTGCCTTGGCCGCCGATGACAACGAAGCGAAGGCGCTCCACCAGGATGTCCCGCGCCTCCTTGTCGGGCTCCTTCCCGCCGCTGGCCTCGAGGTATTCCTCCACCTGTTGCAGGATGGATGCCATGTTCCGTTGCAAGGAAAGCTGGCGGAACCACGCCATGTCGTAGGTCTTCTCCTCCTCAAGAAGCTCGATCGGATCGAGACGCTTCGATGGGAGGATGACCTTGGGGTCCTCCTTCAACCCCTTGCGGGCGGAGGTCCAGAAAGGCTTCCAGCGGGCAGCGGAAACGATGCGGGGGACAAGCAAAGCCTCCAGCTGGGCCGCGGGGGTGGGACCAAAACTCCGGAGGGCGATCCGCACGACCTCGGCCGGATTCTCCGCGACGAGGGCGTCGAGGTCCTCCGGCTTGAGGTGCCTGCGCGCAAAGAGGTGGTCCTCATCGACGAGTTCCATCGTCTCCGCGGCGAAGCCAAGCTCCATTTCATGCCCTTCCTTTTCGGCGAAATCGACGGCGACACGGCGATCCCCGTGGCGGACCTCGCGGACCGTTCCGAAACCAAAGCTTTTCATGTAAACGTAGCGTCCGGGGGCGAGCTGGGACATGACCTCGATGCGGCGGAGGACTTCCTTGATGCGGATGCGGAGCTGGTCGATGCCCGACAGCTCGAGGTACATGGACTGGAGAGGATCCGCCTCGAAGGCCTTGGTCAGCTCGCGGCGTGCGGTCTGCCGCCAGGCCATGTCGGTGCCATGCCAGTCGGCCATGACCTTGTAGAGGTTGAGCAACTGTCCCCAAGCGGCCTTTTCAGCGAGGGTGATGCGGATGAGCTTGGCATGTGCGTCGGCCGTTTCGGGATCATCCTCGTGGAGGACGGTGAGTGGCCCTACGAGGGGTGTGATATCCGGGGGCGATTTCTCAAGACATTCCAACATCAGGTCTTCACTGAACTCACTCATGCGAACACGGCCTCCGGGGGCGAAAGGATGGACAAGACGGGGGAACTCCCTCTTCCCAAATCACCACCGCCCTGTCAAGCGCCGCGACGAAGGGAATCAGGCGCCCACGGAGCGCAGTTCTTCCCGGAGGGCACGCAGCCCGGCGGCCATGTCCGGGAGGCGGAACAAGGCCGAACCCATATCGAACACGTTTGCACCGGCGCTGCGGCACCGCACAGATGTCTGCCGGTTGAGCCCCCCATCCACGGCGATGGCCAAGCCGGGACGGCGTTCGCGCAGGGTGGTGATGCGGGGAAGGGGCGAATCGAGGAAAGGCTGTCCCCCGAAGCCGGGGTTCACCGTCATGAACAACACCTCGTCACAGAGGTCCAGGACCCCCTCTACGGCGTCCAGGCCGGTCGCCGGATTCAGCACGATGCCAGGCCTAACCCCATGCCCCCGAATCCGGCGGAGGGTCTCGGCCGCATCGTGCTCCGCCTCGATGTGCACCAACAGCGTGTCCGCGCCCGCATCGCAGAAGGCATCGACCAAGCGGTCCGGATGACGTAGCATGAGGTGAACATTCAGGGGGAGGCGAACGGCCTTGCGCGCCATTTCGACCACGGCAGGGCCGAAGCTGATGTTGGGAACGAAGAGTCCGTCCATCACATCGATGTGAACCTGGTCGGCGCCCGCGTCCTCGACGCGGCGGCAGGCATCATGGAGGTGGCCCACATCGGCGGCAAGGATGGAAGGGTTGAGAAGGACGGGAGGTGATCTCATCGCCGCCCCTTTACCACAAGGCCCTCCCCTCCATCAATCCGCAAACCTGCCATCCTCTCTATCAGGTGGTGCCGAAGCCGCGGGTCATGACGACCTTGCCGGTGCGGACCAACTCGATGATGCCGAATTTCTGCATCATCCCGACCATGGCGTCGAGTTTGCCGCTATCGCCCGTGACCATGAGGATGAGGCTTTCCGGGGTGAGGTCGAGGGTCTTGCACCCAAAGTGCTCGCCAATCTGCAGCGCCTCACCGCGGGCGTCGGGTCCACAGCGGATCTTGACCAGGGCAAGTTCCTTGGCCACCACGTCGTCCACCGTGTGGTCGTAGCAGGAAATGACGTCGATCAGTTTGTTGCACTGGGCCTTGATCTGGTCAAGGCCGGAGGCTTCGCCGCGGGCGCCGATGGTCATACGCGAGAAACGTCCATCGTTGGCTGGGCTGACGACGAGGGATTCGATGTTGTATCCCCGGCGGGAGAAGACCTGGGCGATGCGGGCAAGGACGCCGGGTTTGTTGTTGACGAGGACACTGAGTGTATGGAGCGGGCATTCCGGCTGGGGCAGTTCCAGAACGGGTGCCGGACGGTCGGCGGTGGCAATATCAGTTTTCATGGGGAATCCGGGAAGGGGTGGGATCGTGAGGAAGGGCAACAGGGCGGGCTCAGGTGGAGCCCGTTGGCTTCTCCATCTTGTGGCGGGGCTTCTCGATGATCATGTCCTCAAGGGCGGCGCCCGCCGGAATCATCGGGAAAACGTTATCCTCCTTGATAACCTCGCAATTGATGAGGCAGGGACCGTCGTTGTAGGCCAAGGCCCTTTTCAGGACCTTCTCGATGTCGGCCGGACGCTTGATCTGGAAGCCTTTTGCGCCGTAGGCCTCGGCCAACTTGACGAAATCCGGGTTGCCCTCGAGGTCGACCCCCGACTTACGGTTGTCGAAGAAGAGCTCCTGCCATTGACGCACCATGCCAAGGAAATGGTTATTCAGAACGAGGATCTTGACAGGAACCTTTTGGAGAACGGCGGTCGAGAGTTCGAAAAGGGTCATCTGAAAGCCCCCATCCCCCACGACAGCGACCACAGGTTCACCGGGACGTCCCAATTGAGCGCCAATGGCCGCGGGAAAGCCGAAGCCCATGGTGCCCGCACCGCCGGAGCTGATCCAGTTCCAGGGAGCCTCGCTCTTGCAGAACTGGGCCGCCCACATCTGGTGCTGGCCGACGTCGGTGGTGATGACGGCCTGGCTGCCAGTGAGGCGGTCGAGTACGTCGAGAACGTGTTGCATCTTGAGGCCGCCCTGCTTCTTGTAGCTGAGGGGAAACCGCTTCTTGTAGCCGTTGAGGGTTGCCAACCAGTCGCGGGTGTTGAGTTTTGCGACCTTTTTATTGAGCTCGGCGAGCACCACCTTGGCATCCCCAACAATGTGAAGGTCGGGCACGATCATCTTCCCGATCTCCGCGGGATCGATATCGATGTGCAGGATTCTCGCGTTGCGGCCGAACTTCTGGGGTTGGCCAATAATGCGGTCGTCGAAGCGGGAGCCGATGTTGAGGATCAGGTCCGCCTCGACCATCGCCTTGTTGGCGTAGGCCGTTCCGTGCATGCCGAGCATGCCGAGGGAGAGGGGGTGGCTTTCGGGGAAGATGCCCTTGCCGAGGAGGGTGCTGGTGACAGGGATCTGGCAGGTTTCCGCAAGTTCACGGAGTTCGGGTCCCGCGTGTGCGAGCATGGCCCCATGCCCGGCCAGGATGACGGGCCGCTGGCAACGCGCCAGCTCAGCGGCGAGGGCGTCGACCTGGCGCGTATCCACCTGATAGGCCGTGTCCGGGTTGTAGCCCGGCAGGTCGATCTCCACCTCGAAGGGGGCCGTGCAGGGCCCCTGGCTCACGTTCTTGGGGAGGTCGATGAGCACAGGCCCCGGCCGCCCGGTGGTCGCGATATAGAGCGCCTCTTTGGTGATCCGAGGGATCTCGTTGGCGTCCTTCACCAGATAACTGTGCTTGACCACCGGCATCGTGATTCCAAAGATGTCTGCCTCCTGGAAGGCGTCCTTGCCCAGCATCCAGGTCACCTGCTGTCCCGTGACCACCACCATGGGAACGGAATCCATGTGCGCCGTCATGATGCCGGTGATCGTGTTCCCCGCTCCGGGCCCGCTGGTAACCAGCACGCAGGCAGGCCGGCCGGTCGCCCGCGCATACCCGTCCGCCATGTGCACCGCCCCTTGTTCGTGGCGGGTCAACACAAACTTGATCTTCGTCCCCGCCGTTTCCAACGCATCGAAAATCGGCAACGCAGCCCCCCCTGAATATCCAAACATGTATTCTATGCCTCCTGCCTCCAGGCATTTCAGCAGGGTCTGGGCTCCATCTCTCATCTCGTCGCTCTTCATTGATTTCTCCACACGGGGTTTCCTCCCCCCTACCCCCCCTCACCGCTCGTGGCAAACTGAAAATCAAACTTTTTTCATCAACCCATTTATTCCGTCAAATATTTAACGTTTAAAAATCGATTATAATCAAACACTGATCATAATTAACCGTAAGCGAGATTAATTTGCGTGGTAAAACAAAGAAACAAGAGAATCAACCAGACAAACGAGGATAAAAAAACACTCCTTCAGAAAGAAGGAGTGTTTTTTCGTGGGGCGAGGAAGTGGAAAGGGGTCAGGATTTGTCCGGTTCGGCAACTTTCCGGGAGAGATAGCCGGCTTTGTCATAGCTGACGGCGAAATCGCGGTAGTGGACATCCATGGGTTCGGCGGCTTTTCGCATGTTGAAGTCGTTGACGATGATGCCGATGACGGGGGAACCGACGCCCTTGAACTGAAGGAGGACGTGGCGGAGGGCGCGGTGGCGGGTCTGCCCGGCCCTGCACACGACCACGACGCCGTCGGAAAGGCTCGACAAGACGAGGCCGTCGGAAATGATGCCAATGGGTGGGGAGTCGATGATGACGCGGTCGTAGTGCTGGCGGGCCCAGAGGAGCAGGTTGCGGATCTTGCCACCTCCGAGAAGGTCCGCGGGGTTGATCTCCATGGAGGGCACCGAAGCCATGAGATCCAAGTCGTCGATCGGCCCCGGAACAATAATACTGGCATAGTCCTTCTGGTCTTCCTTCGAAAGGTGGTGAAGCAGACTGTACGCCTCGGGCTCGCCGCCTTTCGCCTTCAGGGCCTCCTCGAAAACCCTGCCGAGTCGCGGACGCCGCATATCGCAGTCGATCAACAATGTCCGCTGTCCCGCCCTCGCGGAGGTGATGGCCACGTTCGTGGCGCTGACGGTCTTGCCCTCGCTCGGGGAGGCGGAGCAGAACATGACGACCTGTCCGCCCGGGTGCGCGTGGCCTTTCTTCTTGATTTCCTTCAGGCGGTTTGCGTTCACATGATCCAAAAGGACACGAACCGCGTTGAAGGCCTCGGCCACCTGACCGAACCGCTGGTTCAGCGAGATCATGGCCAGGTCCTGCCGCTTTCCGCCCGTGATATGGGGGATGATTCCGATGATGCGGCTGGTGATCCCCGCCTCAAGTTCGGCGATCGAGAAGATCCGGTCCTCGACGGCCTCCAGGCCCAGGGCGATAAAGAAGCCCAGAGCGAGCCCGCCCATCACGCCGACGGGCAGGATGAGCATCAGGCGCGGATGCACGGGCTGATCGGGGGGGGAGGCCCGTTCGACCACTTTTAGGGTCGCCGTGTTCTCGTCCGCCGCCAAGCGAGCCTCCTCGATGCGTTGCAGGACGCTCTTGTAAGCGATTTCCGCGGCGTCCTTCTCGCGCATGAGGGTACTCAGCCGGGCCTTGCGTTCGACCAAATGGAACTCCTGCTGGGCGACCCGCTTGGTCAGGTCGGTGATCCGGGTGGAGACCGCCTTACGTTGGCCTTCGAGCACACGGATTTGCTGCAGGAAACTGGCCTTGGCCTCTTCCATCTCTCCGCGAATGGCCAGTCCCAGGTCGCGAATGGTCCGGTCAATCGTCTGGACATCCGGATGGCGCTCGGTTTTCACCTGCAAAAGGGCCTGCCGTTGCAGCAAGGCAGAGCGGAACATCCGGATCTGCTCCAGGATCGCATCACGGTTGGGAAGGGATCCAGGCAATTGGACACCCGCCTCCAGGTCCATTCCCTGGATGTTCACCGCCTCGACGGCCTTGAGGTACTCTTGGGCCCTCAGGAGTTCCGCATCATAGGAGACCAGCATCTGGTTCAGGCTCAGCAGGGACTGTCGGTCGGCTTCCTGACCGGCCTCGAGCGTGTCCAGGTTATTCTCCGAGCGGAAGGCCAGCAGCCCGTCATCGGCCTTCGTCACCTGGAGTTTCTGCACCTCCGCCTGCCGTTCCAGCCACTGCACCGCCGCGTTCGACAGGTCTTGATTCTCCTGCTGGAAGAAAAGCTCCGCGGCCTCCGCGGCCGCATTGGCGGAAATGGCGGCGACCAGCTTGTTGTTGGCCCGTGCCTTGAGCTGAACCAGCCGGGACATCCGGATGAGGTCGTAGGACATCTTCGCGAAGCGGGGAATCTCATCGCCAGGCGTGGGCTTCGCGTGGCGATCCCAGAGCAGTTTAAAACGCTCCTCGGCGAGCAGTCCAAAACGGTCTCCCCGCAGGCGACCGAGGCGGGTGTTGAAGACTTCGGAACTCTGCCCCACGTCCTGGGAGATCACATCGCCGAGAATGCGCTGCCCGCGCACGCTCATTTCAATCAAGGCCCGCGCCTCGAACACAGGCTCCGTCTTCCAATGGTAAAGCGAGGCGGCGACCGAGCCGATCAGAGTGAGGATGAGGATAAGGAACCAGCGGCGGCGCAGGACCTTCAGGAGGCGACGTGGGGAGAGGAACTCGCCGACCTCGCGGCCGTATCCGTAGCCGCCATAGCCATAGTTGCTGCCATAGACGGGGTAGCTGTGGCTTCCAGGGAGGGTGGGATAGTAGCCCCCGCCGGTACCGGTGTACCCATAACCGCTGAACGGGGCATAGGTGGGATCGAGGGCGGGAGGGGCCTGGTCTCCGTAGGGATGGCGGGGAGGTTGTGTGTCCATGTAAGGGGGCGGTAGGAGGGTAAAAAGAAACTTCTACCCCACTCACGCCCAGGGAAAAAGCAAAAAAGGGAGCGATTTCAGGGGGTGGAATCGGGGAGGAGAACGAGACGGGCGAGGCGGAAACCCGGGGTATCGGGCGGGGCGCGGAAGCGGAGCCAGCGGGCCTCGCCGCGGGCCTCGCCGGGGGAGTCGAGGCGGAGGGGGACCCAGTGCCAGCCAGCGGGCAGATCAACGCGTCCGCGGGTGAGCCCGTCCTCCCCGAGGAGGCGCATGCGCTGGGGGCCGTCGTCGCGCCCATGGGAGGCCAGGAGCCAGAGCCAGGATCCGCCGGGGTGCAGGGGGAGGGCAAGGGAGGCATCGGGGGAAAGCCATTGGGCATCTTGGTCCTCCAGGCCGAAACGCGTGACCCCCGGAAGCGAGGGCAAGGGTTCCATGCGCCCGCCCTGTTCCCGGAACACGTGAGCGACGAAGGTGCCGGGGATCGCGGGGATTTCACAGCCGTCTTCGCCCGCCTCCGTGCGCAGGAGGGTCCAGCGTCCCCCCAATGCTGTCAGCCCCCCGCCGCAGCCAGCCAGATCCTGGTCCCGGGGCATACCGCCGTAAGGTGTCGCAAGGAAAACCCAATAGGACGCCGGTCCCTCCAGGGGCAGCGGTGTGGATAATTCCCGGCCATCGTACTCGACCCGGCGTGCGCCAATTCGGTTGCCCGCCCCACGCAGGCCGAAGCGGCTGCCGGGAAACTCGCGCACATGGGGCCGCCTGGGCGCCGTTTCGCCGGGAGGGAGGAGGCGCGAGGCGTACAGGGTGCGCGTGCGCCTCCCGACGCCCCGGGGCACGGCGCGCCGGGCCCGGTCAAGGCGCTTGGTCCGCAGCTCCATCTCGAAGAGCGGCTCGATCGCCAGTCCCGGAATCAAGGCCCCGGCGAAAGGGGCGACCCAGACATGGCGTGCGGATGGGGCGCGGCCGACCAATCCGGCGAGGACGGCCGCGGCCTCCTCCCGCTCGGCGTCACTGCGGTAGTCCCAAGCAAAGGGAAGCATGGGCAGGCGGCTGAAGCCCTCGAGGGGCACCGCGGTCTGGGTGTACTCTGCGAAAAGCACTTCCGCTCCCGCCTCCTTCAGGCGCTGGGCCGCGTGCCGGTAGAATCCGTGGGTGCCCTCGAGGTTCCAGACCCGGTACACAGGCCAGGCACCTGCCACACCCTGCAAAACCGGCAGGGCGGCCGCCAAGGGAGCCGCCCATGCCCACCGCCAACGCCGCGTACCCGCACGCAGCAGCGATAGCGCCGAAAGCGTGAGCAAAGGGACCAGGAAGGCCACCATCCGCCGTGTCTCGAACATGTAGTTGACCACCCATCCGATCGTGAAAGACGCCGGCGTCAGCAGCACGAACAGCCATCGTCCCCACAAGGTCCTCCCGGCCAGCCAGGGAAGCCCCAGCAGGGCCAACGCGAACCCAGGAAGCCCCATCATCCGTGACACTCCCCGGAAATCCGTCAGGCTGAGGTAGGAGGCCGTCCACGCTGGCAGTCCGGGAATCCGCCCATGGTCATCCCGCACGAACATCAATCCCACCGCCACCCCCATCGCCAGAACCGAGACCACCACCGCGCCCCGTTGCCACACCCGGGTGGGGCGTTGAGGCAGAAGGCGGGCCAGCCCCGCCACCAGCAGCCCACCCGCAGCCCCCATGCACACCAGCTTCCGCCGCGAAGGATCCCCCAGCGTCTGCCCGATCCAGTAAGGGTCCGTCACCCACACCGTCTGCGCCGCGAACAGGCCCAGGCCCAAAGCGGCGCCCACCCACCATCCCGCCCAGAACCGGTCCTTCCGCGTGCGTACCCCCGACAGTAACAGCACGGGTCCCAGCACATATACCGCCGTCATGTGGAACAGCAACGCCCCGCTCATGGCCAGCCCCGCCCCCAGCCCACGCCGCAGCATCGGACGCCCCTCCCCGGTCACCCGCGAAATCCAGAGGACCAGCCCCGCGAGCACCAACAGCGCCGCCGGCCATTCCGCCCGCAAGGCCCGCCCGTTCCACGCCACCGCCGGGTGCAGCAGGAACATGGCATAAGCGACACCCGCCGCCCAAGGCACCTCAAGCACCTTCCGCGACATCCCCGCCACCAACAGCCCGCAACCCACCGCCACCAGCGCCGTCAGAGCGAACACCCCGTAGGAAAACCCGAGGCCCACCGGCGCCGCCAGCAGCACCGAATACGCCGGCTGAAAAAAAACCCCCACCCGGTCCATGTCCGCATCCTTCGCCCAGAAAACCGCGTCCTTCGTCATCAGGAACGCCGGGTTGCCATAACGGAACAGCTTCCTCTCCGGCGGCGGAAGCAGGTGCAGCCCCGGATCTTGAAACGAAAAGGCGCCCCGCGCCACCAATGCCTGCGCCACATTGAAATAGACGCCGGGATCCTCCCCGCCCTCGATCTGCTCGTCCGGCCGCCCCAACAGCAACAGCGTCGCCGCCGCCAACAGCGCCGCACACCACCCGCCTGCGGGCGAGGCCGGGCGACCCAGGCCCAACACGCGGCAGGCCTCCCGCACCAGAAGCGCGAACAGGGCAACCAACACCAGACCGGCCAGGGGGAAGAGCATGAGGGAGGCTTACGGAGTTTCCTGCCGTGTGGCAAGCGTGGTGGTTTCCCAGAGAAGCTCCCGCAGGTCGCTACGCAGGCGCGCCCATCGGAAATCCCTGCACACATGTGCCCGGGCCCGGACCCCCATTTCCGCGGCGAGCGAGGGTGACCGCAGCAGCTCCTCGATCCTCATGCACATCTCCCCGCCGTCTCCCGGCGCCGTCAATGCGCAGGACCCCGCCTCCCGGAAACCATGCCCGCCGCGGATCGCCCCCACCTCGCTCACCACGGCGGGCAGGCCCATCGACATCACCTGCAACAGCGTCGTCGTCGCCCCCGAATACGTGTTCTCCTTCACCGGCAGCGCGACAACCCGCGCCGAAGCGTACTGCCCCGCGATCTCCCCGATCGGCAGGGGTGGCAGAACCTCCACGTTCCCCGGAACCTCCCGCAGCTCCCCCGCCAAACCCGGCCCGCAGATGATCCGCACACGCCGATGCGGATGACGACGCGCGAACACGAACAACTGCGCGAAGTCCCGCTGCGAATCGTTGCCCACCGACAACACATCGACCGTCTTATTCCGCTCCAGGGGGGCCCAGTGTTCCTCATCCACCGCGTAGCGTAGGAAGCGCACCGGACGTTCCAGCATCGCCTCCAGCCGCCGGGACTCCTCCCAGCCGAACGAGTACATGGCCGCACAGCCCCGCAAGGCCCGCAGATGCCACCGCTTCACCCCCCCCTCTGGCAAACGCTCCAATCGCTCCGGAAGGCCGATCGCCCCGTAGACCAGCGGCGCCCGGAACGCGCCCACACTCCTCGCGAGGCTGAGCGGAATCCCCGTGGTGTCAACCGTCGACCATACCAGCTCCGCCCTCCGGCAGCCGCCCAGGTTGGCGAGCACCCCCGCCACATCCCCGCTGTGCCCCCCCCACCGGTCCAGGGCTCTCCCCAGCCAATATCCCGCTTGATGCGCCAACCGGCCCGGGCGCTTCAGCACATTCAGCTCCACGGCCCAGCCCTCCCGTGCCAGCTCCAGCGCCCCGGAAAACAAATAGCCTCCCTCCCACTCCTCCCCGCCACAGGTCAGGAACGCACGGCGGGCGGGGGTGTCCCGGCAGAACACCATCAGGCGGGGGGAGGACCCACCCATGTCACCACGCGCATCCGGGGTACACATAGGTCGACCGCGCCACACGAGCCTCTTCTGTCCAGGGCGAGGCCGGAAGCCTCCCCGCATGGCGCGACGGATCACGCGCCGCCACCGCCACCAGGTAAACCGGGAACCAGGGCGTGTCGTTCGCACTCAGGTACATCACCTGAAAACCATTCTCCTCGTGAAGCGACCTCAGGCCCATCGGCGTATAACGCCAGTAATCCCCGTAGATCCCCGGCGCGTAGTGCTCGTCCTGCAGGAACGGCACAACCGTGATCAGCACGTCCCTCGAAAGCGCCGCGTAGGTCGCGAAGGCCCGCGGTACCCGCTCAATGTGCTCGAACACCGTGTGGCTGAACGCCACATCAAAACGGCCCGCCCACTCCACCGCCCCCTCCGCCTGTAAGTCCAGATACAACGACCCCGCCGCACCGTCCCCCACCTCCCCCGATCCCGCATAGTTCGTGATATCGTAACTCTCCGCTCCCGGAAAATACGACCGATAGAAGCCCCCCTCCTTGTCCTCGTCCCGGAATCCCGACACGTTTACCACCTTGCCCCCAAACAAGGGACACAATCGCCTCAACTCCCCGTTCGACCACCGCCTCGGGCTCCACTCCGGATGCCGCCGCCTCATCCGGTTTGTAATCCAGCGGCGTATCCACTCGTATTGTCCATCCGTTATCATGCCCCTTCCCTATCCCAAATCCCCTCCCCTGACAACCGTCTCCCGCAAGGTTTCCTCTCCCCATACCGGTTCCTTCCCACTGCAAACCCGAATTTTTTTGATTGACTATTATTTAGTCTTATTAAACAATAAACCGATGAATGCCGCGGAACGTGAGAAAAACCTCAATTTCATCTTCGAGACAGGCAAAAAGCTCCGTTTCTACATGGATGAGACCGTGATGAAAGGAGGGCTGCCTCCCTCGTGTCCCTGCTCGGATCTGACAGGCATGCAGCTCAACGCGGCGATGATGGTGAGCATGCATGAGCCGCTGAGCCTCAACGACCTCGCCGGACGCCTCGGCGTCTCCGCCCCCTCCGCCAGCGTCATGGTGGACAAGCTGGTCGAGAAGGAAGTCCTGCTGCGTGAAACAGATCCGGCCGACCGACGCCGCGTCATCCTCCGCATCCACCCCCGCGCCCGCCCGGACATGGACCAACTGCAGGAACGATTCCACGCCGCCTTCGACGCGATCGCGCGGCAGGTGGGAGACGAGAACATCCGCCTCTGGCACAAAGTCATGCAAAAAATCGACGCCCTCCTCCAGGAGCAAACCCCATGACCCCTCCTTCCGCAGCCAAGGTTCGCCGTCTCCGTTGGATCCTCTCCCTCTCCATCCTCCTCGCCTCCATCCTCATCGCCATCCTTCTGGTCCACACCCGCCCCAAGGCGCGCGTTGAGCCCCCCCGCGAACCTGAACTCGCCGTCCGCCTCCAGACCGCCGTCTCCACCAACCTCACCGTCCAACTCGAGTCCTTCGGCATCGCCCGCCCCCTCCGCGAAGTCGACCTCGCCCCCGAAGTCGCCGCACGCATCGTCGCCATGCCCCGGGTCCTCAAGCCCGGCGACCGCGTCGAAGCCGGCGAACTGCTCGTCGTACTGGAAGAAACCGACTTTCAAGCGGCAGTCGACGAAGCGGAGGCCGCTACGGCGCGCGTCCAGTCCGCACTCGCCCAGCTCGACATTCAGGAGCGCTCCGACCTCGAACGCACCGCCCTGCTCGAGCGCACCCGCGACCTCGCACGGGCCGAGTTCGAGCGGGTCGACGCCCTTCACCGCGAAGAGAAAATCGGGACCTCCACGGCCGTGGAGGGCGCCGAACAGGCCTACAACCTCGCCCTCAACAACCTCCTCCTGCTCCGCCAGTCCCTCGCCCTCCTCTCCGAAAGGCGGAACGAACTGCGAAACGAGTTCCGAGCCTCGGAGGCCCGCCTCGAACGTGCACGCCTCCAACTCGCACGCACCCGCCTCCACGCCCCCTTCGCCGGACGCCTCACCCACACCACCGCCGAAGTCGGTGCCCTCGCCCAACCCGGCCGCCCCCTCCTCGGCCTCGCTGACGACTCCGCACTCGAGATCCAGGCCGCCATCACCGCCTCCGACCTCCGGCAGTGGATCCCCTTCGAGGACGCCCGCGGCCTCCCCGGCTTCGCCCCCTTGCCCCCCCTTCCCGTCTCCATCGAATGGTCCGACGGCGGCGCCACCCTGGCCTGGCAGGGACGCCTCCACCGCGTGATCTCCCTCGACGCCACCACCCGCACCGCCACCCTCGCCGTGCGCATCGAGGGCGACGCCCTCCGCGGCGAAGGCCCCCTCCCCCTGGCCGATGGCATGTTCTGCCGAATCCTCCTCCCCGGCAACCGCCTCGAAAACGTTATCGCGCTCCCCCGCAGCGCCGTCACCTTCGACGGCAACGTCTTTCTCTCGGTCGAAGGACGCCTCCGCACCCTCGCCGTCACGCCCCGCCGCTCCGAGGGCGAATCCGTCTACGTCTCCGGCATCCCCGAGGGCGCGCGCGTCGTACTCACCCGCGTCATCGCCCCCCTCGAAGGCGTCAAACTCATCGAAGCCGAGTGACCCATGCGCAAGCTCCTCTCCGCCTTCGCCTCCAATGTCGTCTTCGCCAACATCACCATTTTTCTCATGTTTCTGGTGGGTGCCCTCGCTATGGTCCTCATGCGCCGCGAGATGTTCCCGGAAATGTCCCTCGACCGCGTGGTGATCTCGGTCCCGTATCCAGGGGCCGATCCCGAGGAGGTCGAAGAGGGCATCCTGCGCAAAATCGAGGACGCCTTGCAGGGAGAGGACGGCATCAAAGAGATCACCACCCGGGCCCGCGAAAACATGGGTACGGCCATGATCACCGTCGAGGAATCCGCCTCCACGCGGACGGTCCTCGACCGCGTCCGATCCAAGGTCGACGGCATCAGCACCTTCCCCCCCGACGCCGAGAACCCCGTCATCACCGAACTCCTGCTCACGGACCCCGTCGTCATCGTCTCCCTTTCCGGCAACATGCCCGAACACCGGATGAAGGAATGGGCCGAACGACTCAAGCTCGACCTGCTCGACCTCCCCGAGATCACCAGCGTCGACATCTTCGGGGCCCGCGACTACGAAATCTCCATCGAGCTGGCCGAAGCCACCCTCCGCGGGCAGGGCCTCTCCCTCCAACAGGTCATGGACGCCGTGCGCGCCCACAACCTCAATGTCCCCGGCGGCATCCTCCGCGGCGAATCCGAGGAGATCCGCCTCCGCGTCCTCGGCCGCAAATACCGCGCTGACGAAATCGCCGGCATTCCCCTCCTCACGCGCGCCGACGGCCGCGTCCTCCGCCTCGGCGAGGTGGCCACCATCGTCGACGCTTTCACCGAGGACCCCCTCCGCGCACGCGTCAACGGAGCCCCCGCCCTGTTCCTCTACGTCAACAAAACCTCCCAACAAGACGCCATCGACATCTCCGACGCCACCCGCGGCTTCATTGAGGCCCGCAACCAAAATCTTCCCGAGGGGCTCCGTCTCGGAGTGATCCTCGACACGACGGACATGCTTCGCGCGCGCATCGATCTCCTCGTCCGCAACGGGATCATCGGCCTCGCTCTGGTCTTCGTCCTTCTCTGGTTCTTCCTCGACCTCCGCATGAGCTTCTGGGCGGGAATGGGCATGCCCATCTCCATCGCCGGCGCCCTGGTCATCCTCTGGGCCATCGGCGGCTCCCTCAACATGATCTCCCTTTTCGGCCTCATCATGGTCCTCGGGATCATCGTCGACGATGCCATCGTGGTTGGCGAGGCCATCTACCACCACCAGTCCAAACCGGGCGCCAACCCCTTCCGCGCGGCCGTCGAGGGTGTCTCCGAAGTCGCCATGCCCGTCCTCGGCTCCGTCACCACCACCATCGTCGCCTTCCTCCCCCTCCTGTTCGTCGGCGGCATCATGGGCAAATTCATCGGCATCCTCCCCGTGGTCGTCATCGCTTGCCTTTCCGTCTCCCTGTTCGAATGCCTTTTTATGCTTCCCGCCCACCTCGGCGAATCCGTCCCCTCCCGCCCCGACCGTGCCCGGGGCCCCCTCCACCGTCTTTTCGCCACCCTCCATCGCCACACGGGCGACCGACTCGAACGCATCGCGGCCGGCCCCTACCAGAACTTCCTCACCCTCGCCCTGCGCAACCGCTATGTCGCCCTCTCCGCCGCCATCGCCCTGCTCATCCTCACCCTCGGCGGCGTCGCCGGCGGCCGCATCGGCTTCCGCATGTTCCCCGAGTTCGACAGCTTCCTGCTCACCGCGACCGTCGAATTCCCCGCCGGCACCCCCGTGGAGGTCACCGAACGCGCCCTCGACCAGATCGACGCCTCCGTCGCCGCCCTCAACCAGCGGGTGACGACCCGCAGTGGCCGCCCCCTCGTCCTCACCTCCCTCCGCCTGGCAGGCCAATCCCTCTCCTTCAACCAGGCCACCCCCGCCACCGGCTCCAACGTCGGTTCCGTCCAAGTCGTCCTGGTGGAAAGCACCGACCGTGAATGGCAGTCCGATCGCATCCTCGCGGAGTGGGAGAGCCTCATCGGCCAACTGCCCGGTGCCGACGCCCTCACCGTCGAGGGCCTCAACGCCGGTCCCCCCGGCAAACCTGTCGACATCCGCATCCGCGGCACCGAGATGGCCCGGCTCACCGCCGCGGCCGACGACCTCAAGGGGATCCTGGACGCCTACCCCGGCGCCACCCAGATCCAGACCGACTTCCGCCCCGGCAAGAACGAGCTCCGCTTCCGCCTACGCCCCGAGGCCTTCAGCCTCGGCGTCTCCGTCGAGGACCTGGGCCGTCAACTCAGCACCGCCTACTACGGGGGAGAGGCCCTCCGACTCCAAAGAGGGCGCGACGATCTCCGCGTTATGGTCCGCCTCTCCGGTGCCGAACGCTCGCGCGTCGCCGACCTCGACCGCCTGCGGATCCGCACCCGCGATGGCCGACAAATCCCCCTGACCGCCATCGCCGACCTCGAGACCTCCCCCGGCTTCTCCGACATTACCCGGGTCGACGGTCTCCGGGCCGTCGGGGTTGGCTGCAACGTCAACAAGGACCTCGCCTCGGCCGACTTCATCAGCCGCGACCTCTCCGAAAACCACTTCCCGGCCCTCCGCCGCACATACCCCGGCCTCACCTTCGAATTCCAAGGAGAACAAAAAGACTCCGCCGAATCCATCACCTCCCTTCAAATCGGCTTCCCCATCGCCCTCGTGGGCATCTACATCATCATCGCCACGATCTTCCGCTCCTACGTGCAGCCCATCCTCATCATGGCCACCGTACCCTTCGGCATCATCGGCGCCATCGGGGGACACCTCCTCAAGGGCCTGGACCTCTCCCTCATGAGCCTCTTCGGCATCGTCGCCCTCGCCGGCGTCGTCGTCAACGACGCCATCGTGTTGGTCGAAGCCTATAACCGGAATATCGCGAGCGGAATGAACGTCCTCGACGCCCTCCACAACGCGGGCTCGCGCCGGTTCCGCGCAGTCTTTCTCACCACCCTGAGCACCGTCGGCGGCCTGACACCCCTGATCCTCGAGACCGACCTTCAGGCGCAGTTCCTCATTCCGATGGCCCTCTCCATCGCCGCGGGCGTCGCTTTCGCCACCCTCCTCACCCTTCTCCTCCTCCCCAGCCTCGTCCTTATCCTCAACGACCTGCGCTGCTTTTTCCACCTCGTCTTCACCGGTTCGCCGCCCGCCACCCGCGCTGCCGTCGAACCCGCACGCCACCGCATCCACCTGGAGTCCTGACATGTCCCGCTTCCTCCCCCCCGCCCTCCTCCTCCTCCTCGCCTTCCCCCTCCTCCCCGCACAGGACCCATCTGTCCTCACCCTCGAGGAGGCCTGGCGCATGGCCCTCGCTGCCAACCCCGGCGAAGCCGCCGCACGCGCGCGCCTCGAACAGGCCACCGCACGCTACCGCCAGACCCGTGCTGCCTACCAGCCCAGCCTCGAGGCCAACGCCTCCGGCAGACGCATCGGAACCTCCAACACCGCCCGCGCCGCCAACCCCGCACTGGACGACTCCGCCGAACGCTACGACACCTCCCTTGACGCCTCCTTCCTCCTCTGGGACGGCGGCGCACGGGGCAGCCGTTCCGACACCGCACGCGCCTCCGCCGATGCCGCCAGCGCCTCGCTCGATACCATCCGCCTCGACCTCCTCTCCAATGTCGCCCGAGCCTTCACCGCCGCCCAGCTCGCACGGGAAAACCTCCGCATCGCCCGCGCCGACGCCGAATTCCAGAACCGCCAGCTCGAGGACATCCAACGCCGTGAGGCCGCCGGCGTCGCCTCCCGCGCGGACCGCCTTAACTTCGACATCCGCCGACTCGCCGCCGAAACCGCCGCCACCAACGCCGAGGCCAACTACGCCGCCGCCATGTCGGCCCTCGCCGCCCTCCTCGGCCTCGAAGCCCATGAACCTCTGCACGCCCCCGCCCCCTTCGACCCCACCGCACCCGCCCCCGAAGCCCCCAGCTACCCCGACGCATGGCGACAGGCCTCCGACACCCTCCCCTCCCTCCGCGAAGCCGCCCTGCGCGTCGACGCCGCCCGCGCCGCGACCGACGCCGCCCGCGCCGCATACCGGCCCTCCCTCGCCGCGTTCGGAACCCTTGCCGCCACCCGCGACGACGACCCCGCCTTTGGCGGAGACGACTTTGGCAACACCCTGGGCCTTCGCCTATCGTGGGAACTCTGGGACGGTGGAGCCCGGCGGGAACGCGTGCGCGAGGCCGATGCGGCCCGCCGGGAAGCGGAAGCCGCCGCGCGCCAGACCCTCCTCCAAGGCCAGTCCTCCCTGGAACAAGCCCTCTCCGACTACCAAGCCAGCGTCCGCGCCGAGGCCCTCACCCGCGAATCCCTCACCCTCAGCCGCGAAAACCGCGATCTCGTCGAAGCCGCGTACCGTGCGGGGCAGCAGAGTCTTCTCCGCCTCAACGAGGCCCAGCGCGACTTCACCACCGCGGAGGCCCGCGCTGTTCAGGCCAGACTCACCCGCGAACAAGCGTGGATCGAGCTCCAGCGCGCCACCGGCGACCTCCTCCGCTTTCTTCCCTAACACGGGCTCCGCCCGCAACCGAAAAGATGAGTCGGGGTGTTGGGGTGATGCGAGGTTACCCTCTGCCGAGTGGCGGCTGAGCTGCCGCGCGGCAGGATCCCCGCGGTTGATCTCTCGCATACACCCTATTGGGTATCATCTTCCTATGGAAGATTCTTCACCCTGTGTGAAACATGCAGGCCTCAGGTTTCTCACCAGGCCCTTCCGCCTCAGTCCAGCAAAGGCAGCAGACGCTCCAGCCCCTCGCTGCGCGAGGCCTTCAAGAGAATGACCGCTCCAGGCGCGGCGCGGGCGCGCAGCAGCTCTGCCGCTTCCGGGAGGGAATCCACAGCGGCCGCCGGGGGGCCACCCCGCTCCGGAAGGTACCAGCGAGCCTTCTCCCCCACCACAATGAGGCCCGCCAAGGGCAGGGAGGCGATCAACGGGCCGAAAGAACGGTGCAACGCTTCCTCGCCCGGCCCCAGTTCCGACATCCCCCCCAGCACCGCCCAACGCCCCGCCGGCGCTGGAAGGCCCGCCAACGTATGGAGTGCCACACGCAGGCTCAGCGGATTCGCGTTGTACGCATCGTTGATCACCGTCCATCCCCCCCGCTCGCTCCGCTCCCAGCGCATCGGCGGGGCCGCGAAAGCCGCCAACCCCTCCTCAATCTCCCCGCCCTCCAACCCGCACTCCCTCGCCATGGCCGCCGTCTGCAACACGTTCCGCAGCATGTGCGCCCCCGGCAGCGGCGGAAGCAACTCCAGAACCTCCCCCCTTATGCGGTCCCGCAGGTGCAGCCGTCCGCCAGCCACCACCCCCTCATAGTCCGCCTCCCCCTCCATTGAACACGTCACGATCCGCGCTCGGGTGACCGACCGGAACAGGGAAGCCCAGGGGGAGTCGAGGTCCACCAAGGCCGTCCCGTCAGGAGGAAGCGCCTCCAAGAGGCAGGCCTTCTCCCGTGCAATCGCCTGGAGACTTCCCAGGTTCTCCAGGTGCGCCTCCCCAATGCTTGTGACCCACCCCCGCCGCGGCCGCAGGATCTCCGCCAGCGGCGCGATCTCCCCCGCGTGGTTCATGCCCAGCTCAAACACCCCGAAAGCATCCGCCGCCTCCATCCTCAGCAGGCTCAATGGCAACCCGATTTCGTTGTTCCAGTTTCCCACCGTCCGGCAGGTAGCCCCGCGGCGCGACAACATCGCCGCCAACAGCTCCTTCGCCGTCGTCTTCCCCGCGCTCCCCGTCACCCCAATCTTTTCCCCGGCCAGCGACAGCCCATACCCCGCTGCGATCCGCCGCAGAGCCGCCAGGGGATCCTCTACCTCCAGACAGGGCAACGACGCATGCGCGCGTCCCCGCGCGCATAAAGCCGCCGCAACGCCCCCCTTCGCGGCCTCCTCCAGGAAATCGTGCCCGTCGAAACGCGGCCCGGCCAGCGCCACGAAGAGGGAGCCGGGCACCAGAGCGCGCGAATCGTGCGAAACCCGCGTGATGCCCCCCGCGGGTGGGCGCGTCCATCTCCCCCCGCTCCAGAGGGCCAACGATTCCGGTGCGAATTCAGGCATGCCCGCCCCCCTGGCTATCGCGCTCGTCCACCGCGCGACGAGCCACCTCCCGGTCATCGAACGGAATCTGTAATGCTCCGACCTCCTGCACCGTCTCGTGCCCCTTGCCGCAGATAACCAGGATGTCCCCCTCCTCCAGCATCCGGACCCCGCGGCGGATCGCCTCCGCGCGGTCCGGCACGATCTCGTGCGGGTGACCCGCGGGCAGCCCCGGCAGCATGTCCCCGAAAATCTGCCCCGGATCCTCGCTCCGCGGATTGTCGTTGGTCAGGATCACATAGTCCGCCAGTGCCGCACTCGCGCACATCCCGGGACGTTTCCCGCGGTCCCGGTCGCCCCCACACCCCACAAGAGCCAGCAGCCGCCCCCTCGTCAACGAACGCAAGGTTCCCAGCACATTCGCCACGGCATCCGGCGTGTGGGCATAATCCACGAACACCCGCCCCCGGCGCGAGGGAATCGCCTCGAGGCGCCCCGGAGCCGCCGCGAGCGACCCACAGGCACGCAACAGCCCCTCCAGGGGAAACCCGCGCACCCCACACACCGCGATCGCCTGCAAGGCATTCCGCAGGTTGTGGACCCCAAAGGACGGCAGCTTCAGCTCTCCTTCCCCCCACGGCGTGCGCACACGCGCCCGAATCCCCTCCAGGTCCACCTCGACCCCCTCCGCCCTCACCTCGCAGTCCCGCGACAGGCCACAGCGCAGAACAGGATAACGCCGCGCCAACCGCACCGACCACTCATCCTCCCCCACAATGCGGTGCCGAAGGGCCTCTCCCTCGAACAGACGTGCCTTTGCCGCGAAATAGGCCTCCATCGTGCCGTGATAGTCCAAGTGATCCTGAGTCAGATTCGTGAAGACAACCGTGTCGAATTCCATGCCCGCCACGCGAGCCTGGTCAAGCGCGTGCGAAGAGACCTCCATCACGGCGAGAGAACAATTGGCATCCAGCATCTGACGAAGGAGCTGCTGCAATTCGGGCGGCCCCGGGGTGGTGCGCCGTGCGGGAATCTCCCGGGAGCCGAACGCGTACACCACCGTGCCCAGCAGTCCGCAGGACACCCCGAAGGCCTCCATCAGCTGCCGCACATGGAAGGCGACCGTCGTCTTCCCATTTGTGCCCGTGATACCCACCAACTTCAGGCTGCGGGCGGGATGGCCGTACAGGGCGGACGCCAGCCGGGCGAGGGCCACCCTCGGCTCCGGCACGATCGCCACCGGCACCCCCGGCAGTGGTGCCGGCATCCTGGCCGCGACCACCCCCACCGCCCCTCGCCTCAGCGCGTCCGCGACATAGTGTGCCCCATCCGCCTGCGCCCCCTCGACCGCGACGAACAGGTCTCCGGGCCGGATCCGGCGGGAGTCCGGATGCACCCCCACCAACCGGCGGGGCCACGAGGGAGGCGGAGCCACTCCGAGGAACTCCCGCCATTCGGCGGGCGAAAGCGTCACCCCACATTCCAGCGGCATCTCACCATCCCTCCGGAGGAATGCCCAGGATGCTCACCGCCTGTGTCGCGATCTCACTCCATACCGGTGCCGCCACCAGCCCCGCCGTGCGTGCCGCCCCCCGGGGCTCGTCCAGACTCACGAGGATCGTCAACGCCGGGTTGGCCACCGGGATCATGCCCACGAAACTCACCACGTTGAGCGAGGAGGAGTACTGGCCATTCACGATCTTCTCCGCCGTCCCCGTCTTCCCCCCCACCTCGTATCCCGCGACGGCCGCGCGACGCCCCGTGCCCCCCGGCTGCACAACCGCCGCCAGCAATTCCCGGGTCAACTTCGCCACCTCCGGACGCACCACTTCCTCCCCCGTAGGATTGTTTTCCCGCACGTATAGCGGCTCCCCCGAAGCCGAACGCACTTCCCGCACAATCCAAGGATGCACGAGCCGCCCGTCGTTCGCGAGAACATTCATCGCCTGCACCATCTGCAACGCCGTCACCGAAATGGAATGTCCATACGAGACACGGCTCTGCGTCAGGCTGTCCCATCGCCGCACCGGGTGAAAAATTCCCGCCTCCTCCCCGGGCAGGTCGATCCCGGTTCTCACGCCGAACCCGAACCGGGAAAGATACCCATGGAAGAGCTCCGGACCCATCCGGAGGCCAATCTTCGCCGTGCCGATGTTGCTCGATTTCTTGAGCACGTCCGCCCCCGTCAGCCGCGCGTACGGGTGGTAGTCCCGAATCGGGCGGTTGCGGTGCAGCCACACCCCCTGCTCACAATCGATCACCTCGTCCGGGTCCAGCAATCCCTCGTTCAGAGCCGCCGCGAAGACGATCGGCTTCATCACCGACCCCGGCTCATAGACCATGTTCAGGTTGCGGTTGCGGCGGCTCTCCGGATCGCTGTGGTTGAATTCGTTGGGGTTATAGTCCGGCTGGCTCGCCATCGCCAGGATCGCACCGCTTCGGACATCCATCACCACCGCCCATCCCGCCAAGGCCCCATGTTCGCGTACGCCCTTGGCGAGCGCCTCCTCCACGGCGAACTGCAGGAACTGGTCAAGGCTGAGCACCACGTCCGCGCCGTTCTCTGGGTCGATCTGCACGTTACGGCGGCTGACCATTTCCCGGCGGAACGCATCCTTGGCCCCGAGCCGCAGACCCCCACGCCCCTGCAAATACCGTTGCATCTGCTGTTCCACCCCCGCGGAGCCGACCCCATCGTTGTTCGTGAACCCGACCACATGGCTCATCAAGGCGCCCAGGGGATAGGCCCGGGTATTGACCGACTCCAACACCACCCCCTTGTGAAGCTGTTTCTCCCGCAGGAAGGCCATCATTTCCTCGGCCCTCCGGTCCTCCACCAGCTTTTCCAAGTAGGTGAAACGCCTTCCCGTGTCGGCCATCTGCGTCCCGATCATCGCGGGGGTCGTGTTCAGGAAACGGGCCAGCGCTGCCTGGGTTCCCGCCGGATCACCGTGCTGCCGCAGGAACACCGGGTCGATCGCCACATTTTTGCGCCCCTCGTCCCGGGCCAGCACCCGACCGTTCCGGTCCAGGATCCTCCCCCTTCCCCCCAGCAACTCCATGCGGAAGGCCACTTTCTCCCGGTAGGTCGCCCGGAGTTCCGCGTGGTCCCCAAGCTGCAAATGCACCACACGCGCCGCCAACGCGCCGAAAAGGGCGACCAGGAAAAGGCCGGCCAGGCCGGTACGCATCCAGACGCCGTTGATCCTCATGGCATGGAGGCTCTCCCGGCCGCCGCATCCAGGCGTCCATACACGTTGAGCTGCCCGTCATTGCTTTCCCAGAGCGCCAGGTCGCGGATATGGACCGTCTGGTCCGGCCGGGGCCAGGTCATGTTCAACCCGTGGCGGGCCAGGGCGTTGCGAAGGCTGCGGGGGCCGATCATGTCGTTCCATCGAACCTCCTCCGCGGCCACCTTCCGACGAAGAT
Source organism: uncultured Verrucomicrobiota bacterium (assembly GCA_964385155.1). Taxonomy (GTDB): domain Bacteria; phylum Verrucomicrobiota; class Kiritimatiellia; order SS1-B-03-39; family UBA6053; genus CAYLNG01. The sequence goes on from CAYLNG010000011.1 coordinate 33,604, forward strand.
CCTCCAACGTCTGTTCCTCAGCCTTGATCTGCTGCGCCACCGCCTCCGTACTCGTGCAAAACAGCAGATAGGTCAGCCCCAGGGCCGCCAACGCCACGATCCCCAGCGCCGTGCCCGCGGGGAGCTTGAGCCGCTCCGCGTGGTGTTTGCGGTTGCGCCCGGGCGCTAGGCGGGTCCGGGCCTGGTATCGATGCGGGGTGCGGGCTCGGCTTTTCATGTCGGTTCTCCTCGTTTCTCGATCACTCGCAATTTCGCGGAACGCGCGCGGGGATTCGCCGCGCACTCGGCCTCGCAGGCTGGACGCGCCTTGCGCCAGACGCGGTCGACGCGCGGAAGCTCACCGCGCCATTCACTGCCTCCCTGTGGCAGGGAAGCCTCGACCCCCTCGTGACGGCGGAAAGCCTGTTTCACCAGGCGGTCCTCCAGGGAGTGAAAAGTGAGCACCGCCAGGCGACCGCCCGGGGCCAGCAATTCCAAGGCGGCGTTCAGTCCCCGCTCAATCGAGCCCAGCTCCTCGTTTACCGCCATGCGGATCCCCTGGAAAGTCCTTGTCGCCGGATGGATCCGCGCGCCACGCCTTCCACCCACCGCCCGTTCCACCACCTCCGCCAGCGCCGCCGTACCCGCCAAACGCCCCTCCCGCTGCGCGGACTTCACAGCCCGGGCGATGCGCCGCGAATCCCGCTCCTCCCCATAACGCCAGATCGCGTCGGCCAACTGCTCCTCGGATACCGCGGCGATCCATGCTGCGGCCGTCAGGCCGCGTGTGGGATCCATCCGCATGTCCAGCGGGCCGTCGGCCCGGAAACTGAAACCCCGCTCCGGACGGTCCAGCTGGTCCGAACTTACGCCAAGGTCGAGGAGGATGCCGTCCACCGCCCCGAACCCCCTTGCTTCTGCCACCTCCCCCATGTCCGCGAAATTCGCGTGCACCGTCTCCAGCCTCCCGCCAAAATCGGCCAAGCGTTCGCGCGTGCGGGCCAGCGCGTCCGGATCCCTGTCGAGCCCCAGCACCCTCCCGGAGGGGGCGCTCGCCTCGAGCAGAGCCTGAGTGTGACCACCTCCCCCGAGGGTTCCATCCACATAGCAGCCGCCCGGACGTGGGCGCAACGCCTCCAGCACTTCCTGCAACATGACGGGCTGGTGCGTGCTGGCGTCCATGGTCAGCTGTACTTCCCGCGCTTGGCGCCGCCCTCGCGGGCGGAGACCCGGAGATCGCCCATGTAGGCGCTGTTGAGGGGTTGGCGTGACATCAATTCGAGCGGCAGCCTCACCGGGCCTTCCGGCACCCGCAGGCCGTCGCGGCGTCCGTCCCGCAACAACACCGACGCCCATCCAAACAGGTTTTTCTTTTTCATAGGGAATCATTCCGGAGATTCTTCACATTTTGAGGGCCCGGGCGGCCGTCGCCAGCGTACTGGCCGCCTTTCCTCGTGCCGCCCAGTTTTCGGGGTTCCACAGCTCGATCCGGTTGAAGGCACCGGCCATCACCACCTCGCCGCTCAGTCCGGCCAGGTCCAGATGCTCGTCCTTCACGCGGATGCGCCCCTGCGCGTCGAAGGTCAGGTGGTCCGACTCGGACGCCACCGTGAGCATCAGCTCCATCTCCTCCGGGTTCGACAGTTGCAGCCCTTGCAGCCGCTCCACCAGCCTCGCCATCACCCCTTCCGGCAGCAACATCAGGCAGGGACGCTCGATCCCAGGCATCAAATAGAGGTTCCCAGTCTCCCCCAACACGTTCCGCCACACCGAGGGCACCGTCAGCCGCTTCTTCGGATCCAAGTTGTGCACATGCCTCCCCATAAACGGAGCTCCGGCTCCGCTCATGCTCTGGACAAGGGTATGCAATTCGGATGACATTGGCTGACACTTTAACCCACTTTATGACACACCACCCCACCACTGCAACCGTGAAATGCAAAAACCCTCACTTTTTCGTGAGGGAGCCGATGCTGAAGGTGGGGGGGAGGGGCGCTCCGCGCGCCGGTGGGTGGGGGGCTTGCGGCGGCAGAAGCGGTACCGGACCAGCCCTAATAGAGGGAAACGTCGCGCCCGTCCACCCGACAGCCCCGTGTCGGAGCCCCCCTGCCACGCCAGTCCCTACAGCTCCGTTCTTCCGGAAAATACGGAAGATCGCAGATGGGAGGCATGGCAATAGGCAAGAGCCAAGGCGTCGGCGGCATCGTTCTGGGGAAGGTCAGGCAGGGCGAGCAGCGTTTTCATCATCTGCGCCACCTGGGACTTGTCGGCGGCACCACTGCCCACGACGCCCTGCTTGACGCTGCGGGGGGCATACTCGAAGACCGACAGGCCGGCGGCGGCGCAGGTGGCGATCACCACCCCCCTCGCCTCCCCCAGGATGAAGGCCGTTTTGACGCTTCGGCTGTAGAAGATGCCTTCGATCGCCGCCACGGTGGGGACCTGGTCCCGCAACAACTCGGCAAGGCGGGCCTGGAGATTCACCAGGCAACGGCCACGGGACCAAGAAGCCGGCGCCGCGATGCGCCCATAACTGAGCGCTCGGTGGCGGACTCCGTCGGATTGCAGCACCGCGACCCCGGTCGACCGCAGGGAGGTATCGACGCCGAGGATGCGGAGGGGATCAGGCATCTTCGAGTTGGGAGGCCGCCTCGTCGCCCACGTCCAGGTTCGTGTAGACATCCTGGACATCGTCGAGATCCTCCAGGGCCTCCACGAAGGCGAGAGTGGCCCGGATCTGGTCCAGGTCGCTCACCTCCATGTAGGTGTCCGGAACGAGGGTGAGTTCCGACTCCACGGCGGTGAAGCCCGCCTGGACCAGCGCCTCCGACACCGCATTGTAGTCGTTCGGAGCGGTACTGATGATGAAGCGGTCCCCTTCCCGCTCGAAATTCTCCGCGCCCGCCTCGAGGGCCGCCTCCATCAGGGCGTCCTCCGACACCCCCTCCACCGCGAACTCGATCACCCCCTTGCGCTGGAAACTGCGGCTCACACTGCCCGTCTGTCCCAAACTGAACCCCGCCTTCGTAAAACAGTGCCGCACCTCGCCCGCCGTACGGTTCCGGTTGTCTGTCAGCGTCTTCACGATCACACCAACCCCTCCGGCCGCGTAGCCCTCGTAGGTGACCTCCTCGATGTTGCTCACATCGGCCCCCTCCCCCGTCCCTTTCTTAATCGCCCGCTCGATGTTGTCCGAGGGCATGTTCACCGCCTTGGCCTTCGCGAGGATCGGACGAAGGCTGATGTTGGCCTCCGGATCGCCCCCGCCCAGCCGCGCCGCCACGGTCAGCTCCTTCGCGATCTTGCTGAAGGCCTTGCCTTTCTTGGCGTCTGCCGCCGCCTTCTTGTGCTTGATGTTCGCCCACTTGCTGTGTCCGGCCATGCTGATGCTCCTGGAAATCGGGGTTGGGAAAAGGGGCCTCCCCTACACTGGAATTTTCGGGGAATTGCAATTGCAAAGCGCTCCGGGGTCCTCACTTCTTCCGGCTGGTCTTCTTTTTCCCGCGGGTGAAGGTTTTTTTCGGGGCGTTGGGATCGCGCAGGCCCAGGGCCTCGCGGCGCTCCATATATTCGGGGATCTGTTCGTGGTAGCGGGCGACGAGGGATTTGAGGGCGCCGCGCTGGCGGGGGGTCAGGTACTTGCGGGAATCGAACTGCTGGCGGAGGGAGGCCGCGAACTCCGCGTCGTCCCAGGTCTTGGCGCCACGCTGTGTCGGTTCGGCGAACGTATGTACCCGCCCCAGAAGCTCGAGCAGCGGCCCGCTCTCGCAGTCCTCCTCCGGCGCTGTGTCCAGTCCCAACTCCGGGGCGATCGCCTCGAAGTCGGCAATCTGTGCCGCATACTTGGTCACCATCTTGTTGAGGTAGGTCACCTGGTTCTCGCTGAGGCGTTTGCCCCCCTCGACCTGCTCGCGCAGACTGCCCACGAAGGCGCGGTCATCATAGGTCTTCTTCCCGACCTGCCGGGGCGGATCGTAGGAGACCCCCTCCAGCACCTGGAATTTGCGCAGGGTCTCGGGACGCGGCGGCTGCGCCGCGGCACTCTCCTTCGCAATCAGCTCCACCAAGCCCAGCGACTCCGCCCGCTCGTCCGTCAAGGCCTCAATCTGTGGACGGTACCGTGCGACGATCTTGCGTAGGTTGTCCACCTGGCGGTCGGTGACCGTCTCGCCCTTCTCGAGGGCCTCGCCGATCTCGCGTACGAACACCTGATCGTCATAGGTGCGTTTCCCCCGCTTCACCGGCGGGTTCCAGGTCTGGATCGCGGCCGACAATCCGATGAGTTCCCGCACTTGCCCTAGGTCCACGTTGCCCACCTTGGCCTCGTGCAGCCAGCCGTCGAGCCGCCCGTTGAACTCCCGCATCAGGTCCGTCCACTCACGCGCCCCCTCCTCAATCTCATCGAGCCGCTCCTCCATGCGGGCGGTGAAATCGACCTCAAAGAGGTGGGGGAGGCGCTGAAGCAGGAAATCGTGGACCTCCATGCCGGGGCGGGTGGGACGGAGGCTGCGGGCCTCCCGCTCCACGTATTCACGCTGGTAGAGGGTGGACACGATGGAGGCGTAGGTCGAGGGACGTCCCACCCCGTTCTCCTCCAGGGCCTTGATGAGCGCCGCCTCGCTGTAACGCTTGGGAGGCTGCGTCTGCTTCTCCTCGTCGCGCCACTCGAGGACCTCAAGCTTTTCCCCTTCCACCAGCGGCGGCAGGAAGCTGTCGGCCTCCTCCTCGTCCTCGCCCAATCCCCGCCCCCAGGCGGCCATGTAGCCCGGAAACACGATCTGCGACGCCGTGGCGCGGAAGAGATAATCATGCCGCGTGCTGTCCGTCCCCAGGTCCACGCTCAGCTGGTTCAGCCGGGCAGGCAGCATCTGGCTGGCCATCGTGCGCTTCCAGATCAGCGCGTAGAGCTTCCACTCGTCCGCATCCAGGATCCCGCGCAACGACTCGGGGGTCCGCCGCATGTCGGTTGGCCGAATCGATTCGTGGGCCTCTTGGGCGGAGCCGCGGCTCCGGTAGTAGTTGGGCTTCTCCGGCAGGTGGTCCGAACCATAGGTGGCGGCCACACAGCTACGGATCTCCGCGATCGCCTCGGGCGCCAAATGGAAGGAGTCGGTTCGCATGTAGGTGATCAAACCCGTCGCCCCTTCTCCCGTCCCGAGATCAATTCCTTCGTACAGGCCCTGTGCGAGGGACATGGTCCGGTTCGGCTGGAAACCGTGGGCGCTGGAAGCGGCCTGCTGGAGGGTGGAGGTGATGAACGGGGGCTGAGGACGGCGCTGAACCTCGCGCGACTGGATCGAGCGGACGGTGACGGCGCACGTCCGGAGATCGTGGCGCAACTCCTCAGCCAGGGCCGCATCCCGCGGCTCTCCCTTGTCCCCGTCGATCTTGACCAACCGGATCTCGAAGGGATCCTGAGGCTGCACCTGTTTGCGCACCTTGGCCCCGAACACCCAGTAGGTCTCCGGCACGAAACGCAGGATTTCCTTCTCCCGCTCACACACCAGCCGCAGAGCCACCGTCTGTACCCGGCCCGCGCTGGACCCGCCCCGGATCCGCCGCCACAGCAGGGGACTCACTTTGTAGCCCACCAGCCGGTCGATCACCCGCCGCGCCTGCTGCGCGTCGACCTTGCGAAGGTTCAGCTCCCCCGGCTCCGAAAACGCCTTCAGGATTGCCGGCTTCGTGATCTGGTTGTAGGTCACCCGGCTGAAGGCCCCATCATCTTTCACTTCCTTGCGCAAAAGCTCCCGCAGGTGCCAGGCGATCGCCTCCCCTTCCCGGTCGGGGTCGGGCGCCAGAATCACATGCTCGCATTTCTTCGCCGCTTCCTTCAACTCCTTGATCACCTTGGCCTTGTCCCGCGAATTCACGTACTGCGGCGCGAAGTCCTTCTCCACATCCACCCCCAGCTTGCTGTCCGGAAGGTCCCGCACATGGCCCATCGAGGCCTTGACGCTGTAGTCCCGCCCCAGGAATTTGTTGATGGTCTTCGCCTTCGCCGGCGACTCCACGATGACAAGATGTTTGGCCATAGGATAAAAGAATTCCGTCCCCCCCCAGGGAATCCGGAAGGGGCCCGGGAACATAGTTCAATCCCGCCCCCACCTCAAGACCGGAATCCACGGTTTTTGCATATAACTGAAAAGCAAACACTTAAGCAAGGCAAAGCCCGGGGGTTCCCGCGGAATTCCCCCACTGTGCGATTGACCCAGCCCTCTCTTTATGATGAGGAAGGGCCGCCATGATCTACGCCGACCACAACGCGACCACCCCCTGCCTTCCCGAGGTCGCCGACCTCGCCCGTCGGCTCATGTGCGAGGAATTTGGCAATCCCTCCAACCGGGCCTCCCTCTTCGGGGGAAAAGCCAGGGAACACCTCGGAACCGCCCGCGAACAGGTTGCCCGCGCCATTGGTGCACACCCGGACGAGGTTTTCTTCACCAGCGGGGCGACCGAGGCCGCCAACACCATCGTCCTTGGCGTGATGCGCCGGCTGATGCGCGAGCGCCCCCGCCTCCTGAGCAGCGCGATCGAACACCCGGCCGTCTGCATGCCTGCCGCCTTCTGTGGGGAGGCGGGAGCCGACTGGCTCGAACTCCCCGTCGATTCCCAAGGACGCCTGGATCCCGAGGCCCTCGCGCACGCCCTCCGGGGAAAACCCACCGCTCTGGTCTGTATCATGGGCGCCAACAACGAAACCGGCGTACTCCAGGACCTCCCCACCCTCACCCACCTCGCACACGAACACGGAGCCCTCGTCTTCTGCGACCTCACCCAGATGCTGGGCAAACTCCCCTTCTCCGTGCACGCCGCCCCCCTCGATTTCGCCTGCTTCTCCGCTCACAAATGCTACGGTCCCAAGGGCGTCGGCGCCCTCTACAAACGCAGGGGCCTCGTCCTCCCCCCCCTCCTCCACGGAGGAGGCCAGGAATTCGGCCTCCGCAGCGGCACCGAAAACGTCCCCGGAATCGCCGGTTTCGGCCTCGCCGCCGACCGCGCCGCGCGCGAACTCGGCGCCAGACGCGCCCACCTCGGGCGCCTCACACGGCTCCTCGAATCCCTCGTCACCACCGCCCTCCCCGAGGTCATCGTTCAAAGTGCCGCGGCCGAGCGCATTCCAGGCACCAGTCTTTTCAGCCATCCGGGGCTTTCCGGCAACTGGCTACCCCAGCTCGGCGGGATTGTCGCCAGCGCCGGCAGTGCCTGCGCCTCCCTCCACCCCAAACCCAGCCACGTGCTTCTCGCCATGGGCAACTCCCCCGAGACCGCGGCACGCAGTGTGCGCATCAGCCTTGGAATCTCCAACACCGAGGCCGAGGTCCGCCAGATCGCGAAGGCCCTCCACCAGGGCGCCCTCCGCCTGCTTTGAGCCCACCACCGGCATACGCCGGGTTGCGGAGGCACCTGCTCCATCTCCTGGCCTGGTCAAGCCGATGGCGCAGAACCCCGGCCCCGCAAAAAAATCGGAAGTTCTCGACAGTTCCGCTCAGCAGCCTTATCGTGGACCCCGATGGAAACGCCCCCCGAGCTGAGCGATGAGAAACTGGCGCGCGCCTCGGAATGCCTGCGGACCCTTTCCCATCCCGCGCGCCTCCGGATGATCGACCGAATGCTCCAGGGACGCTACACCGTGGGCGAACTGGCCCAGGCCTGCCACCTGCCCCAGAACGTGGCCTCCGAGCACCTCCGCCTCATGCAGCACTGCCGTCTCCTCCACCGGGAGAAGGAAGGCCGCAAAACCTACTACACCATCGCGGAACCCGGGCTGGCCTCCATCCTGAACTGCATCCACAACCGCTTCGGAGAAGGATCCCCTCCCCCACCATGAGCAGCATCACCACCCGCCGCGGCGACAACGGTCAAACCCAACTCTATTCCGGAGAGACCGTCTCCAAGTCCGACCTCATGCCCTGCGCCGTCGGCACCCTCGACGAGGCCGTGAGTGTCCTCGGCCTCGCCCGGTCCCTCGCCTCTGGCCAACCCACCCTGCACGACCTCCTCCTCGACATCCAACGCGCCTGCTTCGTCGCCGGCGCCGAAATGGCAACCCACCCCGACAAAACGGCCCGCCTGCGCGACCGAGTCGACGAAGCCTTTCTCGCCCGCTGGGACGCGCGGCGCGACGACTTGGAGGCGCGCACGGAGCTGCCGCGGGACTTTGTGATTCCCGGGGGCCATCCCCTCGCGGCGCACCTCGACCACGCCCGCACGGTTTTCCGCCGCTGCGAGCGGGAGGCGGTCGCCCTCGCCGAGTCCGGTTTCCTCCGCAACCCACTGGTGCTGCGCTGGCTCAACCGCATGTCGGACCTGCTCTGGCTTCTTGCCCGCAACATCGAAGGGCCCAGCTCCCTGCCTGTACGCTCCGTGGCCCTCTCCTGAGCCCGCGGCCACTCAGACCCGGTCCGCGAACGCCCGGATCAACGCGAGCCCGTCCTTTTGGCTCTTTTCGGGATGGAACTGCACCGCGTGGCAGTTCCCGAACGACACCGCGCTCACATAGTCGATCCCATACGACGTGATCCCCGCCGCCCAAGACGCCTCCGTCATCGGCACATGGTAGCTGTGGACAAAATAGAAGAACGCCTCGTCCAAGGCCGATGGGAAAAACGGGTGGTTCCGCCCCCATCGCACGCGGTTCCAGCCCATCTGCGGCACCTTGACCCCATCCGTCGCCGGAAAACGCCGCACCACCCCCGGAAGCACACCCAGCCCCTCCACTCCCGGACTCTCCTCGCTCGCCTCAAACAGCACCTGCAATCCCATGCAGATTCCAAAAAAGGGCCTGTCGTCCCGAATCCAGTCCCGCAAAGGCTCCACCCATCCGCGGTCCCACAAATGGGCCATGCAGTCCCGGAACGCCCCCTGCCCCGGGACCAGCAGCCCCCCCATGCCGCCAATGTCGTCCGGATTGTCCAACAGGCGTGCCTCGATGCCCAGCGCCCGGCAGGTGTTGAGCACGCTCCCGAGGTTCCCCATTCCGTAGTCGATGACGCCGATCATGGGACCTCTCAGATGAGATTCTTGCTGCTGGGCAGCCCCTGTACCCGCGGGTCGTGCTGTTTCGCATGGTCCAGAGCCTTCGCCACCCCCTTGAAAACCGCCTCATGCGCGTGGTGGATGTCGCGTCCGTACAACTGGGCGATGTGCAGGTTCATCCGGGCCTGCGTCGAGAACGCGCGCCAGAACTCTTCCAGCAACTGCAAATCGAAATCCTTGATGTGGGTCGCCCTATGGGCAATTTCGTACACCAAGTATGGACGCCCCCCCAAATCCAGCGCCACACGCGCCATCGCCTCGTCCATCGGCAACAGGCACCACCCGTAGCGACGAATCCCGCGGCGGTCCCCCAGCGCCTCATTCAGCGCCTCGCCCAGCACGATTCCCACGTCCTCCACCGTGTGGTGGTCGTCCACATGCAAATCCCCCACCGCCTTTACCGTCAGATCCAGCAGCGCGTGTTTCGCCAGCAACTCCAGCATGTGGTCCAGGAACCCCACCCCCGTCGAGATCGAGGAAACCCCCGAACCGTCCAACACAAGCTCCAGATCGATCTGGGTTTCCCGGGTGTTGCGGATGCGATGGGAGCGGCGCGGTGTCGTCATGCCTCCCCCTATGCCCAAGATTCCCCCCGAAACCAAGTCAAAAGCAGGAGGGGAATCGAGCGGAGGATTTTTCGGACCCGCCCGCAACCCCTTCCAGAGCCCCTGCTTATGTCACCCCAAGATTTTTCCTCTTTTTTTGGGTTGAACATACATCCACAGATTGTGTAGCTTGAACACCTTGAGCCCATTAAACCACTACAGGTTGTGGTCCATTAAGCGACATCTCTCCTCCGATATCCCCCAAATCAATCCAATCCAACAGGAAACGAAAACGCCATGAAAACGACCGAGACCGCCCGCGAGAATCCCTCAGGCCTGAAAATCCGCCGGGTCTTCAGCACCGAAGGGAAGAGCCCCTTCGACGAAGTGGTGTGGGAGAAGCGGACGGCGGGGATCAGCGACGACAAGGGAGGCAAGCTCTTCGAGCAGAAGGACGTCGAGGTACCGGCCACCTGGTCGATGCTGGCCACGAACGTCGTCGCCTCCAAGTATTTCTACGGCAAAGTCGGCACCCCGGAACGCGAAACCTCCGTCCGCCAGCTCATCCACCGGGTCACCCGCACGCTGACCGACTGGGGGCTGGACGACGGGTATTTCGCCAGCGAGGCGGATGCGGAGATGTTCTACAACGAATTGACGTGGCTTTGCCTGAACCAGCATGGCGCCTTCAACTCCCCCGTCTGGTTCAACTGCGGCCTCTTCCATGAATATCAGGTCGGCGTCGGCAGCAGCGAGGGCGCCTACTACTGGAATCCGGCCGCGGGCGCGATCCAACGATCCTCGACCCAGTACGAATACCCGCAGTGCTCGGCCTGCTTCATCCAGTCCGTCGATGACACCATGGACAGCATCATGTCCCTCGCCCAAAGCGAGGCCATGCTCTTCAAGTTCGGCAGCGGGACCGGCACGGACCTGAGCACCATCCGCAGCTCAAAAGAGACGATGAGCGGTGGGGGCACCCCCAGCGGCCCCCTCAGCTTCCTGCGCGTCTACGACGCGGTCGCCTCCGTCGTCAAGTCCGGCGGCAAGACCCGCCGTGCGGCGAAGATGAACTCGCTGAAGGACAAGCACCCCGACATCCTCGAATTCATCCGTGCGAAGACCCACGAGGAAAAGAAGGCCTGGGCCCTGATCGAACAGGGCTACAGCGGCGACTTCAACGGAGAGGCCTACGGCTCGGTCGCCTTCCAGAACGAGAACTTGAGCGTGCGGGTCACCGACGCCTTCATGAAGGCGGCAATCGAGGACGGGGAATGGACCACGACCTGGGTGACGGACCCGACGAAGGCCGGCCCGACCTACAAGGCCCGGGACCTGCTCCGCGCGATCGCAGAGGGCACCTGGATCTGCGGCGACCCCGGGGTGCAGTACGAAGACACCATCCAGCGCTGGCACACCTGCGCAGGCTCCGGCCCCATCAACGCGAGCAACCCCTGCTCCGAGTACATGTTCCTCGACGACACCGCCTGCAACCTCGCCTCCCTCAACCTCATGAAGTTCGCACGGCCCGACGGCGGGTTCGACGTCGATCGCTTCACGGCCGCGGTGGACATTTTTATCACCGCTCAGGAGATCATTGTCGACCGCGCGAGCTACCCGACCGAGAAGATCGCGTTCAACAGCCACCTGTACCGTACGCTGGGACTGGGGTACGCGAACCTGGGGGCGCTGCTCATGGGGCTCGGGCACAGCTACGACTCGGACGAAGGCCGCGCGCTGGCGGGGAGCCTCACGGCGGTCATGCACCTGGCGGCCTTCCGCCAATCTGCGCGCCTGGCCGCCATCCGCGGCCCCTTCGACACCTACGCGGAAAACCGGGAAAGCATGCTCCGGGTCGTCCGCCAACACGTCGAGGCCGTCCGGGACATTCCCTCCGGCGCGCACGACAGCCTCCGGGCGGCCGCCGCCGACCTGGGCGACCAAGTACTCGCCCTGGGCAAAGTCCATGGGTTCCGGAACGCGCAGGTGACCGTGCTCGCACCCACAGGCACCATCGGGTTCCTGATGGACTGCGACACGACGGGCATCGAACCGGACATCGCACTCGTCAAATACAAGCTGCTCGCCGGAGGGGGCATGCTCAAGATCGTCAACCAGACCGTGCCCATGGCGCTGAAACTACTCGGCTACTCCCCCGAACAGGTCAAGGCCATCCTCGCCCACATCGACGCACAGGACACGATCGAAGGGGCCCCCGGCCTCCGCGTAGAACACCTGCCGGTGTTCGACTGCGCCTTCAAGCCCCGCAACGGCGAGCGCAGCCTGGGGTACATGGCCCACCTGAAAATGATGGCCGCGGCGCAACCCTTCCTCTCCGGCGCCATCAGCAAAACCGTCAACATGCCCAGAACGGCGACGATCGACGAGATCGCGCACACCTACCTGGAGGGCTGGAAAATGGGGCTCAAAGCGGTTGCAATCTACCGGGACGGCAGCAAGCGCAGCCAGCCGGTGAACAGCGGCAAGAACAAGGAACAGAAAACGGAGGCGACGACCGCCGCGCCCCCACCCGCCGCCCCGCGCCGCGCGCGCCTGCCGGATACCCGCGCCTCGATCACCCACAAGTTCGAGGTCGCAGGCCACGAGGGCTACCTCACCGTCGGCCTCTACCCCGACGGGGCCCCCGGCGAACTCTTCATCACGATGGCCAAGGAAGGCAGCACGGTCGGCGGACTGATGGACGCCTTCGGCACCGCCGTCTCCATCTGCCTTCAGTACGGCGTTCCTGTCGAGGCCCTCAGCCGGAAATTCGCCCACGCACGCTTCGAACCCAGCGGGTTCACGAAAAACCCCGACATCCCCATCGCCAAGAGCCTGGTCGACTACATCTTCCGATGGCTCCAGCTGACGTTCGTGGAGAACACCGTGGAACTCGCCCGCCCCAGTGCCTCCAAAAGCGGCATGGACGGTGCCCCGGCGACGGCGGACCTCGCGACGCAGCGGGTGGACAAGCAGTTCGAGCATTTCATGGACGACGCTCCCGCCTGCGACGTCTGCGGCAGCATCACCGTCCGCAACGGCGCATGCTACAAATGCTTCAACTGCGGCAACTCGATGGGATGCTCCTGACCCACCGCGCCCTCCACGTCTTTCCGGCTTGCCCCGGGAAGCGCGGGCGCATAGAGGGCGGCCATGCCCCCACCCTCTCCTGAAATCCCCCCCGCTTCCGACTGCGCCACGCGCGCGGCCGGGGCGGGACTGGACCGCGTTCGCCGACACATCTTCCTCTGTTGCGACCAGACCGACCCCGCGTGCTGCTCGCATGCGGAGGGCCTGGCCAGCTGGAACCACCTGAAAAAGCGCCTGAAGGAAATGGGGCTGTCGGAAGGCGGAGGTGTCGCCCGCAGCAAGGTCAACTGCCTACGGGTCTGTGCGCATGGACCGATCGCGGTGGTGTATCCCGAAGGGGTCTGGTACCACTCCTGCACCCCCGAGGCTTTGGACCGAATTCTCCGCGAACATGTGCTGGGGGGCAATCCCGTCCAAGACCTCAGGATTCCCCTGACCCCCAGATCGGAAACCGCCGACCACTAAACCCGGCGGTCACGGGGCCTCCAACTGACGCAGAAGCGCCTGGGAGGGGAGATGGCCGGGCGCCCGCTCACGAGCACGACGAAGGGCCTCAAGCGCCTCGGCCTTCTCGCCCCGCCGGGCGTGGATGGTCGCCAGCGCATAGGCCGGGTCGGGACTGCCGGGAAGGTGGCGTTCGGCGTGTGCGAGCACCCGCTGGGCCTGTTCAGTTTCGCCGAGCTGCTCGCAGGCAAGGCCGAGGTTGTACCAGGCCCTTCCGAACGTGGGGTCAATGCGGACCACCTCCATGAGTGCCTCGCGCACCCCGGGCATGTCCCCCGTCTCCCCTCGGAGCAGGGCAAGGGTGTACCAGGCCCCGGAGGAGCGGGGATCCCGCTCCAGGGCCGTCCGAAGGGCGCGTTCGGCGTCGGGAAGACGGCCGACGGCATGATAGATGCCACCCAAAATATGGTGAGGCTCGGAGGAATCATCGTAGGCCACCATGCGTTCGCCCCAGAAAATCGCCTGGTCGGGATCGCCATCGCGAAGGGCCGATTCGGCCATGCGGAGGGCGCCGGCAGGTTGGTCGCTGTTGAAGGCGGCGTAGTCCCGGAATTCCTTCTCCACGCCGGTGGGTAGTCCGTCCAGGGACGGCAGAGCCAGGACAGCCTCGAGGCGAACCAGCCGGGAGACATCATCGGCCATGTCGCGCAGCCGCGAGGCGGCGCGAGGATGGAACCCAAGCGCGTGCACGGCGGCGGCGCGCACCAGCGGATCGGCGTGGGTCAAGGACTCGGTGAGGAGGCGTTCCACCGCGGGATCGGTGGCATAAGGCGCCAAGAGCCTCAGCAGGCTCGCGCGCCACAGGGGGATCTCCTCCCCACTGGCGAGCTCCAGGTAGCCCGGAAGATCCTCAATCCGCCCCTCCCGGGCCCCGACAACCGCACGGGCCCGCGCTCGGGTGCGGCGGGCGGCCAGCGCGGGTCCGTACCAACGCTCCGCATGCTCAATGGCCCAATCCGCCCCGCGGTCCTGGTGGCACTTCGTACAGGCGTCCGGCGACCCGATCTCGCCCGACAACACAGGATCCGGAACCGTGAACCCATGATCCCTCCGCCGATCCCTTCCCATGTACACCGTGTGGGTCATGTGGCATTCCACGCAAAGGTTTCCGCTGCTTTCGGGACCGTGGTGGCTGTGTTCCACCGGCGAGATCGGCGGGGCGCCGAGGCGTCCGGGGGCGGTGTGGCAACTCATGCAGAGGGCGTTGTTGGAGACAGGGAGCCGGAGGGCACCGCTGTGGGGGTTATGGCAATCCAAGCAGGTCACGCCCGCCCGGTGCAACTTGCTGGACAAAAAGGAGGCCGCCTCGAAGTCTTCGTCCTGAATCTGGCCGTCAGCATGGAAGACACCGGGACGGTCGAACAGTTCCAAACGAAAATGGTCCAGAAACGATTCGCCAGGACGGAAGGACTCGGGGGTGAGGAATTCACGGCGGGCATGGCAGGTCATGCAATTGTCCATGGCGATGGGACGTTCCAGGCGGCGGGCAGGATGGGCCGCAGGGTCGGAGGCATGTGCCGAGAGGTCATCGTGGCATTGCGCGCACGAAATCCCCATCGCCTGCCAGGTGCTGTTGTAACTGTCCGTCCGCGCGTCATAACGCTTCTCGAAACGGGTCATGTGGCACCAGGCACATTGCCCGTTCCACGTCATCCCACGGTTCGACCAATGCCCCCAGTCCTTCGGCCCGCGCTGGTCCTGGAAAACCGGAAACCACTCCCCGGACCCGGGATCGTACGCGGGATCCAACGCCTGCCACTGCCCCCGCTCCGTGGGCACCAGCACCTGCAACAGCGGCTCCACCCCGATCACCGCCACCGCCTTCCCTTCGAATCTGTATCCACCCGTTTGCCGAACCCCTCCCGCAGCGTCCACCTCCGTTGTCACCCCCTCGTGCGACAACCGGCCCGCCTGGATCTCCGCGTCCCGGAGCATCCGGTTCGCGCGCGCATGCTGAGAGCGGGACCACTCCTCGACAATGCCGGCGTGGCAGGCCGCGCAGGCGGCTCCTTCGGCGGGCGGCATCGCGTTGCGCGCGGCGTCGCCCCCCCCCTCCAGGGTGCGGGGGACCGGAGCGACCGGGAAAAGGCTGCTCCCTCGATCCCAACACCCCACCACAAGACCGAGGAGGATAAGAAGCAAAAGCCCAGAGGCTCGCTGACCTAAAATCCGATTACCCATTCAAAATGGAGTGTCCCATCGGAGACCATCCGTCAAGTCCAATATGATTCATCGGAAGTCCAACTGAAGATCATGAACCTCGAGCTCACCACCCTCATTGGAAATCACCACGCGCAGGGAAAGAGTCTCCCCCTCTCCGCCGAAGAGAATCGACTGAACATCCTCCTCCCCCAAGCCTGAAAGCGGGCGTCCGGCCATGTGAGTGACCACATCGCCGGGACGGAGTCCCGCCGCCTCCGCGCTTCCACCGGAAAGGACCGACACAACCTCGGCAAAAGAGTCCACCATCCGCAGGCGAAAACCGGGATCACGCGCGGGGGAGAGCGCGAAGCGCAGGGTGGCCAGATGCTCCGGGGCGAGCTGAACCCTCTGGCTGGGGCTACGCCGCCCCCGTGCGTCCTCCACATGCAGGTCGAGCTCCCCCGGCCTCACCTGCAACACAAGCCTGCCGTCACGGACCGGCACCCGGAACGCCCCCCCGCTCTCCACCAAGGAAACCTCCTCCCGGAGGCCACCCGGGCCGCCATCGACCTCCACCACGAGCAGCGCCAGAGAGGGGGCAAGGGGCGGCGGCGGGGGGGGCACAAGCGGAGGGGGAGATGCCAAGGGAGGGGAAAGCACAGGCTCAGACCTTTCCAGGGTCCTCAGGAATTCCTGTGCGCGGAGGGGAGGAGACGGCTCAGGCGACACAGGCTCGCCCCGCCCCGCGAAACGGAAACGGAACAGAGCCCCCCCTGCCAACGATACCAGGGCCAATAACAGCAAATCCAACACGGTTCGCTTTCGCATGACCCCAGTCTAGGGACTTCACGGGGAAGATTCCACCCAAATCCCTCTCTTGGGGAAGGATCCCCGACAAAGAGATCAGCCGGTCGTCCGCAGCCCCGCCGCAATGCCCTGCACCGAAAGACGCAGGCTCTGCTGCAGCGTATCATCCGCATCCTCGCCCAACGCACGTTTCCGCCGCAACAGCTCGATCTGGATGTGGTTCAGCACATCAATAAACGGCTTGCGGATTTCCACGCTGCGACGCAGCCAGGCCGACTCCGACATCAGCGACGGCCTCTCCGTCATCGCCAGAATCGCCCCGCGCGTGCGCTCCATCTCCGCCACAATCGCTCCGCCCAGACGCTGCCCTTCCTCCCGGTTGTTCACCAGCCCCGCGTACTGCCGCGCGATCTCCGGATCGCACTTCGTCAGCGCCAGCTCCGCGTTGTCGATCATCGAACGGAAAAAAGGCCACTCCCGGTACATCGTCAGACACACCTGCCGCTGACGACGGCTCAGCTTCTCCCACGCCGATCCCAGCCCAAAAAACGCATTGATCAACTGCCGGCTCTGCGTCCACGAAAACGTGTAGGGAATCGCGCGCAGATCCTCGATCGACGCCGCCCCATGCCGCCGACTCGGGCGCGAACCGATTGGCAGCGCCTCGATGCACTCAATCGGCGTCGCCTCCCGGAAATACTGCGGAAACGACGGATCCCGGAACAACGCCAAATACGCCTCACGGCCATGCCCCGCAAAATCCCCCATGCACTCCCGCCATTCCGGCGGCGGCGGCGGCGCCTCCATACTGTGCTGCACCAAGCCCCCCAGAATTTGTTCCATGTGACGGTGCGCCAGATCGGGATCCGCGAAACGGTCCGCGATCACCTCGCCCTGCTCCGTCATGCGGATATGCGCGTCGCCCTCCGAAGGAGGCAGCGCCTCGATCGCCCGCGCCGCCGGACCGCCCCCGCGACCCAGCGCGCCCCCACGTCCATGGAAACACGTCAGCGCCACCCCCTCCTCCGCCGCCACCCCCAGCATCTCCTCCTGCCCCTCGTACAACGCCCAGCACGCCGCCAGATACCCCCCGTCCTTCGCGCTGTCCGAATACCCCACCATCACCACCTGACGGCCCCCCCAACCCCGCAGCGCCTCTCGCCACGCCGGATGACGGAACAACTCCCGCAACATCGCCGCCGCACGTTGCAAGTCGTCGATCGTCTCGAACAACGGTGATATCGGAATCAAAAAGCTCCCGCCGCGCGCGCGCGCCACCAGCTGCTGCATCCACAAGACCCACAGCGCGTCCCCCACGCAGTGCGTCATGCTGATCACATTCACCCCCACCCCCTCCGGCGATACCCGTTCCGCCCAGTCCTGCAACAGCCGCGTCACCGTCAGCAAATCCAACGATCGCTCACACAAGCCCTTCTCCAGCGCCGCCGCGTCCGGCAAGACAAACTCCCGCTCCCACAACCCCTCGAAATCATCCCGGTCCACCCGCCCCGGATCCTCGCCCAGCAAAGGCAGCAGCTCGCGCATCAGCGTGCGGTAGCCCTTCGAATTCTCACGCAGGTCCAGACGCATCAACTGCAACCCGAACACCCGCGCCCGACGACGCCACTGCTCCACCCGCGACAACGCCCGCCCCTTTAGCCCATCCAGCCGCAAGGCCGCCGCCAGCGCCGCCAAATCCTTCTCCAGCGCCGCCCCCCCCGCATACCCCTCGCCCGGCTCCCTCGCCAACAACAACCGCTGTCGGATCGATTCGATCGCCCGACGGAAATGCTCCCGCGGGTGCAATCGGTCCAACGAGCCCGGCGCCGCCGCGATCACCGGCTCCAGCTTCTTCCGCGCCGCCTCCGAGCGGCACAGCATCGTCAACTCCTCCGTGAGTGCCTCGCACTCCCGCAGATGGAACGCCAGCGCCCGTTGCCGCAAACGCAGCAGCGACTCCCGCGTGATCCCATGCGTCACATGCGGATGCCCATCCCGGTCCCCCCCGATCCAACACCCAAACTTCAGCGGACTCGTCGGCGCACGGCGTGCCTTGTCGATCGCCGCCACCAGCGAGGGTGCCGCCTTCCACAACGCATCCGTCACATACAGTGCCCGGTCCAACTCCTCCAACACCTCCGGCCGGTGCGGATGCAAAGGATCCGTCCGCACCAGCGCGCGGATGTCCTCGCGCAGCGAACGGATCATTCCGCCCCGACGCCCACGCGGCGTCTCCGTCAAACGCCGCAACGTGCGACGCATCCGGTCCAGCACGCGCCGCACCGTCTGGCGCTTCGCCTCCGTCGGATGCGCCGTCAGCACAAACTCCGCCTGCAACGAATCCAGCAAAGGACGCTGCGCCGGCTTCATGCGCGCCAGCCGCGCCGAAAGCCCGTCCGCCAGCCGCCCCTGCGCCCGCCTCTGGCGCACCACACGCTCCCGCTGCAAATCCTCCGAAATGTTCGCCAAATCAAAAAACAGCCCCAACACCCGCAACAACAAATTCAAATCCTCGACCGACGCCGCCCCGAACATCGCCCGCATCTCCGCGTCCGCCGAAGCATCCCCCGCCTCGTGCCGCTGCGCCAACTCCCGCAGACGCGTCACCTCCCGCCACACCGAGTCATGCCCATCCCGCAGCAACTCATGCCGGAGCATCCAGCAAAGCAGGCGAAGGTCGCGGCGAAGATCATGGTCGCCGATCATCCAGGAACGGGTAAGGCTGCGAATCATGCCCGCAACCCTACCCACAACCCGCCACTTTGCAAGCGGTCTCCAATCCTATCGTTTGCAACCGGTCTCATTGGACGCCCCTTCCCTTACCGCAGCGCCAACAACCGGTCCTCCATGCGGTCGAGATATTCCTGCTGGAGATCCTGAGGCAGAAACGAGCGCCGGACCAGCGCCTCCACAGCGGATCGCTGCTGATGAAACGCGTCCACAATCTCCCCAGCCACCTCGGGGGCAATGCCGAAACGTTCCGCCAGCAACAGAAAATCCGGCCGTCCGTAAAATCCGTTCTGCTGAAAAAATCCCGTTTCCGTGTCCTCGAACATATCCAGGGCGCAACGTGACTCGTCGGGTAGGTGAAGCCCTGTGCAGAGCAGATCGTAGGCCGGACTCAGGAGGTGATCCCCGAACGGACTCTCCTGCAAGGAAAAGTTTTTGAAATGCGCGTCCCCGTTGGAGAAGACGTAATTGAAAACGTGACGGCGGAACAGATCCTCCCTCTGTGCGACATACGCCGGACAAAATTCCCGCAAAATCTTACCCGTCTCCTCCTGACTGCTGTCGTACTTGTAGTTCCGCCCATGCGTCTTTTGACTTCGATTGGAGAGCTGACAAAAATCCTCTTGCAGGCGTTTCCTCCCGTCGGCATCCCGGTCAAATCGTCTTACAAGGTAAGCAGGTTCCCCGTCCGCAAGCTCCACCAATGCACAGGCCGGGACCGGGATGCCGAAGACTTGTCCGGCGAGCCGCATGGTCACATGCTCGTTGGCCGGAACCGCCTCCACCCGTCTCAACGAAATCCCCGAGGGGATCGGCTTGAGCAGAAAATCACCGCCATGTGTGACCGCTTGGAAACGCCCACGCTCCAGTCTCAACGAAATCTTGTCCTGAACCCCGGAGATCGAAAGCTCCCTGACCTTTTCTCCCCGCACCTGCATCACCTCCGCTCGGGTGAACGGGAGACGATGCGGAACCTTTCCCTGTCCTCCCGACAACGCCCGCCGCCCCGCCGGGCAAAAGCCCTCGTGGTCTATCGACTTCAGCGTGGCGCGGCAAACCGCCATTAGGATTCCTCCGGATGGACCGTTACAGCTCCGATCGTGTCCACCCCGGCCGTCAGCAGCAGACGCCCAAAATCATCCGCCTCGTCCAGCTTCAGGCGACGGCATTGTTCCGCCTTGAGATTGCCCTCCGCCAGCAGACCTACAAAAAAGGGGAACAAGTACTTGCTCTCATACCCCTCCGCTCGTCTGGGCAGGGTGAGACTCACCGAAGGAGCCTGCGCATCCGCGAGATACTCCGCAACGTATTGAAAACGATACCCCGACTCGTTTTCCTCCAAAAGACCCGCCTTCCTCCCTCGCACACGAACCATTCCCCTACGCATGATCCACCCCCGGATTTCTCAAGCTGGTCGTGAGCGTCATTCCCAACACCTCCAATACCTTAAGCACCGTTGCCAACGTCGGGTTCCCTTTCCCTGTCTCCAGATCACTCAACGCATGCACCGACACCCCGGCCATCCTCGCAAGCGATACCTGATCCATCCGCAGCTCCTTCCGCCGCTCTCGTATGGTTTGTGCGATTATTGTATTCATCATAGCGAATATGATACGTGTTTTATCACCCCACTCAACAAACAAATCGCATTATATTCATTATTATGATTATTTTGTAATTTAATTAAAGTTTCTCCAGACAACAATCTCATTATTTTTACTTTAATGAACAAAATATAGACTAAATTGCCAGTCAAGGAACCATAACCAGCAACGGCTCCGCCTGCTCCCGCAACAACTGAAGAAGATAGGTCCAGAACGTCGGTTGATCGATACGGTTCCGTATCTGTGCGGCGGGCAGGAAGCGTCGAAGTTCGCTCAGCAGGCCTCTTGCATGCTCCGCCTCCCCGGCCAGCGCATGCAGGCGGTCACTCAGGTTGGCCCGGAAATCCGGGGGTGAGACCCCATGCAGCTCCGCTTTTTTCATCACCCATTCGGGCCGCAGGGTCACGGTGGCCTGGGTGAGCCAGTGTATATCCCACAAATCCCGGTATTTGATCCGTCCCCGGCGCAAGGCCAGCGCCACGAACTTGTCGGCGAGTATCTCCTCGCGGCTGGCGGCCTGCAGGATGAGTCCGCTGGTTCCCAACTCCACGCCGTAGGGATTCCGCAGCACCAGGGGCCGTGGATCGAGCGCGGGCAGGGCGCAGATGTCCAAATGAATGCGCTGGGCGGGCAGGTCGGGTCGCTCGGGCCGGGTGACAATGGGAACTTTCCAGGTGTCGACCTTGCCCTCGGTCGTGGACTTGGGGATCCGGACCTCAACCGGGAGTCCATATTTCTCCATCAGTACCGTTTGCAAGTGTTCGGGAAAACCCCTCAGGTCTCCGGGCTGGAAATCCGTGCCGCCGTAGAAATCGAGATCCCCGCTCAGTCGGACAGAACCATAACAGGCCCGCAGGCAGGTGCCGCCCATGAACACCAGCGCGGACAGAACGCCAAAGTCGGCCAGCTCCCGCAGAATATCGTGGTGCAACAGCTCTTTCTCCACCACGGGACGCAACAGCCCGAGCTCCGGGGTGTTTTTCAGCGCTTCCGTTGTGAGTTGATCAAAGAGATTCATGGGCAGGCTCCTGTAGTAGATCGAGGTTTCGACCCGTCCGGCGCAAATCACGCAGCGCCTGATCCTCGTCGGCGATCCACAGCCGGCGCTCCGGGTCATACTGCAGGTGGGCCATGACCTGTTCCGGGGTCTGGGTCGTGTGGGTGAAGGCGATGTGCCCCAAGGGTCCACAATCGATGTCCCCCCCGCGTCCGCGGGTCATCAACGTGATGGACTGCATCGGCATCTGCGAAATCCTGCCGGTCTCCGACAACACCGACTCCAGACTCAAATACGTGAAGATCCCCGCCCGCAACCGGGCGGCCGCGTGATGCAGAATCCAGCCATGGGCAATATCGATCCAGACCGGGCGGTACAGCCCCCGGCACACCCGCAGCAGTTCCTCCCGGCTGACCAGCCGACTCAGCAGCGATTTGAACGCTGAATCGCTCATTCCCGGAAGCAGCGACGCAAGATCCGACAGCGTGAACAGATAACGCTGTTCATCCGCAATGGCCCGTAGGGATCTGAGGAGACGTTGGGACGGCTGCATGATTAAATCTAAACAAAAAGTTGCAAATTATGCAACTTTTTGTTTGGCAGAACATCCAGACAACCTTCACTTCCGCTTCCGGCTCTGACTCCGGCTTGCTTTCGCCAGCTTCCGCTTGCGTTTCAATTTTTCGGCGGATACCCGCTGGGCGGTTGGCACAACACGGGCGCGGCTTTCCCGGGAAAAGACGTCATCACGGGGGATGCGCATGTCCTCAATTTGCTCGTTCTCGTCGAGGTAGTAGATCGGCTTCTTTCCCCGCCAGGTTTTGAGGAAGATGATCCAAAAAAGTGTGTATGCGAAAGAGGAGCCGCGAAGATCCTTCCACGCAACAGCCGAAGCCGCCGCGCGGTGGCTTCATTTTGTTCTCCACACCCAATAGCCAAACCTCAAATCTTGCAAAATATTCGATTACATCCTGCAAGTTGCATGATGTACATCCCCCGATTTCTTGAAACACGCCTGCGCGAGGCGGTGGAGACACGGCCCGTGGTGGTGCTGACGGGTGCGCGGCAGACCGGCAAGACCACGCTGGTCCGCCATCTGTTTCCAAACCATCACTACGTCAGCATGGACCTGCCCAGCGAGGCGGAGCAGGCGGAATCGCAACCCTCGCTTTTCCTCTCCCGGCATCCGGCCCCGCTGATCGTGGACGAGGTGCAATACGCCCCCGCGCTGCTTCGCCATCTCAAAACCCGCGTGGATGCGGAGAGGGACGGCACGGGACGCTTCATCCTGACCGGGTCGCAACCCTTCACCCTCATGTCCGGGGTGTCGGAATCCCTCGCAGGCCGCGCGGCCATTTTAAGTCTGGAGGGCCTGTCCCGCGCGGAACTGCGGC
Organism: uncultured Verrucomicrobiota bacterium; assembly: GCA_964385155.1. GTDB lineage: Bacteria > Verrucomicrobiota > Kiritimatiellia > SS1-B-03-39 > UBA6053 > CAYLNG01. Next base: position 56,435 of record CAYLNG010000011.1, read on the forward strand.
AGGCAGGCCGGGAACTCCCGGCCGAGGCCTTCCTGCTGCGGGGAGGCTATCCGGAACTGCACGGAAATCCACGCATCGACACCTCGTCTTTTTACGCCTCCTACGTGGCCACCTATTTGGAACGGGATCTCCGCTCCCAGCTCCAGGTGGGCAGCCTCCGCGATTTCGAGCGCTTCCTGAGGGCCTGCGCCCTCCGCACCTCCCAGGTGCTTACCAAGGCGAAACTGGCCCGGGATGTGGGCATCAGCCCCTCCACGGCGGGGGAATGGCTCTCGGTCCTGGAGCGCTCCGGCATCATCGCCCTTCTGGAACCCTGGTTATCCAACACCACCAAAACCCTGGTGAAATCGCCCAAACTGCACCTGCTCGACACCGGACTCTGCGCCTTTCTCATGGGAATGAGCGGCGCGGACGATCTGGCGGCCTCCCCCCTGACCAGCGCCCTCTGGGAAACCGCCGTCTTTCTGGAGGCGCGAAAACATCTCTCCCGCCAGCCGGGCTGGCAGCTTTACTACTGGCGTGACCGCAGCAAGGAGGCTGACCTCCTCTTCCACCGCGCCGACCCCAAGTGGTCGGAACACCCCTCCTCCGCCGGGAAAATCGATCGGGTGCTCGCGGAGCTTCCCGCCCAGCCCCCCGCCGCACTCGTCTGCCGAAGCGTCGCCGCCTACCCCCTTTCCCAGAACGTGCAGGCCCTCCCCTTCGACAGACTCCCCGAATTTTTATCCTGATGTCCAGGTCGCGCTCTCCGCTCCCGGAGACCTCCTGGCGGATGGGTTTGTGGCTACGCCTGCTGTGAATGCGTTCCCGTCCGTTACCAAAAACAAAAGCAGGGGCACGAGAACGCCTCACCCTCCTTCATTGGATTCCAAGCCTCCCGCCCCCAGCGCCCCCTTTCGCGCCTTCCGCGTGTTTCGTAGTTTTCCCCATACTCCTCCCCCCGCCCGCCCCCCGAACCCATGTTAGGTTCATACTTGATCCCCGCCCGGGGGTGGATATAGGAAACACTTTCCCAACCCCTCCGCCGCCCCCCTCCCATGGATCACCCCTTGCAGAGCCGCCCGACCTTCGCACCGACCGAGCGTCAACTCCACCCCCGCGGGGAGGCCTGACCCATGTGCGGCATCGCCGGAGTCGTCACCCGCCCCGAGGAACGAGCCGCGCTCACCCTCTATGATGCCCTGCTGATGATCCAGCACCGCGGCCAGGACGCCGCCGGCATCGCCACCTCCGACGGCAACCGCCTCTACCTCCAAAAGGACAACGGCCTCGTCCGCGACGTCTTCGACACCGCCCAGATGAGCAACCTCGTCGGCAGCATGGGCGTCGCCCACTGCCGCTATCCCACCGCCGGCAGCGCCAACTGCCAGGAGGCCCAGCCCTTCTACGTCAATTCCCCCTACGGCATTGTCCTGGCTCACAACGGGAATCTCACCAACACCCGGCAGCTCACCGAGGAGCTCTTCACCAACGACCTCCGCCACCTCAACACCAACAGCGACTCGGAGGTCCTGCTCAACATCTTTGCGCACGAACTCGCCGTCCGCGGCAAACTCCGCCTCTGCCACGACGACGTCTTCGACGCCGTCTCCGCCGTCCATCGCCGCTGCCATGGCGCATACGCCGCCGTTGGCTTCATCCTCGGCTACGGCGTCTTCGCCTTCCGGGACCCCCAAGGCATCCGCCCCCTCGTCCTCGGACGACGCCAGGACCCCGGCGGCTTCATCAGCCACATGGTCGCCAGCGAAAGCGTCGCCCTCACGGCCAACGGCTACACCCTCCTCCGCGATGTCGCCCCCGGCGAATGCGTCATCCTCGACCTCGCCGGCAACCTCCTCTCCAAACAGTGCGCCGAGGCCCCCTCCCTCAATCCCTGCCTCTTCGAATTCGTCTACCTCGCCCGCCCCGACAGCATCATCGACGGCGTCTCCGTCTACAAGGCCCGCCTCCGCATGGGCGAGGCCCTCGCCGAAAAAATCGCCCGCGAGTGGAAGGACATCCCCCTCGACGTCGTCATCCCTATCCCCGACACCAGCCGCACCGCCGCCCTCCCCATCTCCTACCACCTCGGCATCAAGTACCGCGAGGGCTTCATCAAGAACCGCTACATCGGCCGCACCTTCATCATGCCCGGCCAAAAGGAGCGCCGCAGCTCCATCCGCAAAAAACTCAGCCCCATCCCCCTCGAGTTCGAGGGCAAGAGTGTCCTGCTCGTCGACGACTCGATCGTGCGCGGCAACACCTCCCAGCAGATCGTCCAGATGGCCCGCGAGGCCGGTGCCCGCAAGGTCTACGTCGCCTCTGCCGCCCCCCCCGTGCGATACCCCAACGTCTACGGCATCGACATGCCGGCCTCCTACGAACTCATCGCCCATGGCCGCAACGAGAAACAGATCGCCCGCGAGATCGGCGCCGACGGCGTCATCTACCAGGACCTCTCCGCCCTCACCGAGGCCGTCAAACGCGGCAACACCCTGATCTCCAGCTGCGAGGCCTCCTGTTTCGATGGTGCCTACATCACCGGGGACGTCACCCCCGACTACCTCCGGGCCATCGAACTCGAACGCAACGACTCCGCCAAATCCCAACAGCAACTTCCCCTCCCTCTTCCCCAGCGGCCCTCCCCCCGCCCCTGATCCCATGAAAAAACAGAACCTCTCCTACAAAGACGCCGGTGTGGACACCGAAAAAGCAGACGAACTCGTCGAGGACATCGCCGTGCTCCGCGGCCGCACTGAGACGAAGCACAAGCTGATGCAGTCGTTCGGCCTCTTCGCCGCCAGCTTCGACCTCAGCCCCTGGAAACGCCCCGTCATCCTCGTCTCCTGCGACGGCGTCGGCACCAAGATCGAGCTGCTCATGAAGCACGACCTGCCCGAGGTCGCCGGCATGGACCTGGTCGGCATGAACGTCAACGACGTCCTCACCTCCAATGCCCTCCCCATCCTCTTTCTCGACTATGTCGGCATCCACAACGTCGCCCAGGCCCCCATCTCCCGCATGATCGACGGCCTCACCCGCGCCCTCGCCGACTGCGACTGCATCCTCGCCGGCGGCGAAACCGCCGAGATGCCGGGCCTTGTCCACGAGAACATCCTCGAACTCAGCGGCTTCGTCGTCGGCGTCGCCGAAAAAGAGGAGATCCTCGACCCCTCCGAGGTCGCCGTCGGCGACGCCATCCTCGGCATCCCCTCCAACGGAATCCACGCCAACGGCTTCAGCCTCGTCCGCAAGCTCATGGCCAACGATCCCGACCTCATCCCCGACGAACTCATCCCCGACCTCCTCGCCCCCACCCGCGTCTACTACCCCGAGGTCATGGCCCTCCGCAACGCCGGCATCCGCCCCCACGGCATGGCCCACATCACCGGCGGCGGCATCCGGGGCAATTTCTCCCGCATCCTCAACGACGGCATGGGCGCCTCCCTCACCCTCCCCGAGTGGAAAAACCCCGCTGCGCGCCGCATCGTCGAATCCATCCAGCTCGAAGACGCTATCCACGCCTTTAACATGGGCATCGGCTGGATGATCACCCTCTCCCCCGCCGACCTCGACGCCGCCCGCGCCGCCCTCCCCGAGGCCGTCCTCCTCGGACACGTCACCGACACCGGCCGCATCGACATCAAGGTCCCCTGGGCATGAAACGCCTCGGCGTCCTCGCCTCCGGCCGGGGCTCCAACTTCCAGGCCATCCAACGCGAAATCGAGAACGGCTCCCTCGACGCCCGCGTCGCCCTCGTCGTCAGCGACCGATCCAGCGCCCCCGTCCTCGACATCGCCCGCAAACACGGCGTGCCCGCCCTGTATCTCCCCTACGACCGCAACGACCGGGCCGCCTTCGAACGCGCCGCCGGCGACGCCCTGGACGCCGCGGGCTGCCAGTGGATGATCCTCGCCGGCTTCATGCGCATCCTCACCCCCGCCTTCATCGAACGCTACACCGGCCGCATCCTCAACATCCATCCCTCCCTGCTCCCCAGCTTCAAGGGACTCCACCCCCAGCGACAGGCCCTCGAAGCCGGCGTCAAATTCAGCGGCTGCACCGTGCATATCGTCACCACAGAACTCGACGCCGGACCCATCCTCGCCCAAGCCGTCGTCCCCGTCTTCAACAACGACACCGAGGAGAGCCTCGCCGCACGCATTCTCGTTGAGGAACACCGGCTCTTCCCCGAGGCCATCCGAAACCTTCCCTGATTCCCGCGACCGCCCCCTCCCCTCGCTCACTCCAGGCAGATGCGGCGGATCCAGTCCGCGTACTGCTCGTGCCCCGTAAACATCTCGATCTCCACGCGCAGGTAGAGGAAAGGAAGGTCCCTGCGCTCCAGATGGGGCACGCGCACCGCGTCTTTCTCCGTGGTCACAATCGCATCCGCACCCAGCTCCAGCGCCTCGTTCACCACATCCAGGATTTCCTGCAGCGAATACCGGTGATGGTCCGTGAACATCCGGTGCCCCACCACCGTTGCCCCGTGATGCACCAACTCCCGCTCGAAGCCCGCGGGCACCGCGATGCCCGAGAGCGCCATGACCCGCTTGCCGCGCAGGTACTCCAGTGGCTCCGTTTCCTCCCCGAAAAGATGCTTAAGATGCCGAGGACAGTGGCGGCACTCCGAAATCTCCGCCGTGGGATTCAGCTCCCGCAGCCGGGTCCGCAGCTCTTCTGCCCCGTCGCCGTTGCTTTTCGTGATGAAAATGAACCCCGCCCGCTTGATGTTGCGCACGGGCTCCCGCAATAGCCCGCGGGGCAGGGTTCTGCCATTCCCGAAGGGATTCGTCCGATCCACCAGCACAATGTCCAGGCGGTGTTTCAGCGCCAGGTGCTGGAAGCCGTCGTCGAGGATCAGCGTGTCACACTTGAGCTTCCGGATGGCCAACCGGCCGGACTGCACCCGGTTCTTGCCGACGATGACGGCCACATTCGGCAGGTTTTTCGCCAGCATGTAGGGCTCGTCCCCACTGAACGCGGGCTCCACCATGAGCCGTTTCCCGTCGGACACCACGATGGGCGGATCATTGTCCAGCCCCTGCCAGCGGTCGATCGCCCGCTGCCTCAGCCCACGCTTTTGGCTTTTCCTCTTGTAGCCCCGGCTCAAAATCGCCACCCGCCTGCCGTTGCGCGACAGCGAACGGGCCAGCATCTCCACCACCGGTGTCTTTCCCGTCCCCCCCACCGTCAGGTTCCCCACGCTCAACACCTGGCAGCCCAGAGTGTGATGCTTCAACAAACCCTTGCCGTACGCCCAGATGCGGAACTGAACCAACCCCGTGAACACATGAGAAAGCCCCCCCAGCGTGGCCCGGAGCAGCGCCGCCCTCTTTCCGGGCCGCCGCCCCTCCACCACGTCCAGAAGATACACCTCCAGCCGTTCCATCAGTTTGCGCGTCGACATGCCCCAGCCTTATCCGCCTACCTCCCCCTTGGAAAGCCAGGAATTCAGCCTAAAAACGGGAATGGGAGAGATACCGATGCGGCACACTCTTTGCGTGAAGGGCCTTGCAGGAAACCGAGGTGTAACCCGGCGATCTTTCGAGTGTTTCGCTCAACGTATTGCAGCAAAGGAAATTGCAACTTGCAGGTTCCGTCCTCCTCCGCACGTCGCCTCTCGAATTGGAAGCCACCGGCCCTGGCACAATCAATCGGAGATGCTATCACAGGCGTCCCTCGTGCAGCAGGACCAGACCCGGATGCCTCCTTCTGTACCGCGCGTATTGCCAACCTGAAAAAAGTCGTGTCCCACCCGCATCCTGCCTTGCTTTTTGCTTTGCAGTCCCCCTCCCGCCGCGTATGAATGCCTTTTCCTTCCATCCCTGGATTCCCATGATGACCTCAGATTCCCCCTTGAAGCGCCTCGTCCTGCTTGCCCTTTCCGCTTCCCTCGCCAGCGGCTGCATGGCCCCCCTCACCCTCCAGCAATCGGCCCAGCGGCGTGCATCCCAAGCCGCCCTCGACGCCGCCCGCGACGGCCTGGTCTTCTTCCGCGTCGAACAGTCTGTCGCCCAGGCCCGGGACCGCCGCCCGGGGATCGCCACCTTCTCCGGGATCGTGTTGACTCCCGAGGGCCACCTGCTCGCCCCCTTCACGATCCAGACGGACACGCAGGACCGGATCGAGGCCTACATCGGAGAGCAGCGGCTCCTGGCAAGGCCCCTGAAGTCGGACGACAGCATCGGCATCACTGTCCTCAAGGTCGAACCCTCGGCACCGCTCCAACCCATCGACCTCGCACAGGGGGACTCCCTTCGCGTGGGCGAAAACGCCTACACCGTCGTCGCCTCCGACGAGGAAAGCGATTTCCGGCGTTTTGTTTTCCAGTCCCACACCCAGGGCGTGATCGAGGGATTCTATCGGCAGTTCAGTCTCACCCCCACCCCCAACACCACAAGGGGCGCGCCCGTCTTCAACGCGTGGGGAGGGCTGATCGGACTTTCAAGCGGCCCGAATGCCTGGATGATCGATGACATCCGTGAGCCCATTCAGCGGCTCTTGGACGAAGCGCTCGGACGGGAGGGTGACACCGGGGCGGACAAAGTGTGGTTTGGCGCCATTCTCTCGCCGATCAACCTCGACTATGCACGCGCGAACGGCCTTCCCCGCAGCGCTCTTTGGCTGCTGAACGTGTTTCCCGGCACGGGGGCGGATCGTGCGGGCCTTGAAGCGGGGGACCTGCTGATCGAGCTCAATGGCGCGCCCCTCCGACTGAGCGGACCGCGCGTCCACCAATACTTCCGGCAGGCCCTGCGATCCCGGGAGGGCGAGCCTTTCCGCGCAGCCGTCCTGCGCGGTGGCAAGCGGATCGAGGTGGCGGGAACCTTGGACAAACGCCCCGAACCCGCGACCCTACGCGCCGAAGACCTGGGCATCACTGTCAGCGACCTCAACGCCGCAATGACCGTGCGCATGAATCTCTTCACCTCCACGGGCGTGCTCATCACCGAGGTCACCGCAGGCGGACCGGCCGCCACCGGCCGCCAATTCGGCAGGGGCCTCCTCCAACCCCGAGATGTCATCACTTCCATCGGCGGCCACCCAACCCCCAATGTCGCCGCCTTCGGCGAGGCCCTGGAAAAAATCCGGGCCGAACACCCCGCCACCCTCCTCGTCGAATTCCTCCGCGGCCCCGTGACCGGCATCGAAGCCCTCAACCTGCGCATCGGAGAACGCAAGAACGGAACCCAGCCATGAGCCATCGCCTCCTCCTCCCCCTCCTTCTCCTGGCCCCCCTCGGGCGGGCCCAGCTTCTCTTCCCGATAGCCTCCCCGACCGCGGACACCCCCTCCGATATCCCCGCCGAAGTGATCTCCAAGGTCGATCCGAGCGTCGTCTCCATCCAACACGAACGCGCCGGCGGCTCCGGCTTCATCCTCTCCGAGGACGGATACATCCTCACCAACGGGCATGTCATCCAGGGCGAGGACGACGAAGACCCCACCCGCCCCGCCCGCAGCATCACCGTCATCCTCCACGACGAACGCAAGTTCCCCGCCCGCGTGCTGGGCTTCTCGATGGACCCCGATGTCGCCCTCCTCAAGATCGAGGCCGACACCCCCCTCCAGCCCGTCGAGTTCGCCGACAGCCGGAACGTCGCCGTTGGCCGCCGCTGCTTCGCCGTCGGCACACCCGTCGGACTCAAACGCACCTTCACCGGCGGCATTCTGAGCAACGTCGAACGCACCGACCTCTCCTCGGAAACGGTGGTGTTCCAGACCGATGCGGCGATCAACAGCGGCAACAGCGGAGGCCCTCTCTTCGACCAACAGGGCCGGGTACTTGGCCTCAACACCTACGCCTCCCGCGGCCAAAACAATCTGGGCTTCACCATCCCCATCCATGTGGCCCTCGACATGGTCGAGGATCTCAAGACACGTGGCCGCTTCGTCCGCAGCCTTGTGCCCTTCTTTTTCACCTCCGAACTCTACGACGAACTCGCGCGCAGCCTCGGACAGACCGACGGCGTCCTGGTGACCTATGTGATGGAGGGCAGTTCCGCGGAAAAGGCCGGCCTGCGTGCGGGCGACATCCTCACGGCGATCGATGGTGAGCCGGTCACTGCGCGCACACAGGCGCGCCTTCTAGCGCTTGAATGGAAACAAACCGTGCGGCCGGCCGGGGAAACGGTGCGCTACAGCCTGCTCCGCGGCCCCCCGGACGCCCGGGAGCCCCTGGAGATCGCAGCGGTGCTCGAAGAACTGGGGCCCATGCCGCAATACGGACGACATGCCGGTGAGCTGATGGAACACCGCTACGCCGCCCTGGGCCTCGGCCTCGAACAGCTGGTTCCCCTTCACCACATCATCCACGAAGTACCGATCGACCAAGGCGGCGTGCTGGTCAAGTTCGTTGCCCCCAACTCCGTGGCCTCCCGCGCCGATCTCCAGCCACAGGATATCGTGACCCACGTGAATGGACGGCCGGTCGCGGGCATGACCGCCTTCCGAAACGCGTTCGACGCCAGCCTGGCGAATTCCGATGCGGCGATCGAACTCCACGTCACCCGCAAGAAACTCCGTTTTGTCACCGCCCTCGCCCCGGATTATCTGATGAAGAACCGGACCCTAACGCTGGTGGCCACGGAGGAAGCCAACCCGGATGTGGACCTGATCCGCCGGGAGCTGCTGGCGCGCGGCGCCCGTCTGCGCCTGGCCACCCCGGATAAGAAGGCGATCCCCCGGGCGGACCTGGGCGATGAGCTTTCGGCTGATGTGGCGCTGGAGGACCTGGAGGTCGGTGAGGGGGACACGTTGCTGCTGATCGGTGGCTCTGGGGGGCAACGCCTGCGAAACCACGGGCCCCTGCTGCGCCTGCTCCAGGGCGCGCTGGCCTCCAAAACGCGCATCGCCGCGGTCGGAAGCGCCGCCCTCCTGCCCGTCCTGGCCTCTGAGAAACCCTTGGACCTGAAAATCACACTCCTGAGCGAGGACTCCGGCGAGGCCACCCGCCGTGGGGCCACCTACACGGGCAAGGATGTCGAATCCGATGGGCACCTGCTCACCACGACCGGGCTGACCCGCGACATCCTCCGGGAGTTCCTGCTGAAACTGGCCACCAGCTCCCCCTATTCGCCCGAGGTCGGTTCCGATAACCTCCAAGAACTCCTCGCCGAATAACCCGCCGCCAGCCTCTCCTCCCGCACGGAACCCCGCCGAAGCTCGATCCGCAGAGACTCCCCCTCCCCCACACGCCAGACAGGCAGCCCCGCCTCAAGTGCCCGGGCCTCCGATTCCAGGCGCTGAGGAGAGCCCCCACCAAACTCCATCCCGCTGAATACCACCGCCTCGGGACGGACCGCCTTCAGGAAAGCCGGATGCAGCCCCGGAAAACCACGGCCATGTCCCGCCAGGAGCAGTCGGGCCGAAGGCACCCCCTTGTCTGCGAGCATCCCCCCTTCCACCCGCTCGTCCCCACCTCCCATCACCAAAACCGACGCGAATCCATCGACACAGCGGAGGACGAGGCTCCTCTCATCCGCCGACCGCGCGCGGAAATCAGCAGGGGGCCAGAGTACCTCGACCCGCCATCCGCCGAGGTCCAGCCTCTCCCCACACCCAATCCCCACGGCCCCAAGCCCCTCGTAGAACGCGTGGCCCGCATCCGTCGCCGCCACATACACCCTCTCCGGACGGTAGGTCTCCAGCAACTCCTCCACCCCACCCACATGACGTGAATCCGGATGCGTCAGGAAAAGTGCCGCTATGCGGTCGACCCCCTCCCTTTGCAAGGCCTCCCTCACCACGCGTCCGCTCCACTCCGATCCAGCATCCACCACCACCACTTCCCCCCGCGCGTTGCGCAACCACGCGGCCTGCCCGCGATCGGCGTCCACCACCACCACCTCCACCCGGCGCAGGTGCAAACGCGCCTCCACCGCCGCATACCCGCCCAGCGCCAAAAGCGCGGCCAGAACCGGCACCCGCAGGCGAGGACGCCAGAGGGCCAGCAAGGGCAACGCATAGACGGCCAGCACCATCCACAGCGGGGGCGTGCGGACCCACTGCACACCTCCGGGCACCTGTTCCAGCCACGCAACCCACTCCAACAAGGCCCGCGCCGCCCACCGTGCCGGCGTGAAGGCCGTCTCCGCCACGCTGGTCGGCAACAGAAGCGCCGGAAATGCGGCAAATCCCGCGGAGATCAACGCGAAAGCCAGTGGTACGGCCAGGAGATTCCCCATCAACCCCACGGGCGAGAAGAGGTTAAAAGCCCTGGCGGTGAGCGGTGCGGAAACCGCGAAGCAAAGGAAGGAAACGAAGACACCCGCCAGGGCGGGCTTCAGCAGGCGATGCCGCCAGACGGCGTGGCGGACCTCGGGGGGGGCCCAGGGATCACCGCTGACCGCCCGATGCATCCACGCATCGACATGGGGGCCGGCGAGCAGCAACGCGCCAACCAGAAGGAACGAATACTGGAAACCCATTTCGAGGATCTGTTCCGGAGCCAGGCCGAGAAGGATCAGGGCGGCCCCCACAAAGGCGGAGGCAAGGTGCGACCGGCGGTACAGGGTGGGTGCGATCAATGCGCAGCCCGCCATGACCAACGCACGCAGCGCGCTCGCACGGAAACCCGTGCAGGCTGTGAAAAGGAACAACGCCGGCACCAGAACCATCCATCGCCTTCGCGGCCCCACCCCCGCCCAGCGCAGAAAAAACAACAGGAAAGCACTGAGAAGGCCCAGGTGCAGCCCGGACACCGCAAACAAGTGCACCAGCCCTGTGCGCGCAAAACGCCTCATCCATGCGTCATCCAGCTCCCCACGGCGGGCAAGCAACAAGCTTTGCAGCACCTCCCCCGCCTCCGCATCCTCCGCGCAGGCCGCCCGCAGGCGCCCCGAAAGTTCCTCGCGCACCCGGAAAAAAAACCGCACGGGGGAGCGGGCGGGATCGGAGGGGAGGGGGTGGAGATCGGCGGGGGTGCAGCGGAGGATCCAGTTGGCGGCACGCAGGCCGGTATGAGGCGCTCTGCCGGGCTCCAGACGGCCGGCGATGCGCCAGCGGGTGCCCGGCAGGAAGCGCTCCGGCCCTTCCCCGGCGATCCTCACCTGCACCCGGCCCAGGGCCGCCCTCCACTCGGGAAGGTAACGCACCCGGGTCGCGTACATCGGCACCCGCGTCTCCACCCCGCCGCGGCGCCCCTCCATCTCCACCGCATCGCCGCCCACCACCGCCTCCACCTCGAGCAACAGAGCCTCCGCGGGCAGGATCCGACGCAGGTCGCGGGGCCCCGGCACCATCCGAAACGCGCAGAGCCCCGCGAACAGCAGGGCCCCGATGATGCCTCCCCACCTCCCCACCCCTCACTCCGCCTTCGGTTGGAAAGAGTGGTGCGGGCCCACCTTCCATGCGGTCGAAAGCGCGCGCGCCGTCAGATCCAGCGCCTTCTCCACCGACTCCCCGATCAACATCCCCTTCGCCAGGTAGGCCGTCAGGGCCGCACTGAGCAGGCAACCCGCGCCGTGGTTGCGCGGAAGATCCACGCGCCGGTGGCGGAACACCACCTCTTCCCCCTCATCAAACAGCACATCCACCACTTCTTCTCCCGCAAGGTCTCCCCCCTTCGCAAGGCAGGCCACCGAATACCGCCCCGAAATCGTCCGCGCCGCCCGCCTTAGGTCCGCCTCGTTCGCGATGGGAAAGCCCGCCAGGATCTCCGCCTCGAACAGGTTTGGCGTCACCACCCGGGCGATGGGCAGCAGCCGATCTTTCAAGGCCTCCACCGCTTCGGGCTCCATCACTCTCACCCCTGTCGACGTCACCATCCGCGGATCCACCACCAGGATCGGCAACCCACAGGATTCGTCCGCCGCACACACCGCCTCGACCAACTCCCGGGTCGGCAACATCCCCGTCTTTGCCGCACTAATCGGAAAATCATCGCTCACCGCCTGAATCTGCTCCAACAGAACCGTCGCCGGCACCGGATGCAGATGCCGAAGCTCCCGCGGCGTCTGCGCCGTCACCGCCGTGATCGCGCAGGTCCCGAACACTTCCAGCACCGAGAACGTCTTCAGGTCCACCTGGATCCCCGTTCCTGCCCCACTGTCGGAACTCGCAATGCTCAGGGCCACCGGCACGTCGGAATTGATGAGATGGGTCAGTGGCATCGCGTCCTCCTTTATGGGCGTACGTTTTTCTCGAGTTTGATGGCGGCGGCGAAGAGCGCATCACACTCCGCCTCCAGGATGCCGCCGATGAGGGTGCAAGCCAGGCCGCCAGTGGCCCGATCGACTATTTCCCCCGCGCGCAGGTTGATGTGGCGGTACCCCAGGTCCCGCAGGGTTGTGACCGCGCTGCCGTAGACCACCGTGGGTATACCCGTCCAGAGGATGCCCGCCATGCACATCGGACAGGGCTCCGCCGTGACATAGAGCACACAGTCGCGCCAGCGCACATCCCCGGAGGCCCTGCGCGCCGCCTCGTGAATCACTTCCAGTTCACTGTGCGCCGTCGGGTTCCGGTAGGATCGGTTCACCGCCGTCGCCAGCACCTCCCCCTCCCGTGCGTCGACCAGCAAGGCCCCGAAGGGCCTCTGCAAGTTCTGGCACGCGGTCTCGATCGCCCTCCGCATATACTCCTCGTGCTCGCTCAACAACCGCTCCTGTTCGTTCATGTCGCAAGACTACCCGAGGCCCCGGCAAACATCAAGGCCCAATGCACACACGCGCCCCGGGCCGCTTTTGGATCGATTTTTGCTCCTTATTCGTTACGGGGAGAATACGTTTCACCCCTACACCCCGGATGCACCCATGGCAGCCAAGAAAACCGGACTGGGCCGCGGCCTGAACGCGCTCCTCAATTCTCCCCCCGCCGGGACCCCCCGTCAACCCTCTCCCTCCGCCCCCCCCCCCGAACCCGCCCCCCCCCCCGACGCGCCCGCCACCCACGCGGTCGATTCCCCCCGCGAAGTCCCCGTCCACCTCATCGTCGCCAACCCCTACCAGCCCCGGGAGCGCTTCGAGGAGGAGGCCCTCGAGGAACTCACCGCCTCCATCCGGGAGATGGGCATCCTCTCCCCTCTCCTCGTCCGCAAACGCGAGGCCGGCGGTGCGGGCTATCAGCTCGTCGCCGGCGAACGCCGCTTCCGCGCCGCACAGCGTGCCGGGCTCAAAACCGTTCCCGTGCTCGTACGCGACATGGACGACCTCGAGGCCTTGGAGATCGCCCTGGTCGAAAACCTCCAGCGCAAGGACCTCAACATCATCGAGGAGGCCGACGGTTACCAGCGTCTCGCCGACGAATTTGGACTCACCCAGGAGAAAATCGCCCAGCGTGTGGGCAAAGCCCGCGCCACCGTCGCCAACGCCCTCCGCCTCCTCGCCCTCTCCCCGTCCACGCGCGACATGGTCGCCGACGGACGCCTCAGCACCGGCCACGCCAAGGCCCTCCTCGCCCTCGACCTCCAGGCCGAACAGGACCTCCTCGCCAAACAGGCCGTCCGCGAGCGCTGGAGCGTCCGCGAACTCGAACGCCAGGTCAAGCGCCGCCTCACACCCGCCGCCACGTCCACGCCCCCCGCCGGCAAGACCGACATCCCGCCCGACCACCTCCAATTCCTGACCGACCAGCTCCACCAGCGCCTCGGCACCAGCGTCCGCCTCCACCCCACCCGCACCCTCGGCAACGGCAAAAAACTCCGCGGACGCCTCGAGATCGACTATTACTCCAACGACGACCTCGATCGCCTCCTCGACATCCTGGGCATCTCCGAATCGATCTGACGACTTCCCCTCCATGACCCTTCCCGGCCTGGCCGCGGCCCTCCCCGTCCTCCTGCACCTCGCCGGGGGTCTCGCCCTCTTCCTCCACGGCCTGCGCGAAATGTCCGCCGGCCTCCGCCATCTTGCCGGCGGACGGCTCCGGGCGCTGCTGCAACTCGCCACCCGCCGTCCCCTCGGCGGCTACGCCCTGGGCGGCGCCCTTGGATTTCTGCTCCACAGCAGTGGCGCCACCGTCATGCTGGTCGGCTTCCTCAACGCCGGCCTGGTCAGCCTACCCGAGGCCCTCCCCGTCGTCTTTGGCGCCAACCTCGGCACCAGTCTGGCCATGCAGGCCGTCTCCTTCAAGCTCACGGGCCTGGCCTATCCCGCCCTCGTCCTCGGCCTCCTCCTCGGGTTCCGCGACGGCCCCCCGCGCGCCGCCGGAAGGGCCCTCCTTGGTTTCGGACTCCTTTTCCTCGGCTTGGACGTGATGGGGTCCTCCGTCTTCCCCTACCGGGAAACGCTCCGCCCCCTTCTCACCCGCCTCGATGGATCCACCCTGCCAGGCATGCTTGGCGGCATCCTCCTTTCACTCCTCTTCACCGCGATCGTGCAAAGCAGCGGCGCGACCATCGGCATTGCCTTTGCCCTCTCCCGCGCCGGCGTCCTGGTGTCCCTCGCCCAGACCGCTCCCCTCATCCTCGGCGCCCACATCGGCACCTGCCTCACCGCAGGCATCGCCAGCCTGGGAGGACAACCCGCCGCGCGCCGCGCCGCCCTTGCCCACCTCCTCTTCAACTTCCTCAACGTCACCCTCGCCATCCTACTCCGCGGCCCCCTGCTCGCCGCCGTCGCCGCCACCAGTCCCGACCTCGTCCGCCAGAGCGCCAACCTCCACACCGTTGTTATGCTCGCGGCCGGCCTCCTTCTCCTCCCCCTCTCCCGCCCCTTCACCCGCCTCATCGAACGCCTAAGCCCCTCCCGCGGCCCCGAACCCGACCCCAGCCACCTCGACCCCGAAGCCCTCGCTCACGCCCACAGCGCCCTCCCTGCCGTCCGCCGCGAATTCATCCGCCTCCTCGCCCTCGCCTCCGAAAGCCTCGAACTCAACCGCCGCCTCCTCGAAGCGCCCTCCCCTGCCGCCAGCCGCCGCATCCGCGCCATCGAAGACATCGTCGACTCCATCAAGATCACCATGATCGCCGGACTCCGACAACTCGCCCGCACCGCCGACACCCCCCGGGCCTCCCTCACCTCCATCGGCCAATGGACCCGCTGCATGATCGAGATGGAACGCATCGCCGACCACCTCAACACCCTCCGCAAACTCTCCGAACAACGCAGCCGCGAGCCCGGCCACATCCTCTTCGGCCGCGAACTCACCCACCGCCTCAACCACCTCTTCACCCTCACCTCCTCCCTCCTCGACCAGCTCGCCTCCCTCCTGGCCGAAACCGAACCCTCCGCCCTCCCCTCCCGCCTCGATGCCCTCCTCCGCGACCGTGTGAACCTCCTCGACCTCACCCAGCAGGCACTCCGCCTTTTCCAGCGTCGCATGGACGACAACCGCCTCCAGCCCCGCGTGATGTTCTACTTCTCCTCCTACCTCGAGGTCTTCGAGCGCCTCGCCCGCCATGCCCACATCCTCGCCACCACCTCCCCCGGCTCCTGATCCCGCCCCCTACAAATCGCCCCCCCTCCATGCCTCGCTTTTATGAAGCAGAATAGCCGGTCATGAACGAGAAACATCTGAAATTCCATGGCATTCCGCCCGACTGCAACGGAGTCGCCCTGCGCGCCTGCCAGGCCTGGACCACCGCCGGCAAGGACGACCGCGAACTGGGTCTGCTTCTAAAAACCCTGTCCCGCGACGCCGGGCCCTTCCTGCAACACGACCTCCTGAAGGACCTCGCCCGCGCGATGTGGGAGCGACAGCAGGCTCTGCGGGAAGAACAAGCCGTCTATGAGCCGAAACCCTGGCGACAGTGGGGCAAGGACATCGAGGCCGCCTCCATCGAACAGATGCGCAACGCCGTCAAACTTCCAGTCTCCGTTCGCGGGGCCCTCATGCCCGACGCCCACCTCGGCTATGGACTCCCCATCGGTGGGGTCCTCGCCACCCGCGGCGCGGTCATCCCCTATGCCGTCGGCGTCGACATCGCCTGCCGCATGAAAATGACCGTGCTCGACCTCCCCGTCTCCTCCCTCGGGACCCGCGAGAAAAAACTCATCGAGGCCCTCAACCGGGAAACCCGCTTCGGCATGGGGGCCCATTTCGGCGGCGCCTCCGGTCCGGAGGAGAAACGCCAACACCCCGTCATGGATGCCGACTGGTCCGTGAGCCCCGTGACCGCCCGGCACAAGGACAAGGCCTGGGCGCAACTGGGCACCAGCGGCAGCGGAAACCATTTTGTCGAATTCGGCGTGCTCACCCTCGACCAGCCCGATCTCGGCCTGAACGCCGGCCGCTATCTCGCCCTGCTCTCCCACAGCGGCAGCCGCGGAACCGGCGCCATGGTCGCCGCCCACTACAGCCGTCTCGCCATGGACGCCCACCCCGAACTCCCCACACCCCTCCGTTCTCTCGCCTGGTTCGACCTCCACTCCGAGGCCGGACAGGAATACTGGGCCGCCATGAACCTCATGGGCGACTACGCCGCCGCCAACCACGCCTGCATCCACCAGGCCATCGCCGCCAGACTCGGCGCCGCCGTCCTCCTCGACCTCGAAAACCACCACAACTTCGCTTGGAAGGAACTCCACGACGGAGAGGAACTCATCGTCCACCGCAAGGGCGCCACCCCCGCCGGCGCCGGCGTCCTCGGCGTCATCCCCGGCAGCATGGCCGACCCCGGCTTCGTCGTCCGCGGACGCGGCAACCCCGACTCCCTCCATTCCGCCTCCCACGGCGCGGGCCGCCGCATGAGCCGAACCGCCGCCCACCAAACATTCAAACACCTCCAGCCCGAATCCGAACTCGCCCGCCGCGGCGTCAAACTCCTCTCCGCCGGCCTCGACGAACTCCCCATGTGTTACAAAAACATCGAGGAGGTCATGGCCGCCCAACAAGACCTCGTCGAGATCGTCGCCCGCTTCGACCCCAAACTCGTCAAAATGGCCCCCGCCGGGGAGAAGGCGGAGGATTGAGCCCATCCCGGGCTGGAAAGCCCGTGCTCCGCTCCCTTCTCAGGACCAGAACTCGTATTTTCCGGTCATGAGCACGTAGACACCGAGCAGGCCGTTGGTGAGGGCGTGGGCGATGCCGACAGCCCAGATGTCGCGCGTGCGTCGGTAGAGTTGACCGTACACCAGACCGCAGGCGAGGCCGGCAAGCCATTGCGTGTGGATGGTGGCGAACAGCAACGCGCCGATCCAGAGGGCGCGGCGGCTGATGGCGGGGGGATCGACGGAGAGGAAATCCTCCTTGTCGATCCAGCGCATCATCCAGCCCCGCCAGAAGAATTCCTCGATGAAGGAGATGACGAGGGCGGAGCCGAGCAGCCGGGTGAGGGCGAAGACCCAGCCGTCGGTCTCCGGCGCGTAGCGGACCTGCGCGAGGGGGGCGTTCAGTTCCCAGGGCCATTGCAGGCCGACGGTGAGGTAGAGCCGGTGGATCGTCTCGAAACGCGCCATGAAATCGGTTTCAAAGAAGACCCAGAAACCGAACACGAACAGGCCGGCGCCGAGGGCGGCCGGCAGGTTGCGCATCTGGAGGGGTGGGTACTCCCAGGTCCAGGGCTTCATGCAGACCAGGGCCGCCAGGCCCGCCACCGCGCGCAGGGCGTATTTCCATCCCGCCGGGTCCCCCAGGACCTGCATAAGGAAGATCCACACGACGAAGGGGACGACGTGGGACACCCAGGCGGGCTGGGATGAGGACCGCGGCGTCTCCATGTCGCTTCTTTTCCCCGATCAGGGAACGGGGAAGTGGGCCGTCAGGGCGATCACCTCTGCCCGGATCTCCTTCTGGAGCTCCTCGTTCTTCGGGTCTTTGAGGATGCGTCCGATCCAGGCCGCGATCTTCTCCATGTGCTCCTCTTTCATGCCGCGCGTGGTCATCGCCGCCGTTCCCAGCCGGATGCCGGAGGTCACAAACGGGCTCTTCTTGTCGAAGGGGATACCGTTCTTGTTGACCGTGATCGATGCGTGGTCAAGAGCCTCCGCGGCATCCTTGCCCGTGATGCCCACCGGGCTGAGGTCGACGAGCATGACATGATTGTCCGTGCCGCCGGAGACAATCCGGAAACCATTGCGCTCCATCGCGGCGGCAAGGCTCTGGGCGTTTTTGACAACCTGCTGGATGTAGTCGCGATAGGCGGGCTGCAGCGCC
Organism: uncultured Verrucomicrobiota bacterium; assembly: GCA_964385155.1. Lineage (GTDB taxonomy): Bacteria > Verrucomicrobiota > Kiritimatiellia > SS1-B-03-39 > UBA6053 > CAYLNG01. The sequence continues at coordinate 74,455 of CAYLNG010000011.1, forward strand.
TCATGGTAACACACCGCCTTGGCGGCGATGATGTGCATGAGCGGTCCGCCCTGCACGCCGGGGAACACCTGCTTGTCGATGTCGGCGGCGAACCGCTCCTTGCAGAGGATCATGCCGCCGCGCGGTCCGCGCAGCGTCTTGTGCGTCGTTGTCGTCACCACGTCGCAGTGCGGGAAAGGCGAGGGATGGCAACCGGCCGCGACCAGCCCCGCGATGTGCGCGATGTCCGCGAACAGCAGCGCCCCCACCTCGTCGGCGATCTCGCGGAAGCGCTTGAAGTCGATGATCCGACTGTAGGCGCTGGCGCCGCAGACAATCATCTTCGGCTTGTGCTCGCGCGCAAGCGAGGCAATCGTGTCGTAGTTGAGGCGCTCGGTCTGCGGATCCACACCGTAGTGCACCGCGTTGAAGAAACGTCCGGAGAAGTTGAGTTTCATGCCGTGAGTGAGGTGACCACCGTGCGAGAGGTCCATCGCCAGAATCGTGTCGCCCGGCTGCAACAGCGCGAAATACACCGCTTGGTTGGCACCGGAACCGGAATGCGGCTGCACATTCGCGTGTTCGGCACCGAAGAGCTTCTTGGCGCGGTCGATGGCGAGCTGCTCGGCCTGGTCCACGAACTCGCAGCCGTGGTACCAGCGCTTGCCAGGGTAGCCTTCGGCGTACTTGTTGGTGAGCACGGAGCCGCAGGCTTCCTGGACAGCGCGGCTGGTGTAGTTCTCGGAGGCGATGAGCTCGATGTTCTGACGCTGGCGTTTGGCTTCCCGCTTGACGATCTGATAGAGGTCCGGGTCAGCCGCAGCAAGGGCCACGGGGTCGTAGGCCTGTTCGAACAGGGCGTCGATCTTCCGGAGACGCCGCTCGTGGCGCCCGTTGGGCTCGAAGGAGGAGGCGTTCCATGCCTCAAGGATGGCAGCCTGCACGGGAGCTTCCAGCTCGCCGGGAAGGACCAGGACGTTGGCGTTGTTGTGGGCGCGGGCCATCCGCGCCAGGTGCGGTGTCGCACAGAGCGCCGCCCGAACACGGGGAAAACGGTTGGCAGCAATCGACATGCCAATGCCTGTCGTGCAGACAAGGACCCCATAGTCCGCCGCTCCCTCCGTCACCGCCGCGCATACCGCGTGGACAAAATCGGGGTAATCGACCGAATCGCGGCCGTTGGTGCCGGCGTCGGTGAGTTGGTGCCCCTGCTCGCGCAGGAGGTTGGCAATGTTGGTTTTGACGTCGAATCCTCCGTGGTCGGAGCCAATAACTACATTCATGCAGGGGTCTCAGGTGTTGGGGGTGGAAGAGGATGGCCGCACAACGGCCAGGATCAGATCGGTAAGGGCGCTTTCAATTTCATCACGGGTGCGCCGGTAGGTGTCCAGGCCGCCTCCAACAGGGTCGAGAACATCGCCCATCGGATTGGCCGTCCCAAAACTGTGCAGCGTGCGCGTGCGCCCCCCCACGTCCGGCGCGATCTCCAGGATGTAGTCCCGGTGGTCCCGCGTCAGCGGAATCAGCCAATCGGCCGACCGCGCCAGCGCCGGCGTCAACTGCCTCGCCCGGTGATCCGAAAGATCCAATCCTTTCTCGCGCAAGGCCAGGGCGGCGTTGACGCTTGCGGGGGAACCCTCGGCCGCAAAAACCCCCGCCGACCCGAACACCCAGCCCGGCACCGAACGGCACAAATGCCGCATCAGCCGCTCCGCCATCGGCGACCGGCAGGTGTTACCCGTGCAAACAAACAGCAGGGTTTGGGGACTGGTTCGGGTCATAACACCTCTTTACCCGCTTCCCCGGAAGGGTCAAGGGGAATGGGAAGGGCGGATTGCGGGGTGCGGAGGGTGGAAAGACGGGATGGGAAAAGTGGAGCCCGGAGTCATCCCCGACTTGCGCTCCGGACGAGAATGGGTAGAGTGTCTCTTCCATGAGCAATTTTTCGGACGACGACGATCTCGACAATCTCCCCCCCGACCCGGAGGATCAACAGGATGACGCCCCCTTTGACGAGGTGGACCTGGGCCCCACCCCCCTGTCGGATTCCTCCGCCTCCGAGCCCCCCACCCTTGCCCGCCGCATCCTGCGCGTAGCCGCCGGACTCCTTGTCCTCGGCTTCGCCTATGGCCTCTACACCGGCCAGATGCCCAAGACCTTCGATGTCGAGAAAGCCGCCATGGCCCGGGCCCTCCGCTCCGGCCACATCGTCGACGGCGACCCGCTCCCCAACGGCTACACAACCATCGCCACCCTCGCCGAACTCGGCGAACTCATCCTCGAGAAGCCGGGCGGGTTGCTCAGCAATGACTGGAACCCCGTCTCCCGCATCACCGACAACATGCGCCACTGGGAAAAAGGCGCGATGGTCCAGATCCGCATCATGGTCCAGGGCCTCCGCTTCAACCTCACCCGCATCGGCCCGCAGTCCGTCGAGCACCCCGAACTCGCCGCCGCCGACCCGCTTTTCAACTTCAAGGAGACCAGCCTCCTGGTCCCCGCCAGTGAGAAGCAGTACAAAGACGCCACCAAGCAGCTCAACCAGTACCTCAGACGCATGTCCGCCAAAGGAGCCAGCCCCGGCGAATTCTTCGCTCCACGTCAGGACCAAGTCATCAAATTCCTCGACAGGCAGATTGGCATCCTCGGCAGCTACACCTCCCTCCTCCAGCAGAATGTCCGCATTCCAACCCACAATGCCAACATTCTCAACAGCACCGACCCTGTCACCTCCAACGCCCAAGTCAACAGCATGTGGAAACGCGACGACGTGTTCTACGAGGTCCGCGGGGGCGTCTTTGTCACCTACCACATGATGCTCGCCCTGCGCCGAGACGCCGAACGCCTCTTTAACAACGCTGACGCCCTCGGCATCATGAATCGTATCCTCAACGAGCTGGAGAGCGCCAACCAGCCCATGATCTCCCCCGTGGTCCTCAACGGCAACGAATACGGCCTCCTCGCGAATCACTCTCTGGTGCTCGCTTCCCACATCGCCCGCGCACACCTCGCCATGCGCGAACTCCAACAACAGCTCTCCGGCGGCGGCGGCCCCTGATCCCCCCAGATTCCTGTGGCACAACGGCCCCTGCGGACCGGGGGCGTCCCCGCCCCCGCGCACACCCTAAGTGGGACGACGGCCCCCGTCGCCCCCCCCCCATCTATTTCCTCATCCTACCCTCCCCAGCCGACGGTGGAGGCCACCGTCGGACGAATGATGACGGCGGGGGCCGACGTCCCACAAATCCCCAGAACTCAGTTTGAAGGACAAACTTTGACGAACCGGATCCCTGATTCAACTTTCTTGTTCGGGTCCCGCAGTCGCGGGATCCGCGCCGATACCCATGGCAAAAAAAAGCCTCGGGATCGCTGCGTCCGTGCGGCCGGTAATACCTTGTCCTCAATAAAGCGTAATATTGACTTTATGGCATTTATTTAAGGCGTATATTTGACTTTATGAACTACAAAATACGCCATATTGAGGACGAGTTTCGCAAAACCAGCGAAAAAAGCAGGGGGCGACTGCTGGTGTTGACGGGCGCTCGCCAGGTGGGCAAAAAGCACGCTGGCCCGACGTATTTTCCCCGACTGGGGTCTGGTGTCCATGGATTCGCCCATCGAGCGGAGTGTCTATGAGCGATACTCGCCGGAGCAGTGGATCCGGCAGTATCCCCGCCTCATTGTGGACGAAGTGCAGAAGGCTCCCGACCTGTTCGACACGCTCAAGGCCTGTTACGACCGTGCGCCCGACATGCGGATGCTGTTGCTGGGTTCCTCTCAGGTTCTTTTGATGAAGGGAGTGAGGGAAAGTCTTGCCGGGCGGGCCGCTCTCCAGGAATTGCTCCCCTTTTCCCTCTGCGAATGCATGGGCCTGGGTGAACAACCCAGTCTCCTGGAACGCCTGCTGCGCAATCCCGCGGGCATCGCGGAGCACCTCGACGCCCTGCCCCCGGACGTCACCCTTTCCTCCGCCCACGCGGAGGCCGTAATCGCCTGGGACAAACTGTCCACCTGGGGCGGCATGCCCTTTCTCTGGCAGGAGGACCTGGACGAGGACGACCGCGGCGCATGGCTCAAGGATTTTTGCCTGACCTACCTTCAACGCGACCTCGCCGACCTCGCGCGCCTCGACCGCCTCGAACCTTTTGTCCGCGCACAACGCGTGGCGGCACTTCGCAGTGCCCAGTGCCTCAACTTCTCCGACCTCGCCCGTGCGGCGGACATCCCCCCCACCACCGCCCGCTCCTTCCTGCGTTATCTGGAACTCAGCTACCAGGTGGTCCTCCTCCCCGCCTGGTCCGCCAACGAGGAAAAGCGTCTCGTCAAGATGCCCAAGCTCCACTTCCTCGACGCGGGCATTCGCCGCAGCCTCCTGGGCAAACATGGCCCCCCGGACGGCGCGGAATTCGAGTCGATGGTGTTCGCCGAACTCCACAAACTCGTCCGCAACGCCGACCTTCCCTGGCGCATCCACCACCTCCGCACCGCCGACGGCCGGGAGGTGGACTTGCTTCTGGAACATGAGACGGGATTTGTCGCCATCGAGTGCAAAAATGCCCTGCGCACCAGCCATACTGATTTCCGCCACCTTCGCAACTTGGAGGAACTCCTCCCCAAGCCGATCCTGCTCAAGCTGCTGCTTTCGATGGACCCGGTCCCCCGCCGGTACGACGTTCCCCCCGCACCCGCCATCGCCCTTCCAGCCCCACTGCTTTTCTCCCCCCTCACAGGGCTTTCCGCCCCATGAACACCCCCGCCAGCTCGCACTCCCGGCACATCGGCTCCCAGGCCCACACCCTCAACCCCATCAACCCACGCACCCTCGAAAAGGAACTTAAAAAATCAGCATGATCCACGCGGACAACTACCTTGACAAGTACCGGGCGAGCCAGGTGATGTCCCAGACCCAGACCTGGCGGGGCGCGGTGGCGGTATGGGTTGGGGGAGCCTTGCGCGCCCGTGGCGTCCGCGCCCGCCCCCGATGGGCCGCCAGTCTGTGGCGGTGCAGGACGCGGTAGAACGTGTGTTCGGAGGCGATATATTCGCCCCGGTCGGCGAGGGCTGGGACGATCTGGCCAGGAGGCTTTGAGGCGAATTCCGGGGCCTTGCAGACCTCCAGGATTCGCGCCTCCTCCTCGGGCCGGATCGCGTGGGCGGGAGTGGGTCGGGCGGCCTTGGGTCGGCGGTCTCCTTCTGGATTGTTCTTCCATCGGCGCAGGGTGCGTTGCGAGACCCCCGCCACACGCGCGGCGGAGGTCTCGCTGGCTCCCTGGCGGACAGAGGCTTGGACCTGATCGAGGACAGTTTGGCGATCCGGGGCGCAGGTCATGCGTCCTCTTCCCCCCAGATCGCCCGGAGTTTTTTTGGGAGCACCAACAAAGCGGCCGCTTCGGCCAGAGCCTTGTCCTTGCGCCGAAGCTCCTTCTCCTGCTGCTGGAGCCGCTGTCGATCCTCCCGGCGCTGACGGGCCAGGGTGGCGTTTTCCGTCCTGTCCCAGTCGTTGGCCTGAACACAGGCCTCCTTCCATCGGGCGATCTGCTCGGGGTAGAGGCCCTTCCGACGGCAGTATTCCGCGAGGGACTGCTCGTTGAGGGCTGCGGTCTCCAACACCGCGTTGAACTTGTCTCGGGAGGACCAGCCTTCCGGCGAGTCGTCGGCATCCGGCATCAGGCGTCCCTCCCGCCGTGCCTGGTTGCGCCAGGCGTAGAGGGTGGGTTCGGATATGCCCTCTTCCCGGGAAATCTCGGGAATGGATTTGCGGTCGGGCCCGGCCATCTTGGAAAGCACCGCCTGTTTTCGTTCGGGGGGGTAGCGTTTCATCTCTCAGCAGTTCTTTCTCCGCCCAAGGGTTTGAGGCTCTCATGAGGCACCGGGGCCGACCGCCCCGGCTCCGACGAGCCTGGGGCGGGGCCCATTCTCGCCGGGCCGGTCGGCCCCTACGTCTGCTGTTTAGGCCAACGCCTTCAGCAGGCCAACATCAAGAGCTCGGTTTTTTCGAGCGGACAACTATCCTGACAGATAGGGACACACTCACGGGTTGGAATCCCTTTTGAGGGAGAATCCACGCGGCTGAACCTCACACATGGAAACGTACCGGGTACACAGTATTTTCTGGTCTCGCGATTGCGGGATGGGATGTCGGGAAGCAGGCGCGCTCCGCGACTGTCCGACATCGAAAACCATACGGGTGACTGAATCAAATCATTTGGGGAAGAACTCCAGGCGAAATGCTCCCGCGCAAGCACAACGCAGCCCGGCCAAACAGGAGAACCTTGTTTTTTTCGGGTCTCGGGGGAATTTGTGTATTGACCTCCTGCCTTTGATGGGTGACCCGTTCCCCGGGCAGACCCCTTTCCTCCAAGCCAAACACCACCGAAGTTTTCAGCTCAAAAAACCCGACCGGGGCGGGGAGCCCCCTCCATGCCTTGAAATTTTTGTCACTTTTTTACTTGCTGACATCTTGGCACTTCTGACCCCTTACCCTTAACATCCATGGCCTTGTAGGTATTCTTTAAAAAACAGAAATGAACAAACAGCGATTACCGGTTCAATATAAACGCCAGAATAAGAAACATTAATACGCTGACTCTCGTAAGAGTAATAATACATTTCATTCGAAATTATATCTGACCGGGAGTTTTTAATAATATTTTCATTTACGTGTATGTTTCCCGAAAACAAACACCTTTTCACTCGGATATGCTCAGAACCATCAATAAATATTGGACACTGAAGAAGAAGTGAAAGCATGACTTTATCAAAAAAACTAACCGAAGAGGACTTAAGAATCACTTCACCAGATTTATTAAATAAATATATTTCGTTAGTGAATATAATCGAAGAAACTTCGCTTATTCTAGATTTATGCGCATACGAAATACAGTAGCGCTCTCTAGAAGAGAAGAATTTTCCTTTTTCAGGGTAAATATAAAAATTATACATTTTTTAAATTAAAATACGAAATCATCGTTACCAAAACTGAAAAGCAAACGATCCGAACGATTGATAATTGTCGGTCGCCCTCTTTTTCTAATTCTATTTTGCAAATTTAACTCAATCAAACCATATAGTCCACTTGATGCGCGCTTATTTACACCCCAAAACCATTCAAATATTCGCATATCACTTCCACTCTTATCTAACGAAATATCCCATTTATTCAAATGACTATATCCCACTTCAGCTGATAAACTTGCATAGTTATATTTCATGTGTCGTCCCAGCCAATTTGACAATCTCCCTGCATCAGGCGACTCATATTGCCACTTCGCACCCACATTCCAAGATTCTTGAAAAATGTTTTCTCCACTATGCAAACCAGACACATAAACAACAGATTCAGAGCTAAAGCACAAATCAAAGCCAACTGCGACCCGTATGCCGCCGCCGCCCGTAAAATGGGTTGGTAACATTTTCGCCCAAGGTAAATACTTTAATGTTTTATTAAACATAGAGGCCATTCCATTTCTGAAAGGTCCGGTTATTGGAACGTTAATTTCTCCAGTAGCAAATGCACCAACACTTACACTAAAGCATCTTTCCGGGCAGCCATAATCATCGCGACCATATGAAAGTTGAGCCCGAAAATCGGCCCCAACATACCCTGTAACCCATCCGATTTCTATTCCTTTTCTGCGCTGTAATGTGAAAACTGCATCATGTGCAGCTTTGCTCTTAAATTCAGAAAACAAACCTGAAACTACCGCCCCCATCATGTTACCCATCTGCGAGAAACTATTTTTTACACTATCAAAAACAGAAAGACCCAGCATGTCAATGTAGTCAATTCCGTTATTTTCCACAAATCCATAAAGATTGCATCCACCATCTTCCTCCATCGGATCCCGATTTGGCCACCGTCCAGTGACTGGATCATAAAAACGGAAGCCATAATACAGATATCCGGTTTCGACATCCTCGTATTTGGTCGAGAAGCCGAAGGTGCTGGAGGCGTTGCCCATAGAGGCGATAGTGCGGCCAAAGGCATCGTATTCCAAGTGGGCGTCAACGGAGCCGTCGGCGAGGTCGATGTATTCTGAAATGTTGCCGTTAGCGTCATACGTTACGCCGTGGCTGATTCCGTCGGCTTCGGTGAGCAGGAGTCCCCCTACTCCCCCGGCACCCTGCATGGACTGACTGAGGTCGAGGCCCCAGACGTAGCGGCGGCTGGGGGTTCCCGTGGCGGCCATGTCGGTTTCATAGAGCAGGTTCCAGCCCTCGTACATGTAGCGGAGGTCTTTGGTGATCACGCCCTGATTTTTCACCACTTTCCGCACGCGGCGGCCCATGGCGTCAAAGGTGTTCTCAACGGTGATATCCCCGTCCTCGACTTTGATCATCCGATTTTCGGCGTTCCAGGTGAGGGTTTTACCTTCTCCGTCCGAGGTCATGTTTCCGTCCAGATCGAACACAGGGATGGCAGGGGTGGCAGGGAGAGCGGGGGTGATCGACGGGAAAGGGGTCAGCCCGCGATTTTTAGTGTTTTTCATGTCGCGATCAACGCTCCAAGGAGTTTCTTGCGGATGCGGGTGGCGGCCCGGGGAAAGGGGTCAGTTAACATGAAAGGCGAAAGTCCCCGGTAGATGCGGTTT
>CAYLNG010000012.1:0-68452 GCA_964385155.1 uncultured Verrucomicrobiota bacterium
CCGGTCCGGATTAGGGTACGGAGCGGCGGCGTCCCCGCCGCCCTGTCTCGGGGGCAGGACGCCCCCGGTCCATGGTTTTTTCCGGTCCGGTCAGGTGGGTTCATAGGGGAAATGAAGAGAAAGAAGTTCGATGACAGCGGGATCGTTGCGGTGGGAGCCCCAGATGCGGGGTCGGGGCATGCCGGGCCGCAGGAACCTCTCGTAATAGCTGAAGGCCGCGCCCACATGGCCGTTGGAGGGAAACCGACCCAGGTGGCCGTACGGCCGCAAGGAGGAGTCCAACAGCCACAAGCGACGCGCCATGTCCCGGTCGAGCCGACGGAGTTGCCCCAGGGTCTGGTGGTGGGGGGTGACGGCGGAGAATGCGGAGGCCCAGTGGAGTTGTCCCGCGGGATCACGGCCAGGACAGGCCCTGCCGATGGCGCGGTGCAGCAGATATCCCGTGACCGCACGGAAACGCCCATCCGCATTCGTCCACGGCCGCAAGTGGATCGCCCTTTCCTTGCGGAAAAGGCGCAGCAGGAAAAAAAGCTCGTCATCCAGTTTGCGTCGGTGGGATTCGATGGATTTGGCCCGGACGGACACATGCCCGCCCACATGGATATCGTAGCCCAGAAAGGAGACACAGGGGTGAGTGTTCACACCCGGAATCGGGACATACCACCGGTAAGGTGCCTTGGACTTGGCCGCCGCGAACGCGGCCGCGTCGCCTCCGGCGTGTTCCTCCGGATGAAGGGTAAGGCCCAGCCGATCCATGGCCTCCCCATAAGCGTCCAGGGCGCGGAGGCATCCGCTTTCGGTGGGGTGCAGCAGGACGATGTCATCGCAGAAGCGCATGTAGAGCAGGTCGCGGGGCACGGCGGCGAGCACGGCGCGGTCGGCGACGCGCAGGGTGAGGTTGCAGAGAAGGGGCGACAGGGCACCTCCCTGAGGGATTCCGCGGGCGTCGCGGTGTCCGGGTGTGCCGTTCGCGGCGTGGGACGAGAGATAACGCTCGACCCATTCCATGGCGTTGGGGTGGAGGGGACGGGGCAGCTCGTTGGCGGCGTCGTGCAGGGCGCGCCGGATTTCGCGGTGGGGTAGGTTGTCGTAACAGGCCTGAATATCGGCCTCGCCGACAAAGGGGTGCGGGTGGGGAAACGCGCGGATCCTCCGCACGGCATGGCCCCGTGGATCCCACTGGTGTTTGCGGAAGGCCAGCACCTCCTCCCCGAACAAGGGATCGAGCTGGTCGCGGAGGTAACGCCACAGAAGCTTTAGGAAAACCCGCTCCTCCAGGCGGTCGTACACATGCAGCGTGCGGAACTCCCCCCCCGGTTTGGGAATGCGCAGTCCCCTCGGCGGATGAAGGCCGTACGAAGGTTCGTCGGCCAGCACACGGACCTTTTCCGCGAGTTCCAGCAGACCCCGCCCCCATTCTGTTCCCGCCAGCCCCCCTCCCCTCCCCTCCAGCCACGGTTCCAGGGTGCGCATCAGCGCCATGCGGTTCACCTCCATTCCGCCTCTCCCCCGGCGATGACGAAGGGAAGGCCTCCGCCACTGGTCGCGGGGAGGAAAAAGCCGGTCGAGCTCCATTGCCGGCCGGGAGTTCGGATCCGGCGCGCAGGGGGAAAGGCTGCGGTGGAGATGCTCCTTGGCCCTCTTGTGGGCGAGCCGCAGACGCATCGGGATCAGCGCCTTCACCACCTCGCGTGGCGTGAAGTATTCGTGGTAGGTTCCGGGGGTCATGTGTGTGTTCTTGTGTGGGAGGTGAAGTTGAAAAAAGGTGATCCTGCCGGCCCGGAAATCCCTGGATGACGATGAAGGTCCGAGGACCCCACTCACCACCTCTCCTTTTGGGAGAGGCTCAACCCGACAGCCCCCGTGCTTCGGTGCGGACCGGTTGGATCACAACATCAGGAAGGCGATGCGTGCACATTTTTCCGGGGGGAAACTAAACTTTTTTCATCGGCCAGCAACAGAACCGCCCGCCGCCCCATGCGGTTTTTCCTGGGGTCAAACGCCCCGACCGCCACACCCTTAACGCGTTGACCAGCAGCCAGTCCGGAGGTACCGAGCAGATTGGGGGGCACAAACACATCGTCCACGAATCCAAAGCCGGCCGGGAGGAGTTTCAGGATACCGGCGAAGGCGTTCTCGGTCTCGCCTTCCGCCACCCGTCGCAGCAGCTCGTTGGAGAGGTGGCGGGCCTCCTCCCATTTTCCGGAAGGGATCGGCTCGGCCTCCACATCCTTCAGGGCCGAGAGATGGGGGGCCGCCTTATCGGACCATCCTTGGTGACGGCGGATCCCCGACTCCTGTTCCCAAAGGGATTTTGCATGGCCTTTCCGTCCCATCGCCAGCAGCAGGGAGGCGGTCCTGTGGCAGAGGCCGACTTTCATTCCGTCCGGGCCCGGCTCGTCCAAACCACGCAAGAAACAGGCCAACTTTTCCTCCGACGTTTCCGGCCAGGTATCCCCGAAGGACTCCCAGGCCCAGAAATCATGCGGCTTATCGAGGAGGAGGGTCGCGAGGCATGGCCGGGCTTCTTCCGCCCTGCCCAACAATCCAAGTGTCCTAGCCGCATACAGGTGCGCCCACACATTTGTGGGTGTCCGCGTGCGAAGTTCCTCCAGAAAACCCAACCATCGATTCAGAAGCCTGCCCGCGGTGGAGGACGCCGCATACACCCTGCCGGGAAGTTCGCGCTTCAACCGAAGATCCCCCGCCTTGGCGAATTTCCCGGCGTTACTGGAAACGGTTCGCATTTTCCCGGCGACGGAGATGGTTTTCTCCGCCCAATCATCGGCCAGCAGGTGAGGCAGCACCTGTTCCAACAGGAACGACATGAACCCGTCCAGTCCGGCCGCGAACGGACAGAAGGCCAGAGCCGCCCAGCGCACACCCGCGTGGCCCGGCGGCAACAAAGGGAGGATCTGCTGGCGGAACAGATCCCAGGCCTTCGCGCCCTGTGCCATGTCCTTCTCCGGGGACAACCCCCGCAGGAACTCGCACAGGTTCCGGTTGTATGCGGTGGCGGCCTCCGGGGATAACCCACCCCGATCGGCGAGGGCCTGAAGAACCGCCAGACGTGCGGGGAGGGAAAGGGTTCTCCTGCTCCACACTGCGTCCCAGTTCTCCCGGAACATCTCCTCGCCTTTTTCGGGAAGCTCCAGTGCCTCCACCTCCTTGCCCAAAACCATCACGTCGTCCTGCGGACAGCTTTTCAGGGCGTCGTAGAGACACCAGGCCAGAGCGCGCTTAAGCCAGATGTCTCCGGGATGGGCGGAATGTTCCGCACGCGCGGCGGTTAAGGCCTCGGCGTGCCGATTCTCCCTGCGAAGGACCATGATCTCTTTGAAGTTCATGCCCACAAGAAGAGGAGCCCGTGCCAACTTTCCGGAAAAGGGTGTTCCCAAATAGGGCGTTCCTACCAGGATCAAACATTCCCCCGCACCTGGCCCCTCATTTTTGGGTTGTCCCTGGCAGGGAGAGTGGCTTACACTGTGGGCATGAAGACCTTTGTCGCGTGGGGCATGGTGTGGATGTTGTTGAGTGGCACCTCTTGGGTGTGGGCACAGAAGGAGAATCCGGTTCCCCGCCTCTGCAACCAGGAATGGACCACGAACGCGCAGGGACAAGCGGTTCCCCGCCCTAGCAACCGGGAATGGACCACGAACGCGCAGGGCCAACCGGTTCCCCGCCCTAGCAACCGGGAGTGGACCACCAACGCGCAGGGACAAGCGGTTCCCCGCCCTAGCAACCGGGAGTGGACCACGAACGCGCAGGGACAAGCGGTTCCCCGCCCTAGCAACCGGGAGTGGACCACGAACGCGCAGGGCCAACCGGTTCCCCGCCTCAGCAACCGGGAATGGACCACGAACGCGCAAGGCCAACCGGTTCCCCGTGTGGGGGGGCGCAAATAACGGGACAACGGGACGGGTCATCCAAGCGGCTTGCGGGGTTCTCCCTTGCCAGAGGAGTGGTCACTCGGTATGGGGGGGGCGAAGGAGTGCCTTATGATCGACAACGAACGCGCTGAACAGACCTTGTATGACCTGCTGGCCCTTCCAGGTCCCAGCGGTCGCGAACGTCCGGTGGCGGAGGCCATCCGGGCGCGACTCCTCGCGGCTGGCTGCGACCCCACCTGGATCCGGGAGGATGACGCCCACACCCGCATCCCCGGCGACTACGAGATGGGCAACCTGATCGTCCTCCTGCCCGGCACCCGCACGGGGCCCCGCCTGATGTTCTCCGGGCACATGGACACGGTTCCTCTGGTCCGCGGCGCCGTACCCAAACGCGAGGGCCGGCGCTTCATCCCCGCCGGCGAAACCGCCTTGGGGGCGGACAATCGAACGGCCTGCGCCGCCATCGTTACCCTCGCCGAAACCCTCCTCCGCCACCGCCTCCCCCATCCCCCCCTCACCCTCCTCTTCTGCGTGGGTGAGGAAACCGGCCTCTGGGGGGCTCGCGAGGCACGCCCCGAGGATCTAGGATATCCCGCCATGGGGTTCAACATCGATTCCGGAGAACCGGAAAAAGTGATCCTGGGAGCCATCGGAGCCCACCGCTGGCGCGTGGAGGTCCGGGGGGTCGCCGCCCACGCCGGCGTGCACCCGGAACGCGGTATTTCCGCCACCCTCATCGCCTCCAGGGCAATTACCGCTATGGCAGAAAAAGGAGTTTTCGGGCTCATTGAGAAAGAGGGTCACCGCGGCACGAGCAATGTCGGGAGGATCGAGGGCGGGGAAGCGACGAACCAGGTGACGGACCGGGTGGAGATCCGGGGGGAGTCGCGCAGCCATGATCCGCTGTTTCTCAACGAGATCACCGCGACCATTCGCGCTTGTTTTGAGGAGGCGGCGGGAACGGTGCGCAATGTGCAGGGGGCCACGGGACGGGTGGAATTCCAGCAGACGCAGGACTATCCGGCTTTCCGTATGGACGAAGATTCGCCTCCGGTGAGGGCGGCGGCGGCGGCGCTGGCCTCCCTCGGCCTGTCTTTTGTGCCCGAGGTCACGAATGGGGGCCTCGACGCCAACTTTCTGAACCGGCATACGCCGACGGTGACCTTGGGCGGGGGGCAGCACCATCCGCACACGATCGAGGAATACGCGGACCTGGACGAATACCTGACCTGCTGCAGGCTGCTGTTGCGGCTGGTGGAGTCCGCGCCGGAATGACCTTCACCCTGGCCCAGCTGGCCGGCGCGAATGCGGGCACGCTGTTTACCGGAATCGGGAAAACCGGTATTCCGGGAGCGACTATCCTGGGGGCGGTTCTGCTGGCGGCAATCCATCCGGAGGCACGGGCCTCTGTGGGGGTTCTCCTTCCCCTGCTGGTCGTGGCCGACGTGCTGGCGGTGTACACCCATCATCGGGGTACGAACTGGCGGCTGGTTGCCCGTATCCTTCCCTGGATTCTGGTGGGAATCGCGGTGGGGGGTGTGGTTCTGGAGCGAGTGCGGGGGCCTGGGTTTCCGCGACTCCTGGGGGCGCTGGTGCTGGGGCTTCTCGCGTTGGAACAGGCGCGACAGCGCCTGGGGTGGCATGGGCTTCCACACCATCCCGTCTATGCCGCGATGCTCGGCATCGCGGGCGGGATCACCACAACCCTGGGGAACCTCGCAGGACCCGTCTTGTCGCTCTACTTCCTCAGCTTGGGCCTGGACAAACAGCGCTTCATGGGCGGCTTCGCCTGGATTTTCCTGGTGATCAACCTGGTCAAGATGCCCTTGTATGCCGGACTGGGCCTGCTCCATGCGGAATCGCTGCGCATGAGCGTGTCCCTGCTGCCGGGGTTGCTGCTGGGGGCCTGGCTGGGGCGCCAGCTTTTCCACCGGCTGCCGGAAAAGCTTTTTGGGATCGTGGTGCAGGTCCTGGCGGCGGCCTCCGCGCTGCATCTGCTGCTGCGGGGTTGACCGGGGAGGCGGGGCGTGCATGGCCCATGGGAAGGTGCGTCAGGGGAGCGTGGGAAAACCGGGGCTGGCCTCGACGCGGAAGCCGCCGGGACCGCGGCGGATAAAAAGTGCCTCCACGCCCTCATGAGCTCTGACCCATGCCATGCCTTCATCGGCACCCATGACAAAGAGGGCGGTGGCAAGGGCGTCGGCGGTCATGCAGTCGTCGGCGAGCACGGAGACGGAGGTAAGGTCGTGGCGGGCGGGACGGCCATTGCGGGGGTCGAGGATGTGGTGGGCGACGCGGCCATCGATTTCGCGGTAGTTCTGGTAGTCGCCGGAGGTGGCGAGGGCGCGGTTGTCGAGGGGCACGATTCGCATGACCCCCTCTGGCCGGGAGGCGTCGGGAACCTGGATACCGATGCGCCAAGGGACGCCAGAGGCATTCACGCCGCGGCAGACCACCTCGCCGCCGATCTCGACGTAGGTGTTGGAGTAGCCGGCGCCGTGCAGGAGTTCGCTGACGCGGTCGACCCCGTATCCCTTGGCGATGGCGGAGAGGTTGAGGTTCAGAAGGGGATCGTCCTTGCGCCAACCGCCGTCGACGGGCCGGAGCTTGTCCATGCCGATGCGGGCAAGAAGGGGGCGGAGGACAGCGGCGTCCGGTTCGTGGAGGGGGGGGGCGGCGGCGCCGAATCCCCACAAATCAATCAGCGGCCCCAGGGTCGGCTCGAAGGCTCCTCCGGTCGCGGCGTGCAGCTCACGCGCCCGTCGCAGGACGCGGTCGAACCCCTCACCCACGGGGAAAGGTTCGGGACGTTCCCAGCGGTTGAAGCGGCAAATCTCGCTGTCGGCCAGATAGGTGGACATGGCCTGATTGACGGCGAGGAGTTCGGCCTCGACGCGGGCGCGGAGGTCGTCGAGGTCGGGGGCGCTGGAGGGGGGGGGGACGATTTTGACGGTGTAGGTGGTGCCCATGGTGGTGCCGGACCACTCGGCGAGGGCGGAGGTCGTGGCGGGGCTCCGCCGGCCTACCGCCAAGGCGAGGCCCAGAAGGGCGAGGAGGATCCAGACTCCCCAGAAGCGGCGCTGTTCGGGTTTCATGGTGGGGTCAGGTGAGGCCGGTGCGGGCCCGGTGGGAGTATTCGCGCAGTTGGTAGTGGAGACCCGAACGGAGGCGGATCCAGATGCGGAGGCCATGACGGGTGCGTATTTCATAGAGGCCGGCATGGGGCTGGGGGCCGGGGGAGGAGGGCCAGAACCAGTACCTCCACGGCAGCAGCCAGCGTTTGGCCCCCCCACACAGAAAATCCCAACGGTCGGCCTTCTGGATGTGCTCGATGCAGGAAAGACTCAAGACCCCCACCGGAATCAGGCCCAGGAACCAGAGCGTCATCCAGCGGGGTCCGAGGCGTGTCCGGAAAAGCCAGCCCTGGCAACCGCGTTTCATGCCTGGACTGATAGGGCCTGGGACGCGCAATAAAAAGGAAAAGATGGAGGAAAATGGAGGGGGTGGGGTGGTTCAGAGGAGGCGGGGGAGCAGGGCGGCGGCGAGACTGAGGACGAGGAAAAAGCCGGCCATATCGGTGAGGGTGGTGAGGATGGGGCCGGAGGCGAGAGCGGGGTCGCGGCCGATCCGTTTGAGCAGGAGGGGCATGACGCCGCCGATGACGACGGAGAGGAGAGTATTGACAGCCATGGCGGCGCCCGCGACGAAACCGAGCCAGGGGTTGCCCTTCCAGAGCCAGGCGACCAAACCGAGGAGAAGGCCGAGGACAACGCCATTGACGAGGCCGACGGCGCATTCCTTGCCCACGACGCGTCCGATTTCGCCGGGGCGGACGACGCCGAGGGCGAGTTCGCGCATGCTGACGGCGGCGGCCTGGAAGCCCGCGTTACCGCTCATGTCGGACACGATGGGCAGGAAGACGGCGAGGGCGATGACGGCGGAAAGCGTGTCTTGGTGGAGGGCGATGACCGAGGCGGCGAGGACGTTCAGGAAGATATTGGCCCCCAGCCAAGCGAGGCGGCCTCGTGCGCGGCGCCACAGGGGCATGCTGCGCAGCTCCTCCTCGATCAGGCCGCGGCTCTTGCGGAAATCGTCCTCCGCCTTTTCGCCCAGGGCCTCCTGGAGATCGGTGCGGTTCACCACCCCCAGCAGGCGGCCTTCTCCGTCGAGCACCGGCACGGCCAGGAAATTGTGGCGCTCGAAGAAATCCTCCAGCTCCTCCAGGGAGGCGTGGTGGCCGACGGAGAGGGGGGAAGCGACCATGATCTGGTCGACCCGCGCGTTGCGCGCGGAGAGCAGCAGGTCCCGCAGCCGCAACACCCCGACCAGCCTCCCGCCACGGTCGGTCACGAACAGGTACTGGGTGGGATAACGGGCGTAGGCCTCGGCGCCCGCGCGGATGTCGTCGACCACGTCCTGGGTGCTGTACCAGGCGGGATAAGCGAGAAATTCGGTGACCATGAGGCCGCCGGCCTCGGTGTCCTCATAGGTGGCCAGTTCGCGCAGGGCCTGGGCGCGGGCGGCGGGAAGTTCGCCGAGGATGGCGTCGGCGTCGGCATCCCCGAGGGCGCCAAGGAGGTCGGCCTGTTCGTCGGAGGGCAGTGCGGCGAGGATCGCGGCGGCGGCGCGGGGTTCGATCTCCTCGAGCAGGTCGGTGGCCTGCACGTGGGGGACCTCGTCGAGCACGCGGGCCGCGAGTTCGGGGGGGAGGCGTTCGAGGAGGCGGAGTTGGAGGTCCTCGTCGAGGCGGGAGACGGCGAAGACAAGGTCACCCTCGGGGAGGAGACCGACGAAATTCTGGAGGGCATCGGGGTCGCCGTCTTCGAGCAGGCGGGCGAGGAGGCTCCAGGGTTTTTCCGGCGGAGTTTCGTCGGACATAGGAGGTGGGGGCGCGGATCAGTCGGGCAGGGGGAGACCGGCGACGCGCCAGCGGAGGATTTCGCCGGGGTTGAAAGGGACGATGCTGCCGTAGCGGGGGGGCACGGTCCAGACAGCCTCCTCGAGGACGACCTCGCGGGCCGGGGGGGTGAGGCGGTAGATGCGGCGGGCGTTGTCGCTGACGAAGGCTTGGAGCTGGTCGAGGATGCCGTGGTCCTCGAAGAACTGGGCGAGCTTGGGGAGGAGCACGGGGGCGGTGAAACAGCCTGCGGCCCCCTCGGTGCGCTTGGCGACCTCGCTGTGCGGGGCGCTGTCGCTTCCGAACATGACCTTGGGGTGGCCCTGGACGACGAGTTCCTGAAGGGCGGCGCGGTCGCGGGGACTCTTGAGGATGGGCTTGCAGAACAGGAAGGGGTTGAAGGGGCCGCCGAGCATGTCGTCCATGGTCAACAGCAGGTGGTGGAGGGTGATCGTGGCGGAAACATTCGGGTGGCGGTCGAGGAAGGCGGCGGCCTCGACGGTGCTGATGTGCTCCATGGTGATCCGCAGGCGCGGGAAGGTCCGGGCGATGTGGTCGTAGACGGCGACAAACTCGCGCTCGCGGTCGTGGGAGTATCCGTGGGTCTCGCCATGCACCAGCAGGGGCAGGTCGAATTCCTGAAGGAGGTCGAGGACGGGCTCGATCCTGGAAAGTTCGGCGACGCCAGCCTCGCTGTTGGTGGTGACGCCGGCGGGGTAGAGTTTCATGCCGAAGAGGCGGCCACGGAGGGGGGCGATCTGTTCGCGGGTGAAGTCCGGGCGGAGGAAGAGCGGCACATAGGGGTCGAAAGCCTGAGGGGCGGCGGCGGCGCGGATGGCGGCGACGTAGGCGTCCAAGCGTTCCGCGTTGTCGACGGGCGGGACCGTGTTGGGCATGCAGACCGCGCCGGCGAACTGGGCGGCGGTGAAGGGGGCGACCTTGCGGAGCATGTCGTCCTGGCGGACGTGCACATGCATGTCGAGGGGAGAGTGGAGAGTGATCGGCATCCACACACCTTATCCTACCGCCGCCGCCGCGCAAGCGTGAACCGGGGCCGGTTCTCCGGCACCCCCCCCACACGAGGTTCACCTCGCGCCCTCCTTTCGGTTGATCTTTCGCGTGAACAGTGGAAGATACAGGTGGTCAAACCCTGAAACAACCCCAGGAAACACTATGATTCCCGATCCCATTTACCTGATGTACGCGCTCCCCGGGCTGCTGCTCGGCCTCTATGCGCAGTTCCTCACCCAATCCCGCTTCCGGAAATACTCCCGGGTCGCCGCGACCAGCGGCCTCACCGGGGCGCAGGCGGCGCAACGGATGCTGCGCCAGGCCGGGCTGGCGGAGGTGGGGATCGAGCGGGTGGGGGGCTTTCTGAGCGACCACTACGACCCGCGGACGCGCACGCTAAGGCTGAGCCCCGACGTGCACGATGGCCGCAGCCTTGCGGCCGTCGGGGTGGCCTGCCACGAGGCGGGACACGCGCTGCAACATGCCAAGGGCTACGCGCCGCTGGCGCTCCGCTCCGCCCTGGTGCCCGCCGTGACCCTGACCAGCCAGCTCAGCGGCTACGTGCTGTTGGCCGGGCTGGTGCTCAGCTTCGGCTCCGGACTGGGGCAGGGGTTGTTGCTCGCCGGCATCGTGATGCTCTCGCTCACCGTGTTATTCACACTGGTGACGCTCCCGGTGGAGTGGGACGCGAGCGCGCGGGCGAAGCGGGTGCTGGTGGCGGACGGGATCGTGTCGCCGTGGCAGGAGAGGGACGCGGGTGCGGTGTTGGATGCGGCCTTCCTGACCTACCTGGCGTCGGCGGTGGCGAGCATCATGACGCTGCTGTACTACCTCTCGCGCCTCAATCGGCGCTGAGGAGGCCGATGAGTTCGGCGGCGGTCTCCCGCGCGCTGCTGGCCCAGTCGAGTCCGATAATGGGGCGGCCAGTCATGGCGTCGAGGAAAGGCTCCTCGACGCCGGGGCCGAGGATGTGGCGGTAATCGATGGTGATTTCCTCGCCCGGGTTGATGTCGCGGCGGGCGAAAACGAAGCCGATGTGCCAGAGGCCATTGGGATCGAAGGAATGGTTGAGGTGGCACTCGTCGGGCCATTCCGGGGCGATGGTGCAGTGGTCCTCGAACCAGCGGACAGCGGAGTAGGCGTGGGGATGCTCGGGATCATCGAGGAATTCCCGCAGGGGGAACGTTTCCTCGATATGGGTGGGCGAGCTGATCACGCGGCCCCGGGGGATGGCATCCACGGCGAAAAGGCCCTTGCCCGCGCCAGGGATGAGGGAATCACGGATCTCATAAGGGAAATGAAGCATGGAATCTCCAGGGGTCGTGGCGGAAAAACGTGTCTCTTGCCTGTTCCCCTTCCCCCCTGCAACTCAATTCCGGCGCCCCCCACCGCTTTTCCCATTTTCGTGGCAATCGACGGCGACTGTGGTAGAGCGCGGGCATGGAAACGCCTCCCCCGCCCAGCCGTGGCCGCGACCTACTCGCCTTTTTCCCGGTCTTCGCCCTTTCGCTGGGCGTGTACACCGCGGGTCTCCCACCCTCCATCACCCTGGAAGACGCCGGGGAGCTGGTGGTGGCGGCGGACTACCTCGGGGTGCCCCACCCCCCCGGCTATCCCCTCTGGACACTCCTGGCGTGGTTTTTCCAGTGGATCCTCCACCCCCTCCGTTTCCATGGACAGCCCAACCCCGCCTGGGCCGTAGCGTTCGCCAGCTCCGTGTTCGGCGCCCTGGCCTGCGGCCTGGTCGCAGTGCTCCTGCGCAGAGGCGCCGCGGCCTTGGCCGTCTCCGCCCCCACCGTCCCCCGCCTCGCCCTGCGCGAACATGGGCGGGCGCGCCTCGCGGGCCTCGGTGGCGGCTTGCTCGGCTGCCTGCTCCTGCGCGCCGGGCACGGCGGCGTCCTCCTCGCCTTCCTGGGAGCCTGCGCCGCCCTCGCGCTGTTCCAGACCCTCGCCGTTTCCGAAGCGCGGAAACCCTGGATGCGCCGGTTTCCGAGTGTCGGAAGCCTGGGAGCGGGGCTGGGAGCGGCACTACAAGCGGCGCTGGTCTGGGCGGTGGCGTGGACGCTGCTTCCGGTGCCCTCGCCTGGAAAGCTCCTGCTGTTCAGCCTGCCCGGCGTGGCGGCCCTCGCCGCGTTGCGGGTGCTGCTCGACCTGCTGCTGGGGGTGGCGGAGCGGCGCGGGGATTTTGCGGGCTCGCTGCGGGCCTGTGGTGGGGATGTGATGCTCGCGGTCGGCGGCGGACTGCTGCTGGCCTTCAGCCCGTTGATGGCCTCCCAGGCGGTGATCGCCGAGGTCTACAGCCTCAACGCCCTCTTCGTCGCCCTCCTCCTCCTCCTGGCCCAGGACTATCTGCGCGAGCCCACCGATCGGCGTCTCCACCGCATCGCCTTCGTTTTCGCACTGGGCCTCACCAACCACCAAAGCCTTCTTTTCCTCGTTTTTTTTCTCATCGCCATTGTCGCCGCCTCCGGCAGGAAGCACCTGCTGAAGGATGGCCTTCTCCTTGCGGGGGTCCTCCTGCTGGCCTTTTTCCTCTTCAAGGCCGCGCGGTATGGTCGGCTGGGCGACGAAGCGGCGAGGGACTTCTTCCTGCGGCTGGGGCTCTTCGCGGCGGGTTTCCTGGGGCTGCTGCTGGCCACGGGCGGGGGGATCCTGCGTGCAGGACGCACACTGGGCACCCTGCTGCTGCTGGGCGGGTTGGCCCTCTCCGTGCACCTCTACATGCCCATCGCCTCCGAACAGAACCCCCCGATGAACTGGAGCTACGCCCGGACCCCCGACGGCTTCCTGCAGGCCATCACCCGCGGCCAATACGAACGCATCTCGGCGGTCGACAACTTTCGTCGCCTGGGGGCCTCCCTGGCCACCCCCACCCCGCTCTCGGCCCTCGAACCCGGCCACGAGCACGAACTCGCCCGCGTGCACGCCGAGCGCACCCATTTCGTGCGCATGCTTGGCACCTTTTTCTGGGACCCAGGCAGCTCGTTCTCCCTGGCCAACCAGTTTTCGCCCGCCCTTCCCAAAGGCCCCGGCGACCCCACGGGACGCCTCCCACCTCCCGCCGAACACGTCTTTCCCCTCGCCTGGCTCGGCCTTCTGCCCTTCCTCGTCCTGCCACGCCTCCCCCCGCCCAACCGCCTTTGGATTCTCTGCCTCGGCATTGCCCTCTTCTGCCTCGGCCCCGTCTTCCTCGTCCTGCAATGGCCCGACCCCAGCCTCAACGACCTCTGGGTCAAACGCGTGCAATACGTGCAGGCCCACGTGATCTTCGCCGTCCTGATGGGCCTCGGCACCCTCCTGGTGCTCCGTCTCCTGCACGGAAGGTTCCCCCACCCCCTTACCCTCGGCCTCGCCTGCGGCTCTTTTGCCCTCGTGTTCACCGCGTTTCCGCTTTTCCGGGAATTCCGAAACCCCCGTCACCACGCACAGCTTGGGGCCTCCTCCCAGCGGCACAACGACCTCGGCTGGGCCTTCGGCCACCACCTGCTCCGTGGCATCGACGGGATGCTGCTCGACGAAATCGCGCACCAAAAGGACCCCCCATGCCTGCTGGACGCCCGCGCGCGCACGCGACTGGGCCGTCTCGGATTCGCCCCCGGCCTCGTCGAGCAGGCCACGCACCTCGCCGGCGAGGGCCCCCTGCCCCTCTCCAGCTTCCGCCGTCGCGTCCTCGACGCCCTGCCGGCCCTCCGCCCGGCCCAGCGCGGGCTGCTGCGCGACAGCGCACTGCTGGCGGCTTTCCGGGCCGCGCCCCCCTCCACGCTCCACTACCTCCCCTCCCTCCCGCCCGACTTCGAGGCCGCCCCCGAACTCGAACCCGATGCCATCTACTTCGGTGGCACCGACCCCGGCCGATTCGTGCCCACCTACATGGCCTACAGCGCGGAGGTGCGCCCTGACCTCCACATCCTCACCCAGAACGCCCTCGCGCACGCCCCCTACCTGGACGCGATGCGCGACCTCTACGGCGACCGCATCTGGATTCCCTCCCTGCTCGACCTCAACGACGCCTTCCGCGCGTACGCCGACCAACTCCGGGTCTTCGATCCCGCCGCCCACGCCGCGCTCACGGACGACGGCGCCTACGCCGTCACCGGCGTCGCCCAGGTAAACGAGATCAACGCCCTGCTTTCGCGGCAGCTGCACGAGGCCAACCAGGATTCGCACGCCTTTTATGTGGAAGAGTCCTACCTTCTGGAGTGGATGACCCCCCATCTACGCCCGCATGGGCTCCTCTTCCGCCTCGAAGCCACCCCGGTCACCCTCTCCCCCGCCGAAATCGAACGCTCCCACGCCTTCTGGCACTGGTACAGCACCTTCCTCCTGGCCCACCCCGCCTACGCCCGCGACCCCATGGCCTGCAAAGCCTTCTCCAAGCTCCGCCTCGCCCAGGCCTGGAACCTCTTCGAACGCGGGCACACCGACGACGCGCTCGCCGCCATGGAACAGGCCCTGCGCCTCCATCCCGCCAATCCGGAAACGGTTTTCCGCTTTGCCGACCTCCTCACCCGCCTGCTCCGCTTCGACGACGCGGCCGCGTTGGTGGACGACTACGCCCCCCACGATCCCGACAACCCGCAGCTCCACTCGTTCCGCCGCACCCTCGCCACCCTCCGCGACCTCGACGCCCGCCGCCGCGACCTCGAGGCCGCATTCGACCGCGGCCCCACCGGAAACCTCAGCCTTCAGCTCCTCCAGATCTACGGCCACCTCGAACAGACCGGCCCCATGCGCGACATGGCCGAACTCCTCCTCCACCTCCCCAACCTCTCCCCCGATTTCCACATCCACCTCGCCGCCTTCCTCCGCCAACGCCGGGAAACCGACCTCTACCTGCGCGCCCTGGAGGCCTGGGCCACCGGAAAACCCGAGGATCCCCGCCCCTGCCTCGATCTCGCCGCCGCCGCCCTCTCCCGACGCGACTACTCCTCCGCCTTCCAGCACATGCTTCACGCCATCGAACGCGACCCCATCGGCGCGCGCATCACCCTCACCCGCGATTCCCGCTTCCGCGACATCGCCCATTGGCGGCAGTTCCAACGCTTGGTCGCCATACCCGACACCCTCCGCGAGTGACCCCCGCCACGCGCGGGGCCATCCTCACGGAAACCCAATCGGATAAGGATTGAGGGGGAGGGGGGGCTCTGGTACAAGGGGCCGATGAGCGAGACGAGCGGAAGCAACCCCCCACCGCGAACCGTGGCGGTCATCGACATGGGCACGACCAGCGTCCGCATGGCCCTCGCGGACATCACGCAGGACGGGGAGGTGCGTTTCCTTGAGAAGCTCACCCAGTCCGCGCACATCGGCCGGGACGTGTTCTCCCGGGGCCGCATCCGCCGGGCGACCATCGAGGAGTGCGTGCGCATCCTCCAGAGCTTCCAGCAGGTCATGCGGGAATACCGCGTCGCCCCCGAGAACGTGCGCGCCGTTGCCAGCTCGGCCGTCCAGGAGGCCTCCAACCGCGAGGCGTTGATCGACCGCATCGCGATGGCGACCGGCATCGAGGTGGAGGTGATCGACGAGGCGGAGTCCACCCGCCTGACCTACCTGAGCGTGCTCCCCTTGCTCAAGGGAGCCCCCCGGAGCGGGGGCGAGGGGGAAAGCCTGGTGGTCGAGATCGGCGGCGGGCGCACCGAGTGGATCGCGCTCCGGGGGGAGGACATCGGCGAGACCCGCGCGATGCGCCTGGGCTCCCTCCGCCTCCGCAACCTCCTGGAACAGGAACGCACCCCCCTCACTCAGGTCCGCGAGGTCCTCCAACAGGAACTCGACAACACCCTCCACCAGATGGGCGCCTTCCTCCACAACCGCAAACGCCTCCTCCTCCTCGGCGGGGAGGCCCGCTTCGCCGCCAAACTCGTCAACCCCGATTGGAACCGCGAATCCCTCCAACCCGTCGACCTCCCCTTCTGGCGACGCCTCACCGAACGCGTCCTCTCCATGTCCATCGAGTCCTGCGTCGAGGAATTCCACCTCACTTTCGCCGAGGCGGAGACCCTCGGGCCTGCCCTCTACGCCTACCAACGCCTCGCCGAGGCCGCCGGCGCCCGGCGGCTCCTCGTCAGCGGCCACACCATGCGCGACGGCCTCCTGCGCGAAATGGCCCAGCAACAGGCGTGGACCGACAGCTATGTGCGGCAGATGCTCGATTCCGCGCGGCAGCTCGGCCAGAAATTCCGGGTGGACATGCGTCACGGGGAGGAGGCCGCTGGCCTTTCGCTGCAACTGTTCGACGAACTCACCGGGGAGCACCGCCTCGGCCCCCGCCACCGCGTTCTCCTCCACATCGCCGCCCTGCTGCACGAGATCGGGGCCTTCATCGCCTCCGCGAGCCACCACAAGCACTCAATGTACATCCTTGCCAACGCCAACATCTTCGGCCTCGGCCCGCGCGACAGCCGCATCGTCGCCAATGTCGCCCGCTACCACCGCCGCTCCCCGCCGAAACCCACCCATCCCCAGTACCAGTTCCTCCGCCGTGCCGACCGCATTGTGGTGCAGCAGCTCGCCGCGATCCTGCGGGTGGCCGACGCGTTGTCGCGCTCGCGCGGGCGGAGGATCCGGCGCATCCTCTGCGAGCGGCGGGACAACACCTTCTTCATCCGCGTTCCCGACGTGGACAACCTGCACCTCGAGAACAGCGCCCTGATGGTGAAGGGACGCATGTTCGAGGAGGTGTTCGGAATGAACGTCATCCTCGTGAAAGGATAATCCATGGCCAAGGCCTCCGCCCCCCGCTTCATCAACCGCGAAACCTCCTGGCTCGACTTCAACGCCCGGGTGCTCCAGGAGGCGCGCGATCCCGACAACCCCCTGCTGGAACGCCTGAAGTTCCTCGCGATCACCTCCCACAATCTCGACGAGTTTTTCATGGTGCGCGTGGGATCCCTCCACCTGCTCCAGTCCCGGCGCGCCACCCGCCCCGACCTCACCGGCCTCATGCCTCCCGAGCAGCTCCGCCAGGCTGTGGGCAAGGCCCGCGACCTCGTTGCCGCCCAGTACGTCTGCTTCAATGATGAGATCGAACCCGGGCTCCGCGCCGCCGGCATCCAGCGCGTCCACCCCACCGACGCCGATCCCGAGCAGCGCACCCGCATCGCACGCCTCTTCCAGGACGAGCTCTCCCCCACCCTCACCCCCGCCGCCGTCCACCCCGAGGGCCCCCATCCCCAGTACGCCAACCTCCGCCTGCACCTCCTCATCCGCCTCCGGGACGGAGAGACCACCGACGGACGCCCCACCCCGCGCGCGGCCATCCTCCCCATCGTCGGCGGGGTCGACCGCTTCATCGCCCTGCGCGTCGAGTCCGGCTACGGCTACATGCTCGTCGAGGACGCCCTGCTCGCCCACATCCAGGACTACTTCCCCAACGACACCGTCGTGGAGGCCGTGCCCTTCCGCATCACGCGCAACGCCGACATGGCCGTTTCCGAAGACGGCGCCCTGGACCTGCTCTCCCGCATGGGCGAGGTGCTCCGCGCGCGCAAGGAAAGCGACTGCGTGCGCCTCGAGCTCTCCGACAAGGCCACCCGTGTCGCCGAACGCCTCCTCCGCCGCATCTTCCAGGTCGGCGACAACGAGATCATCCGGGTCGACGGCCCCCTGAACCTCGCCGACTTCTTCGCGCTTGCCGCCCTTCCCGGCTACGATGCCCTCCGCCAGGAGGACTGGAAACCCCTGCCCGCCCCGGGCCTCGACCTCACCCGCCCCCTCTTCGACCAGATCGCCGCCGCCCCGCGCCTCCTCCACCATCCCTACCACAGCTTCGACCCCGTCGTCACCCTCCTCGAACAGGCCGCGGACGACGCCCAGGTCATCGCCATCAAACAGATCCTCTACCGCACCAGCCGCGAAAGCCCCATCGTCGCCGCCCTCATGCGCGCCGCACAGCGCGGCAAGAGCGTCACCGCCATCGTCGAGCTCAAGGCCCGCTTCGACGAGGCGCGCAACATCGAATGGGCCCGTGCGATGGAGGAGGCGGGCGTCCAGGTTGTCTACGGCGTCAAGGGCTACAAGACCCACGCCAAGCTGCTCATCCTCGTGCGCCGCGAGCCCGGCGGCATCCGCCGCTACCTGCACTTCGGCACCGGCAACTACAACGAGGGCACCGCGCGGCTCTACACCGACATCAGCTACCTCACCTGCGACCCCGACCTTGGCGCCGACGCCTCGCTTTTCTTCAACACCATCACCGGCTTCAGCCAGCCACAGAGCTTCCGCCGCCTCGCCGCCGCCCCCCTCACCCTCCGCGAAACCCTCGCCCAGTCGATCGAGGGCGAGATCGAGCGCGCGAAACAGGGCGAGCGCGCCCACATCCGCGCCAAGTTCAACTCGCTGGCGGACCCGACCCTGATCCGGCTCCTCTACAAGGCCTCCCAGGCCGGCGTCCGCATCGAACTCCTCGTGCGCGGCATCTGCTGCCTCCATCCCGGCCTCCCCGGTCTCAGCCAGAACATCCGCGTCGTCAGCGTCATCGACCGCTTCCTCGAACACTCCCGCATCTTCTGGTTCCGACATGGGGGCGACCCCCGCGTCTTCATCGCCAGCGCCGACTGGATGCCCCGCAACCTCGACAAACGCGTGGAACTCATGACGCCCATCGACGACCCGGACCTCCGCGAGATCCTCGAAAACATCCTGGAAAGCGGCCTGAACGACAACGTGAAGGGCCGCGAACTCCTCTCCGACGGACTCTACCACCGCCGCTTTCCGGGGAAGGGCGAGCCACCCCTCCGCAGCCAGGAGTTCCTCTACCGCCAGGCCGAGGCCGTGGCTCGTGGTGCGGCACGTGCCAAACGCACCACCTTCGAACCCCACCGCCCGCGGCGCCGCCCCCCCTCCACCTGATCCCCGCTCCCCGCCCCGACCGGCGCGGAAGGAGCCCACGTTGGGTGTGCCGGTTCAGCGTTCGAGGATGCAGCAGGGCTCCTCGGCGAAGGGATCGCCGCTGACCGCCCAGGCGCGGGACCGGGAGCCACCGCAGACCGCACGGAACTCGCAGCGTCCGCACTTTCCCTTCAGCAGCCGGGGATTGCGCAGGTCCACAAACAGCCCATCCTCCCGGTACACGTCGCGCAAGCGGTGAGTCCTCACATTGCCCCGCACCATCGGCAGGAACCCACTCGGGCAGATGTCGCCCGTGTGGTCCACGAAGCAGAATCCATTGCCGGCGTTGACCGTTTTGGAGGAGCGGCCGATCGAGGCTGGATGCGCGGCGGGGGCGCGGATTTCGGAGACGGGGGAGGCCGGCGACACGGGGCGGCGTTCCTGCTGCATGACAAAACGGCGGTAGTGCTGGGCCTCGGTGACCTTGATGACGAAGCCGCAGGTTTGGGAGAGCAGGTGCAGGCGCCCGAAAATCTCCTCGTATTCGGCCGCGGAGCAGCCTTCCAGCGCGCTGCCCCGCCCGGTGGGCACGAGGAAGAACACCTCCCAGAAAACGATGCCCAGGGAGGACACCAGCGCCACCAGCCCCTCCACATCCCCCAGATTGTGGCGGCTGAAAACGGTGTTGACCTGCAGGGGAATTCCCAACTCCCGCGCCCAGCGCGCCCCCTGCAACGTCAGGCCGAAAGATCCCGGCACCTGACGGAAGGCGTCGTGCGCCTCCGCCGTCGATGCGTCCAGGCTGAACGCCACCTGGTCCACCCCCGCCTCCCGTAGCGACTCCAGCCGGGCGCGCGTCAGCCGCGGCGTCCCCGCCGGAATCGTGCCCATCCGCAGGCCGATCGATTTCCCATGGCGGATCAAGTCCTCGAGATCCTCGCGCTGCAAGGGATCCCCCCCGGTGAGGACCACGATCGGCGTTCCCATGCCCCTCACCTCCTCCAGCAGGGCCTTCCCCTCCTCCGTGTTCAGCTCCCGGGGGTCGCGCCGATCGATCGCCGACGCGCGGCAATGCCGGCACGCCAGGGCGCAAGCGCGGGTCGCCTCCCAGATCACCAGCAGGGGCTGATGGGAGAAATCGACATCGAAGGGGCGGGAAGGGGCGGGGGCGTGGGGCATCATGGGGAATCCACCTTTCCGTATTCGCGGGACCGGGGCAATTCCAATCGTCCGGGGAGAGGATCGAGCACCTTGGCCAGCCTCAGGGCGTGTACCCCCGGGGCATAATAATCCTCCAGGCGACCGAGCGGTTCATAGTTCCGTTTGCGGTACCAGGCGACCAAGGGGGCGTCCCTTTCGGCGGCCTCGAGGCTGACGCGGCGGCGGCCGCTTTCCCGCGCGAAGGCCTCGGCCCACCCGAGCAGGCGCAAACCCGCCCCTTTCCCTCGGGCGAGGGGGTGCACCGCAATCGAATAGACCCGCAAGGTCCTCGGATACAGCAGGCAGGTGACGGCGCCCACCACCTCGCCGCCATCCCCCCGGAGCAGGGCGACGCGCTGGGCGGGAGAGCGGAGGGCGTGGCGGAGAGCCCGGGGCTTGGCGCGGCGCTCGGGCTCGAAACAAAGGGCCTCGAGCTCCGCCAGCGCCCCGAAGTCCTCCGGGGTCGCCGGCCTGATCTGGGCATCTTCCGATTCCATGGCCCCCCTTTGAGGCAAATGCGCGGCAAAAGCGAGTGCATTCCGGTCGCCGCTGGGCTAGGATGCGGCCCATGCCGCCCCCTCTCCTCCCCTGGCTGCGCCTCCTCCGCCTCCCCGCCCTCCTCTCCGTTCCCGGCGACCTCCTCGCCGGCGCCGCCGCCGCCGGACTGCCCCCCGGGGACGCCGCGCCCCGAATCCCCGCCGTCGCCCTCGCCTACCTCTTCGGCCTCGTCCTCAACGATGTCGTGGACCTTCCGACCGACCGTGTGGAGCGTCCGGAGAGGCCCCTGCCCTCGGGCGCGATTCCGCTGCGGGCGGCGCGGACGGCGGCGTGGGTGCTGGGCATCGGTGCCGCCACCGCGCTCCCGGGAATCCCCCTCCTCCTGCTGCTCGCCACCATCCTGGCCTACTCCCTCCTCAAAAACCGCCATCCCCTGCTGGCCCCTCCCCTGATGGCCCTTTGCCGTGCGCAGGCCCTCTGGATCGGCGCGGGCGCACCCGTCCATCCCCCCCCCGCCCTCCTCTTCTGGATCGCCGTCTGGATGTTCTTCATCGGAGGCGTCACCCGTCTCGCCGCCGATGAAACCCGTCCCCGCTCGCGCGGCCCCCTGCCCCTCCTTCTCCTCGCGGGGCTCGCCGCCGGCCTCCTCGGCGGCGCCTTCCATTTTCCGGCACCGGGACGCCTCCCCGCCCTCCTGCCCGCCCTCCTCGTCCTTGCCGGTGCGGCGCGCCTCCGCCTCCGCCTCCTCCGCGCAGGACGCGTCACCCCCCCCGACATCGGTGCCTACCTCGCCCTCCTCTTCCCCCTCCAAGCCACCGTAGTCGCCCTCGCCGGCCACCTCCTCCCCGCCGCCCTGCTCCTCGCCGCACTCCCCCTTTCCCGCCTCCTCCGTCGCTTCCTCCCCGCGTCCTGACCCGCACACGCCACCGGAAATGGGGTTGGCAAGCCGCGCAGGAGCGGATAGGGGAGGCGCCATGCTCCCAAACGCCTTGCTCACCCATTTCGGATACGAGCGGTTCCGCGACGGGCAGGAGGAGATTGTGCGGGCGCTGGTGGAGGAGGACCGCGACGTGGTCGTCGTGATGCCCACCGGCTCCGGGAAATCGATCTGCTACCAACTCCCCGCCCTGCTCCTCCCCGGACTGACCCTGGTCATCTCCCCCCTCATCGCCCTCATGAAGGACCAGGTGGAGTCCCTCCAACGCCGCCGCATCCCCGCCTCCTTCGTCAATTCCTCCCTCGACGCGCGCGAGGTCCGCGCCCGCCTCACGCAGGCCGCCGCCGGACAACACAAACTGCTCTATCTCGCCCCCGAACGCCTCAAAGATCCACGCCTCCTCTCCCTGCTTGGCCACGCCGAGGTCTCCCTCATCGCGGTCGATGAGGCCCACTGCGTCTCCCAATGGGGCCATGACTTCCGGCCCGACTACCTCCGCATCCACCAGGTCACCCGCGCCTTCCCCCGGGCCCGTGTCGCCGCCCTCACCGCCACCGCCACCGGCAAGGTCCGCGAGGACATCATCCTCGCCCTCGGCCTCGGCACCCAGGGACGCGCCGCTCCCGCCGTCTTCGTCCACGGCTTCGAACGCCCCAACCTCCACATCGCCGTCTCTCGCTGCCCCTCCCACGACCACAAACTCTCCCGCGTCCTCGCCGCCCTCGAGGACTGGCGCAACGGCATCATCTACTGCTCCACCCGCAAACAAGCCGAAACCGTCGTCCGCAAGCTTCGCGAAGCCGGCCACGATGTGCCGCTTTACCACGGGGGCATGGCCGACCGCGACCGCGACCGCATCCAGGACCAGTTCATGACACGGCGTGCGAACGCGGTGGTGGCCACGAATGCCTTTGGCATGGGGGTGGACCGCGGGGACCTGCGCTTCGTCCTCCACTGGGACATACCCGGCAGCATGGAGGCCTACTATCAGGAGATCGGCCGCGCGGGGCGCGACGGTGCCCCCGCCTGGTGCGAGCTGCTCTACAACTACGCCGATGTCCGCACCCAGGAATTCTTCCTCGAAGGCTCCAATCCCAGCCGCAAAACGCTGCTGGAGCTGCTGGCGCTGCTGCGCCGGCGCTGCATGAAACAGCCCCTCGCCCGTTCTGCCGAAGACTGGTGCGCCGAGCTCGACTCCACCCGCAACCCCATGGCCGTCCGCACCGCCCTCTGGATCCTCGAACGCGCCAACTGCATTCAGCGCGAGGACGAACCCGGCTCCCGTTCCCCCGCCGTCCTCGCCTGCGAGAAAATCGACGACCGCGCCCTCGCCGAACAAATCCAACGCGCCGAGGCCAAGGCCGCCCGTGACCGCGCCAAGCTCGACGCCATCCTCGACTTCGCCAACCGACGCGAGTGCAGGCACCGCCAGATCCTCCGCTACTTCGGCGATCCCACCGACCTCCCGGACGGCTGCCGCGCCTGCGACCAGTGCTCCACGAAAACCCCGGCCCCCCGCCCCTCCCTCTCCGAGGACGACTGGCTCCAGGTCCAGAAACTCCTCAGCACCGTCGCCCGCCTCGACGGCCGCCTCGGGCGCGGACGCCTCGCGGAACTCCTCCACGGCGACGAAACCGCGGGGCTGCTGGCCGACGGCCTTGGCGGCCACCGGGGCTTCGGCCTGCTCCGCGACCTCGAGCCCGCCGCGATCACCCGCCTCTGCGACGCCCTCGCCGGCGACGGGTGCCTCGACCTCCGCGAGGGGCTCCTCCACCTCACCGAGCGCGGCCGGGAGGTCGTCTGGCGCCGCGTCACCCCCGACCTCTCCCCCCGCCCCACGCATTCCCGGGGCACTCCGGTCTTGACGAAACCCCGAAAAGCGCCCAAAAGCGAAACACCCGCGAAGTCGGCATCCGCGCCGCCGGCATCGGTAGACCCCGCTGTCTGGGCGCGTCTCACGGCCTGGCGCATGAAACGATGCCGCATCGCCGGGGTCAAACCCTTCCAGATCCTCAGCAACTCCACCCTGGTGGAGATCGCCGCACGCAAACCCGCGTCGCTCGAGGCGTTGGCCGCCATTCCCGGCATCGGCCCCGTCAAGCTCGCGCAGTTCGGCCCCGATCTCCTGTCCCTCCTCCACTCCCCCCCATGATCATTCCCTCCTCGCAAGCCCTCCGCACGTGGACCACCCCCGCGCATTACGCCGACGGCGAAGCCTGGTTCAAGACCGGCCGCGTCGAACACTACAAACAGGAGGGGAACGCCTTCGAGGGCCGCCTGTCGATCCGCGACCGGGCCCAGATCTGCCGTTTCCGAATCGACGACAACGGGTTGCCGCACAGCCAGTGTCCCTGTCGCGTGAGCCGGGAGGAGGGACTCATCTGTGGCCATATCATCGCGATCATGCTGGCCTACCGTGCGGAGCACGCGGACCCGCTGGCCGAGCGGCTGGCCCGGGTGGAGAAACTGCTGGAACTTCCGCCGGAGCGCCGGCGCCACTTCCGTCGCCTGGGCCCCACCGGCATCCCGGCCACGCTGCGCCTCTCGCTGCGGCGCACCTGGCCTCAGGAACTGCTCGACAATTCCCTGCACCTGGCCCCCTCTTTCGAACTCGAAGGACGCATCAAGCGTCCCGACCAGCTGCACCCCACCCAGGTCCTCCAGCTCACGCCCGCCGACCAGAAGGTCCTGGCCCTCCTGGAGGACATCAACCGGGGCGAACTTCCCCCCGTTTTCCCCCTTTCCTCCGCCGACCTCTGCCAGGTCCTCTCCGCGTACCGCCCGCGGCCCCTGCACGTGATGGACCGCCCCCAGCCCATCGAGCTGCACGACAAGTCCCTCACCCCGATGCTGACGGTCGACCTCGACGCCATCAGCGGCGAGCTCAACGTCCATCTTCGCTTCGACCTCCCCACCCCCCCGCCCGCGGCCACCTCCCCTCTGCTGCTCCTGGGCGCCACCGAAGGCTGGGTCGTCGCCGGCTCCCACGCCTGGCCTCTCGAGGCCGTCCCCCCTCCCGAGCTCCAGGGACTCTGCTCCGGCGCCCTCCGCATCCCCCGCCCCAACGTCATGGCTTTCCTCAAAGAGGAACTGCCCAAACTCGAGGACCGCATGCTGGTCGACAACCGCGTGGACCTCTCCCTCTTCCGCGAATCCCCCCAGCCACCCGTCATCCAGCTCAGCCTCAAGGGGGGGCTGGAATACTGCACGGGTGTGCTCCACGCCGTGTACGGGGAGGTCGAGGTCATCGCCGGCGGCCCCGACCCCGGGCGAGTCCTCTCCCTCCCGGACCCCCACGACCCCCTTGCCTACGGCGGCCGCAACCCCGAGGCCGAACAGGACGCCCTCGCCCGCCTCCGCTCCTTCGGTTTCGCCGCCACCTCGGGCGACCGCCTCGGAACCCTGGAGGGCCAGACCGCCATCTGCAATCTGCTCTCGCGCTCGCGTTTCCACCTCGAACCCGACCTCGGCTGGAAGGTCCACCTCCGCGGCGACCTCGAAACCGTCGCCGCCCGCGCCGGCATGCTTCTGGCCGACATCGTCATCGAGGCCGAGGACACCCCCGACTGGTTCAAGATGACCCTCAACCTCCGCGAAAGCGGCGGCAAGGCCGTCAGCGTCGGCGCCCTCCGCAAGGCCCTCGAACGCGGCGAGGACTTCCTCCAGGACGGCGAACGCGTCATCTTCCTGCCCCGCGAACAGGCCGAGGCCGTGGTCGACGCCGCCGGCGAGGCCACCCCGGGCTTCGATGGCGAATGGCGCCTGCCCCGGCGCGCCTGCGGCTTCGTGACCGCACGCCTCAAGAGCGCGCCCGGCATCCCCCTCAACGCGGCCGACGGCTGGCTCGCGGAGGCGGCCAAACAGAACGGCGAGGTCACGTTGGAGCCGGTGGAGCTCCCCGAAACCCTGCGCGGGGTGTTGCGCCCCTACCAGGAGCAGGGCGTGCGCTGGCTCCGCATGCTGGAACGCGGCGGGTTCGCCGGCATTCTGGGCGACGACATGGGTCTGGGCAAAACCCTGCAAACCCTTGCCTGGCTCGCCCTGCCCCGGGCCCGCCCCGAGGACCAAGGCAAACCCGCCCTGGTCGTCTGCCCCTCCTCCCTCGTCGAGAACTGGGCCGAGGAAGCCGCGAAATTCCTCCCCGGCTTCAAGGTGCTTCCCCTCCTGGGAACCAAACGCGACGACCTCTGGTCCGCCGCCCCCTCCCATGACCTCGTCGTCATCTCCTACGCCCTCCTGCGCCGCGACCAGGACCGCGCCGAGGCCGTGCCCTGGTCCGTCGTCGCCCTCGACGAGGCCCAGCACATCAAAAACCCCGACACCCAGAACGCGCAGGCCGCGAAGAAGCTGCGGGCGGGGTCCCGCCTCGTCCTCACCGGCACCCCGATGGAGAACCAGGTGCGCGACCTCTGGTCCATCATGGACTTCCTCATGCCCGGCTACCTCGACACCGCCGCGAAATTCCAGAAACGCTTCAACAGCGTGATCGCCAACGGCGGCCCGGGCGCCGCGAGCGCCCTCAAGGTCCTCCGCCGCAAACTCAAGCCCTTCCTCCTCCGCCGCTTGAAGGAGGACGTCGCACAGGACCTGCCCCCGCGCCTGGAAAAACGCGTCTACTGCGACCTGCTTCCCGAGCAACGTCGGCTGTACGACGAGACCGCCACCCGCATCCGCGAGGAGGCCGCGGCGCTGCTGCAGTCCGGCGCCTCCCCCTTGGCCATCCTCCAGGGGCTCATGCGCCTCCGCCAGATCTGCAACCACCCGGCGCTGCTGCCGGAGCGCAGCCGCCTGCCGGCCGAGTCCGGCAAGGTCGAGATGTTCCTCGAGCTGCTCGACGAGATCATCGACGGCGGGCACAGGGTGCTCGTGTTCAGCCAGTTCACCTCGATGCTCGCCCTTCTCCGCCGCGAACTCGAGGCCCGCGACATCCGGCACCTCTACCTGGACGGGTCGACCAAGAACCGCCAGGCCCTGGTCCACGAATTCAACGACACCCCCGGAATCCCCGTTTTCCTCATCAGCCTCATGGCCGGCGGCACCGGGCTCAACCTCACCGGCGCCGACGTAGTCATCCATGTCGACCCCTGGTGGAACCCCGCTGTCGAGGACCAGGCCACCGACCGCGCCCACCGCATCGGACAGACCCGCACCGTCTACGCCATGAAACTCATCACCCGCAACACCATCGAGGCCCGGGTCGCCAGCCTCCAAGACAAGAAACGCGAGCTCATCGAGGGGGCCTTGGGGGGTGACGACGCCGTGATCCAGCGCCTGGGCTGGGACGAGGTCCGCGCTCTGCTGGACGCTTAGAGCTCTGGCGACCAGTCGCAGGTGCAGATGAGGTTCCGGTCGCCGTGGGTGTTGTCGATCCGTCCGACGGCGGGCCAGAACTTGCGTGCGCGCACCCAGTGGAGGGGGAACGCGGCCTGCTCGCGGGAATAAGGGCGGTCCCAGTCGTCGGCCAGGAGGTCTTCGGCGGTGTGGGGGGCGTGGTGCAACGGCGAGTCACTGGCGGCGACCTTGCCGTCGACCACGTCCTGGATTTCCCGTCGAATCGCGATCATCGCCTCGCAGAAGCGGTCGAGTTCGGCGCGGGACTCGGACTCGGTCGGCTCGATCATGAGGGTACCCGGGACCGGGAACGACATGGTGGGGGCGTGGAATCCGTAGTCCATCAGGCGCTTCGCGATGTCGTCGATCACCAGTCCGGCGCGACGGGTGAGTTCGCGCAGATCAAGGATGAATTCGTGGGCGACGCGGCCCCCGCGCCCGGTGTAGAGGACGGGGTAGCTGAGTTCGAGGCGCTTGGCCATGTAGTTGGCGTTGAGGAGGGCGGTCTGCGTGGCGCGCCGGAGGCCCTCGGGGCCCATCATGCGGATGTACATCCAGGGGATGACGAGGATGGAGCCGCTGCCGAAAGGGGTGGCGGAGATGGCCAGGGGAGGGTCGGCCTGCTCGAAGGGGTTCGAGGGGAGGAAGGGGCGCAGGTGCTCCGCCGCGCAGATGGGCCCCATTCCCGGTCCCCCTCCCCCGTGGGGAATGCAAAAGGTCTTGTGCAGGTTGAGGTGGCAGACGTCCGCCCCGATCAGGCCGGGAGCCGTCAACCCCACCTGCGCGTTCATGTTGGCGCCGTCCATGTACACCTGCCCGCCGCGCGCGTGCACCTCCCGGCAAATCTCCGGCACCGCCTCCTCGAACACCCCGTGCGTCGAGGGATAAGTGATCATCAGGGCCGCCAGACGGTCCCCCTGCGCCTCCGCCTTCTCGCGGAGGTCCGCCAGGTCCACGTTGCCCGACTCGTCGCAGGCGACCGCCACCACCTGGAACCCGGCCATCACGGCGGACGCCGGGTTCGTGCCATGCGCGGAAGCCGGAATCAGGCAGATGTCGCGCCGCCCCTCGCCACGTGCGTGGTGGTACTCCCGGATCGCCAGCAGTCCGGCCAGCTCCCCCTGCGACCCGGCGTTCGGCTGCAGCGAACAGGCCGGCAACGCCGTGATGTCCGACAGCCAGGCCTCCAGGTCCGCGCAGATGCGCGCGTAGCCCTGCGCCTGCTCCGCCGGCGCCGCCGGGTGGACCCCGCCTATCCCCGGCCAGGTCACCGGAACCATCTCCGCGGTCGCGTTCAGCTTCATCGTGCAGGATCCCAGGGAGATCATGCTGTGGGTCAGGGAAAGGTCCCGGCCCTGCAGGCGGGCCATAAAACGCAGCAGCTCATGCTCGGTGTGGTGGAGATGGAACACCTCCTGGGGCAGGAAGGACCCGACACGCCGCCACTCCGCAGGCAGGCTCGCCTCCTCCTTCACCGGCACGGCCTCCACCCCGAACAATCCGCAAAGGTCCGACAGGTCCGACAGGGTGGTCGTCTCGTCCACACTGATCCCGACCGCTCCGTCCGCGAAATACCGCAGGTTGATGCCGGCGGCCTCGGCGCGTGCCCGCAGCCCCACGGGGGCCTCCGGCAGCACCACCGTGTCGAAACGCGGGCCTCCGCCGACTCCCAGCGAGCGGGCGAGGGCGTCGGCGAGGGCCGCCACCCGGGAGGCAATGCGCCGGAGCCCCTCCGGACCGTGGTAGACCGCGTAGAAGGTGGCCACGATGGCCGGCAGGGCCTGCGCCGTACAAATATTGGAGGTCGCCTTCTCGCGGCGGATGTGCTGCTCACGGGTCTGCAACGCCAGGCGGTAGGCCGGCCGGCCTTTCGCGTCGATCGAAAGTCCCACGATGCGCCCCGGCATGCGCCGCTTCAGGGCGTCGGTCACCGCCATGAAACCGGCGTGCGGCCCCCCGAGACCCATTGGCAGCCCGAAGCGCTGCGCCGAACCGACGGCGATATCCGCGCCCCAGGAGGCGGGGGTGGCGAGCAGGCACTGGGCCAGCGGGTCCACCACCGCGGCGACGAGCGCGCCCGCCGCATGCGCGCGCCGCGCCAGATCGCTCAGGCCCCCGCGCAGCACCCCGCGCGTGTCGGGCGTCTGCACCACGACCAGGCAGGCCTCCGCCAACCCTGCGTCCTCTGCGAAGACATCCGTCTCCAGCAGCCGGATGCCCAGCGCCCGCGCACGGGTCCGCAACACTCCCAGATTCTGCGGGTGCAATCCGCGGTCGGCCAGCACCGTCTTACGAAGACCACGCCCCTGCGCGAACGCCAGCCCCAGGGCCTCGCCGCAGGCCGTCGCCTCGTCCAGCAGCGACGCGTTCGCGAAGGGCAGACCCGTCAATTCCGCCACCAACGTCTGAAAATAGAACAGCACCTCCAGGCGGCCCTGGGAGATTTCCGCCTGGTAAGGCGTGTACTGCGTGTACCACCCCGGGTTCTCCAACACGTTGCGCAGGATGACCGGTGGGAGGACGGCCCCGTGGTACCCCATGCCGATGTGCGAGCGTGCGACGTGGTTCTGCGCGACGATGCCGCGCAGTTCCGCGAGCGCCTCCTCCTCGGTCAGGGCAGGGGGGCAGCGCAAGGGGGTGCGCCGTTGGATCGCGGGCGGGACGACCTCGGCGGCCAACTCGTCGAGACTGGAAACCCCGAGGGTCTCCAGCATCGCGAGGCGCTCGGCGTGGGAGGGACCCAGATGGCGTTCGAGGAAGGGGGTAGGGGCGAGGGATGGGGGCAGGACGGACATGTCGGGACTTTCCGGTGTGAGGTGTTTTGGAAGGTGCCCCGCTCTGTTCGTGGACCTGAGAGGTTGATCTCCTTCGGTGAATCCGTCCGGGTGGACGGGCTGCTCTCCAGATGGTGTTCGAGGACGCTGCGGTTCTTTTGCCTGAGAGTTTCCGGGGGCGGTTTCACCTTCGGCGGAGCCCGTGCGTGCGGACCCTCTCTCCCACATCGTCTGTCCCTCCCCTTCTACCCTCTCCCTTCCCCAAGTCAAGCCCGCCCCCGTTTCCAAAGGTGGACCGGTTGATTTGCGGCTTGCGCGCGCCGGGGGGCTGTGGCATGGCTCGGGGGATGATCGAGACACGCGTGGACCGGGAACGGATGGAGGATTCGACGCTGGCGCCCTGGGCATGCCGCAGCGGAGACTCGCGCGGAAGGCGCCACGTGGAACACCGCGCCTCCCGCCGGCCCGAATTCCAGCGGGACTGCGACCGCATCGTCAACGCAAAGTGCTTCCGCAGGCTGGAATACAAGACGCAGGTGTTCGTCATCGGCACCCAGGACCACTACCGCACCCGGCTGACCCACACGATGGAGATGACGCAGGTCGCGCGCGCTCTGGCCCGCGCCCTGCGGGTCAACGAGGACCTGGCGGCGGCGATCTCCCTGGCGCATGACATCGGCCACTCCCCCTTCGGGCATTCGGGCGAGAGGGCCCTGGATGACCTGATGGCGGAACACGGGGGCTTCGACCACAACCTGCAGAGCCTCCGGTGGGTCGAGCAGCTCGAGGAGGACTATCCCGGCTTCGACGGCCTCAACCTGTCCTGGGAGGTGCGCGCGGGTCTCCGCAAACACGTGTCGCGCCAACCGGGCGCCGAACTGGACGGCCACCCCATCGGACCCTGGCAGCAGGTCGAAGCCCAAATCGCCGATGTCGCCGACGACATCGCGTACCAGGCCCACGACGCGCAGGACGGACTGGAGGCGGGCTTGATCACCCTGGAGCAGCTCCGCGGCCAGGATCTCTGGAGGCAGGCCGAGGCGCGCGTGCGGGCACTGCACCCGCACGCCCCCGAGGAACGAGCCGTCTCCGCCACGATCCGGATGCTCTTCACCCTGCAGATCGAGGATGTATTGGAGCGGGCCAGCCGCTTGCTGCACGCCTGGCGCCCGCAATCCCCCGCGGAGGTCATGGCCGCACCCGACCGACTCGTCGGCTTCAGCCCCGCCTTCCGCGAACTCCTCGAGCCCTACCGACGTTTCCTTTTCCAGGAAATGTACTTCCATCCGGCCGTGAAACAGGCCAATGAGGAGGCCGTGCACCTCATGACCCACCTCTTCCGCCACTACCTGGACCATCCCGGGGACTTGGGCCGCAAGGCCAGGTCCCGCGTGGAGCGCGACGGCCTCCACCGCGCCGTGTGCGACTATGTGGCCGGCTGCACGGACCGCTACGCGCTTGAAGAATGCCAACGACACGGGATCCTGCCATGAAAGAATACATCCAGCAACTCGTCGAGGGCCGTGGACTCAGCCGGGACGACGCCCGCCGGGCGATCACCCTCGTCATGCAGGGGGAGGCGACCCCTGCGCAGATCGCATCCTTCCTGACCGCCCTGCGCTTCACGGGGGAGACCCCGGACGTGGTCGCAGGGGCCGCCGAGGCGATGCGCTCGGTGTTCACGCCGGTGCCGACCCGGCATGTGGACGCGGTGGACACCTGCGGGACGGGGGGGGACGGGTTGCACACGTTCAACATTTCGACGACGGCGGCGTTTGTGACGGCGGGGGCGGGGGTGCCCGTGGCGAAACACGGCAACCGTGGGGTGTCGAGCCGGAGCGGAAGCGCCGATGTGCTGGTGGAGCTGGGGGTGGACATCGCCGTCCCTCCGGAGCGCATGACCCGCTGCCTCGATGAGATCGGCGTCGCCTTCCTCTTCGCTCCCTCCCTCCACCCGGCCATGAAACACGCCATCGGCCCCCGCCGCGAAATCGGCATCCGCACCTTGTTCAACGTCCTCGGCCCCCTCAGCAACCCCGCCTCCACCCGACGCGGCGTCCTGGGCGTCTACTCCACCGCCCTCGTCGACCTCGTGGCCAACGCCCTCGCCGAACTCGGCACCGACCACCTCTTCGTCGTCCACGGCGAGGACGGACTCGACGAAATCTCCAACACCGCCCCCACCCAGGTCGCCGAGGTCCGCCACGGTACGGTCACCCGCTACACCCTCACCCCCGACCAGTTCGGCCTCTCCTGGGCCGCCCTCGACGACCTCCAGGGGGGCGCCCCCCCCGAGAACGCCGCCATCACCCGGGCCGTCCTCCAAGGCGAACGCTCCCCCCGCCGCGACATCGTCCTCCTCAACGCCGCCGCCGCCATCTGCGCCGGCGGAAAAGCCCCCGACCTCGCCACCGGCCTCCACCTCGCCGCCCACAGCATCGATTCCGGCGCCGCCACCACCAAACTGGAGCAGCTCGTCCGCCTGACCCGCGGCGCCTGACCCGCCCGCATTTGGGTTGAAATCCCCCCCACGCCTCGTAAGGGATAGCCCCCACTCCCTTGAAACCCAGGAAGCATCCATGAGAGTCTTATCGGGCATCCAGCCCTCCGGCAAACTCCACATCGGCAACTACTTCGGTATGATGAAGCCAGCACTGGCGTTGCAGGAGGCCGGACACGAAACCTTTTTGTTCATCGCCGCCTACCACGCCCAGACAACGGTGAGAGACGCCGCGCGCCTCCGGGACTTCACGCACGGGGTCGCCCTCGACTTCCTGGCCTGCGGCCTCGACCCGGCACGGACCACCTTCTACCGCCAGCAGGATGTGCCGGAGGTCCATGAACTGGCCTGGCTGTTGAGCGTCGTCTGCCCCATGGGCCTGCTCGAACGTGCGCACAGCTACAAGGACAAGACGGCCCGCGGCGTGGACGCGAACCATGCCCTGTTCGCCTATCCGGTGCTGATGGCGGCCGACATCCTGTGCGTGAACGCCGATCTGGTCCCCGTCGGCCGCGACCAGAAGCAGCACCTGGAGATCGCGCGCGACCTGGCCGGAAAGTTCAACCGGGAATACGGGGTCGACGTGTTCAGGCTGCCCGAGCCCATCATCCGCGAGGAGGTGGCCGTTGTTCCCGGCATCGACGGACAGAAAATGTCGAAATCCTACGGAAACACAATCGACATTTTCGGCGACCCCACGGAAGCCCGGAAAACCATCCTGCGCATCAAGACCGACAGCACCCCGCTGGAAGACCCCAAGAACCCCGAAACCTGCAACGTGTTCGCCCTGTACTCCCTCTTCGCCGACGAGGCCGAACGCGGCGAACTGGCCCGCCGCTACCGGGCCGGAGGAATGGGCTACGGCGATGCCAAAAAGGCCCTCGCCCAAAAGTTCGAGGCCTGGTTCGCCCCCTTCCGCGAACGGCGCGCCGCCCTGGAGGCCCGTCCGGACGAGGTCGAGGACATCCTGCGCGCGGGCGCGGCGCGCGCCCGCGCGGCCATGCAACCCGTGCTTTCCGCCGCACGCGCCGCGGTCGGCCTGGACTGAGCCATGACCCCCGACGACAACGACTACAACGTGCGGCTGGAGGTCTTCGAAGGCCCGCTGGACCTGCTCCTCTACCTCATCAAGAAGGAGGAGGTGGACATCTACGACATCCCGATCGAGCGGATCTGCGCCCAGTACAACGAGTACATGACCGTGATGCGGATGCTCGACCTGGACATCGCCGGCGAATTCCTGGTGATGTCGTCCACCCTCATGCTCATCAAAAGCCGCATGCTCCTGCCCGAGGAGGAACGCCCCGCCCTCGAGGAGGACGAGGAGGATCCCCGCCTCGACCTCGTGCGCCAGCTCGTCGAATACAAGCGCTTCAAGGACGCGGCCACCCACCTGGAGGAGCTCGAAGAGGCCCAGAACCACGTCTTCTTCCCGGAGGGCGACCACGTGGCCCTGGGCAAGGATTCCGGCCTCGCCCTCCGCGATGTCAGCATTTTCGACCTGCTCAGCAGCTTCAGCGAGATCATCCGGCGGGCCCGAACGGAGGAGTTGCGTGAAATCTTCACCGAACGCTTCACCGTCGCGGACAAGGTCGACCACCTGATGAACGAGATCGTGCGCAAGGGACGGAGGATGACCCTGCACGGGCTTTTCCGCGGAATGCGCTCGCGCAGTGAGATGGTGTGTACCTTCCTGGCGATCCTGGAACTCATCCGCCTCAAACAGATCCGCGCCGCGCAGGAGCCCGGGGACTTCACGGACATCGTGGTCCTCAAGGCGGAGGAGGAGGACGCGGGGCCTCCCCTGGAGGAGCGCAGCACCGCGGAACTCTTCGGCAGGGAGGGGGCCTCATGAGCGCCCCCGAACGCCTGCCGGAGGTCAAGGAGATCCTCAGCGCGCTCCTGTTCGCCACCAAGGAACCCCTGAGCGTCCGGCAGATCGTGAATGTTTTCCGGCGCACCGCGGAGAATTACGAGGGCGTTGCCTCGCAGTTCATGGAAATCAGCGCCCGGGAGGTGGCCGACGCCCTGGAGGAGCTCCGCCAGGATCTCCACAGCCACGCCCTCGGCCTCGAAATCGTCGAGATCGCCGAGGGCTTCCGCCTACGCAACACCAAGTCCGTCGGCCCCTGGCTCCGCGAACTCCTCGAAAAGGGCAAAGCCAACAAGCTGAGCAAGCCCGCC
This sequence comes from uncultured Verrucomicrobiota bacterium, assembly GCA_964385155.1. Classification (GTDB taxonomy): domain Bacteria; phylum Verrucomicrobiota; class Kiritimatiellia; order SS1-B-03-39; family UBA6053; genus CAYLNG01. Next base: position 34,052 of record CAYLNG010000012.1, read on the forward strand.
CTGGAAACCCTCTCCATCATCGCCTACCGCCAGCCCATCCAGCGCTCCGAGATCGAGGCCATCCGGGGGGTGGCGGTGGACAACATCGTGAGAACCTTGCTCGACATGGGTCTGGTCAAGGTCGTTGGACGCAGCGAACTGCCGGGCAAACCCTGGCTCTACGGCACCACCCAGGCCTTCCTCGAGCATTTTGGCCTCCGCAACCTCGATGACCTCCCGGGCATGGCCGAGATGCGGCGCAACCTCCGGCAGGAGGAAATGAAACTCGGGGCCGATCGCGCCGCCACCGATGCCGCCCAGCCTGAACTCGGCCTCGTCCCCAACCCCACCCCCCCATGAGGATCGCACTCGACGCCCGCTGGATCTTCCCCCAAACCTCTGGGATCGGCCAGCACACCCGCCTGCTGCTCTCCTCCCTCGCTCGCCTGGGCACCGCCCACGATTTCCTCCTCCTCTTCGATGACCCGGAACGCGCGGAACGCGTGAAGGCCGACTGCGCATGCCCCTGGCCACACACCGTGCTGCCCTACGGACTCTTCCACGCCGCGAACCAGTTTCGCCTCGGCCCCTTCCTCCGCTCTCAACACGTCCACGTCTACCACACCACCAACTACGTCCTCCCCCTGCCGGCCTTCCCCAGAAACCGCCCCGGTCGCGTCCGCTCCGTCGTCACCCTCCACGACCTCATCCCCATGGTCTACCGCGACCACGCCCCACGCTCCCGCAAGTCGCGCCTCTACCCCCTCTACGCCTGGCTCATGCGCGAGGTCGCCGCACGCGCCGACGCCATCATCACCGTCAGCGAATCCTCCCGGCGCGACGTCCTCCAGCGCCTCGGCCTGCCCGCCCGCGCACACGCCAAAGTCTCCGTCGTCCACAACGGCCTCCACCCGCGTTACCGTCCGGACCCGTCTGTGCCCCGCCATGATCCGCCGGAGATCCTGTACGTGGGCCGCCTGGACCCCTACAAGAACGTCCCCCTGCTCGTGGCGGCCTTCGCGGAGGCGATGCGCGACCTGCCCGTGAACACCCGCCTGCGCATCATCGGCCCACCCGATGAACGCTACCCCGAGGCGATGGACCTCGCACGCCGCCTGGACATCTTCCCCTGGATGGACTGGGAGGGACATGTCGACGACGACGTCCTCCTGGAAGCCTACCGGCGCGCCGCGGTACTGGTGCTCCCCTCCGAATACGAGGGTTTCGGCCTCCCGGTAGCCGAGGCCATGGCCTGCGGCACCCCGGTGATCTGCTCCGACGCGAGCTCACTGCCGGAGGTCGCCGGCCCCGCCGCCCGCCTTGTTCCCGCCGGCAACCTCCACGCCCTCCGCCACGCCCTCGTGGAGGTGCTCGGCGACTCCACCCTCCGCGGCCGCATGGTCGCCGCCGGCCTCGAACAAGCCGCCCGCTTCGACGCCACCGGAATGGCCCAGAGCACACTCGCCGTGTATGAAAGCCTCGCGGCCCGTCCTTGACGAGTCGGCTCCCCCGCCGTAGGGGAGGGGAATGACAGCGAAACGACTGGACGGAAAAGCGATAGCCGCGCAGATGCGCGAGGAGATCAAAGCCGAGGCCGCCGCCCTCGCCGCCCGCGGGGTCCGCCCCGGTCTGGGGGTGTTGCTGGTGGGAGAGGATCCGGCAAGCCGGAGCTATGTGACCGCCAAGGAGAAAGCCTGCGAGGAGGCGGGGTTGCTGAGCCGGGAGGTGAAACTGCCCGCGGAAGCGACGAAGGCGGAGATCCTGGCGGAGGTCGCGCGTTTTAATGCGGCGGAGGACATCCACGGGATCCTGGTGCAGCTCCCCCTTCCCGACAGCTCCATCGAGGAGGAGGTGCTCAACGCGATCGACCCCGACAAGGATGTGGACGGGTTCCACCCCGTGAACGTCGGCCGGATGATGCTCGGTCTTCCGGCATACCTCCCCTGCACCCCTCACGGCATCCTCCACCTCCTCGCACGCTCCGGCTACCCCGTCCGCGGCCGCCACGTCGTCGTCGTCGGCCGCAGCAACATCGTGGGACGCCCCCTGGCCAACCTCCTCAGCCAGAAAGGCCCCCTCGGCAACGCGACGGTCACGATCTGCCACACCGGAACCCCGGACATCGCCGCCCACACCCGCCGCGCCGACATCGTGGTCGCCGCCGTGGGACGCCCCCACACCCTCACCGCCGACATGGTGCGCGAGGGCGCCGTCGTCGTCGATGTCGGAGTCAACCGCGTCCCCGACCCCTCCAAGGCATCGGGATTCCGGCTCGTAGGCGACTGCGACTACGAGGCGATGCTTCCCAAAGTCGAAGCCATCACCCCTGTCCCGGGCGGCGTCGGCCCCATGACCATCACTCTCCTGCTCCACAACACCGTCGAGGCCGCCCGCCGTCGCCTGCCCTGACCCCCTCCGCATGCGCACGCTGCACAAATACCTGCTCCGCGATTTCCTGGCCCAGTTCGGCACCACCCTCGCCGTTATCACCCTCGTCCTCTATCTCGGCGGCGTCATGCGCGGCCTCGACTTTATCGCACGGGGCGTCCCCGGGGGGATCCTCCTGCGCATCTTCACCTTCAACATCCCCTACTTCCTCACCATGAGCATCCCCGTGAGCGTCATGGTCGCCGTCCTCCTCCAGTTTGGGCGCCTCTCCCTCGACGGCGAATTCACCGCCATGCGCGCCGGCGGCCTCGCCATCTGGCAGATGATCTCCCCCATCCTCCTCGCCAGCGCGGCTCTCAGCCTCCTCTGCCTCCTGATCCAGTACGAGGTCGCCCCGGAAAGCCGCTTCGCCCGCAGGTTGGCCCTGGCCAATGTCGACGAACTGGACCCCATCGACCTCCTCGACGAGGGACGCTTCGTTCGTTTCCCGGGTCTGGAAATCTATGTGACCCGCAAATCGGGCCGGACCATCGAGGACGTGGAGGTCTACGACCTCGACAGCGGCGGGGACATCACGCAGACGATCCGGGCCCGGGACGGCACCGTGAACGTGAGCCCCGAAGACCGGCTGATGCGGGTCAGACTCAACCAAGTGCAGGTCCAGTACCCCGATCCGGACAACCCCACCGACCTCACCCGCGCACGGGTGATCGATATGGACGTGTACGAGTTCGACGTCAACTACGACGAACTCATCCGCAACACCCGGATCACCCGCAACCTGAAGGACATGCGCGCGTGGGAGTTGATCGACTGCATCCACCACACGGAAAAGTACTTCCCCAACCTCGAGCCCCGCCGACGCGAGTCCCAGCGCATGCGCGCACTCGTCGAAGCCCACAAACGCGTCGGCCTCAGCCTCGCCTGCCTCGGCTTCTGCCTCGTCGGCATCCCCCTCGGCGTCACCTCCCGCCGACGCGAATCCCAGGCGGGCATCCCCATCGGGGTCGGCATCATCATGCTGTTCTACGTCATCATGGTCGCGGCCGACAGCCTCCGGGATGTCACCTGGATCCTGCCGGAATACATTCTGTGGATCCCCGTCTTCGGCACCCAGATCGCCGGACTCCTCCTCATCCGCCGCCTTCCCTGACCCCACCGGAACGCCCGCCTTCGCGGGGTTCGCCCCCTCCCCCCCGGGAAAGTTGTGCCTTGCGAGGCGCGTTTCCTCGCGTAAAAGGAAACCCATGAACAAAGGAACCTACAACATCTGGACCATCGGCTGCCAGATGAACGAGGCCGACTCCCGCCACCTGGGCAGCCAGTTGGAGGCCCTCGGCTACGCCATGACCGAACGCCCCGACGATGCCGACGTCGTCGTGCTCAACACCTGCGTCGTCCGCCAGCAGGCCGAGGACAAGGCCATCACCCGCCTGCGCCACATCGAGAACCTCAAAAAACGCCGCCCGGACATGACCCTCGGCCTCATGGGCTGCATGGTCGGCATGCGCGAGGAGGCCCGCCTCCGCGGCGAGTTCCCCCTCGTCGATGTCTTCATGCCCCCCTCCGATCCCGCACCCCTCCTGCGCCACCTGCACGCCCTCTCCGACGACGACGGAGAGGCCCGCCTGGAGGACATCCAGACCCGCGCCCGCCGCGATGCCATCCAGGACGAGGAATACATCCTCCCCGCCCTCCGCCGCCACAACACCGTCCAGGCCAACGTCCCCATCGTGCTCGGCTGCTCCCACGCCTGCACCTTCTGCGTCATCCCCTACCGCCGCGGCCCCGAACGCAGCCGCCCCCGCGCCGACATCCTCCGCGAAATCGAAAAACTCGCCGCACAGGGCGTCCGCGAGGTCATGCTCCTCGGCCAGATCGTCGACCGCTACGGCGAGGACTTCGGCGACGGCTACGGTCTCGCCGAACTCCTCCACGACGTCGCCCAGATCGACGGCATCCTGCGCATCCGCTATCTCACCGGGCACCCCAACTACATGACCGACCGCATCATCGAGGTCACCCGCGACGAACCCAAGGTCATGCCCCACTTCGAACTCCCCGTCCAGGCCGGCAACAACAAGGTCCTCGACGAGATGCGCCGCGGCTACACCCGCGAACAGTACATCGCCCTCATCGAACGCGTCCGCCGCCTCTGCCCCGACTCCACCATCCACTCCGACATCATCGTCGGTTTCCCCGGCGAGACCGAGGAGGCGTTCATGGACACCTACCGCCTCGTCGAGCAGCTCGAACTCGACAAAATCCACATCGCCAAATACTCCGAGCGCCCCAAGACCATCGCCGCACGCCGCCTCAAGGACGACGTTCCCGAGGACGAAAAAGAGCGCCGCCACGTCATGCTCGACGAACTCTTCTGTTCCATCGTCGAACGCAAAAACCAACGCTGGCTCGGCGAGGAGGTCGAGGTCCTCATCGAAACCCGACACAAGGGCAAATGGCGCGGCCGCACCCCCCACAACCGCCTCGTTTTTATCGAAAGCGACGAACACCTCCTCGGCGCCCTCGTCGACGCCGAGATCACCTTCACCAGCGCCTTCTCCATGCAGGGCACCCTCCGCCGCATCAAGGTTCCCGCCCTCGCCGACTCCCCCGATCTCAGCGCCCTCCCCATGTTCCACCGCGGCTCCGGCAGCCTCGTCTCCGCCTGATCAAGCCTATCCGTGGGACGACGGCCCAAACCCACGGACCGGGGGCATCCCCGCCCCCGCGATATCCCACCCTCTGCCCTCCCCTTTATCTGTCAAGACTCTCCTCACGAGCGGCCTCATTGTGCCGGAAACCGGATCCGTTTTTCCGATGCTGTCTTTCCCAACAAAACAGTCCTCACAACTTTCCGCATCATAAAAAACATTTCCTCGGAGTTTCTTTCGTGTCAGCTCGTATAGCCCCCCCCTATACGTTTATTTGCACACTGATGCTTTTGTGCATATCAACGATTTTTCCCGGGCCGACACCGAAACCCGCCAACTGGTTTTGACCCCGGGGGATCATGTCACCGTCTTCAGCGCCCCTGCCACCGCACAGGACACCCGTTTCCTCGAACTATCGGTCAAACCCAATTCCAAGGCCACCGCCTCCATCCCCGGTGACAGCGGCTGGGCCTACGGCTCCGCCGTGAACAACAAAAACATCCTCGTGGATCAATGCGATTCCGACCCCGCCAACAATTCCATGACCCTCAGCTACCAGGGCGGCCCTCTGGGTGAAGGAGCCTACTCTTTCCTCACCTTCATCGATGATGGACTCATCACCTATTGCGGCGAGGGCGGCAGCACCGGCAGCAACCCGGATCACTCCTTCACGCTGCTGATTACGGATGAGAACACCGTTCTTATCTTACCCAATCCGGCATATGCGGCCGTCTCCACCGAACAAGCCTCCAATTGGATCGAACTGAAGGCGCTACGTTGGGAATTTGAAAACGGAGCCAATAAGGAAATCCCAACCGTCGTCGACTGGGCTCCCGTTTTCAATCTCTCCTGTTCCCAGACAAAGGAGGGCCCCGCGATGACGGATGAGCAGGTGGATGCCTATGAGGGCACGACCATCTGGGTGAAATCAAACACCCCCGGGATTTACACCGTTCTAGCCTCTACCCTCGAAGAGTCCGGCACAGCCGGCAAGGTAATCACGGGGACGCTGAACATCCTATCTGTTGAATTGACTGCGTATCGCCCACAGACAAATGGACCGGGTTATGGGAACCCTTTCCAGAAGCATGAAGTTCCTAACGACCAGGAAGAGAATCCAGGTGCAGGCATCCGGATCAACGGCAATACCGAGACGGCGGTCAACGAAAATGACCTGATCGAGGTGGAGCTTGAAGTTGCCCCGTTCCGTCCGGCGTTCAATACTTCCTCCGTCGCAACAACAGCAATATCAAGGTGTGGGATAACAGGCAGGGGACGGGAACCGCTCTGCTCGACTCCGGCACGGAGGCCGCGTTTGCCTTCACGGCTTCGCCGATGTCGGTCTGGGTCGAGAATCCCAGTGGTGGTGATGCTGACTTTGAGCTGGTTGCTAAGGACTCCGGTGGTAACGATGTCTGTTCCGACAAGATCCACCTCTACCCATTTTCCAGTGTTGTGGTTTTCTTGAAAGGAGAGTTTGGGAATCCGGGTGATCCGCCTCAGACAGGTGTCAGCGAACTAGCCCTTTCGGCCTTTACGAATGGCTACGATGTTCACCTTTATGAGGAGCCAGATATTGGAGATAACCCGAATGCAGAAGACGAGGCATTTGCTGAGATCGATAGTGCTGTTGAAGATCGTGGTGTTACTGCTGTTGCTGTTATTGGATACAGTCATGGCGGCGGATCGGCATACAGAATTTCGGAACGAATGAATGCGGATGCCACTACCTTCAACCTTTCTTTTACCGCATATATCGACGCAATCACTCAGCCTCTTGCCAATATTACAGCTGAAGATCGTCGGCCAGTCGGTTCTGCTTTTCACGTAAACTACTATCAGGATGCTAACCTGAACGATGCGCCGTTGTTCTTGGACGGTGCTCCATGTACACCGGCAGGGGCTGGGTTCGAAGACAATGTGGATGATCCGACTGTTACGGAATCACACACAACGATCGACGACGCTCAGGTCGTCCATGATGGAATTAGAACTCGTCTGTTTCAACAAGTGAATCGTTAGGAGATATTGAGGTTATGAACTTTAGATTACTGTTTCGTGTGTTTCTTTTCGCGCTTTGCCCGGTGCCCTTTGCTAACGGGTGTGCTGCTCAATCCAATAGTCTTTCGACAAGTGTTATCCAGTATCTCGTGGCCTAATGGGACGCCGCCAACGCCAGGGAGGCCTACACCCGCGCCGCCGCCTGGATCGTCTCGGTGGGCGAACGCCAGCGTGTGCTCGAAACCTACGCCGTCCCCGAAAAATCCGCCAAGGTCTCCAAACCTCCCGAACAAACGGCGACAATCAATCAGTACGGGCAGATCACCCGCCGCGTGCTGGACCCCGGTTTCCTCATCAACCGCGTGACCTCCGATTGGTATCTGCCCCGCCTCCGCTCGGAGGTGGAATGGAAACTCGGTTTCCTCACCGTGATCGCGGATCAGGACGAGGACGCCAAACAGCATTTTGACAACGCCCTCGCCCAGGACACTCTCCTCCAGCGCGCCGCCGAGCTGGAGAACGACGAGACCGTCTTTGTGCGCGCAACCATCGGCGAGGCCCTCGTACGTAACGCCGAATGGGATAAAACCCGCTACGCGGATACCCCCCGCCTTTATGCCATCGCCCTGAAATACCCCCGCGCTCCCGCTACACCATACCTCCTTTGGCACTGCGCTGTCATCACCAAGGGCGACCCTGTGGGCTGGCGGGAGATCTTCGACAAGCTGATCAAGGAATATCCGCACTCCCACCACGCCTTGGAAGCCCGTTACAATGAGATCCTTCGTCTGGATTACGAGGACCATGATACCCGCCGCGCCATGACCGCCCAATTCCACAAGGACTACCCCAACGAGAAGGGCTACCACGAGTACCTCTACTGGTGGGATCAAAACCTCATGGAATCCCTCGCCGACCGCGAACGGCGTTGGGCGGAGCAAAGAAAGCGGGAGGCGCTCGAAGGACAGCGGGAATAGCCCCCCCCAAAAAACCATATTTCGTGGGACGACGGCCCTCCGTCGTCCAAAACTGCCTGATTTTTCCCGAATCCCGCCGACGGTGGGGGAACACCGTCGGACAAATGATGACGGCGGAGGCCGCCGTCCCACAGGAATGTCATCCCCATCCCCTTCGCCGACCGGGTAATCCTTGCCAGCCCCCGCCCCACACGCTAGGGGTCCATCAAGAATGAACCCGCCGCCCCTCCTCCCCGAAACCAGCCTCATCCGCGCGGAACACATCCAGGGCGAATCCCGCGTCACCGAATCCCGCAGCGTCGCCCCCCTCCGCTTCCTGCAAACCCGCCTCTCCCCCCTCGCCGCCGGTGTCGTCATCTCCAGCTATGGCGGAGGCTTGGTCCAGGGCGATCAGATCCGCATGGAATTCCACTGCGGACAGGACGCCCGCCTGCTCGTCGCCACCCAGGGCAACAGCCGCGTCTTCCGCCACCGCGCCGGACAGCCCGCACGCCAAACCCTGCACGGCCACGTGGAGGAATGCGGTAAAATGATCGTGCTTCCCGACCCCCTCGTCCTCCACGCCGAAAGCCGCCTCCAGCTCCACCAATCCTGGAACCTCCATCCCTCCGCCTCCCTTCTTCTCGCCGACTGGCTGCAAAGCGGCCGCAGCGACAGCGGTGAGGTTTATGCTTTTCAGGAATACGATTCCCTCATCGAGATCCGCATCAACGGCGACCTCTGCCTCCGCGAACCCTTCTCCGTCATCCCCGCCGACTTCCCGCCGCGCTCCCCCGGAACCTTTGGCGACTGCGACCACCTGCTCACCCTCTACGGCGTCGGCGAAATGGCCGACCTCCTCCTCGACACACTCGAACCCTGCGTCCTCCCCCGCGAGGAACGCACCCAGGTGCCCACCCTGAACGACCGACCCTACTCTCCCGCCACCTCCTCCCTGCGCTCCCTCGTCCGTTTGCCCGACCGCCCCATCTCCCTCTTCCGCGCCCTCGGCAAAACCCGCATGGATTTCGACGACATCTGGGAGGCCCTCGAATCCGCCCTCGCCTCCGACTCCTGGCTCGGACAAGGCACCAACCTCCCCTGCCACCGCCGCCCACGCCGCCCCTGAACGGCGATCAGTGCGTGTGATCGCGGCCGTGGGCGTGATCGAGCGCGTGCAGGATATGGGCGATGATCTCCGGCAACCCTTCCCCGCTCTTACAGTTCGAGAACAGAAAAGGCCCGTTGCCGCGCATGCGCCGTGCATCGCGTTCCATCACCCCCAGGTCCGCGCCAATCTTTTCCGCGAGGTCGATCTTGTTGATGACGAGCAGATCCGCCTGCGTGATGCCCGGTCCGCCCTTGCGCGGAATCTTGTCCCCGCCCGACACATCGATCACATAGATCGTGAAGTCGGCCAGCTCGCGGCTGTAATGCGCCGCCAGGTTGTCCCCACCCGACTCCACCAACAGCAGATCCATCTTCCCGTCGAATCGCTCCATCAGGGTGTGCAGCGCGTCGAGGTTCAGTGACACATCCTCGCGGATCGCCGCGTGCGGACACCCTCCCGTCTCCACCCCCAGAATGCGGTCCGCGCTCAACGCTTCGTTGCGCGTCAGGAACTCCGCATCCTCGCGTGTGAAAATGTCATTGGTCACCACCCCCAGACGGAGTTTGTCGCGCAGACGCAGACACAGTTCGCGGGTGAGCGCGGTCTTGCCGGAGCCCACCGGCCCGCCGATGCCGATCGTGAAGGCACGTTCTTTCAGATCGCGGTGCAGCGGGGCATCGCGGTGCTCGAAGTGTCCGGGATGGTCGAGATGATCGTGGCTGTGGCCGTGGGAATCGGGACTGTGCATGGAGGTTCAGGGGCTCGGGGTTAACTTTGAAACAGTTTGGAATAAATTCGGTCATGCCAACTCTGGGCGATGTCCAGGGCCGCCGCGCGGCGGCGCGCCTGCCGGTGGTTCCGCGAAGCTGCCGCCTCCAGCGCGCCCGCGCTCTCCAACAGCAGACGGTGCTGCAACGCGTGCGCCTCCAGCGGACCCACACAGCCCAGCCGGATCGCCGCGCTCATCCAGTCGCGCAGATTGATGTACAAAAAACACGAACGCGCCTCCGCGACATCGACGCCCATCTCCGCCAGGCTCCACCCGAACACCAGCAGGAAATGCCGCCGGTCCGGCGACGGAGGGAGCCGGGAAAGCGTCTGCGGATAGGCATCCGCCCCCACAATCCCGTTCATCGCACGGATGTACCCCCGCCCCTGCGCCAGGCTCGCCCGCAGCAGGCTAGGGGCCGTGAATCCGGAATGATACGCCTCCCGCAGCTCCACCGCATCCGTGTCCCGGAAACAGTCGTTGAGAAACGCGATCTCATAGCCCACCACCTGATGAAGCGCCGAGCGCAGGAACTCCGCAAATTCCGAACGGCAGGTGAACAGCCCCAATTTCGCGGCGGCCTCCACCCCGGAGGAGAAGGCGAAGCCTCCCGCCGGGAATGCGGAGTCCGCGAGATGAAGGACATTCAGGGCGGACGCGCTCATGCCGAATCAGAACAGATGGTACAACTGCGCCAGCGGAAGCACCGTGGCCGGATCGCAGCGCAACGCCTCGCCGTCTACCGTCACCTCATACGTCTCCGGATCAATCCGGATGTTCGGCAACGTGTTGTTCAGCTTCAGATCCTTCTTGCCGATGCCCCGGCAGTTCTCCACCGCCACCGCCGGCTTCAGCAGACCGTAACCCTTCACCGTCTCCAGCGCGCACTTCGCCACAAACACGCGCGAGTGCATCGCGGCGGTGGACCCGAAGGCCCCGAACATCGGGCGCGACACATAGGGCTCCGGCGTCGGAATCGACGCGTTGGCATCGCCCATCTGGGCCTGGGCGATCACGCCACCCTTGATCACCCATTCCGCGCGGATCCCGAAGAACTCGGGTTTCCACAACACCAGGTCCGCCAGTTTTCCGATCTCCACCGATCCCACCACATGCGAGAAGCCATGCGCGATCGCCGGATTGATCGTGTACTTGGCGACATAACGCCGCGCGCGGAAATTGTCGTTGCCGGCCCCGTCCTCCGGCAACGCGCCGCGCTGCAGCTTCATCTTGTGGGCGGTCTGCCAGGTGCGGCACACCACCTCGCCCACCCGTCCCATGGCCTGCGAATCCGAGGCCATGATCGAGAGCGCGCCGGTATCATGGAGGATGTCCTCGGCGGCGATCGTCTCCCCGCGGATGCGGCTCTCCGCGAACGCCACGTCCTCGGGAATGTTTTTGTCCAAATGGTGGCACACCATGAGCATGTCGAGATGCTCGTCGATGGTGTTGCGGGTGTAGGGCCGCGTCGGATTCGTCGAGGAGGGCAGCACATTCGGCGCGCCGCAAAGGCTGAGAATGTCCGGGGCGTGTCCGCCGCCCGCGCCTTCGGTGTGGTACGTGTGAATCGTCCGCCCCTTGAACGCCGCCTTTGTGGTCTCGACAAATCCGGACTCGTTGAGCGTGTCCGTGTGGATGCACACCTGCACATCCTCCTCGTCGGCGATCTTCAGACACTGGTCGATCGTGGCCGGCGTCGTGCCCCAGTCCTCGTGCAGTTTCATGCCGCAGGCTCCCGCCCGCAACTGCTCCAGCAGCCCCTCCGGCTTCGAGCTGTTGCCCTTGCCGAGGAACCCAAAATTCATGGGGAACGGCTCCGTGGCCCGCAGCATCATCTCCACATGCCGCGCCCCGGGCGTGCAGGTGGTCGCGTTTGTGCCGGTGGCCGGCCCCGTGCCGCCGCCCACGAATGTGGTCACCCCCGAGGCCAGCGCCTCGTGGATCTGCTGCGGACAAATGAAATGGATGTGCGCGTCGATGCCCCCGGCCGTGAGGATCATTTTCTCGCCCGCGATCACCTCCGTGCCCACCCCCACGATCATGTTTGGATCCACACCCGGCATCAGATGCGGATTGCCCGCCTTGCCGATGCCCACGATGATACCGTCGCGGATGCCGATATCCGCCTTGAACACTCCGCTGTGGTCCAGCACCAGCGCGTTGGTGATCAGCAGGTCGAGCACCTGCCCGGGATCCACCCCCGCCGCCTGACCCATGCCGTCGCGCAGCACCTTGCCTCCACCGAATTTACACTCCTCCCCGTACACCGTGTAGTCCTTCTCAGGAGAGATGAACAGTTCCGTGTCCGCCAGCCGGATGCGGTCGCCCGTAGTGATGCCGTACATGTCCGCATACGCGGCGCGGGAGATCGAATGGCTCATGACGCTTCCTCCTGATGGGCGAATTTTTCTTCGCGGACACGCTCCAGCACCTCGCTCTCGCGTTCAGCCGTCGCCGCCCCGTCCGTAAGGGCGTTGCCGCCATAAATGATCTGCTCACCCGCGACGCGCACGAGGCGCACCTCCCGCGTCTCACCCGGCTCGAAGCGCACCGCGGTTCCCGCGGGAATGTCCAGACGCATGCCGTATGCGAGACGGCGGTCAAAAGAAAGCCCCGCGTTGGTCTCCAGGAACGGGTAGTGTGACCCGACCTGCACCGGTCGGTCCCCGTGATTGGTGACGCGGATCGTGACGGTTTCCCGTCCCTCGTTCAAAACAAGCTCCCCATCGGCGAAGCGGCGTTCGCCCGGTTCGGGCGCGGGCACGGCGGCGGCCGGTGTCGCGGAACGCATCAGCCCGGATCCATGCAACGCCAGCAGCGGATCGCCTTCCTCCCTGCAAATCGGATGATGTACGGTCACCAATTTGGTGCCGTCCGGAAAGGTTCCCTCCACCTGCACCTCCGGAATCATCGCCGCCACTCCCGGAAGCACATCCGCAAAACCCAGGATCCCCTTGCCCTTGGCCATGAGCGCCGACACGGTCTCCCCTTCCCGAATGAACTCCAGCAACTGCGAGGAGATCAGCGCGATGCTTTCCGGGTAGTTCAGCCGCAGCCCGCGCGCGTAGCGCTTCTGGGCGACGAAGCCGGCCTGGTGGAGCATCAGTTTGTCTATGTCCCGGGGAGAGAGTCGCATGGGGGAGCCTCGTGGTGGAGTTTCGGAATCGATAGAAAAGGTCCTGCGGATTGCAAGTCCGCAGGACACGTAGGTTCAGGACGTCGTCCGATCAGAACGTATAGAGCAGCTCCACGGCGTAGCTCTCGCCGTCCAGGCTGCTGTCATCGTACTCGTCGGTGCGGAACTCCAGGAGACCGAGCAGGTTGTCCGTGATTTTGTAGCTCGGGCTGATGGTGTACTCGGTGTTCTCGTATCCGTTGTCGAGTTCGACGTAGGAGTGGCGGAACGTGAGGGCGCACTTGTCGGTGAAGGCGTAGTTGGCCATCAGAAGGTAGCCGTCGCCGTCGCCGTCGGGGCCACCGATCTCCATGAGGCTGTTGTACTCGGCGGCAAGGGTCAAGGCGCCGACCTTGTACTCGGCCCAGAAGTTCAGGATGCCCTGGTCGTAGGAGGAGGACTCCTCGGTGGCGTCGAACTTCTCGCTGGCGTAACCGGCCTGCAGCACGAGGCCTTCCGCGGGGAACAACTTGATCTGGCCTTCGACACTCACGTCGTTGGCGTCTTCGTCGCCGGAGTAGGAGCCGTCGACCACGGAGCCGTAGAGGCTGACGAGGTCGTTGGCCCACATCAGGGCGACGCCGTTGGAGTAGCCGGGGTAGCCGATGATGGTGGCGGAGACGGAGTACTGGTAGAGGCCTGTCGGTTCGGCGGCCTCATAGCCGAGCGGGGTCAACATGCGGCCAGCTTTCACGGAAAGGCCACTGCCGATGGGCATGACCAGGTAGGCCTGCTCGACGGTGACGCCGTCCTCGCCGTCGACGTCGTTGATGTCGACGTTGGCGGTGATGCCGTCACCGAGGTCGAACAGGAAGTCCAGCTCCCACTGGTCGAAACCCATTGCGGAGTCGGACCCCGCGTCGGTTTCAGTTGTGGTGGCGGACATGTCGATGAAGCCGCCGACGGTGAGGCCATCGACGATTTTCAGTTCCGCCATGGCCTGGGTCGCGGCCAGTGCGGCGGTCATCGCGATCGCGGAGAGGATGCGGTGAGTAGTGTGCATGGATGTGGTTCTCTTGGGTTCGGGTTGGTTTCAAACACTCAGGTATTGGTGTACGAGTTCCTGAGTGAGATTCTGGATGGGACCGCTGGCGGTGACGGCGCCGCGGTTCATGATCAAAAAGGAGGAGGTGTGCTCGCGCACGAAGTCGAGGTACTGCTCGACCACCAGGATCGTCATCCCCTTCTCCCGCGCCAACCGTTGCAGGATGCCCCCGATCTGCTGGATGATGTTCGGCTGGATCCCCTCCGTCGGCTCGTCGAGCAGAAGCATGCGCGGCCCACCCGCCAGCGCCCGGCCAATCGCCAACTGCTGCTGCTGTCCCCCGGAAAGGTTGCCCCCCGCCCGTTTCCGCATGTCAAACAGCACCGGAAAGAAATCGTAGATCTCCTGGGGCACCCGCTTCACCCCACGGGGCAGGGCGATGACCAGGTTCTCCTCGACCGTGAGCTGCGCGAAGATCTGCCGCCCCTGCGGCACGTAGCCCATGCCCAGACGGCTGCGGCGGTGCGGGGGCGTCCTGACAATTGCTTTGCCGTCCAGCAGAATCTCCCCGGCAGAGGGCTTCAGCAGGCCCATCAGGCAGCGCAGCAGGGTGGTTTTTCCAACGCCATTCCGTCCCATCAGCCCCACCACACTTCCTTTGGGAACACCGAACGAAACATTGCGGAGTGTCACCACCTCGCCGTGGGAGAAACACAGATCTTTCACTTCAAAGAGGTTTTCAGCGTCCAAGGTAGGCCTCCTTCACCTCGTGATTGTCGCGCACGGTTTCCAGCGACCCCTCCGCCAGGATTCGTCCCTCGTTGAACACCGTGACCCGGCTGTCCAGCCGCCTCACGAAATCCATGTCGTGTTCGATCACGACAATCGTGTGCTCCCCGCGCAGCTCGAGCAGCAGGTCCGCCGTCAGCTCCGTCTCCGCGTCGGTAAGTCCGGCCGCCGGCTCGTCCACCAGCAGCAACTTCGGCCCCGCCAGGATCAGCGAGCTGATCGCGAGCCACTGACGCTGCCCATGACTGAGGAACCTGGCCTCCGTGTGCATGTCGTCGGCCAGCCTCACCCGCTCCAGGATGGAGGTGATGCGCTCGCGTTCGGCCGCACTGCGACGGCGGAACAGGTTGGGGAAAGGACTCTGATTGCCCGGCAACGCCAGCTCCATGTTTTCGTAGGCGGTGAGGCTGTCGTAGAGCGCGGGAGTCTGGAACTTCCGCCCCACCCCGCGCTGCGCGATGAGCGACTCGCTCTTGCCCGTGATCTCCTCCCCGTCGAAATAGACCGTCCCCGACGCGGCGCGGGTCTTGCCGCTCACAATGTCGCAGAACGTCGTTTTGCCTGCGCCGTTGGGACCGATGATGACGCGGAGTTCATTGTGCTCGATGCCGAATGCGTGCAGGTCGAGGGCCTTGAACCCGTCGAACACCGCCGTCACCCCCTCCAGCGCCAGGAGGAACGTGTCCTTCCAGAGGGCGTTGACGGAGGGGCAGAGCAGCGGGTAGTCGAGAGCCTCGCGCGGGTTGGCGTGCAGCATCATGCGGCCCCCTTTCCGCGGCGGAGCGAGGGGAAAGGAATACGCGCGCCGATCACCCCGGCGGGGATCACCAGCACCACCCCGATGAAGAGAAGGCCCAGCAGGATCGGCCAGTAGTTCGGGTTCCAAATCTGCACGCCAGCCAGCGAGATCGGGGAGGTCAGAGCGGAATAGATCACGTTCACCGCGAGCGCCCCCACGACCGCCCCGGTCAGAGTCCCGCGTCCGCCTACCGCCACCCAGACGACGATGAGGATCGACTTGATCGGGGCCATGTCCGACGGGGTGATGATCTGCATCTGCGGCGTGTAGAGCATCCCGCCGATCCCCGCGATCCCTCCGGCCAGCGCGAACACGAGCAGCTTGTAGAGATGGGGCTTGTAGCCCTGGAAACGCAGCGTCGGCTCCGCGTCGCGCACCGCCGCCAGCACCCGGCCGAACCGCGAATGAACGATCCACTGGCACAACGCATACACCCCCAGCAGGGCGGCCGCCGAACACAGATACAAACTCAGTTTGAAACCCTCGCCCCGTGGATTGAAGCCCAGGAAGTCCCGGAACTGCGAGAGTCCGTTGGTCCCGCACAGATACATGTCGTTCTTGCTGAAAAACAGGTAGGCCGCCACGCTGATGGCCTGGGTGAGGATCGCGAAGTAGACCCCGCGCACCCGACTGTAGAAGCCGCCCAGCCCGATGAAGGCCGCCAGGGCCGCCGGCGCCAGCATCGACAGCACCAGCGCCGCCGGGAAATACTGGAACGGAACCCAGAACCAGGGGAGGATTTCCTCTCCGCGTCCCTGCCCCACGGCGTAGGGATACACCACGTAGAGGGATTGTGGGATCAGCGGGTTGCCCTCGCTCGGATACTGGTGGGCCATGTACATGCCCATCGCGTAGCCGCCCACGGTGAAGAAGAGGGCCTGGCACAGGCTCAGGATGCCCGTGTAGCCCCACAGCAGGTCCAGGCTCACCGCCACAATCGCAAAACAAAGGTAGCGCCCCAGCATGTTCACCGTCTCGATGTGAAGCAGCCCCGCGAAATACAGCAGGGGCACCACTCCCAGGCCCAGCACCGCCAGCACCCCGAAGGCCCGTTTCGCCTTGCGCAGCGACAACTCACGCGGATCAGACATCTGCCAGCCTCCCTTTCGGCGGGAACAGCCCCGCGGGCCTGAACTGAATGAACGCCACCACCATCGTCAGGATGAGGATCTTCGCCCACACCGGACCGAAAAACGTGTTCTCCAGCGTCTGTAAGACCACACCCAGCCCCAGGCCCGAACAGACGACGCCCGCCAGTTTGCCCACGCCCCCGACCACCACCACCAGGAAGGAGTCCACAATATAGTTCTGCCCCATGTCCGGTGTGATGCCGCTCAGGGTCGTCAGCGCGGCGCCCGCCAGCCCCGCCAGCCCGCAGCCGAGCATGAAGGTCAGACTGTAGATCCGGCGGGTGTCCACTCCCACGCTCGCCGCCATGTCCCGGTTCTGCATGGTGGCACGCACCCGCAGACCGAACGGCGTGAACCGCATCAACAGCACCACCGCCACTACACTGGCGAAGGTCAGTCCAAACACAAACACGCGGTTCGCCGCCAGGGTCATTTCCGGCGCCAGCTCAAAACTCCCCACCAGCCATGTCGGGCTGTTGCAGGCCTGGTTGTCGCCGAAAATCAGGCGGATGATCTGGATCAGAATAAAACTCACCCCCACCGTCGCCAACAGCGACTCGAAGGGTCTGTGGTACAGTTTCCGCACCACCAGCCGCTCGATCACCCAGCCGACCAGCGCCGAAAAGAGGAAGGCCGCCGGCAGCGCCACCAGAAAAAACGAGTTTTGCGGACTGTCCGCGCTGTGTCCGAAGGCCCGCTGCACCAGGAACGTTGTGTAGGCCCCGACCATCATCATCTCCCCGTGCGCCATGTTGATCACCCCCATCAGCCCGTACACAATCGCCAACCCCAGCGCGATCAGGATGTAGATCGATCCGCTCGATAAACCGAACTTCAGCCCGTCGAACATCTTCACGCTTTCCTGACGCTTGCGCATCAATTGAAGCGCCCGGTTCAGGCCCGCCATGGTTTCTTCCGGAACTTCCGGACCTGCATCGTAAAATTCAGTAACCAAGGGTAACGCCCGCAAACTGCGCAGCTCACCCAATTCGATCGCTGCCGCCGCTTTTGCGACGGGATCCGTCGCCGTGCCAAAACGAATCAGTTCCAAACTCACTTTCGCGATACGCCGCATGTCTTTCGATGGGTCCTGCGCCGCGATCTTTTCGAGGACCGGAACCGCCTCCACCTGAAACGGCCCGCCGCCGGCACGGTGCACGGCCCGCCGCCGCGCGTCCGCCTGCGGCGAAAGCAACCCCACCATCATCGCCGCCGAACGCGCCCGGATGCGTTCACGCCGGTTCGGCTCCAACAAAATCAGTTCGTTCAACGGCACCAGCGCCTCGGCGCCGCTCCTGTCCGTGTAGGTTTTCCCCGTGAAGGCGTGCCGCAGCGGAACCAGGGTCGGCCCATTGCCGCTGCGCACCGCCGTGCCCGCAACATAAGGCACCCCGTCCTTCAGGACAACGGCTCCCGTGATGTACTGTTCAAAAAAGGCGACCAGCCGCTCGTCCCCGGTGGCGACCAGCGCGTCCATGGCCTTCTCCCGGAGTTCCGCCTTTTGTTCGGCCAGACCGGCGACCAGCGGATACAGCGCCTCGGCCCGCGCGCACAGGGCGC
This sequence comes from uncultured Verrucomicrobiota bacterium, assembly GCA_964385155.1. GTDB lineage: Bacteria > Verrucomicrobiota > Kiritimatiellia > SS1-B-03-39 > UBA6053 > CAYLNG01. The sequence goes on from CAYLNG010000012.1 coordinate 52,348, forward strand.
AGAGGCAGAACAGGAGCGCCGCGATGGAAGATGGACGAAACATGGGGGGGACTTTCGGGAAAGAGGGGGGAAGGTGGCCCGGGCCCCACCAACTGGAACCCGGGCCGGGTTTTCGAGAGAGACAAACGTCTCAGCGAGAATCTGTTATTTCTTGGGGCCTCCCGTGGGCGCGGGGAAGTTGCCGTCCGGATGCAGCAGCTTGCTGTAGGAATCGGGCTCCACCAAACCTTCGGAGGCGTACACAATCTTGAACTGGCCATCGCGGCGGATTTCGCCGATGTACACGGGCTTGTAGGTGTGCTGGTTCGTCTCGTGCATCTTCTTGGCGCCTCCGGGGGCGGCGAATTCCAGTCCGTACACGGCCTGGCGGACCGCATCCACATCGAAAGTTCCGGCCTTCTCGACGGCCGCCGCCCACACCTTGACACCAAAGTAGGCGGCTTCAATCGGGTCGTCCGTCACTCGGTCCTTGCCACCGGGAAGGTTGTTCTTCTCGCAGTAGGCCTTGAACGCCTCCACGAACGCGTTGTTCTCGGGCGTGTCGATGCTCTGGAAGTAGTTCCATGCGGCGAGATGGCCGACGAGGGGGGGCACTTCCATCGCGCGCAGTTCGTCCTCCGCCACAGAGAAGGCCACGATCGGGCAGGTCTCCGCCGTCAGACCCTGGTTCGCGAACTCCTTGTAGAAGGGCACGTTGCTGTCACCGTTGATGGTCGAGAGCACGCAGGCGTCGCCACCCGCGGCGAAGGCCTTGATCTTGCCCACGATGCTCTGGTAGTCCTGGTGGTGGAAGGGGGTGTACTCCTCCATGATGTTCTCCTCCGGCACGCCCACGGACAGCAGGTAGGCCTTGAGGACCTTGTTCGCCGTGCGCGGGAACACATAGTCCGTTCCCAGCAGGTAGAACTTCTTCATGCCCATTTCCTCGATCATGTACTTCGCGGCGGGGACGAGCTGCTGGTTGGGGCTGGCGCCCGTGTAGAACACGTTGAGGGACTGCTCCTCACCCTCGTACTGGACCGGGTAGAACAGCAGCGCATTGTATTCCTCGAACACCGGCAGGCAGGACTTGCGGCTCACCGACGTCCAGCAGCCAAAGGTCACCGCCACCTTGTCTTTCGTGATCAGCTCCTTCGCCTTCTCGGCGAACAGCGGCCAGTTCGAGGCGGGGTCGACCACCACCGGCTCCACCTTGTGCCCCAGCACACCGCCCGCAGCGTTCAGCTCCTCCACCGCCATCAACACCACGTCGCGCAACGATGTCTCGGAGATCGCCATCGTGCCACTCAACGAATGCAGGACGCCGATCTTCACCGGCTCCTTCTCTTGCGCCACCGCGCTCAGCGACAGCGTAAGGCCCGCCAGGGCCATCAGGGTCTTCATCGGTTTCATTCTCATGTTTCTTGCTCTCAGGGTTCGGGGTTTTTCCGGTTCCGCGGGTTCTTCCCGCCTTTCCGAAATCTGTTCCCTCTTTTAGCGTTTCCTATGCCAACCCCCTTTTCCCATTCCTCCTCCCTTCTTTCCCCCCCACGCCTCCTCCCTGGCTTTTTTTCAATTCCATTGGCTTTTTCCCTTCCCGCCCCTCCACAAAATCTTTTTCTCCCTCCCCTCTTTCCGCCCGGGTTGATCACCTCACCAATACATACAATATTGTGTTAGCAATATAGATATAATACATAATTGTTTCTCTATGCGCGAAATTCATCATCATCCCCTCGCGAGGGCAAAAGGGAAACCGAAATGTGACCCTCAGACCAGTTCCAATTCCCGGTAGAGGCCATCGAGCAGCGCGCGCATGCGCGCCTGATGTCGCTCCTCCCCCGGCAGTCCGTTCGTCAGCACCACCACGCTAAGGCCGTGCGCGGGGTCGTGAAAGGCCGCCGTGCTCTGGTTGCCACAGTGTCCGAAGGCCTCCTGCGAGGCGAAACTCCCGAACTGGTAGGGCGTAAGGCCGGGGGCGTAGTGGTCCGACTGCCGCATGAATCCCAGGCCCCAGTCGATCGTCTTGCGGAACGTCTTGTCCATCATCCCCACCCGCTGGGCCGAGACCAGGCGTTGCGCGGTTTCCGGGCGCAGGATCCCCTTCTCGCCCCTCCGCATCGCCGCCATCGCCTCGTAGAAGCGTACAAACTCCGAAGCGGGGCCGCGACCATTGCCTCCCGGGCGGCACACGATCACGGACTCGCGGCGGCAGAGGTCCTCCAGCACCTCCGGCACATCCCCCGAGGTGTCGTAACTCAGGCCGACCCTGTCCTCCATGGCCTCATACTCCTCCGGCTCCATGCCGATCCAACAGTGATCCATGCCCAGCGGCAGGAAAATCTCCTCGCGCACAAAACGTCCATACGGGCGGCCATCGATGACCCGCACCAGCTCCCCCAGCATGTACCAGGCGCTGTCCACGTGGTAGCCGGCCTGTTCCCCCGGCTCCCAATGCGGCTCGGGGCGCGAATAACAGACCCTGCCGATCGCCTCCTCCCAGGGACGCGGCACCCAGCCCAGCGTCGCCCCGCGGATGCCCGCCGTGTGCGTCAACAGATGCCGCGGTGTGATCCGATCCTTCCGGTGACTGCCGAAGTCCGGAATCCAGTGCGCCACCGGCGTGTCCAGTTGAAGTTCGCCCCGGTCGAGCAGGAGGCCCGCCGCCACCGCCGCCACCGGCTTGCAGGCCGAAAGCCACAGCATCAGATGCCCCTTCTCCAGCGGCGCGAAAGGCGCGTTCAACCCGACCGCCTCGTCGCACAGCACCCGCCCCCCGAGACGCACGGAAAGCTGCGCGCCGAAATGGGACCCCTCCGCGATCCCCGCCTCCAGCAGTGCCAGCGTGTTCGGCAGGCTCATACGCCGTTCACCACATTCCTTCGGCCCCCCTCCAGGAAGGCCCGCACATTCGCCGCGACCTCCCCGACCAGGCGCACCCGCGCCTCCCGCGTCGCCCACGCGATGTGCGGGGTGATCCGGCAGTTCGGCAGCCCGATCAGGGGGTTCCCCGCCTCCGGCGGTTCGCGCGTCAGCACATCCAGCAACGCCGCGGCCGGACGTCCCGCCCGCAGCCCCGCCGCCAGGGCAGCCTCGTCCACCAGCCCCCCCCCTCCCTGTATTCACCAAAACCGCCCCCGCCTTCATACGCCCCAGCCGATCCGCGTCCACCCATCTCGTCGTCTCCGGCGTGAGCGGACAATGCAGACTCAACACATCGGACTCCGCCAGCAGCTCCTCCGCCGCCACGAACTTCTGCCCCAGGGCCGGCTTTCCCTCTGGATGCGGGGTGTGTGCGATCACCCGCATCCCCATCGCCACCGCGATGCGGCACACCGCCTGCGCGATGTCTCCGAAACCCAGCAGCCCCATCGTGCGCCCGGCCAGCTCCATCTGCGGTGTGACCGAATAACAAAATCCGGGACTCCCCTGCCAGTCGCCCGCGTTCACGGAGGCCTGATGCCGCTCCGGCGACCGCGCGTACGCCAGCAGCAAAGCGAAGACCATCTCTGCCACGGAGGCCGTGCTGTAGCCCGGCACGTTGGCCACCGGGATCCCGCGGGCGGCGCAGGCCTCCAGGTCCACCGCGTTGGTGCCGGTCGACAACAAGGCCACCATGCGCAACCGTGGCAGATTTGCCAGCAGGTCCGCGGAGAGCAAGGTCTTGTTGGTGACGACGATTTCGCCCCCCCTGGCCCGCTCCAGGGTCAGCTCCGGCGGTGTGAGATCGTGCAGCTCCAGGACACCGAGGCGCTGGAGGGGTTCCCAGGAAAGGTCTCCGGGGTTGGTGGTCGCGCCATCGAGGACAACGATCCTCGGAGATCTTGAGGCAAATGGGGAGGAGCCCAGGGGCATCGGTTCCCCGGGAGCCTGGCCCTCTTCCGGCCTCATGCGGAGGGCTCCGCTGCGGCGTCCGGGAGGTCTTGGACTTCCTGTGTCCGTGCTGACAGGGGGTTCCGGGATCTTCGTGTCCTCATGTTTCCACCATACGGGCCCAGGCGTCGACTTACAAACCCAAACCGAGCGCAAGGCCCGCCGCGCCGCCTGAGATTTCCGGAGGCGGCCACTGGACAGGTGCGGAAGCAGGGCTATAGTTCAGATCACCGCACGGAAAACGTGCGGAAATTTCCACTCACACCGAAAAAACGGAGCAACGAACATGGCGTACACCCTTCCCCCCCTTCCCTATGCCCTCGACGCCCTGGAGCCGCACATCGACGCACGGACGATGGAGATCCACCATGGCAAACACCACGCCGCCTACGTCAACAACGCGAACGCCGCCCTCGGGAAGTACCCGGAGCTCGAGGCCAAGAGCGCCGAAGAACTGATCGCGGACCTGGCGAACGTGCCGGCGGAGGTGCGGACCGCCCTCAGAAACAATGCGGGCGGCCACGTGAACCATTCGCTGTTCTGGAAAATCCTGGGAACCGGTTCGAAAGGTCCGACGGGCGGGCTGGCGGCGGCGATCGACAGCTCGTTCGGGAGTTTCGCGGCGTTCCAGGAGGCCTTTGCCAAGGCGGGCGCCACCCGCTTCGGATCGGGCTGGGCCTGGCTCGGGGTCACGGCCGAGGGTTCCCTCGTGGTCACTTCCACCCCCAACCAAGACAACCCCCTGATGAAGGGCTTCGTGGATGTGGAATGCAAACCCATCCTCGGCCTGGACGTCTGGGAACACGCCTACTACCTCCACTACCAGAACCGCCGCCCCGACTACATCGCCGCCTTCTGGAATGTCGTCAACTGGGAGGCCGTCGCCCAAAACTTCGCTGCCGCGAAAGCCTGATGCCTCCTGGCTCCCTCCCTCCCTCCCCGAAACCCGCCTCCCGGCGGGTTTCGGCTTGGGGGGAAGGTCCCTTCTGGCACCAGGGAGCCCTCTGGCATGTCGATATCGAGGGCCATGCGCTGGTCTGTTTCGAGCCCGGGGACGGCCAGGAGCGCGCGTGGGACCTGGGACAGCGGGTGGGGTTTGCCAGGCCTCTGGACGACGGTGGGCTGATCTGGGGCGGCGACCGGGGCCTGTACCGCTTCGACCCCGCGAGTGGCCGGTCGTTTCTCCTTCCGGGCACCGAACCCGAATCGCCCGACCACCGCTACAACGACGCCGGGATATCCCCCGACGGCTACCTCTTCGCCGGCACGATTTCCCTGCGCAAGCAGAAGGGGACCGCCCACCTCCACCGCCTCGCGCCCAACGGTTCCCGCAGCATCGCATTTGCGGGGGTCACCACCTCCAACGGCATCGGCTGGTCCCCGGACGGTCGCCTCTGCTACTACATCGACACGCCCAGGCGCGAGGTCCTATGCTTCGACTACGACGGCGGAGAGCTGCGGCACCCCCGGGTGTTCCTCGACACCGCCCCGTTGGTCGACGCCTCGCCGGACGGACTCTGCCTCGACGCGGAGGGGCATCTCTGGATCGCGTTCTGCCACGGGGGCTGTGTGGTGCGGGTGCACGGCGGCACGGCGGAGCCCCTGGCGCGAATGGATTTTCCCTGTATCGAAACCACCGCCTGCTGCTTCGGAGGCGCGGAACTGGACACCCTCTACGTCACCACCGGCATCCCCCCCACTGCGCAGGAAGCGCTCGCCGGCCGCCTCTTCGCCGTCCACGGCCTCGGCGTCAAGGGCCTTCCCTGCGCTCCCTTCCGCCTGGAGCCTGCGCGGCCCTCCTAGTCAGGAGCCCCCACGCGGGCGCGTCGGCTGGGGCTTGAATTTCCCGGACTGCCCCAGAAAATAACACGGATTGTTGTAGAAGACCGTCTCCACCGCCAGGTCGCTGTGGCCGCGGCGGCGCATCTCAAACAGGGTATCGTGGAGGGTCGCGGGGTCGGAGGGCCCCCAGTCGCCGCTGGCATCCACGATCATGCGGTCGAGGCCGTAAAGCTCGAGCGCATCGATCACCCGCTGCGGCGAATTCTTCGTCACGGGATACACGGTCATGGCCGCCCAGAAGCCCTTCTCCCTCACGAGAGGAAGGGTGTGCTCCTCCATATGGTCGAAGCAGACCCGTCCGGGATCGACGCCGCCGTGGCCGACGAGGTAGTCGAGCATCCTTTTCGTGCCCTTGAGTTTGTCGTTCAAGTGCGGGGTGTGGATCCAGATGAGCTGGTCGTAGCGGAGGGCCAGCTCCACCTGCTCCTCGAAAAGGATCATCTCGTTGCGGGTGTTTTTGTTGAGGCCGATCTCGCCCACGCCCAGGACGTTGGGTTTGCGGAGGAACTCCGGGATGAAGGAGATCACCTCGCGGCTGAACGCCACATCCTCGGCCTCCTTGGGGTTGATGCAGATCCAGCAATAGTGGTCGATCAGGTACTGGGCGGCGCGGGTGGGCTCGAATTCGGAGATGTGGGTGAAGTAATCGTGGAACGCCGCCGGGGAGGTTCGGTCGTAGCCGGCCCAGAAGGCGGGCTCGCAGATGGCCACGGTGTGCATGCGCGCCATGCGCTCGTAATCCTGCACCGTGCGGGCGATCATGTGGACATGCGGCTCGATGATCTTCATGGCGCCTCCTCACTCCACGGAAAGGGCTTCGAGAATGCGACGCGTGCGGTCCGGCGACGGATCAGCGACGGTCCGTGCCGCCTCGCGCATCGCCCGCAGGCGGGGGTCCCCAACCACCCCCTCCGCGCCGGGCGCGCGCTCGATGCGATCGAAGGCCGCGGCCGTCTCCAGCAGCGCCGAACGCATCGAAAGATACATCATGTCCAACAGTTCTCTCGCGGTCTTGGGGGAACTCATGCAGATATCGTAGCCGCCTCCCGTTGTTTTGCAACGGTTTTTCCCATTGCCATTGACAGCCCCCCGCGCGCGCGGCAGGTTTCGGGCCTCCATGCGCGCCCTTCCCCCCATCGTCCACCAGGACGACCATCTTCTCGTCCTGGACAAGCCCTCCGGGCTTCTGAGCATTCCCGGACGCGCGCCGGAGCTGGCCGACTCCCTGTGGACCCGTCTCCGGCAGGCCTTTCCGGACCGCGAGGTCCTCCTCGTACACCGCCTCGACCGCGACACCTCGGGGCTGATTCTCTTCGCCTTGGACCGCGGCGCCCAGGCGGCCATGGGTCGACTCTTCGAGCGCCGCGAGATCCACAAGGAATACACGGCACTCGTGCATGGCATCCCCACCGCCACCCGGGGCCTCATCGACGCCCCGCTCCGCAAGGACTGGACCCGCAACGACCCACCCGTCCACATCGTCGATCCCCTCCGGGGCAAACCCGCGCTCACCCGCTGGGAGGTGATCGCCGCCGGGGGGGAGGAAGCGCGCCTCCGCCTGTTGCCGGAGACAGGGCGGAGCCACCAGCTGCGGGTGCACCTCCGCCAGATCGGGCACCCGATCGTCGGCGACCCGATTTACGGGCCCCACCCCCCACAAGGCCCCATGCGGCTCTGCGCCACCGCTCTCTCCTTTACGCATCCCCTCCGGCACGAGCCGCTCCACCTCCGCATCTCCCCCCCCTTCTGAAGCGGTCCAACCCAACGCGGGCTCCGTCCGCAACCCAAAAGAAGAGCAGGGGGGTTGGGGGGATGGTGTAAAAGGAGGTGATCGCAACCGCACAGCGGTGGGAGCCGCCGCGCGGTGAGTTCAAACCACCTCACGGAAGAGGGCGTCGCTCACCAGGTACGCCTCCGGACGCAGGCGCAGCCGCCCATCGGTGCGTTCCAGCCACCCGATCCTCAGCCAGCGCTCCAGCGTGTCCCCCATGAGGGCCGCTGGCGCGTAGCCCGTCTCCCTGGCAAAAGCCGCCTCGTCGATTCCCGCCGTCAACCTCAGCTCCGTCATCAGGCGTTCGCGGGCCTTGGCCTCCGGGGGCAGCCTTTCCACCGCGCCACGGGCGGAGAGCGGATCACGGTTGTAGGCGGCGAGGTCGGGCAGGTTGGCCCACCGGGCGCCGTCCACGTGCGAATGCGCGGAGGGGCCACAGCCATGGTAGTGGCCTCCGATCCAATAGTTAAGATTGTGAAGGCACTCGGCACCCGGACGGCTGAAGCTGAAGAGCTCGTACTGGGTGTAGCCCAGAGCCGCAAGCCCTTCGCGGATGGCCGCGTATTCCCCGGCGGCCGTTTCTTCGTCGGGTGACCGAAGGAACCCCTGGTCGCGCATCTCGGTGAAAGCGGTGCCCGGCTCGAACTCAAGGCTGTACCAGCTCACGTGGGAGGGGGACAGCTCCGCAAGGGCCGCAAGGTTCGCGTCAATCTCCCCCGGGGCCGCTGCGGGCAGCGCGAACAAGAGGTCCAGGCTCAGGTTCCGCAGGCCGGCCCCCCGCAGGTCGGCCACCGCCTGGCGGGCCTCCGCCGCGTTATGGATTCGCCCCAAGGACTCCAGCCGCGCATCCACGAAGCTCTGCACCCCCAGCGACACCCGGTTCACGCCGGCCTCCGCGAGCAGCTCGGCCATTTCCGCGTCCATCGTCCCCGGATTCGCCTCGCAACCGAACTCCTGAACGGCCGAAACATCGACATGGCGGCGGATCATCCCGAACAAGTCCCGCAGGTCCGCGGGCGGCAGCTCCGTCGGGGTGCCGCCGCCGATGTAGAGCGTGGTCGGACGGAAACCCGTGGGCAAAGCTGCAAGCTCCTTCTCCAGGGCGGTCAGAAAGCCGCGGTGGCGCAGGGAGCGGAAGTCGCGGAGACGGCGAGCGGGAGGCCCGGATCCGAGGGGGACCACATAGAAGTCGCAGTACAGGCAGCGACGCACACAGAAAGGGACATGGACATACAGGGCGGAGGGAGGCATGGGCGGATGCGGCGCTCAGCCCCGCAGCGCGTCCGCCTCGAACGCCGCATAGTCGCGGAGGAGGTCGTCGTAAAGGGCGGCGGCCTGGGGGTCGGGGGCGACCTTGGAGCCGGCCAGGGGTTTCGTGAAGGGCCCGGCGATTTCCATCCAGTCCGCGGTGCCGACGGTTTCAAGGGTGTGGGCGTGGGCGGCGCGCAGGGCGGCCCCCAAGGCCGCGCCATTCGCCGTCTCCTGTCGGTACACCGGGGTGTTGTGGGCGTCGGCCATGATCTGGAGGATCTCCCGGTTGGCGGACGCGCCGCCGGTGGCGTAGATGCAGGCCGGCTTCCCCCCCATCCACGCGCTGTGAAGCCGCATCGAAAGCATCTGCGCCTCCACGCAGGCCCGGCAATTCGCATCGGCATCCTCCGCGCGGAGGCGGAGACGGCGCACCCCAGGCTTCAGGACCCGCGGCACGATCTCCGGGTCGAACCACGGCAGCATCAGCCCTCCCCCATTCCCCACCGGCGTCTCCCGCAGCGCCCTCGAAAATTGCCCCCAGTCGTAGCCATATGCGTCCTTCACCTTCTCACGGGCCAGGGACCCGTTCTTGAAGCAGATCAACGACATGTAGCCGCCCGCCGGCGATCCAAAAACATGTCCCTCCCCTCGCGGATCCGTCTGGCAGCCCGCCATCGCCCCGAACAGGGTGTCGCTTGTCCCCAGGCTGATCGCGATCATGCCAGGCTTCACCAACCCGGTGCCAATCAGGCTGCAGGGATTGTCGCCCGACCAAACCACCGCCCGGGCCTCGGGATTCACCCCGTACTTCTGCGCGAAATAGGGGCTGATTCGACCGAGAACGCGGTGGGAGGGGGCGACAGGGGGGAGTTTGGCGGCGAGGCCGGGGGCGGTGGCGGCGAGGGCGGCCGGATGCCAATCGAAGGCCGCGATGTCCATGAGGTTCATGCCGGCGCCGTCGCCGACATCGATCGGGGAGATGCGACCCGCGAGGAGCCCGGCCATGAAGGAGCTGACGAGGGCGATCTGGCCGGTACGGACGTACGCGGAGGGTTCCTCCTGGTAGAATTTCCGGATTTGGGGCCCGGTGAAACGCTCGAACAAGTCCGACCCGGTCGCCGCAACAGCGGCCTCGCGGCCGCCCAGCGCGTCGCGGATTTCGCCACACTGCGTGGAGGTGCTGCTATCCATCCAGACCGGGGCGGTGGTGCGGGAGAGGACGCGGGCGACCTGGTCGGCGAGGGACTCGGTGGGGGAAAGAGAACCGAAAAGGGCGTCCGCACCGGGAGTAAGGTAGACGGAACCGTGCTGCTGCCCGCTGCCCGCGACCGCCAGAACCTCGCCCAGGGGCAGGCCATCGCGCTTCATGTCCGCGAAGAGGCGGTCGAGGGCGGCGGCCCAGAGAAGCGGGGAGGAGTGGACCACGGTGGGATCCTCGGCGCGGAAGACGCCATGGGTGGTGCGGTACTCAGGCAACGCGGCGTCGAAGTTCAGGGCCCGGTCGTCCAGAATCCGACCACTTTCGAGGTCCAGAAGGACACTGCTGAGGCTTTGCGTGCTGGAATCGAGACCAAGGAACAATTTCATCGGGAGATCTGGGGTTGGGGTTTCCTCCGCCACCTATCGTCTACTCCACGAAATTCAATCATGGAGCGAGGGAAGTTGCGGAAACAGGGGCGCGAGTCCGGAGAGGTAGTCGGGAAAAAGCAGGGGGGCGCCCAGGGCGCGGAGCCTGCGGTTGGAGACCCGTTTGTTGCCGCGCTCCACCGCGCTGGCGGGGTGGTCCTCGTCGTAAACCCCCTCCGGTTTCCCGGTCTCGCGCCGCACCCACTCGAAAATCTCTCGCCGCAAGGCGGGGCGGTCGTCGCTCACCAGGAGCAGGGGGGGGGGAGCTTCCGCACGGGAGGCGAGGAAAGCGACGACCCCCGCGACATCGTCGCGGTGGATCTGGTTCGACCACAGGTCGGGCTTGAAAAAGGGGCGGCGACGGAGGGCTTGCCGAAGAAGGCGGGTTCTGCCGGGGCCGTAGAGTCCGCTCAAGCGCAGCACGCAGGTTTCGTCGGCGACGGCGCGGAGGGCGGATTCGGCCTGAAGCTGGACCTCGCCCGCGAAGTGAGTGGGCTGGGGCGGGGTGTCCTCATCGACCCATCGTCCATCCGCGTTGCCGTAGACGCCAGTGCTTCCCAGAAACCAGACGCGGCGCCTTGCCCGCCAGGAGAGGGCGTCCGCCACGCGGGCGGGTCCTTCGACATACAGGGCCCGCACGCGGGCGGGGTCGCGCTCGCCCCCGGGGGCGAGCGCGATCAGGAGGAGATCGACAGGCGGGACGCTGGCCAGGGCGTGAAGTCCCCCTGGCTCCAGGACATCGCCGACGAGCCCTCCCTCCCCCGTCCGGGGCCTGCGCGAAAGTCCCAGCACCTCATGCCCCTCCCGCCGCAGCCGAGCGGCCGCCGCGCTGCCACAGAATCCGGTTCCCGCGATAAAAATTCTCATGTTCCAATTCTCCCGATATCGTGTATGATCGGGTGGAGGATATGTGGAAAGACCTGTTAAAACAAATGATTCCGTTCGGGATTCTGCTGGCGGTGCTCTGGCTGGCGGCGGAGGTTCTGGAACGTTCGATGGGGAGTTCGCCGCGCTTCATCGAATACCCGGCGTCGCCGGGGCGCTGAACCCCGTGCTGGTGTACGACGGTTCGTGTGGGTTGTGCCACCGTTCCGTGCGCTTCGTGCTGCGCCACGAAAAGGCTCCCAGCCTCCGCTTCGTCGCCCGCCAATCCCCCGACGGAGCCGACCGCCTGGCCCGGGCTGGCTTCCCCCAGCTCCCCGACTCCATCGTCCTCTTCGAAAACGGCCGCATGCTCCTCGAAGACCAGGCCGCCTTCGCCCTCGCCCGCCATCTGCGTTTCCCCTGGAACACCCTCCGGCTCCTGCGCTTCCTCCCTCGCCCCCTCACCCGTGCCGCCTACCGCTGCATCGCGCGCCTCCGCTTCCGCCTCTTCGGAAACGCCAACGTGTGCGATCTGCCCCACCCCGGCCACGCCGACCGCTTTCTCTGACACGCCGCACCCCCTCCCCATCCCGGCGGCCCTTTTCGATTGCAGGGCACACCTCCCCACACTAAGTAGAACGTCATGGCAGCTCCCGAATATGCGGTGGGTATCGACTTGGGAACCAGCAATTGCGCTCTGGCGTGCCTGGCATTGGGGCGGCCAACGGAGCGCTCGGTTGTCACGGCCATCCGACAGCGAACGGGCCCGGGGTCGGAAGACGAACGCGAGGTGCTCCCCTCCTGCCTGTACCGCGCCCCGGACAGCCAGGGTGAGTGGATCCCCGGCGCCTGGGCGCGCGACATGGCGGTCCTCCAGCCGGGCCGGGTCATCCTCTCCGCCAAGTCCTGGCTCTGCCATCCCGCCGTCGACCGCCAGGGAAAACTGCTGCCCTGGCAGTCCGAGGACCTTGACCCCTCCCTGCGCCTCTCCCCCGTCGCAGCCTCCGCTCTCCTGCTGCGCCATCTCCGCATCACCTGGGAACGCGCCCACGGCCGCTCCCTCACCGACCAAGCGGTCGTGGTCACCGTGCCCGCCTCCTTCGACGCAGCCGCGCAGCAACTGACCCTCGAGGCGGCCCGCGAGGCGGGATATCCCGCGGGAACCCGGTTGATGGAGGAGCCGCAAGCCGCCTTCTACCGCTGGCTGGAGGCGGGGCATGCCCCGGAACCGGGCATCCTGCTCGTGGTCGACATCGGCGGCGGCACCACCGACTTCTCCCTCTTCGACATCGCCCCCGGCGAGCCCCCCGCCATCCGACGCCTTGCCGTCGGTGAGCACCTGCTGCTGGGCGGGGACAACCTGGACCGCGCCCTGGCCGCAGGGTTCCGCCAGGAACTGGAACAGAACGGCTGCCCCCCGGGAGCCCGCGCCTGGGGTGCCCTGCTCGACGAATCCCGCCGCCTCAAGGAGGCCCTCCTCACTCCAGGCGCCCCCCTCCCCGCCGAAATCATCCTCCCCGCCGAAGGACGCGGCCTCTTCGCCGCCTCCCGCTCCCTGCCCGTCCTCCCCGAACCCCTCCGCGCCTCCCTCCTCGATGGCTTCTTCCCCGAGGTCGACCCAGCCGACCGCCCCCGCAAACCCCGCGCGGGCCTCCGCGAACTCGGCCTCCCCTACGCGGCCGACAGCGCCATTACCCGCCACCTCGCCGCCTTCCTCGACGGCCACCCCCGCGTCGACTTCCTCCTCTGCAACGGCGGCACCCTCCGCCCGGGCCTCCTTCGCGACCGCCTGCTCCAACAGATCACCCGCTGGCAGGGCGGCCACGCCCCCCGCCTCCTCGACAACCCCGAACCCGACCTCGCCGTCGCCCGCGGCGCCGCCGTCTACGCCGCCCGCCGCCTCCGCCACGAGGGGCTTCTCGAGGCCGGTTCCGCCCAGTCCATCTACCTCGCCCTGGCCGACAGCCGGACGCGGGAGACCCGCCACCTCTGCATCGTCGCCCGCGGCAGCGCCCCCGAGACCGTCACCCGCATCGAGGACCACCCGCTGCGGGTGCGTGTGGACACCCCTGTCCGTTTCCAGGCCTGGTCCAGCCCGCGTCGTCCCGCGGACGCCGCGGGCGACCTGCCCGAACTCGACGCCTCCGAACTCCACCCGCTTCCCGCCATGGAGACCCGCATCGCCCTGCCCCCGGGCTCCCCCAAAGCCGCCAACAACCTCCTCCAGGTCGCCATCGAGGCCCGCTGGTCCGACCTCGGCCTCCTTCACGTCCGCCTCGTCAGCCAGGACAAGGCCTGGAAAGGCAAGGGCGCCTGGGAACTCGCCTTCCACCTCCGCGGCGCCACCACAGAGCCCCCCCCTCCCACCCAGCCCCCTCCTCCCGGGCGCGACGACGCCGCCGCCGCCCTCCGGCAGGTCTTCGGCAAGAAGACCGACAACGATCCCCGCGCCGCCCGCCACCTCTTCGGTACCCTCGAAACCACCCTCGGCACTCCGCGCCGCGATTGGACCCCCGCCCTCTGCCGCTCCCTCTGGCCCGCCCTCGCCGAGGGCCTCACCCGCCGCAACCGCTCCAAAGACCACGAAGCCGCCTGGCTCTCCCTCGCCGGTTTCCTCCTCCGACCCGGCTTCGGCCACCCGCTCGACGACACCCGCCTCGACGAACTCTGGCGCCTCCACGCCCTCGGCCTCGCCTTCCCCCGCGAACCCCGAAACCTTACCCAGCTCTGGATCCTCTGGCGGCGCGTCGCCGCCGGCCTCGATCCCCCCCGCCAACGCCTGCTCGCCGAGGCCTGGCTCGGCCCCCTCCTCTCCCCGGGCCCTGTCTCCCTCGAACGCATCCGCCTCGCCGGGGCCCTCGAACGCGTGCCCGCCGACACCAAAGCCGCCTGGCTCGACACCTGGACGCGGCGGCTGCCCCGCGCCGCCCGCGACGAGGCCGCCGCGATCGCCTGGTCGCTCGGGCGCCTCCTTTCCCGCTTCCCCTTCGGAGGCGGCCCCGAAGACATCCTCCCCCCCGCCCAGGTCGAACACGTCCTCCACGCCCTCGACCGCCAAGGCTCGCTCGACCCTTCCCTGCCCGAACTCCGCCAGGCCCTCCTCCGCGCCTGCCGCCTCACCGGCCTCCCCGGCCTCGATATCCCCTCCCCCACCCGCAACCGCGTCGCTTCCCTGCTCGCCGCCCACCTGCCCGCCTCCGAACTCCTCCCCCTCCACGAAATCGTGCCGGTCGAGGACGACGAACGCCGGCTCCTCTTCGGCGAGGCTCTCCCCCCGGGACTTCTCCTGGTGCGTTGAACCATTGACAAATCGGGAGCGTGCGGCAAAACAGACGGCCATGCCCCCCCAACGGAACACCCGGCAACGCTCGGCCATCCAGGCCGTCTTCGACGCCCTACGCCGCCCCCTCAGCCCCCGCGAGGTCTGGGAACAGGCCCGTTCCAGCGTCCCTAACCTCGGCATGGCCACCGTCTACCGCGCTCTCAAGGACCTCGTCGACGCCCACATCCTCCGCCCCGTCGAGCTCCCCGGACAACCCCCGCGCTACGAACGCGCCGGCCTCCAGCACCACCACCACTTCCACTGCCTCCACTGCGACAGGGTGTTCGACCTCGACGGCTGCCTCCTCCGCGCCGATCTCCAGCTCCCAAAAGGCTTCGTCGTCACCGGCCACGACATCACCCTGGTCGGACGCTGTCCCGACTGCTCCCGCTGACCCCGCAAATCGGGTGTTTTCAGGATTGCACACCCCGGGGCAAATGCGCTATGTGAACCCACCGCGTCCGCTCCCGTAGCTCAATTGGATAGAGCGTTGGCCTCCGAAGCCAAAGGTTGCAGGTTCGAACCCCGCCGGGAGCGCCATTTTTTCACCCCACCGGCCGGGAATCTTGCCATGGAAGCCAACCCCTTTGGAGGCCTGCGGGTCGACCTACGCCAACCGAACACTCTGCGTCCCGTGCGGGTCCAGAAGGACATTGCCCCCGCCGCAACCGGCTCGTGCCTCATCTCCTTCGGCAACACCCAGGTCATCTGCGGCGTCACCATCGAGGACAAAGTCCCCCCCTGGATGCGCGCACAGAAGGTCCCCGGCGGCTGGCTCACCGCCGAATACACCATGCTCCCCTACTCCACCGGCGAACGCAGCCAGCGCGCCGGCGCCAGCCCCAGCGGACGCAGCGTCGAAATCCAACGCCTCATCGGCCGCTCCCTCCGCGCCGCCGTCGACCTCCAGAAAATCGGTCCGCGCACCATCTGGATCGACTGCGATGTGCTCGCCGCCGACGGCGGCACCCGCACCGCCTCCATCACCGGCGCCTGGATCGCCCTCGTCCTCGCCGTCCGCAAACTCCAGCAGGCCGGACACCTCAAAACCGACCCCATCCTCAACCAGGTCGCCGCCATCAGCGTCGGCATCGTCGATGGCACCCCCATGCTCGACCTCTGCTATAAGGAGGACTTCGCCGCCTCCACCGACGCCAACACCGTCATGACCGCCGACGGCAACTTCATCGAGGTCCAGGGCACCGCCGAGTCCGCCAGCTACAGCCGCGCCGAACTCAACGCCATGCTCGACCTCGCCGAAAAAGGCTGCCGCGAACTCTTCGCCCTCCAGAACCAGGCCCTCAACGCCTGATTCAGCCGGACCGGCCTTCCGCCCCAATGCCGCGCGGGATTTCAGCCCAGGGCGAGCCCCACGCCCTCGCGGCGTGGGTGAGGCTCACCTGTGGCTAAAAGAATCCCCGCAGGGGCGAGCCCCACGCCCTCGCGGCGTGGGTGAGGGTCACCTGTGGCTAAAAGAATCCCCGCAGGGGCGAGCCCCACGCCCTCGCGGCGTGGGTGAGGGTCACCTGTGGCTAAAAGAATCCCCGCAGGGGCGAGCCCCACGCCCTCGCGGCGTG
>CAYLNG010000012.1:68552-80449 GCA_964385155.1 uncultured Verrucomicrobiota bacterium
AATCCCCGCAGGGGCGAGCCCCACGCCCTCGCGGCGTGGGTGAGGGTCACCTGTGACTAAAAGAATCCCCCGCAGGGGCGAGCCCCACGCCCTCCCGGCGTGGGTGAGGCTCACCTGTGGCTAAAAGAATCCCCGCAGGGGCGAGCCCCACGCCCTCGCGGCGTGGGTGAGGGTCACCTGTGGCTAAAAGAATCCCCGCAGGGGCGGGGCCCGTGAGGATCCCGAAACCACGCCGCGCGGTGGGGCATCATCCCGTTGTGACGGCTCCAGGACTTTTCAAATCCCCCATTTCATGCTAGGACGACGGCATGTTGCATCTGATTGGCCCTTTTCTTGTCGGCGGATTTGTGTTGTTTGTCTCGGCGTACGCCTGGTGGCACTACGTGGAACGCCGCTTCACCGCGGTGAGCCGCGGCAACGTCTACCGCTGTGCCGCCATGGACCCCGCGAAACTCCGCCGCATGGTCCGCCGCCATGGCATCCGCACCGTGTTCGATCTCCGCTGCCCCTCCGAGGGCGCCGACAAGATCGCGGCGGAAAAGGCCGCCTTGGAGGCCGAGGGTGTGCACCACGTGAACCTCGAGTCGCCCCAGGTCCCCCCACCGGAGCTGCGCGACCGCTACCTGGACTGGGTGGCCGACCCCGCACACCGCCCCGCGCTCATCCACTGCAACCACGGGGAAGGCCGCGCGGTCCTCTACGGTGCCCTCTGGCGCATCGAGTTCGAGGGCGTTGCGCCCGAAAAGGCCCGCAAGGAATGCCGCCTGCTCACCACGCGCGGCTCCAGTTTCGACCCGCGCAAGGCCAAGGGCCGTTACCTCCGCGACTACCAACCCGTGCGTTGGAAAACATGAAACCCCTTCTGCGGCTCCTCTGCGCCTGCCTCCTGTCCGCCCAGCTTCCCGCGGCGGATCCGCCCCTCCGCACCTGGCGGGCCCTCGGCAACTTCCAAACCGAGGCCAGCTTCCTCAGCTACGACGCCGGCATCGTCCGCCTCCGCAAAACAGATGGACAGGAAATCGCCGTCCGCATCGAACAGCTGGTGCCCGAGGACCGCGCCCACGTCCTTGCGCTCGCATCCCCCGCCGACCCTTCCCCCACGATCAGCCGTCCCACCGGACGCCGCGAACTCACCTGGAACGAACTCAGCCCCGCTGACCCCTGGCCCCCTTCGATCGTGGCCTCCGAGAAAACCGCCCTGCTCGGCCTCAACAGCCGCCCTTGGAGCCACGCCGAAACCGAACACTTCGTCCTCCATTACCAGCAGGTCGGTTTCGCCAAACGCGTCGCCCGCATGGCCGACTTTTTCTATGCCTACATCGCCTCCGACCTCCCGGGGCTCCCGGACCTCCAGAAGGAGAAGTCGCACATCGTGGTCATCCGCGACGAGGAGGAGTGGCGGGAATTCGTGCGCGCCTCGGGCGTGGCTCCCGACTGGTCCGCCGCCTACGTGCGCGGGCAGGTCATGTTCCTCCAGGACACGGGCGACAACGAGCGCAACGCTGACGTGCTTGCCCACGAGATGAGCCACCTGGTCCTCAACCGCTTCTTCGCACGCCCTGCCCCCCTCTGGCTCAATGAAGGCCTCGCCGAATGGTACCAAACCCTCGGCTGGAAAGCCTTCAAGGGCCAGCGCGCCAGCCCCAAGGACGGCCTCGGCAACCTCCCCAACGCCTACAGCGCCCCCGCCCTCCTCTCTTTGTCCTCCTATCCCGCCGCCAACGAAGTCCACCGCTTCTATGCCAGCTGCCGCCAACTCGTCGGCTTCCTCCAACTCGAAAAGGATCCCGCCACCTTCGTCGCCTTCCTCCAGGCCGTCACCGGCAAGGGCTCCGACGCCATGGCCGCCATCTCCGAACTCTACGGCTTCGCCGGACAGGACGCCCTCCAGGCCGCCTTCACCAAATTCCTGCGCTGAGGGGCGAGCCCCCCCGGTGATCGTAGTGCTTGAACATACATTGACATGGTGATGACCTGATGTCATGATGTTTAGATGAGAACCACACTTACCCTTGATGATGACGTACTGACGGCGGTGAGGAGCATGGCTGCGTCGCGGGGCGTGAGCCTTGGCCATGCCGCCTCCGAACTCATCCGCATGGGCCTGCGAAAAAATCGGGAAAAATACCCCTGGGCATCCGAGGTCGATTTTCCGGTGTTTCACGTCTCCGAAAATGCGGCTCCGATCAGCCTGGATGACGTGAGGCGCGTGGAGGACGAACCGTGAAAGTCGCCCTCCTGGACGTGAACGCCCTTCTGGCCATGGTCTGGCCCAATCATATCCATCACGGCCTGGTCCGGAATTGGTTCAACGAAAACCATAAGCAGGGCTGGGCCACCTGTCCCCTCACCCAGGTGGCTTTCGTCCGCCTTTCCTCCAATCCAGCCTTCACCAAAGAGGCCGTCTCTCCACCGGAGGCGATGCGGATGCTCCAAAAAATCTGCCAACGGCCACATCATCACTTTTGGCCGGCCTCTCTTTCTGCTTACTGCGACGAATTGGATCGGCTGCATCTCCTCGGTCATCGGCAGGTCACGGACGCCTACTTGCTCGGCCTGGCCATTCATCATCACGGACGTCTGGTGAGTCTGGATCAGGGAATCCGTCATTTGCTCCCCCATAACAGCGCATGGGCCTCCCACCTCTGCCTCTTGCAGGAGTGAGCCACAACAACCCTTGTACGACGGCCCTCCATCGTCAGCATTCGTGGGACGACGGCCCCCGTCATCCTTTCCTCCTGTCAAAATCCACCGAAGGATTATTATCCACAAAAGCCTGTGACGCTGTACGAGCGTGGGGATCCCTCCGCACAGCCGCTGAAGCCGCCGCGCGGCCGACGATCCCCTCACATCACCCCATCACCCCATTACCCCTCTTCCCCATTGCGGATTTCGGATTGCGGATTTCGGATTGCACCCCCTGCGCGGCAAAGCCGCAACCCTGCCAATCCCCAATCCGAAATCCGAAATCCGGAATAAAAAACCCCGGCCATGCGGCCGGGGTTCGGGGTTCTCATCCGTGGAGGCGGATCAGAACAGGGTGCGCCAGGCGGTGAACAGCGTGGTGGTATCGAGCTTGCCGGACTTGGTGTTGTCCAGTTCGCCGAACTCAACGCCGAACATCAGCTTGTTGCCGTCGCCCTTGAGGTAGTAGTTGACGCCCAGATAGAGGGCACTGAACTCGTCGCCCTTGTCCGCGACCTTGGTGGCGCCCTCGGCGTCCTCGTAGGCCAGGAACTCGGGACGGCGGCTGTAGCGGCTGGTGGCGCGCAGGCCGGAGGAGTTGTCGGACTCCGACTGCTCGTAGCGCAGGACGCCCTGCAGCTTTTCGCTGAGCATCAGAGAGGGCATGACGTAGAAACCGGTGGTGTCCTCACCGTCGTTGTCCGCCAGGAAGTACTCCGTGCGGAGGTCGAAACTCCCGGCCGTGAACTGCAGCGAGGCCACGGTCACGTCGTCGAAATCGGCGCCCACCGCGCCCTCCTCGTCGTCGGAGGACAAGTAGGAGACCATCGCCATCAGCTTCGTGTCCTCAGCCAGTTCGAGATCCACGCCGCCGCGGGCGTTGAAGAGGTACTTCGCGTCGGCGTTCGCCGTGTTGCGGTTGCCCTCGGGACCCTGGTCATTGAAGACGCCAACGGCGTAGAAGAGGGGGGCGACCGAGCCCTCGAGGAGGAGACCGACCTGTTCGCCGGGAGCGGCAACTGTGTTGTTGATGTTGGAGCGCTCAACGGTGAGGATGGAGGCGGAGGAGGTGTTCTCTTCCAGCGAGCTGAGGGGCTTCACGAAACCGGCGGAGATGTAGGCCGGCTTGTGTTGGCGCCACTGGATGTAGGCCGTGCTGGTGCTCATTTCGTCGGGCTTGACGTTCGCCTCGACCTCGGCGCGGATCTTGCCGGGGAACTCGGCGCGCAGGCCGATGCGGGCGCGGCGGACCTCGAAGGTGCTCCAGTCGCCCGAACCTTTGTCGTTCTCGCCGTCCACATAGGCGGCCTGGAACTGCATGCGCCCGCGGATCGCCAGACTGTCCAGGAACTTCGACGCCGGCTTCACGGTCTGCACCTTGAGCTTGGCCGCCTCCTCCGCGGTCAGCGAACCCTTGGACACCAGCGTGTCCACGAGCTTGTTGTAGTCGGCAGACGCCGTGCCGCCGATCATCATGCCGGCCAGGGTGGCGCCGACGACCCAGTTCATCAGGGAGTTCTTCATGTCAGTTTTTCTCTCCAAATGGCGGATGATCCGCCGGGGTTGCATAGGTACGGGAAAGGATGAGGGTGTGTTCTGCGTCCTTCCATCGGGAAGACCCCCACGTTATGCCCTTTCCATGTCAGATTTGTGTGAGTGAGAAGTTAAATCTTCCATGAAAATCCCCCCACCCGCCCGCCCCCTTCCCGCCACACGCCCATTTTCACCTTTTGCCGCCGCCCGTTTCGGGTTATGAAAGGGAATGGCCTCTCCCCTCGACAACATCCGCGTCGTCTGCGATACCCCCCTTTTCGGTGGCAACATCGGCTCCATCTGCCGCGCCATGCGCAATGCCGGCCTCTCCCGCCTCGTCCTCGTCCGCCCCGATCCCGGCATGGACAAACTCGAACTCCGCAAAATGGCCGTTCGGGCGATCGACGTCTACCACAACCGGCAGGAGTGCGACAGCCTGGAGGAGGCGGTGGCCGACTGCGGCGCGGTGGCCATGACCTCCGGGGTGGACGGCTTCTACCACGACCAGGCCCGCACCCCACGCGACGTCTGCCCCGATCTGCTCCGCATCGCCGCCCACTCACCCGTCGCCATCGTCTTCGGCACCGAAGACAAGGGGCTGAGCGTCGACCAACTCCGTCTCGCCACCCACCGCATCCGCATTCCCAGTCACCCCGACTACAGCAGCCTCAACCTCTCCCAGGCCGTCATGGTCCTGGCCTACGAACTCTATCTCGCCTCCGGCGAGTTCGATCCCCCCTCCGAGAAGTCGCCCCCCGCTCCCCACGCCTTCCGCGAACGCATGTTCGAGGCCTGGCGCCAAACCATGGTCGATATCCAGTTCTGCCCCGCCGAAAAACTCAACCACATGATGATGGGGTTCCGCCGCATCCTCTCCCGCGGCCTTCTCACCGAGAACGACGTGAAAATCCTCCACGGCCTCTCCCGCCAATGCTCCTGGGCCGCCAAACGCGCGGCGGGCGACGGCGGCCGAGGAGGCCCCAGCCGCACAGGCCAGTCCCCCCCAGAACCAACGCCAAGCTGAAGGTGGAGGCCTCAGGAATGACGACTGCGAGGATTTGCGAGCGGTAGGCGGTGAGGTCGGCGTAGAGGGTGAGGTTGCCGATGACGCCGGTGCCGCCGGGTTGGCCGCTGTAGAAGCCGAGGGAGATGGCAATGCCGGCGAGTTCCCACCCGGACGGTTTCAGAAAATAAGGGGATCCGCTGTCGTTGTCCGACGCCATGCCAAACCCGTCGCTGTCGATAAACTGGGTGGCGAAGCCCTGGAGATTGGAAAAGTCCAGGTTGTTGTTTGCCAGCACTTGCGCGTTCCACCGGGTGCCTCGCGAGCCATCCCCCGCCCAACTGTATCCCGGCCGCGTCCAATCCGCCCCCGCAAAATCCTCCGTCCCCCACACCCACGGCGTCGGCGTGGTGTCCACATGATACGTCGTCGCCGCCGCCTGGGTCTGCCCTTCTCCCGTCCCGATGTGCATCCCCACGCTCCCATTGCCCGGCAATGCGGTGGCGATCGACAACATGGGCAGCCCCTCCAGTCCACTACCCACCCCCACTCCGACCCGGAACAGGTACAGGTCCACATCCTGCGTGTCCTCCGGATTCCTCACCCGGTACGTGTTCTCCGCCCCCGCCAACACGGTGTAGGTGCCGTCGCCTTGCACCACAAAATTGGTTTTCCCCGTCACATGGTTCGCCGTCAATACCCAGCCATTGCCCAGATACACCCCGCTCCCGTTCGTCCCCACCCTCCCCACACGGCTCCAGCCCGGATCGTCGAGCGGCGCCACCGTGTGCCCCAGGTCCCCCCCCACGATCACGGCCGCCCCCAGCATCGTCCCTCCACAGCCCATCACCATCCAACACCAGATTCGCCGTTTCATGACTCCCGATTGTAGAGAGAAGACCCGGTTTGTCGAGTTTCCTCACCTGCGCGCGATAGGGGTTGAAGCGACCCGCCAAACCTGCGACACTCCCCCGCACATGCAGGTCTGGATCGCCAACCCCTTCGACGCCCTTCCCGCCCCCGGCGTGCCACGCGGCCGCTACGCCGCCCTCCGCGACGCCTTCGCCGCCGCCGGCCACGACGTCGTCTGGTGGTCCGCCTCCTGGTCCCACCTCCTGAAGGCCCCCCGCCACATCCCCCCAACACCCCAGCCCCCCCTCTTCCCCATTGCGGATTGTGGATGTCGGATTTCGGATTCCTCTTCCCATCCCCCCAACACCCCTGCACCCCCTCTTCCCCACCTCCAGATCCGCCTTCTCCCGGTGCGCCCCTACCACCGCAACATCGGTCTCGCCCGCCTGCTCTCCCACCGCGACTACGCCCGCGCACTCCGCCGCGAAGGCGAGGCCGCTGTCGCCCGCGGCGAACTCCCCCCGCCCCACCGCGTCATCGCCGCCCGGCCCCCCCTCGGCGTGCTCGCGCAGATCGCTCCCTGGAAATCACGCTGGCGCACCCGGCTCGGCCTCGACCTCATGGACGCCTGGCCCGAAGCCTTCGACCGCCTTCTCCCCTCCCCCATCCCCTCCCCTCTGCGCTCTCTCCTCCTCGCTCCTTTCCGACGTCTGGCCTCCCGCGACCTCCGCCTCGCCGACCGCATCTCCGCCGTCGGTCAAACCTACCTCGATATCGCCCGCCCCCGCGCCCCCCATACCCCCACCCACCTCTGTTACCATGGAACCGACTGGGAACGTTTCGCGCAGAAAGACCCCCACGGACGGGAAAGTCCGTGCTCCCTTCTCCACCTCGGCGCCTTAAACGACGGCTATGACCTCCTCACGCCCCTCGAAACTCTGACCCTCCCCGGTGCCGAACACATCCACCTCCACTACGCCGGCCGCGGCACACACGAAAAAACCCTGCAACACCGTTGCAGGGTCCTCGGTCTCCAAGACCGTGTTCATTTTCATGGACAACTCGATGCCGACCGCGTGGCCTCCCTTCTTCAGCACTGCACCGTGGGCCTCGTCACCAACCGCCCCTCCACCCTCGTCGCCTGCCCCTACAAGGCGGCCGACTACGCCGCCGCCGGTCTCCCCATCCTCTCCTGCCTCCGCGGCGAATTCGAGGGACTTCTGCAACAGCACCACCTCGGCATCTGCTACTCCGAAGGCGACCCCCGCGACCTCCTCCACCGCCTCCAGACCCTTCTCCAGCTCCCCCCGCCCAACCCCGCCTCCATCCGCCCCCTCTTCGACCGCTCCCTCACCTATCCCCGCCTGGTGGAGTTTTATACACTGGAGCACGGGCTTTCCAGCCCGTGATGCCCGCTACGCGGGAGGGCGCACACGGGCTGGAAAGCCCGTGCTCCGCTACATCCTCGCATCGAGATACTTCCCCTTCTCCTCGTGGCTTAATTCAGGAAGCAGGGTCAGAAACCACTCCACCAGCTCCGGTTTGCTCCAGGGGCCGGGACTTTGGCGGATCCTTCCGATTCCGGATTCAAAAGCATCCAGGGCAACCGGGTCGAAGTCCGGTTGGGTTCTGATGATGCCCAGGCTTTGGAACCTTTCCAAATCAAGGGATTCATGCCCCATAAAGAACTCCTCGTAGGCCTTTTCCCCGGTCGTATCGCTACTGAAGAAATAGACCGGCCACTTGCGTTGAGCGATCAAATCGACGGTTCTACCCCGCGCCTCATCCTCACTTCCGCATACAAAAGGCTCGTACCCATGCGACTCCAAAAAACGAACAGCAATATCCGAAAACTTCGTCAACTCCAGCTCCCCCTCCTGATGAGGAAAAAAGATGTCCAGGTTTTCCCCGAACACCGCCGACATCATGCACAACTCGCCCGATTCCTGGGGTGTGACAAAATAGCGTTTCACATCATCAGGTGCGGAGATCGGCTGGCGTTTCATAAGTCGCTGATTGAAGCCATGTAGGAGGCTCCCATCGCTGAACGCCACATTCGCGAACCGGGCCATGGACACCGGGATGCGCGCAGACTCCCGGTGCAGGAACTTCTCCATGATCCGCTTGGATCCACCCATCAGGTTCACCGGGTTCGCGGCCTTGTCCGTGGAGACGGCAAAATACTTCCGGGCTCCCATGGCCGCCGCCTGACGGACCGTTTTGACGGTGTTGAATACATTCACCTCCAGCATCCGCATGAGCGTGTAGGGATCCTTTTCACTGCGGACGTGTTTGAGTGCGCTGAGGTTGCACACGATGTCGTACGAAGCCTGAGACTCGAGGAATGCATCAAAATAACGACTGCCCGCATCCAGCGGAAGGGTTTGAAAGTCACCGGAACCATAGCCCAGCGTACTGCGGATATCTCGCACCAATTCGACCAGGTTGTTCTCACTGATGTCCACCACATGCAACGCTTTCGGGTCGCGTTTGAAGAACTCCCGAGTCACCGCCTGACCAATCGTGCCAGCCCCGCCAATGACCAGAATGCGGGAACCCCTGATCAGCTCGCGCAGTGCCGCCTCATGCGCAGCGATGTCGGAATCGAAGAGAGGGCGGGTACGTCCGATGGTTTGTAGAATGTTCATGTGGTTATTTGCAGGGGTGGCGGGGACAGCTCGCTTCGCGAGCGCAGGGAGGGCAGGGGTAGCCGCTGGCGCGGCGCAGGGGTAGAATTAGGTCAGTGATTTTTTGAAGTTTTGGATTTTTGTGGAGAGGGTTTGAAGTTGGGGAAGATATGTTTCGAGGTGAACCTCCTTCACCAAACCTTTTTCGTGGAAAAACAAAAGCATATTTGCACATTCATAGACGCTGCGGCGGGCGTAATTGAGGAAGTTCTTGAATTCGGCGTTTGAGTCCGAACCTGAACCCTCAGCTATATTATTCGTGATACTGAGTGCTGCTCTTCTGAGCTGATCGGCAAAAGCATAGAGATGCAATTCGGCAAGCTGATCGGCGATGGCGCAAAGTTCTCCTCCAACATCGACTCCCAATTTCCATATTTCAAAATCCTGAAAACGAAACCTTTTCATATTGGTCTCCTACTTCATTCTCTCCCTGCTACCCCTGCAACCCCCTTCGCGCACGAAGTGCGCAACCCTGCGCTGCGAAGCAGCTAACCCTGCAGCACCTCAGGTGCGCCCTGCGCGGCTCCGCCGCCCTGCAACACCTCCGGTGCTTCCGGCAAGCCCTTCAACCACTTCCTGTGCAAATCGCTTTTGGGGAAGAGAACCACCCAGGCTGTTAAAAATATCAATTTCATGTCCGTCATGAACGAAAGATTGTCCTGATACCAAAGCTCCAATTCCCCCTTGTAGGGCGAAATGTGACGGGCATAGAACTCCTTCGGGTCCCCTTGACAACGGCTCAGCAAGTCCTCCTCATCGCGGAACACAATCGAACCGATGCCCGTAAGACCCGGACGGACGTTGTAGATTCGGGCCTTCACGTGTTCGGGGTAAGGATCAAACGTCTTGTCCACCAGCGGCCGGGGGCCCACGATGCTCATGTCTCCCTTCAAAATATTCACAATCTGGGGCAGCTCATTGATCTTGGTTTTCCGCAGGAACCTCCCCACCGGCAGCACCCGGGGATCCCCTCGCGTTGTGTGCAGCCCCCCTTGCAGATTCGGGCTCGCCTTCAGCATCGTGGCGAACTTCCAGATATCAAAAGGCTTGTTGCGCAGCCCAATCCGCTTCTGGAAATAAAACACCTCATGCTCGCCGGTCAGGAGCAGAATGAGGCAAACCGGCAGCAGCAGTGGCGCCAGTACCAGCAGGGCCAAGGCGGAGAGGAGGATGTCGAGGAGGCGTTTGAAGAGGGAGGAGTACATAGAATGAAGGCGCAATGCCTTGGAGGAATGAACTTACCAGATCACCTCCACGCCATACGATCGGATTTTGGGATCGACGCTGAGGATGGGAATGTTTTCAACCAGGCTCTGGGCAACCAGCATTTGGTCAAACGGATCCCGATGATGATTGGAGAGGGTATGGATTTTCGCAGAATGCGGGAGCGTAACCGGAAGCGGATGAAACTGATTTTCCCGGACCTGCCGCTCAACGAACGCGCTCAGTTCCCCGGAAATGATCTCCAGACGGCCGACTCGCGCTTTGATGGCGATTTCCCAGACGGAGACCGCACTCAAAAAAATTTCATTTCCGGGATTAGACACCACCTCCCGGGCCGTCTGGGACAAAGACGGATTGTCTTCAATCCACCAGAGAAAGGCATGGGTGTCCAAAAGCGCCCTCACAGCCCCCAGGCCTCCAATTCTTCCGGGGAAAGAGGCGCGTCAAAATTCTCCAGGATTTTAAAGTGGCCGCGGGCGGAGCCGGGGGTTCTGCTTTTGCCGGGCTGCGTGTAGGGGATCAGTTGCACCACGGGAACGCCTGCTTTGGCGATCAGCACCTGATCCCCTTCGAGTACCCGTTTCACCAGCGCCGAGAAATGGGTTTTGGCTTCATGCATGTTTTCCTGAATGACCATGGGTGACTCCTTTTAAACTAAACTAAGGAGGTGGACTAAGATTGTCAAGTAGTTGTTCGGGAAGAACGGCTTCGCCGCGGATACTGGATACAGGCTACCCCTGCGCAAAGCGGGCCAAGGTTTTTTTCAGCCCCCCCTCCACGGTGAGGGGCAGGGCCTCGATGCCGAGAGCGGATGTAATTTTCCGATTGCTCACCACATACGATTCGGTCAGTTTTTTCAAGCGCTCGGTGTTGAGGGGCAAATGCAGCACATCACCCACGCGGGCAGCGGCGCGGATGGGCCCCGCAGGAAAACGGAGGATGCGGGCCTTGCGCCCCTCGGCTTCGGCAATGAGACGAATGAGTTTATTGGTGGACAGGGCTTCGTCATCGGCAAGGTTGTAGATGCCGGAGGGGGCTGACCCCTTGAGAAGAGTTTCCAGCAAAAAGATCAAATTGTCGACGCACAGAAAACTGCGTTGGTTCTCAAAGGCTCCCAGCGGCCAGGGAATGCCTTTGCGGACGACCTTGTAGAGCAGGTTGAGGTTCCCTTTGTTTCCAGGTCCGTGCATCATGCAGGGACGCAGAATATAGACGCGGCGGTCAGCGGGGAGGCCCAGCTCCTGAATCCTGCTCTCTGCCGCAAGCTTGGATTGACCGTATGGCGTTTGGGGATTCGCGGCAACCTCTTCTGTCAGGCACTCCCCAATGACCTGGTCCGCCACCGCTTTCACAGAACTGAAATAAAGAAAACACCGCGTGTCGGAGTCGAGAAAACGCTTGTAAACCTCCGCCGTCAGCTCTGTGTTCACGCGGAAATAATCGGATGCGTTTGCTGTCTTACGGGTGTCATGCGCCAAGCCCGCAAGGTGGATAAGTGCGGAATGCGGAGTGCGCAGCGCGGAATCCAGGGCATCGAGGCCGTTGCGGAGAGAAACGGGGGTGAGAGAGAAGTCGGGGTGGGAGGACCATGCGCTAAGCAGGTTTTGACCGACAAAGCCTGAGGAACCTGTGAGGAGGACAGTTTGCATAATGTAGACTCAAAAATGTTAATAATTCATTTGCCAACGCGTTCACTTGGGGGAAATAACTTCCAGCGATCCGCCGTGCTCGTTCCTTGAAGCGAGCCTTTCTTTCAGGAGCGGGTCGTTCCCATTTTCATGGCCAGCGTTTGACCTGCCCTATCTGCCAGGGTGGATGTGTTCATTATTTGAAGCACGACGAAAATGAACTTTATCGGAACTGCGTATGCACTTGACTCCACCCACCCCAAGATGTAGTGGATTGCGGGATGG
>CAYLNG010000013.1:0-79253 GCA_964385155.1 uncultured Verrucomicrobiota bacterium
GGAATCCGGGGGGAGGTCGGTGAGGAGGGAAGGCGGGGGGGGGGCGGCAGGTTCGTCGATTTCGACGAGGCGTATGAGGCCGAGGGTGGTCATGAGGCCGCGGATCTTGGGGGAGACGTGGGTGAGGACGATGGAGCCGCCGTCCTTGCGGAAGCGTTGGCTGAGGCCGGCGAGCATGCCCATGAAGGTGCTGTCCATGCCGATGCATTTTTCGAGGTCGATTTCGAGGCGGGAGAGGCCTTGGGCGAGGATGGAGGATCCGAACTCCTTGAGGGAGGGGCTGATCTTGAAAGAGCCGCGGCCGATGATGCAGGCGTGTGCGGTGCCGTTGAAGACGGCGACCTGGACATGTTCCCTGGGGGGGGGAGGGGGAGGGATGATTTGGTTCATATCTGTAAGGAAGGGATTTGTAGCACTGTCTGTCGCGCAAGTCAATGACCCCCGGGGGATGAACTTGGGTGAGCGGGGGGAAAGGGGGTCAGGACGGGTCTTGGGAAAGGAGGAAGTCGTCGCCGAGCTCGGGTTGGCAGAGTTCCCAGAAGGGGCAGCGGCGGCAGGTGGGGGGATCGTAGCAGAGGTCCCACTCGTCCCGGGGGAGGGGGCGGTTTTCGAGGAGGTTGTTGTGTTGGAGGTATTGGGCCATGTCCTGCACGGAGGCGCGGATGCGCTGTTCGGCGAGGAGGAAGACATCGGGGGAGGCCTCGACTTCAAGGGACTGGCCAAGGGCGAGGTATTCGAGGCGGAGCCGGAGGTTCGAGGGGAGGAGGCCGTGTTTGCGTCCGGCCCAGAGGGCGTAGAGGCGGAGTTGGTCGGCGTGTTCGGGGTGGGGGGCGCCGCTTTTCCAGTCGACGATGTGGACGAGGCCGTCGGATCGGTAGACGAAGTCGGGGATGGCGTAGACGCGGAAACCGTCGAACTCGAAGTTTTCCGGGAGTCCTTTTCCGGGGGAGAGGACGGGGATTTCGTCCTCGGGGGTGATGTGGCGGATGCGGGGGAGGGTGTGTTGGACGAAGTTTTCGAGGCAGAGGTTGACGTCCTCGGCGACCTCTTTTTTCATGTCGAGGTCGGAGAGGGGGGAGAGGGCGGGGTAGTAGTGTTCGTGGAGGCAGGTTTTTTTGGGGGCGGAGAGCCAGGCCTTGGAGAGGGAGTCGTTCCAAGCGGTGGCGAGGAAGGGACGGGCGATGTGGTTCCAGGCCCAGGAGGGGTCTGCCGGGCGTCCGGCCTGGTGTTCGCGGAGGAGGGCCATGGTGGCGAGTTCGACGGCGACTCCGCGGAGGGCGGAGCGGTTGGTCATTTTATTCAGGCGGTAGGCGGAGCGGGAGAGGGCAGAGGCCTGGGGCTCCCACCCCCCCCATGCGGCGTATTTGGACCAGAATCGTTTGCGGCGGCAGGACTCGAAGTCGCCTGCGGCGCTGTGGGACCAGGAGAAATCGTTGGCGAGGTCGGGCATGGCGGTTGGAGGGGGTGGGCGGAGGGTGGGGGGGGATGTGAACGGGGGGGGGGGATGTGCAGGAAATCGGGTTCAGGGAGGGGCGTGGGGGGAGTCGGAGAGGAGGAAGAGGTCGTGGGAGACGTGGCCGAGCCGAAAGGCGTCGGGCACACGGCGGAGGATGTGGAAACCGCAGCGTTCGTAGAGGTGGAGAGCCCCGGCGTTGTGGATTTCGACCTGAAGGCGGCATTCGGGGAGGTTCCATGACTGGCGCAGGTGCCGTTGCGCGGCGAGCAGGAGGCGGGTGCCGCGGCCCTTTCCGCGGGCTTGGGGGAGGACGTACATGCTGAAGACAAGGCCGTAGGGACGGGAGGTTTCCAAGCGACGGCGGATGCCTGTGACGCCCAGCAGCTGCGGGCCGCACCAGAGGCCGATCCACCGGGCGGACTGTCCGAGGCGCATCTGGAGAAGCTGCCGGCGGTAGTGGGCCGGCCCACGCGAGAGTTCGAGGGCGGGGGGGGTGCCGAACGCGCTGGGGCATTCTGGGACGGCGTGGTGCCGAAGGGAGGTGAGGGCCTCCGCATCCCGGGGCGTCAGAAATCGCAGCGATTCGCGGGGCATTTCGGAAAACGGCGTTTTGGGGGATTTTGGCTACAAAATTGTCGCGATCTTTCGCGGGCAGGCGAGGGAGTGCAAAAAAAATTCTTGTCCGTGTGGGGCAACGGGTGTAGGTAACTATGCCCCTTTTCAGGAAAGTCGCGCGTATTCAATAGGAAAACGCGATGGGCTTTCCTGGTCGCCCCGCCGTCCACGACCCACCTTTTCCGCCCACCCGAGAGGACCCCCATGACCCCTTCTCCCGACCATCGACCCGCCTCGTTTCCCCCCGCCCAGGGCCTGTATGATCCTGGCCAGGAGCGGGATGCCTGCGGGGTTGGATTCATCTGCAACATGGACGGGAAGGCCTCGCACGGGGTGATCCACCAGGCGCTGGAGATTCTGGTGCGGTTGTCCCATCGTGGAGCGGAGAGTGCGGACAACCGGACGGGGGATGGTGCGGGGATCCTGGTGCAGTTGCCGCACAAGTTCTTTTTCCGGGTGTGCAAGGACCTGGGGATCCAGTTGCCGCCGCCGGGAGAGTACGGGACCGGCATTGTGTTCCTGCCGAAGGAGGAGGGGGAGAGGAAGGCGATCATGTCGAAGTTCGAGGAGCAGGTGGAGGCCAACGGGCAGAAGTTTCTGGGATGGCGCCGTCTGCCGGTGAATCCGTCGGCACTCGGGGAGATTGCGGCGAAGTCGGAGCCGCACATGGAGCAGGTCTTTATCGGGCGCGGGGACCGTGTGGCGGACGCGCGGGGTTTCGAGAGGGAGCTGTACATCATCCGCAAGGGGGTGGAGCAGTGGGTGGCGAGGCATGAGACGCTGAAGGACAAGGGGACGTTCTATGTGCCGAGCCTTTCGCACCGGACGATCATTTACAAAGGCCTGTTGAAGCCCGAGGACTTCGAGCCGTACTTCGACGACCTGAACGCGAAGGACATGGAGACCTGTCTGGCGCTGGTGCATCAGCGCTATTCGACGAACACCTTCCCGGCGTGGCGGTTGGCGCAGCCGTTCCGGTTTGTCTGCCACAACGGCGAAATCAACACCGTGCGCGGCAACGCGAACTGGATGAACGCGCGTCAGTCTCAGTTCGAGAGCGAGGCGTTCGGGGAGCGGATCCAGAGGCTGACGCCGGTGTGCATTCCCGGGAACAGCGACTCGGCGACCCTGGACAACACGTTGGAGCTGCTCTACCATACCGGGCGCGACCTTCCGCACGCGATGATGATGCTGGTGCCCGAGGCCTGGCAGAACCACAAGACGATGCTGGACGAGAAAAAGGCCTTTTACGAATACCATTCTTGCCTGATGGAGCCCTGGGATGGGCCGGCGCTCATGCCGTTCACCGACGGAACGTTTGTGGGGGCGTTGCTCGACCGCAATGGACTGCGCCCGGCGCGGTATGTGGTGACGAGCGACAACCAGGTGGTGATGGCCTCGGAGACCGGGGTGGTGGACATCGACCCCGCGAAGATTGTGAAAAAGGGAAGGCTCGAGCCCGGCCGGATGTTCCTGATCAACCTTGAGGAGGGACGGATCGTCGAGGACTCGGAGATCAAACAGAAGATCGCAAACCGAAAACCCTATCGCGCCTGGCTGAACGAGCACATGGTCCAGATCCACGACCTGCCGCCGGCCAAGACCCCCGCTCCGCTGTCGGGGAAACCCCTCTTGACCCAGCAGCAGATTTTCGGATACACCCTCGAGGATCTTCGGATCGTGCTGAAGCCCATGTATGAGAAAGGGGTGGAGGCGTTGGGGTCGATGGGGGTGGACGTGCCCCTGGCGGTGCTCAGCGACAAGCCGCAGAGCCTCTACACGTATTTCAAGCAGTTGTTCGCGCAGGTGACGAATCCTCCGTTGGATGCGATCCGCGAGGAGGTTGTGACCTCTTTGGTGACGAACATCGGGCGGGAGCGGGACCTGTTCCAGGAGACGCCGGAGCACGCGGCGTTGCTGAAGCTGGAGCAGCCGATCCTGACGGACCGGAACCTGGAGCGGATCCGGCAGTCGGCGCATCCGGCGGTGAAGGCGTCGACGTTGCCGATGTTGTTCGACGCGCGGCAGGGGGGCAAAGGGCTGGAGGAGGGGTTGGCTGTACTGTGCAGGGATGCGGCGAAGGCGGTTCGGGACGGGGCGACAGTGCTGATCCTGTCGGACCGGGGAGCGAGCAAGGCGAAGCATCCGATGCCGTCGCTTCTGGCCGCCTCGGCGGTGCACCATCACCTGATCCGCGAGGGACTGCGGACGAGGGCGGGCCTGGTGTTGGAGACGGGGGAGGTGAGGGAGGTGCACCATTTCGCGTGCCTGTTCGGGTATGGTGTCGGGGCGGTGAACCCGTACTTGGCTCTAGCCACCGTGGTGGAACTGGCGCGCAAGGATGGACTCGACGAGTCCAAGGCGGTCTACAACTACATCAAGGCGGCCAGCAAGGGGGTGTTGAAGGTGATGTCGAAAATCGGGATCTCCACGCTGCATTCGTACCGTGGCGCGCAGATTTTCGAGTGCGTGGGGTTGCGCAAGGAGATCGTGGACCGTTATTTCACGGGGACGCCTGCCCGGATCGAGGGGGCGGACCTGGACGCGCTGGCGAAGGACGTGCAGACGCGCCAGGAGCGGGCGTTCCCGGCGATACAGGTGGCGGAGAACCTGGAGTTGGACGTGGGGGGCGTGTACCAGTGGCGCCGCCGCGGGGAGCGGCATTTGATCTCGCCGATGCTGGTCGCCCTGCTGCAGAAGGCCGCCAAGGTGCGCAGTCCCCAGGACTACGAGCAGTACGCGCGCCTGGTCAACGACCAAAGCCGTAGCCTTTGCACGCTCCGGGGTCTGATGGAGTTCGCCTACGAAGGGCGCACGCCGGTGCCCCTGGAGGAAGTGGAGCCGTGGACGGAGATCGTGAAGCGTTTCAAGACCGGGGCCATGTCCTACGGGTCGATCAGCCGGGAGGCGCACGAGACCCTGGCGATCGCGATGAACCGCTTGGGCGCGAAGTCGAATTCGGGTGAAGGGGGCGAAGAGGAACACCGTTACAAGCCCGACGCCAACGGGGACAGCCGCTGCTCGGCGATCAAGCAGGTGGCCTCCGGACGTTTCGGGGTGACCAGCTACTACCTGACGCAGAGCCGGGAGATCCAGATCAAGATGGCTCAGGGCGCGAAGCCCGGCGAGGGGGGGCAGCTCCCCGGGCTCAAGGTGAACCAGACCATCGCCAAGGCCCGCTTCAGTACCCCCTACGTGGGGCTCGTCTCTCCGCCTCCCCACCACGATATCTACTCGATCGAAGACCTGGCGCAGCTGATCCACGACCTTAAGAACGCGAACAAATACGCGCGGATCAACGTCAAGCTGGTCTCCGAAGTGGGCGTGGGCGTCGTGGCGGCGGGTGTCGCCAAGGGCAAGGCGGATGTGGTGTTGATCAGCGGCTACGACGGTGGCACGGGGGCGTCGCCGGAGACCTCGCTGAAGCACGCGGGGCTTCCCTGGGAGCTGGGCGTCTCCGAGGCCCACCAGACGCTGTTGCTCAACGATCTGCGCAGCCGCATCGTGGTGGAATGCGATGGCAAGCTGATGACCGGCCGGGATGTCGCAATCGCCGCGCTGCTGGGTGCGGAGGAGTTCGGGTTCAGCACGGCCCCGTTGATCGTGATGGGCTGCATCATGATGCGGGTCTGCCATCTCAACACCTGTCCCGTGGGTATCGCGACGCAGAACCCCGAGCTGCGCAAGAAGTTCAGCGGAACGCCGGACGCGGTGATCAACTTCTTCCACCTGGTGGCGGAGGAGCTGCGGGGCATCATGGCGCGCCTGGGCTTCCGCACGGTGGCCGAGATGGTGGGCCACAGCGAGGCGCTCAACATGCGCGAGGCGATTGAACACTACAAGGCCAAGGGGCTGGACTTCAGCCGGATCCTGCACAAGCCCGACGTGCCGCCGAGCTATGGCATGCACAAGATGATCGAACAGGACCACGGCCTCGAACAGGCCTTGGACAATGCGATCATCGAGCGGTGCCAGGGCGCCATCGAGAACGCGGAACCGATCCACTTCGCGATGCCGATCCGCAACATCAACCGGACGGTGGGCACGATGCTCAGCGCGGAGATCAGCCGCCGCTACGGGGAGAACGGACTACCCGCCAACACGGTGCAGATCGACTTCAGCGGGCATGCGGGCCAGAGCTTCGGTGCCTTCCTGGTGCATGGCGTGGCTTTCACCCTGGACGGGGATGCGAACGACTACTTCGGAAAGGGACTCAGTGGGGGACGGCTGGTGGTAAGGCCTCCGGAGGTGTCGCCCTTCCGTGCCGAGCAGAACGTGATCATTGGCAACGTGGCGCTCTTCGGGGCGACGCGCGGCGAGGCCTACATCCGCGGACTTGCCGGCGAGCGTTTCGCCGTGCGCAACTCCGGGGCACATGCGGTGGTGGAAGGGGTCGGCGACCATGGCTGTGAGTACATGACGGGCGGCCGTGTGGTTGTGCTCGGTCCGACCGGCCGCAACTTCGCCGCGGGCATGAGTGGCGGGGTGGCTTACATCCTGGATCTGGCTGGGGACTTCAGCGAGCACCGATGCAACCATGAGCTGGTGGACCTGGAGGACATGACGGACCCCGCGGACATCGAGGAGCTGCGGGAATTGATCGAGAAGCACCAGAGGCACACCGCGTCGGCCATGGCGCGCAAGGTGCTGGACGACTGGGAGGACTTCCTGCCGAAATTCATCAAGATCATGCCGCGCGACTACCGCCTGGCGCTGGAACGCCTTGCCCGCGAGCGGGAGCAGGCTCAGCAGCAGGTGGCGCAGACCTCCGAGGACCTGAACCTCAAGCAAAACTGAACCCCCGAGAAAGTTCCGAACCATGGGCAAAATCACCGGATTCATGGAGTTCAAGCGTGAGCTCCCCAAGAAGCGCAAAGTCGAGGACCGCCTCCTGGACTACAAGGAGCTGTACCTGCCGATGCCGGAGGAGAAGAAGCGCGAGCAGGCCGGCCGCTGCATGAACTGCGGGGTCCCCTTCTGCCATACGGGCTGTCCCCTGGGCAATCTCATCCCTGACTGGAATGACCTCGTCTACACCGGCCGCTGGAAGGAGGCGCTGCACGAGCTCCACGCGACGAACAACTTCCCGGAGTTTACGGGGAGGCTCTGCCCCGCCCCCTGCGAGGAGGCCTGTGTGCTCGGGATCAATGAACCGGCGGTCACGATCGAGGAAATCGAGAAGTCGATCATCGAGAAGGGCTTTGCGGAGGGGTGGGTGAAGGCCCAGCCTCCGAAAACCCGGACAGGCAAGAAGGTGGCGGTGATCGGTTCGGGTCCCTCGGGATTGGCGGCGGCGCAGCAGCTCAACCGCGCGGGACACCTGGTCACGGTGTTCGAGCGGGCGGACCGGATCGGCGGCCTGCTTCGGTATGGGATCCCGCACTTCAAGATGGAGAAGTGGGTGATTGACCGTCGGCTGAAGCTGATGGAGGAGGAAGGCATTGTCTTCAAGACGGGGGTGAAGGTCGGGACGGACCTGAAGCGGGAGGATCTGGACAAAGAGTTTGACGCGGTGGTCTTCTGCGGCGGTGCGACGCGATCGCGCGATCTTCCGATCGAAGGGCGGGACCTGGAGGGTGTGCATGTGGCGATGGAGTTCCTGCCGCAGTCCAACGCGCGTTGCGAGGGAGACGACGTAGCGGGGCAGGGGTTGTGGGGACCCGAAATTCTGGCCACGGGCAAGAATGTGGTGGTGATCGGCGGGGGGGACACGGGTTCGGACTGTATCGGGACCTCCCTGCGGCAGGGCTGCGCGAGCGTGGAGAATTTCGAGCTGCTGCCGATGCCGCCCGTGGGCCGTCCGGAGAGCCAGCCCTGGCCGTTCTGGCCGATGAAGCTGCGCACCAGCACCTCGCACGAGGAGGGGTGTGAGCGGCACTTCAGCGTGCTGACGAAGCGGTTCCTGGGCAAGGACGGGAAGCTGACGGGGGTTGAGACCGTGAACATCCAGTTCGAGGCTTCTGCCGGTGGCGGGCGGCCCGAGATGAAGGAGATTCCCGGCACCGAGAAGGTTTGGCCCTGCGAGCTGGCGATTCTGGCCCTCGGTTTTCTGGGCCCGGAGACCGATTCCATCGTGGCTCAGTATGGATGCGAGCTGGACGGCCGCGGCAACGTCAAGGTCGGCTCCAACTGGATGAGCAGTGCGAGGGGCTTTTTCGCGGCGGGCGACGCCCAGCGTGGACAGTCCCTCATTGTCTGGGCGATCTCCGACGGCCGGGAGTGTGCGGCCGCGGTGGACGAATACCTGATGGGGCGTCCCACCCTGCTTCCCCGCAAGTTGGGCAGCGATCTTCCCCGCGTGTGAGCCCGGACCCGCCGCGGCCCGCTACACGAGGAGAATCCATGTCCGACCAAGAGCCTCCCCGGAAAGACGACGCGCCGGAGAATCCCTTCGAGCAGGTCCATAAGCAACTTCAGGAGATGTTCCGCAAGGCAAACATCACCGTGTTGCCTTTCACGGGCGGCATGCCGTCGCCGGTGGAGGACGGTGAGGGTGGGGATGGCGGGGAGGAGGAGCCGGAAGCGGGTGGGGAGCGGCGGCGGGTGCTGGAGGAGATCCGTTCGTTCCGCATGAGGCCGCGGGATATCAAGGAGCATCTCGACCGTTATGTCATCCGCCAGGACGAGGCGAAGCGGGCAATGGCGGTGGCCGTTTGCGACCACTACAACCACGTGCGGCGTTGTCTGGAGGATCCACGGCAGGCCCAGAAGGCGTACCAGAAACAGAACGTGCTGCTGCTGGGGCCCACGGGCGTGGGCAAAACGCACCTGCTGCGTACCTTGGCACGGTTGGTTGGTGTTCCCTTCGTGAAGGCGGACGCCACGAAGTTCTCCGAGACCGGGTATGTCGGGCACGATGTGGAGGACATGGTGCGGGACTTGGTGAGGGCGGCGGACGGGGATGTGGAGCTGGCCAGCTACGGGATCATCCACATCGATGAGGTCGACAAGATTGCGGCGTCGGCCGGGGTTGGGAAGGACGTATCTGGGCGCGGGGTGCAGACGAATCTGTTGAAGCTGATGGAGGAGACGGAGGTTCCGCTGTTGAGCCAGACGGACATGATGGGGCAGATGCGGGAGATGATGCGCATGCAGCGAGGCGGGAAGGAATCGCCACGCACGATCAGCACCCGCCACATTCTCTTCATCGCCAGCGGGGCCTTCTCGAACCTTGCCGAGTTGGTTCGGCGCCGCATGCACACCCATGCGATCGGTTTCGGTTCCGCGGCGGGGGACGAACGCGGAGAGTCGGCCTTCCTCGCCCAGGCCGGCACGCAGGATTTCGTGGCGTTCGGCTTCGAGCCCGAGTTTATCGGACGGCTGCCGGTCCGGGTGGCCTTCGATCCCCTCGGGGAGGAGGATCTTCTCCACATCCTCGAGCAGGCGGAGGATAACATCCTCTCGAAATACCTCCTGGATTTCGAGGGGTACGGCATTCGACTCCGCCTCGAGCCTGAGGCCCTCCGCGAGGTCGCCCGGCGCGCGGCGCAGGAGAAGACCGGCGCGCGGGGGTTGATGACGGTGTTCGAGGCGGTTTTCAGGGATTTCAAGTTCGAGTTGCCGTCGAGTTCGCTGCGGGAGCTGACGATGACGCGAGGGATGCTGGATGATCCGGCGGGTACGGTGGCACGCCTGGTGGAGGCGCATCCGGCGGAGGCGGACACGCGGCGGCTTGGGGAGGTGGAGGATTTTGCGCGGCGCTTTTCCGAGGAGCATGGGGTGGCGTTCACGTTCTCGGTGGAGGCCGCGGCAGAGGTTGCACGCCGGGCGGAGGCCGAGGGTTGCGGCGTGCAGGCGGTTTGTGCGCGCCTTTTCAAGGACTACCCTTATGGGGTGAACCTGATTCTTCGCGACGGCGGGGAGCGGGTGTGGACCGTGACGGCGGAGATGGTGCGCGATCCGGATGGGGAATTGTCGCGACGGGTGGTGGAGCACTACCGGGAAGGGGAGGGGGGGTGAAGGAGGGGCCGTTTCCGGAGGGGCCCCGGGTCCGGCTCGAGGCGGAGGGGGCGACGTTGTTGTCGAGTCTCCCTGTGGCGCGTGGCTTCTGGGAGCGGGGCCTCGGCCTCATGGGACGGAGGCGTCCGTCGGATTCCCCGCGGGTGGGGTTGCTTTTTCCACGATGCCGCGGACTCCACACCTGTTTTATGCGCTTCCCCCTGGATGTCTTTTTCCTTGATGCCGAAGGGCAGGTGGTCGCCGTGACGCGGAACCTTCGGCCTTGGCGGCTTCTCCTCGGCCCTGTGGAGGCCCGTCATGTTCTTGAAACCATGGCCGGGGCCCTGGCTGATGACATTCCGATCCGGGAATGGTGCTGGCTTCCGGAAGTCCCCTTTTCCTCTTGAGGTGGGGCAAGGACACCCGGATCAAGGGGTGAAGGATCGCCGCCAGGAGGAAAGATGAAGGAGCGTGCGACGGAGGAGTGGGGGGCGTTGGTGCTGCCAGAACCGGGGGGAGGCGTAGAGCCGGGGGCGGTCGGGGCGCGAGCCTCGGAGGTTCATGCAGGTGTGGTACCATCGTTCGCGCGTTTCGGCGAGCAGCGCGGACTCCGGGCAGAAGGGGGAGTTCTGGTTGTGGTCGAGGAGAGCGGCGAGGGTGTCGCGCGCGGCGGGGAGTTCGTGGGCCTGCACGCGGGCCATGCCGATGTCACGGAGGAGGCGGACCTGTTCGGAAGTGAAGGGGACCCCCAGGGTGTGGAGTTGGGCGGCCATGAGGCGACGGGCCTGCGCGTCCATGTTATCCCAGTCGGAACCGGTCATGCTTTTGGCGTGGACGCGGTAGTCGAGGAGGACGTGGGGGAGGTTGGCGCAGGGGAAGCGGTGGACGACGCGGGTCCAGAGTTCGAAGTCCTCGGTGGGGTAGAAGGTGGGGTCGTAGCGTAGGTTGTGTTGTCGGAAGAGTTCGGTGCGGAAGATGACGGTGGGGTGGGCGAAGGGGCAGTTGAAGAGGGCGAAGGCGCGGAGGGCGTCGTGGGAGGTGGGATAGGTCTCGCGGGCTTTGGAGCGGTCGCCGAAGTGTCGGGTCCAGGTGCCGGAGAGGGCGATGTGGGGGGTGTCGCGCATGAAGGCGACCTGCCGTTCGAGGCGGCTGGGGCGGGCGAGGTCGTCGGCGTCCATGCGGGCGATGAGGGGGGCGGCGGCTTCGTCGATGCCGCGGTTGAGGGCGCCGGCGAGGCGGAGGCGGGTAGGGTTGCGGAGGACGCGGAGGCGGGGGTCGCGGATGGAGGTGAGGATGGCCGGGGTGTCGTCGGTGGAGCCGTCGTCGATGACCAGAAGCTCAAAATCGGTGAAGGTCTGGGCGAGCAGGGACGCGAGGGTGTCGCCGAGGGTGGCGGCGGAGTTGAAGACGGGGAGGAGGAGGGTGACGGCGGGCATGGGTGGGGTAGACAATCGGGAGGAAGGAGGGTGGGGCATCAACCACGGAGGGTCACGGAGGAACCCGGATGGGGAGAGGAGGAGGCTGGAAGCTTCAGGTTTTCGAAGATGCGGACGTGGGCGTTGAGCCAGGCGTGGGTGTCGAGGTGGGTGGTGGCGTGTGTGCGGGCGGCCTGGCGGGCCTGGGGGTGGCGTGACCAGAGGTCGAGGACGGCGTCGGCGAGGGCCTCGGGTGTGGGGGGGTGGTCGTGTTCGTAGTCCTCCGGGGCGGGGATGGCGGCGCCGGCGGCGGGGGGGATGAGTTCGGGGAGGCCGCCGGAGGCGGAGTGGACGACGGGGAGGCCGCAGGCCATGGCCTCGACGACGAGGCGGGGGCAGGGGTCGTTGTATTTGGTGTGGAGGAGGAGGTGGGCGCGGCGGAAGAGGGCGGGGGCTTCGTGCTGGGTGTAGGTGGGGTGGTGCTGGAGGCGGTCGGCGACACCGAGTTCGGCGGCGAGGGTGTTGAGATGGAGGCGGGCGGAATCGGGATCGGTCCAGGTGTGTCGTCCGGCGAGCAGGAGGCGGGCGGTGGGGAGGCGGGTGCGGAGGGCGCCGAGGGCGCGGACGGCGGTTTCGGCGCGGTAGCGGAATTGGTGGGTGCCGGCAAGGAGAAGGAGGGGGCCGTCGGCGGGGGGAGTGTCGGCGGGGGTGAAGACGGAGGTGTCGACGGGGTTGTGGAGAATGGTGTGGGGAGTGTCGACGGGTCCGAGAAAGCGCTGGGCGGTGCGGCGGCAGAAGTCGCTTTGGTAGATGATGTAGTCGGCGAGGGCGTGGGCGCGTGTGAGGGGTTTGTTGCTGTGTTGCCAGCCGGGGCCGTGCCAGCCGGGGTAGGCGACGCCGTTTTGGTTGAGCACGAAGATGCCGCCTTTGTTTTTGCAGGCGTGGATTTGTTCGGCGGCGTCGTGGGGGAGGGCGGAGCTGACGAGGTAGAGGAGGGTGGGGGCCTCGCGGCGGGAGGGGAAGCGGGTGAGGAGGTCCTGGATTTTGACGATGCCCCCGCCGACGATGTCGTGGGGGCCGGGAAGGGTGTCGAGGCCGTAGTCGAGGGCGATGTGGGGGCGGGAGGCGGCGCCGTGCCAGCGCCGGGCGCTGCTGAGGCGGGAGCGGAGGCGGATGAGGGCGATGTGGAGGCGGGTGAGGGGGGTCATGCAGGAGGAAGCGGCATGCGTTGGAGTGGGGTGCAGGAAGCGATGGCGGCGAAATGTTTATCGAGGGAGAAGAGAGGGAGGCGGCCTTCGATGGCGTTTTGTGCGATGAGGAGATCCGGGATGCCGATGCCGTTGTATCCCAGGCGGAGGCATGCGGATTGCATGGCTTCGATTCCCGGCCAATCGGGAGTGAGAGGCAGGCAGGGGATGGCGCGCAGGAGCCGGACGAGTTTGTGTTGTTTGCGAAGGTTCAAAATGGGAATCAGTTCGCAGAGGATGAGCTCGTTGACGGAGACGCGGTCCTCGGCGAGCAGGGTGTCGAGTTGGGAGGCGGGAAGGGGGTCGCCGCGGAAAAAGGCGATCCATACGGAGCTGTCGACGAGGACGCTCACCCGCGTTTCCTGGAGGCGTCCAGGTCCAGGTCGAGATGCAGTTTTCCCTTGAATTTCCGGAGTTCGTTCAGTTTGGCCTGACGCACATACACCTCGAGGGCACTCACGATGACGGAGGTTTTCGTCTTGTGGTGCGTGAGGGCCATGGCCTCGGTCAAGAGGGCTTCGGGAAGATCAAGGGTGGTTCTCATGGGGATATGTTATGCACGAATTGTGGCTTTCTATGCATATAACAGATGGGGAGGGGCGAGTTCAAGAAGGAACGGAGGATTCGGGGGAGAGCGGTTCGGGCGTCGTGGAGGCGGGTGAGGGGGCTCATGTGACGAAGTCGTGGAAGAGGCGGGCCCAGAGGGGATCGAGGCGGGGGTAATTGTGGGCTTCGGCGGTTTTCCGGGCTTCGGAAAGGAGGGGGGCGAGGGTTTCCGCGTGTCGGAAGATGTGGAGGAGGCGTTCGGCGAGGGCGTGGGTGTCGTCGATGTCGCAGAGGAAGCCGTTGTGGGTGTCGCGGACGAGGTCCATGGCCTGACCCACGCGTGTGGAGACGAGGGGGACGCCGGAGGCCATGGATTCGAGAACGGCTTTGGGCCCGCCTTCTTGTCGGGAGGAGACGAGGTAGGCGTCGAGGGCGTGGTAGAGGCGGTGGATGTCGGGGTAGTGGTCGAGGTTGCGGTGGGTGACGGGGATGTGGAGATCGGCGAGGCGCTGGCGGAGGTAGCCGCGTGCGGGGCCGCTGAGGAGGACGTGGAGGGTGGGGATGTTATCGCGGAGGTGGGCGAGGGTGTCGGCGAAGGTGTCGGGGCCTTTGATGAGCTTGGGGGTCATGCCGTCGCCCCAGCCTTCACCGTCTTTTTGAAAGGAGCCGATGACGAAGGCGTCGGGGGGGATGCCGAGGGCGGCGCGTGCGTGGGTGCGGTCGTGGGGGGAGCGGAGGGGGAAGAGTGTGAGGTCGATGCCGATGGGGATGCGGTGGAGTTTGTGGGGGGCGATGCCGGTTTCGAGGAGGACCTGCTCCATTTGGGTGTGGCTGACCTGGAGGCGGTCGATGCGGGAATGGTGGAGGCGGACTTGTTCGTAGAGGCGGTCGAATTCGGGGTAGCCGGTGCCGGGGAGGCCGTGGAAATAGGCGGTGGCGACGCGATGGGTGCGTTGGAGCCAGTCGTCGGCGAGGAGGAAGAATTGGCTGCCGTAGAAGACGGATTGGCGGGTGGCGTGGTGGAGCCAGAAGGGGGCGGCGCGGTGGATGTGGAGTCGGCGTGCGGTGGCGTCGAGGGCGAGCATTTCCCAGTGGATGACCCAAGTGGAGCGATCCTCGATGAGGAGGAGGCGCGAGTGGTCCGGCCAGAAGGAGCTGGCGGCGCGGAGGAGGAGCCGGGCGGGGGGGCGGAGCACGGCTGGAGCGCGATTAGGAGTTCGCGCCCCGGTATTGCGCGGGGGCCTCTAGTAAGCGGAGTTGTGGATCGTCGTGGCCTTTTCGGCGTGCGACACCGAGGGAGGAGTTTTCCTCAACGTCTTCGTTGCCCCACTGGTCCCATCCATGTCGTTTGAAGCGTGCGAAGAGTTCGAGGTAAGGGCCGGGTGAGCATTCCTCGATCAGTGAGTACATCTCATCGGGCTTACGGCTGTGTTCGCGTTTCTGTGAGGAGAGGATGTTAACCTGTCTGCGGCCCGGTGCGAGGGTGCGCATACTACCGCGGACTCCGAAGAGAACTAGTTCAGTGACATTTCGGAAGTAGAAGCCGACCCCGCGCCCATCTGGGCCGCCGTCCTTGCGGATTTTATACCAGACGAGGTTGGATTTGTAGGTGAAACCCCAGGCGGACATAACTCGGAGTCCCTCTTGGAGTAGAGCGTTGGGAACCCAGAGATAGAGGTGGGATTTTGCGGATGCCAGCTTGGAGATAGGAAGATCCATAATCTCCTGAAGTTCCATAGTTGGGTAGCGAAGGAGACGCTTGTGTTCTGGGGCCATCTTACCGGTCCGGTTCTGAAACTGCCAGGGGGGGTCGGCGAGGATGGTAGAGTAGCGCTTTGTAGCCTTGGAGATGAGGTCCTCGGCCGGAGTGGGCTCGGGAAGGTTAACAATTTTCGTCATAGAGTGTCTCCTGGATTCCGAAGATGAGGATGGGACAGCCACCACCGCCTCCACCCTCTATTTTCGGGAGTAGTTTGTTCATGTGGGTTGTAGAATTTCCGAAACTCTTGCCTCGGCCTAGTCGGTCAAAAATCGCTTGGAGCGAATCGGCTCGGGTGATGATGACGCCGACGGAGATAACGCGGAGTTCAAATAGGAGGCGGAAGTTGTTGAGGTCGCGATCGAAGAAGGGATCCTTGTTGTTCCATTCGATCTCGAGTGCGATGCGGTTCTTATAACAATCGACCGCGTGGGTGGGGCTGACCATCTCTTTACCGTCAACTACAACAGAAGTGTCAAATACCTTTTCTAACCAACCATAACGTGCGAGCTCGCTGTCTAGCCAGCTTGAAACCTGAGACTTGGCGCCGCCGGGGGTGGTGATATAGGTTTTACAGAGTCGGAATCGGTCAAGCACATCACAAATCTCCGCAAATTCCACCGGGAAGTCGTGTTGGAGAATGGAACTAGCGTGACGCCATTCGTGAATCTCGTAGCGGTGGAGGATGTTTTCTGGAAAAGCTTCGATGGGCATAGAGTGAATCCTGAAGAAAAAGCAGATTAAGACAAACCTAAATGCTTCTGGTATTTCGAATCAGTGAAGCGATGCGTTCGGAGGCGTGGCCATCGCCATAGGGGTTGGTGGCCTCGGCCATGGCCTGCCAGGCATCAGGATCCTCGAGGAGGCGGGCGGTTTCGGTGACGATGCGGTGGTGGTGGGGACCGACGAGTTTAGCGGTGCCGGCGGTGACGCCTTCGGTGCGTTCGGTGGTGTCGCGCATGACGAGGACGGGTTTGCCGAGGGAGGGGGCCTCCTCCTGGACGCCGCCGGAGTCGGTGAGGATGATGCGGGAGCGGTCCATGAGCCAGACGAAGTCGGGGTAGGAGAGAGGCTCGATGAGGTGGATGTTGGGGATGGTGCCGAGGTGGCGGTGGACGGGTTCGCGGACGTTGGGGTTGAGGTGGACGGGGTAGATGAAGGCGGTGTGGGGGAAGTGGAGGGCGAGGTCGCGGAGGGCGGCGCAGATGTTTTCGAAACCTTCGCCGAAACTTTCGCGGCGGTGTCCGGTGACAAGGACGATGGGGCGGTTGAGGTGGGCGGAGAGGGGGGCGAGGGCAGGGGGAAGGGTGTGGCGGACGCGGTCGCGGGCGAGGAGGAGGGCGTCGATGACGGTGTTGCCGGTGACGTGGATGCGGTCGGCGGGGACGCCTTCGCGGAGGAGGGCGTCGCGGTTGGCGGGGGTGGGGGCGATGTGGAGGTCGGCGATGACGCTGGTGATGCGGCGGTTGATCTCTTCGGGGAAGGGGGAGAATTTGTTGTCGGTGCGGAGGCCTGCCTCGACGTGGCAGACGGGGATGCGGTGGTAGAAGGCGGC
Source organism: uncultured Verrucomicrobiota bacterium (assembly GCA_964385155.1). GTDB lineage: Bacteria > Verrucomicrobiota > Kiritimatiellia > SS1-B-03-39 > UBA6053 > CAYLNG01. The sequence goes on from CAYLNG010000013.1 coordinate 16,532, forward strand.
GAGGGAGGCGGCCATGCTGGTGGTGGTGTCGCCTTGGACGACGATCCAGTCGGGGCGTTCGGCGGTGAGGACGGGGTCGAGGTGTTCGAGGACGCGTGCGGTGAGGGAGGAGAGGGTTTGGCCTGGAGTCATGAGGTCGAGGTCGTGGTCGGCGCGGAGACCAAAGAAGTCCATGACCTGGTCGAGCATGTGGCGGTGCTGTGCGGTGACGCAGATGCGGGTGTCGATGTCGGAGTGACGGCGAAGGGCGAGCGCGAGGGGGGCGAGTTTGATGGCTTCGGGGCGTGTGCCGAAAATGAGGAGGATGCGGGTCATGGGGGTTCTATGCCGACCGATGAGCGAAAGGTCAATGTTTTCGGTCCGTGTGGGAGTGGCAAGATTGAACCCGAAATAAGAGTGGAGTAGCGGTACTTGGCGATGCAGGCGCGCGGGTTTATATGTGGAACAGGTGCCTGGACTGCCCGGGGCTCCTGCTCAGGGTAAGACCTTGGATGAGGTGAGGGTCAACCTGCAAGAGGTGCGTTCGATGGTGGTGGAGGAGGGGGCTCCCGAGGAGGAGACAGAGTTCATCGGAACTCAACCTAAAAACGGTAATGGTTCGGGCGCATCTGCGGCCATTTCTTTGGCTGCAAGCGCTTGTGCGAAACACTCCACATACCTTCGGGTATGCCTCGGTTTCGCACAAGCCTTTTCGCTCAAAGATCTTGCCACATCTGCATCCCTCTCCTCACCGTTTTTAGGCTCAAACGATCGCGGTTTGATGGTATGGGAGAGATCCCTGTTCTTAAGCCCCGTGTGGTGAAGGCGATCTTGGAGGGGTTGGGTTTTCGTAGGGTCCGCCAAAAGGGTTGTCATTGCCAGTTTCAACACCCGGATGGACAGCAAACGGCTGTGACGGATTACGAGGGGTGGGGTATTTTGCCGATAGGGTTCAGGCAGAGTGCCAAAGATATGGGGATAACGGTGGGGGCTTTGGTTTCAGGCGCTGGGAAATAGGTTGAATCATTGATTGAAGAGGACGCGGAGGTAGGCGTCGGCGGTTTCCTCGAGGGTGGGAAGGCGGATGCGGTTGCGGAAGGCAGGGAGGTCGGCGCGCATGCGTTCGAGGAGGGGGGGGATTTGTTCGGGGGTGCGGAAGGAGAGGCCGGCGTGGCGGACAAGCTCTGGGTGGCCTCCGCTGTCGAGGTGGAGGGCGGGGAGGCCGCAGGCGAGGGCTTCGAGGAGGGAGTTGGAGCAGGGGTCGTTGCGGCTGGCGGTGAGGTAGAGGTCGTGTTCGCGGAGGAGGTCGGCGAGGGGCGCGGAGGGAAGGGGGGCGATGTGGTGGATGTTTTGGAGTTCGGTTTGGATGCGGCCGACGAAGGTGTAGTGGATGCGGGAGAAATCGAGGTGTTGGTCGAGCCAGGTGTAGGTGTCGAGGCCTTTGTTGGGGTTGTCGGACCAGGAGACGGAGAGGACGCGGAGGGGGAGTTCGGGGTTGTGGGGGGGGCGGGAGGCGGGAGGGTGGAAGATTTCGGGGTCGGGGGTGTTGGGGATGAGGTGGGGATCGACGGCGGAGAGGGAGAGGGCGAGGTGGGACCGGAGGGAGAAGGCGGATTGGACGATGGTGGCGTGGGCGTGGAGGCGGTTGAAGTCGGAGAGGAGGGCGTCGGTACCGTCGTCGAAGCCTCGGTAGGTCTGGAGGGGGCCGTCGATCCGGTGGACACAGCGGGTGGAGGGGTTTTTGCGGAGGGCGCGTTGCAGGTTGCGGAGATTGAAGTTGTAGGAGTTGCAGAGACAGGCGGGTGTGCCTTTGGGGAGTTCGTTGTAGGCGAGGCGGAGGCCTCGGGATTCGAAGGCGCGGCAGAGGGCGCGCAGGAACTGGTGCCCGCCGCCCGTGGGGGGGGGGGCGAATTCGTGGAAGATGGCAAGGTCGGCGGGCGGGGTACGTCGGAAGAGGTTCATCGGAGGGCCTCGGCCTCGTCGAGCAGGTAGCGGACGAGGGTTTGGGGGCGGAGGGCTTGGTTGCGGAAGTCGCGGACGGCGGCGTTCATGTGGCGAAGGCGGGCGGGGTCGCGGAGGAGAGAGCGGAGGCGTTCGGCGCCGGCGCGGAAATCATCAAGGGAGTAGCGGTGGAGGACGCGGCCTGGTTCGGTGGGATGGAAGTCGGCGGGGGGGAGTAGGGAGAGGAAGTGTTCGCCTTCAATGAGGAGGAAGGGTGTGGGGAATTCGGTGAGGGGGGGGATGTCGGTGACGAAGGGGCGTGCGAGGGCGATGGCTTCGGTGGCTTTCCAGGGGAGGAGGGCGTGGGGGAGGGTGTTGATGACGAGGAGGCGGGAGCGGAGGATGGCGCGGCGGTAGGCGGGCTGGGAGAGGTTGGGGTAGATGAGGGTGTGGTCGACGAGGGTGTCGTTGTAGCGGGAGGTGAGGCGGAGGGTTCCGGTGAGGCCGGCGTCGCGGAGGGCCTCGAGGGTGTGGACTCGGGCCCAGTAGTGGACGCGGCTGGGGGTGGGTTCGGGGCCGCCGGGGGAAAAGGGCGAGGTTTCGCCGTCGCGCCGGAGGTGCTCGTAGACGCCGACGACATCGCAGACATCGTGGCGGCGGCCCAGGATGGCGCCGTAGGCGTCGTAGAGGGGGCGGCGTGCGAGGTAGGTGCGGAGGTGACCGGCGAAGGAGAAGAAGGGGCGGACCTTGGTGGCGAGTTCGGGGCATTCGGCCTCGGCGAGGACGCGGTGGAGGGTGGGGAGGTGGAGGTTGGTCTTGAAGTAGAGGGCGCAGTGGCGAAGGGCGTCCAGGTCGTAGAGGAAGACATGGTCGCTCATGTCGAGGAGGACGGGGATGCCGTGGAGGTCGATCCAGGCGCTTGCGTGATCGCGGGGGACGGTGAGGCGCGGGAGGGGGCGGGGGGCGTCGGTGAGGCGCGCGCCGGCTTGGAGAAGGGCGTGGTAGACGAAGCTGAAGAAGCCTCCGGGGCGTGCGAGGGCGGGTTCGTGGAGGCGGAGGACCATGGGCGGGAGGGGGGGGGAATATCGTTTACAAAACGGGTCAAATCGTTATGAGTCGGGCCCGTTTTGTCAATGCCCAACCCCCCGCAGGATGACCGAAGACCGCATGGAAGCCGCCGTGAAAGCCTCGCACCCGGAAAGTCCGGAGGTGCGGATCGACGCGGCGTGTCCGTGGTGGAGGGTGAACCTGGGGGAGGTGTGGGAGTACCGGGACTTGCTGATGCTGCTGGTGAAGCGGGATCTGACGGCGGTGTACAAGCAGACGGTGCTGGGGCCGCTGTGGTTTGTGTTGCAGCCGCTACTGACGACGGTGGTGTTTACGGTGATTTTCGGGAATGTAGCCCGGATTCCGACGGATGGGGTGCCGCATTTCCTGTTCTATATGACGGGCATGGTGTTCTGGAACTATCTGCAGGGGGTGGTGAACCATGGGGCCAATTCGTTGGCGGGAAGTGCAGGGCTTCTGACCAAGGTGTATTTTCCGCGACTGGTGATCCCGCTGTCGGGGGTGCTGGCGCACTTGGCGCACTTCGCGATCAATTTCGGGGTGTTGATGGGCTTTTTTGTGTGGTTCCGGGTGGGTGGGGCGGAGCTGAGGCCGAACCTGTGGTTGGTGGCACTGCCGGTGTTGTTGCTGCAGTGCGCGATGCTGGGACTTGGGGTCGGGCTGTGGGTGTCGTCGGTGACGGTCAAGTACCGGGATCTGCGTTTCGCGCTGCCGTTTTTGTTGCAGTTGTGGATGTACGCGTCGCCGATTGTGTATCCGGCATCGATGGTGGTGACGCCGCTGTACCGGTGGATTCTGTGGATGAATCCGTTCACGGCGGTGGTGGAGTTTAGCCGTCACGCGTTCACCGGGGCGGGGAGTGCGGATCTGGGTGGGTGGGGCGTGAGCTGGGCGGTAACGTTGGTGTTGTTGGTGACCGGGGTGTTGAATTTCAACCGAGTGGAGCGCAATTTTGTGGATCTGATATGAGTGCGCCGATCATTGAGGTCCGGGAGTTGTCGAAACGCTACCTGCTGGGAGCGATCGGGGCGCGCACGCTGCGGGGGCAGATCGGCCGTGGATGGGACCGAATGAGGGGGCGGGAGGTGGAGGCTCCCGGGGAGTTCTGGGCATTGCGGGATGTTAGTTTTCAGGTGATGCCCGGGGAGGTGATGGGGGTGGTGGGGCGGAATGGGTCGGGGAAATCCACCTTGTTGAAGCTCCTCAGCCGGATCACGATTCCGACGCGGGGGCAGATCCGTCTGCGGGGCCGTGTGGGGTCATTGTTGGAGGTGGGGACGGGTTTTCATCCCGAGCTGACAGGGCGCGAGAATGTGTTCATGAACGGGACAATTCTGGGGATGAAAAAGCGGGAGGTGGCGGCGAAGTTCGATGAGATCGTGGCGTTTTCGGGGATCGAGCGGTTTATCGACACGCCGGTCAAGCGGTATTCCAGCGGGATGAGTGTGCGATTGGCTTTTGCGGTGGCGGCGCACTTGGAGCCGGATATCCTGATCATCGACGAAGTGCTTGCGGTGGGGGATTCGGCCTTTCAGGAGAAGTGTCTGGGGAAGATGGATGATGTGGCGAGGCTTGGGAGGACGATCCTGTTCGTCAGCCACCAGATGGGGTCGGTGTCGCGGCTGTGCACGCGGGGGTTGTATTTGTCGGCGGGGCGGGTGCTGGTGGATGCGCCGGTGGAGGAGGTGGTGGAGACCTACATCCGGGAGAACGCATCGGGGCGGGCGGGGATGTACGTTTCCGGGTCGGAGCGGGAGGGAACGGCACGGGTGTTGGCATCACGCCTGTTGGATGCGGAGGGCCGGCAGGCGGGCGAAGTGGATTTCGACCGTCCGCACCGCATCGAGGTGAGGGTCGACGTGGCTGGGCAGAAGGATGTGTCCCTTTCGTTGGCGGTGGCGGACAGCTCTGACCGGCGTTTGTTCGCGACCCGGGTGTCCGTTCCGGCGTCGGAAGGAGAACGGGTGTTCCGGCTCGTTTTCCCGGCGGGCGCCTTGCTGCCGGGGGGCTATCATGTGCAATTGGCCTTGGTCGGTCCCCACCACCACGCTTTTGACCTGGTACCGCTTGCTTTCCGCTACACGCTCTCCGATTTGGCGGGGAATCTGGCCGACCTCCCGCATGGTGGCCCGGGGGCCGTCTCCATCCCCGCGCGCTGGGAGTCCGTGACATGACCCCCTTCGGGAGCTCCCCCCGGTGATCGCGACCTTTCTACTGTGCGAACTGGCGGAGTTGGAGGACCGCTTCTGGGACAGCCGGAAGCCGAGGGAGCCCGGGTTCTTCCGGCGCGGGTATTTGCGGAGGATGGGCGTTCGGTTCGGGGAAAACCTCTGCACCCGTCCGGGATTGAGGATCCTGCGTCCGAATGCGCTCAAGCTGGGGGACCGGGTGGCGCTCGGGCACGATACGCGCATATACAATCACGACGCGGTAGAGATCGGAGATGGTTTTCTGGGCGCGGGTGGGCTGGTGCTGAACGCGGGCACGCACGATGTGGACACGCTGGAACCAAAGGGGGCGCCGATCCGCATTGGAAAGCGGGTGTGGTGTGGGGAACGGGTGACGATTCTGGCGGGGGTGACAGTGGGGGATGACGCCGTGCTGGCGGCGGGGGCGCTGGTGCAGGAGGATGTGCCGCCCGGTGCGGTGGTGGCGGGGGTCCCCGCTCGGGTGATCCGATATGTGAAGCGGGAGCCAGGCGCGCGGCTGTGGTCGCCTTATCCCGGAGGTCCGAATGCCGGTGCGTGATTGGAGATGGAATGGGAAGACGCTGATTCTGGCGGCGCGGGCGGCGGCTTCTTTTCGCCGCGCGGTGAAGACAGGATTGGTGGGGGCCAGATATTATGAAGACGGGCGCAGGATTGGCTGGCGGATGTGGTGGAAGGGGTACACCAAAAGCCGGGGGGTGCTGATGAGCCCGGTGAGCAATACGCGGTATTTTGAGTTCGATTTTGCGGAGCGCGGTCTGGGGGAGGCCCCGAAAGAGGCGAGGTTGCTGGATGTGAGTTCGCCCTTTCTGTTCAGTTTCCGACTGGCGGAGAGGAGGCCCGATCTGCGGATCCGCATGGTGAATCCGGACGAACGGGATCTGGCGCTGACGCGGGCGATGCTTGCGGTGAATCCGCGTCCGGGCATGGAGACGGCGACGGATGGAATCGCGGAGCTGGCGGCATTGCCGGAGGGGAGCTTTGATGCGGTGTGGTCGATCTCGGTTCTGGAACATATTGGTGAGGAATTTGGTGGGGACCGGGAAGCCTGCCGGGTGTTGTGGCGGGTGTTGAAACCGGGGGGGCGTATGATTCTGACGTTGCCAACAGACCAAACCTGCTGGGAGGAATTCCGTCCGAAGGATCCCTACGGGTTGAAGGAAGAGGGCGAGGATGAGCGGGGGGTGTTTTTTCAGCGTTTTTACGACGTGGCTGCGATCCGGGAAAGGATCATAGGGACGGTGGGATGTGAGCCGTTGGTGTGTGAGTGGTTCGGGGTGAAGGAGAAGGGCCATTTTCATTCGTATATCCGGGAGTGGCTGGAGCGGGGCGCGGAAACCGTGCTGCGGGATCCGGAGGACATTGCTCGGAATTACCAGCGGTATGCGAGTTTCGGGGAGATGCCCGGCGAGGGGGTTTGCGGGTTGGTGTTTGTGAAAGGAGGCATGGCGTGATGAAGGTGCTCTGGGATGGACCGATGCTGCGGACTTCGTCGCGGGGTGGGGTGTGCCGCTACTGCGCGGATTTGATTTCAGAGCTGGCGGGGATGGAGGACACGCGGGTGCTGACGATTTGTCCGGAGGGTGCTCCCTCGTATGCGGCACGGGGGGCGGGGGTGCGGCAGATCACGTTGCGGTCGCCGGAGTGGATCAACCGGGTGCGGATCGGGGCTTTTGGTCCGGAGATTTTCCAGGGCACGTATTATGCCCCGTCGCCGGTGAGGGTGCGCGCGGTGGCGCAGATCGCGTATGATTTCATCGACGCGCGTTTGCCGGCCTTCAACTGCAATGGGAGCGGATTTGTGGCGCGGCAGCGGCGGGCGTTGGAGGCGGCGGATGGGGTGATCGCGATTTCGGAGAGCACGAGGGAGGAGGTGTTGGCGTTGACGGATGTGGCGCCGGAGCGGGTGCGGGTGATTCCGCCGCGGATCGCGGAAGGATTCCGCAAGCCGCTGCCGGAGGAGGGTGAGGTGGAGGCCCTGCGTCGGGAAGTGACGGGGGGAGCGCCGTATGTGCTGTGGGTGGGGCCACGCTCACACTACAAGAATTTCATCACGTTTCTGGAGGCGTTCGGTGGGGTGGCGGAGCGTCTGGACCTGCACCTGGTGCTGGTGGGCGGGGAGGCGCGGCCGGATGTGGTGGAGCAGGAGAGGATACTCCGGTACGGGATCGCGGATCGTCTGCATTTCCGGTCGGGGGTGGGGGATGAGACGTTGAGGGTGCTGTATGCGGGGGGCGTGGCACTGGTGCAGAGTTCGTTGGCGGAGGGTTTCGGGATTCCGCTCGTGGAGGCGTTGAGTTGTGGGGCTTCGCTGTTGGTTTCGGATATTCCAGTGTTCCATGAGGTGGCAGGAACGGATGCGGTATTTGTGCCGCCGCGGGAGGTGGAGGGATGGAGGGAGGGGTTGGAATGTGTGCGGAGGGTGGGGACTTCGAGGGGGGACCGGGAGGAGCGGAAACGACGTGTGGCGGAAAAAATCCCGGCCCGCGATGGGGGGAGTGCTCTGCGGAGGTTGTATGAGGAGATTTTGTTGGGATGAAGAGGGGGGGGTGGGGGGATGTGGGGGATGTGGAGGATGCAGGGGATGACCGGTATTGCTTTTGAGTTGCGGGAAAGGCGTGGGTTGGGGTAAGGCAGGCGGTTCATCATGCCAAAAGTAAGTGTCATTGTGCCGAACTACAACCACGCGAGATATCTGCCGGCGCGGTTGGGATCGATCCGGGAGCAGACGTTCCGGGACTTTGAGCTCATCTTCCTGGACGATGTGTCTACGGACAATAGTCTGGGGGTGGCGGAGGCGTTCGCGCGGGAGTTTCCGATGCGGATTGTGGCGAATGAGGTGAACAGCGGGACGCCGTTCGCGCAGTGGAACAAAGGGGTGGAGCTGGCGGCGGGGGAGATGGTGTGGATCGCGGAGTCGGATGATGTCTCGGAGCCCCGTTTTCTGGAGCGGGTGGTGGGGATGCTGGAGGCGCATCCGGCGGCGGCGCTTGCGTATGCTTCGTCGCGACGGATGGATGCGGAGGGGGCGGTGGGGCTGCGGGTGGAGGACAACTACCGGTCGATGGATGCGGAGTTGTGGGAGGCGGATCATTGCGGGGAGGGGCCGGAGGCGTGCCGTCGGTTTCTGTGTCATGCGAACATCATCTGCAACGCGAGCGCGGCGGTGATCCGTCGGGAGGCGTACAGGGAGGCGGGCGGGGCGGATGTGACGTTCCGCTACTGTGGGGACTGGGAGTTGTGGTCGCGTCTGATGGCACGCGCGTCATACGGGTATGTCGCGGAACCGCTGAACTACCACCGCCGGCACACGGGGTCCATTCGCAACGCGGAGCAGCAGGAGCAGGCGATCCGTGAGATGATCCGGATTTTGGAGGGGTTGATGGTTTGTCCAGGATTGGGGGAGACGGTGTATCGGAATGCAACGGACATTATCGCGGCAAAGACGGTGAACAAGATTCGTCAGGGGCGACTGGGAATCGTGGGGGCGATGAGGCTGTTGCGCAGGTTGCGCGGAGGGACGGCGAATGGGCTGCTCACGCTGATGGGCGAAGGTGCGCGGCAGGTCAGAAGTGGCGGCTGGCGGGCGTAGGGGGAGAGGAGGAGTGGGAAGAGGAGAGGGTGTTGAACGAAGCTCAAGGGGGCTTTAGCTCTTTCTGCGCCTGGCGGACCACCTGGGCTGCTTCCGGTTTCGTCGTTGTGGGGGTAGTGAGATTCTTCGTCGAGGAAGCGGTCGGCGACGCGGTTCATGAGGGAGCGGAACTCTGGGAGTGGCGCATTTTGAGGAGGAGGGCGTCGGTGTTGATGTCGCGGACGGTGTCGAGGAGGGGGCAACCTGTGCGGGTGGATGGGTCTGTTCAGGGGAGGAGGGTGTGGATGGCGTGGTCAAAGTGCTCGCGGGCGTTCCGGGTGGTGGCGCGGTGGTCTGCGATGCGGCGGGCGTACAGGTTGAAGTCCAGTCCTGCGGTGGCGCCGAGGTGGGTTTTCCGGGCGATGGCGGCGTCTGGATCCTCGTTTTCGAGGTCGTCGAGGTGCTGTTTGACGTGGTGGTAGGCGTCGCGGAAGGGCATGCCCTTGGCGACGAGGGCGAGGGCGGCATCGGTGGCGAAGACGCCGCCGTCGAAGGCACCGCGGAGGCGTTCGGGATGGGGGTGCAGGCCGGCGATGCAGCGGGCGAGGATGCGGACGGAGGCTGTGGTGGTGGCGAGGCCTTCGAGGAAGGGCTCTTTGGTGTCTTGGAGGTCGCGGTTGTAGCCTCCGGGGGAGGCGTGGAGGATCATGCCCACGGCCTGTCCGTACCCGAGGACGAGGGCTGCCTTGGAGCGGAGGAGTTCGAGGACGTCGGGGTTGTTTTTGTTGGGCATGATGCTGCTTCCGGTTCCGAAGGCCTTGGGGATGCGGAAGTAACCGAACTCGGGAAGGGTGAAGAGCATGAGGTCGGTGGCGATGCGGGAGAGGGAGATCATGAGCTGGCCGAGGGCTTGGAGGATCTGGTATTCCATCTTGCCGCGGGCCTGGATGGCGTGGGCAACATTGTGGAGGGGGCGCGCGAAGCCGAGCAGGTCGCTGGTGAGTTGGCGGTCGATGGGAAGGGGGACGCCATAACCGGCGGCGGCTCCGAGGGGGCACTGGTCGTTGAGGTGGAAGACGTGGCGGAGGCTGTCGAGATCCTCGAGGACGGCCTCGGCGTGGGCGGTGGCCCAGAGGCCGACGGAGGAGGGCATCGCCGGCTGCATGTGGGTCCGTCCAACCATGGGGAGGAGGCGGTGTTCGTGGCCGAAGGTGGTGAGGGCCTCGGCGAGGTCCGCGGTGTCGTCGAGCAGGGCGAGCAGGCGGCGTTTCGCGAAGAGACGGAGGTCGAGGGCGACCTGGTCGTTGCGGGAGCGTCCGGTGTGGATTTTTTTGCCGAGGTCGCCGAGGCGTTCGGTGAGGGTGCGTTCGACGGCGAGGTGGACGTCCTGGTCAGCGGTGTGGATCTGGAAAACACCTTGGAGGGCACTGGCACGGATCAAGGAGAGTTCGCGGCAGAGGGCGTTCGCTTCCTCGGGGGTGAGGATGGGGGGGGAAACGGGCATGCGGGAAAGCATGGTGGCGTGGGCGGCGGAGCCGATGCAGTCGGCCTCGGCAAGTTGCAGGTCGAGGACGAGGTCTTTTCCGGCCGTGAAGGCGAGAATTTCCTCGTCGATGTGGCCGACGGTGGTGGACTGGGGGGAGGGGAGGGTGTTCATGGGGAGGAGGGGGGGAGGAGGGTGACGGAGCGGAGGGGGTGTTGGTCGAGGAGGTTGGGGTGCCATCCCTGGACATGGGGGGAGGCGAGGAACTGTGTGGCGCCGAAGTAGAGGGGGAGGATGGGCAGGTCCTCGAGGAGGAGGGCTTCTGCGCGGCGCAGGTGTTCCATGCGGGTGGGGGAGAGGGTGGCGGAGGCGGCCATGGCGGCATCGAAGGGGGGCGAGTTCCAGCGGGCGAAGTTGTTGCCGGCGTCGGAGCGCCAGAGCCCCAGGAAGGTTTCGGGGTCGATGAAGTCCCCGACCCACGCGAAATGGAGGAGGTCGAAGTCGCCCTCGCTGCGGCGCTGGAAATAGGTTTGGCGTTCGAGGTTTTCGAGGCGGAGGCGGACGCCGAGGCGTTCGAACCAGAGGCGTTGGATGACCTCGGCGACGCGGGTGGCGTCCTGGCCGGCGACGAAGACGAGGCGGAATTCGGGGAGGCCTTCACCGTTGGGGAAGCCCGCCTCGGCGAGCAGGCGGCGGGCGAGGTCGGGGTTTTCCTGGAGGAGGAGGCCGGGTTGGTAACCGGCGGTGCCCGGGGGGACGAGGGAGAAGGCGGGGGGGCGCACGCCTTGGAGGACGTTGTCGACAAGGAGGCGGCGGTCGAGGGCGAGGGAGAGGGCCTGGCGGACGAGGGGGTTGGAGAGTCCCGGGGAGCGGAGGTTGATGACCCAGCCGACGGATTCGAGGTAGGGGTCGATGCGGAGGGAGGCCGGGGCCTGCTGGCGCCAGGCATGGATGCGGTGGCGGGGGAGGGTGTAGGTCAGGTGGAGGTTGCCGCCCCGGAAGGCGCGTTCTTCGGTTTCCTGGTTTTCGATGGGGAGGAAGTCGGCGCCCTGGAGGGACACGAGGGAGGCCTGCCAGTAGAGGGGATTGCGCAGGAGGTGGACGCGGACCTGCGGGGTCCATGTGTCGAGGAGGAAGGGGCCGTTGGAGACGATGGATTCGGGTCGGGTCCAGAGGGTTTCCCGGTTGTGGTCGGCGCCGAGGGGGCGGAGGACGTGTTCAGGGAGGGGGAAGGCAACCCAGTGGGCAAGCAGGGGGAGGATCCAAGGGGTGGGGTGTTCGAGGGTGAGGACGAGGGTGTGGTCGTCGGGGGCGGAGACACCGAGCTGTTCGGGGGGAAGGTCGCCGCGGTTGACCGCACGGGCGTTGCGGAGGGGGTGGAGCATGAAGGCGTAGGAGGCGGCGATGCGTGGGTCCAGCAGGCGTCTCCAGGCGAATACGAAATCGGAGGCGCGGAGGGGGTGTCCATCGGACCACTGGGAGGGTCGCAGATGGAAGGAGATGCGGAGGCCGTCGTCGGAGATGTCCCAGTGTTCGGCGAGGGCGGGTTCGGGTTCGAGGGAGGCGGGGTCAAGCCGGGTCAGGCCCTCGAAAAGGTTGAGGAGGATGTTGCCGGCGCTGACGGAGGTGGCGAGGTGGGGGTCGAGGCTCTCGGGCTCGACTTTGTTTCCGCGGAGGAGGATGCCTCGTGCGGCCGCTTGGTCGGCGTGGGAGGGGGGCGAGGGAGGGCGTGGGCCGCAGGCGGAGGCGAGGAGGAGGAGGGCAAGTGGGAGGAGGCGGAAGGACACGGGGACAGGCCAGGGTTCAGGGGGTGGCGGGTTCGAGGGAGACGCGGGTGTAGTCCTGTCGGTCGAGGAGGTTGTAGCCCCAGCCATGAACGCGGGGGTTGACGAGAGTGTTGCGGGTGTACCAGTAGAGGGGCAGGACGGGCATTTCGTCCAGGAGGAGGGCCTCGGCCCGGTCGTAAAGGCGGAAGCGTTCGGAGGTGTCGAGGGTGCCTTCGGCCTGTGCGATGAGGGCGTCGTAGGCGGGATTTCCCCAGCCGGTGTGGTTGTTGCCGCCATGGGACAGGTGGAGGTCCAGGAAGTTGTGGGGGTCGGCGTAGTCGCCGGTCCAGCCGGCACGGGCGATGTCGAAGTCGAGGTTGCGGCGGGAGACCATGTAGACCTGCCATTCCTGGTTGAGGAGTTCGCAGTGGATGCCGAGGTTTTGTTTCCACATTTGCTGGAGGAGCTGGGCGATGCTCCGGTGGGTGTCGCGGGTGTTGTAGAGGATGGAGAAGGAGGGGAAGCCGCGGCCGTCGGGGTAGCCCGCCTCGGCGAGCAGGCGGCGGGCTTCGTCGAGGTCTTCGTGGAGGGCCTGGGAGGGGCGGAAGCCCGCGGTCCCGTCGGGCGTGAACCAGAGGGCGGGTTTCTGGCCGGCCTTGAGGAGGCCGTCGGTGAGGAGGGATCGTTGCACGGCCAGGGAGAGGGCGCGGCGCACGCGGACATCATCGAAGGGGGGGCGGGTGGTGTTGAAGAGATAGTAATAGGTGCTGAGGTAGGGGTTGGAGTGGAAGACGCCGCGGGGATCGGCGCGCCACGTGTCGATGCGGGGGATCGGCACATTCTCGGTCACGTCGAGGGCGCCGCCCCGGAAGAGCCGCTCTTCGGTTTGTTCGTCCTGGACGGGCAGGAAGTCGATGCCGTCGAGGCGGACGGCGGCGGTGTTCCAGTAGGTGGGGCTTCGCCGGAGGCGTATGCGTTGTCCGAGGGTCCATTCTTCGAGGAGGAAGGGGCCGTTGCCGACGTGGGAGCCCGGGCGGGCCCAGGGGTTGTCGCGGCTGTCGATGGGGCCATTCCGCTCGAGGGTCCCGCGGTGAACGGGGTAGAAGGCGTGGTGGTTGAGCATCGAGAGGAAATAGGGGGCGGGTTTTTCGAGGGTGAGAACGAGGGTGTGGGCGTCGGGGGCGAGGACGCCGACCTGGGAGAAGTCGTCGAGGCGGCCCTCGTTGTAGGCGCGGGCGTTGCGGAGGATGTGGAGCATGTAGGCGTATTCGGCGCCGAGGGCGGGGCGGAGGATGCGCTGGAAGCTGAAGGTGAAGTCGTGGGCGGTGACAGGGTCGCCGTTGGACCAGCGGGCGTTTTTGCGGAGGTGGAAGGTGTGGGTGAGGCCGTCGGGGGAGGAATGCCAGCGTTCGGCGACGCCGGGGATGGGTTGGAGGTTGTCGGGGTTTTCGCGGAGGAGGCCTTCGGTGAGGGCGCTGATGATGCGGTATTCGGGGACGCCGGTGGTGAGGTGGGGGTCGAGGCTTTCCGGTTCGTCGCCGTTGCCGATGCGGAGGAGGTTGGGGGGGGGAGGGGCGGGGGGCTGGCGGGAGCACGCGGAGGCGAGTAGCAGGGCGGCAAGGAAGGGGAGGAGGCGGGGCATGTTCATTTTCCTTCGCGGAGGCAGGATTCGCAGATGCAGGCACCGGAGCGGTAGCGGAAGTCGAGGTCCGGGTGGCGGGAGCTGTCGCGCCCGCAGAGGGTACAGGTGTGGGTGGGGGTGGCGGTGTGGGCGTGTGATTTGCGGAGGAAGCGGCCCCGGCGCTGAAGGCGGTGGAGGTCGAGGAGGATGTCGCGTCCGAAGAAAAGGAAGTAGGGGAGGAGCCCCGCGAGGAGAAGGGCGCGTTGGCCGTTGGGGGAGAAGAGGAGGAGGCCGGCGTAGGCCGCTTTTTGGAGGAGGGCGAAATAGCGGGCCTTGACGGGGATGATAAAAAAGGCGAGGAATTCGAAGTCGGGGAAGAGCCGGGCGAAGGCGAGGGAGAGGGAGGCGTAGAGATAGAGATGGGTGGCGGGTTCTTCGGGGAAGGCGATGGCGGCCAGGACGGTGGCGAGCCAGCCAGAGAGGAAGAAGAGCGTGAAGCGGAAGTTGCCCCATTGGGTCTCCAGGGAGCTTCCGATCATCCAGGTCACGGAGAGTCCGATGGCGAACCAGAGGGGGCTGGAGGCCATGGGGAGAAAGAGAAAGGTGAGCAGGCGCGGAAGCTCGCCCTCCATCAGATGTTGGCCTGTCAGGAGAAGGTCCTCCGCATTCACTGCACCGAGGGCCAGGGCCAGGTACACAAGCACCTGTCCCGCCAGCAGGGCCGCCAGCAGGTGCGGGATCGCCAGGAATCCCAGGCGCTTCTCCAGTCGGGTCAACCAACTCATTCGGACCTCCTTATCCTCAAAAGGGGCGGACCATCAAGCCCCAACCTCCCCCGCCTTCCGCTTTGTCCCTTCTTCCTCTTCCAATGGGGCCATGGGGGACGGCAGGGGGGGCGGGAGGGCTCCCGGAAGTGGCCGCCAGAGAGAGCCTTCGCGCTGCCAGCCCGGGGGGGCGGTCGGTGCGACGCGCGCGGGAATCCAGAGGACCGGGGGGCTGGCAGAGGAGAGGGCCCGCAGGATTTCCTCCTGTTGCGCCCGGTCGCGGGGGTCGAGCAGTCGGACGGCCCTGGGTGCGCCCCGAAGATGGTGCTCCCAGGCGACCGCGAAGCGGGCCATGGGATCCTCGAGGACGACGAGGGCCTCCGAGGCGGCGGCATCGAGGATTTCGCGGGCGAGGGTCTGTGCGGAGCGTTCCCAGCGGCTCCAGGGCCAGAGCAGGTAGGTGGCATCGTCGCGGTGGGGTTTGTGGCGGTCGAGGCGTTCGAGGACTCCGGAGGCGCGGGCGAGGGCGGGGGCGGCCAGATACAGGAAGGGCTGGAGGAGGAGCATGGCGAAGGCGGTCCAGCGCCAGGAAGGACGGGAGAGGCGTTCCCAGCCGATGCCCGCGAGGAGGGCGAGGAGGGCGTGGGAGGGGATCAGGAAGCTGTATTGGTCGATGACGTTGTAGCGGAGGACGAAGAGGAGGTGGAGGAGGAGGAGGGCGGTAAGGGGGCGTGGGGCTCGTGGGAGACCGTGGAGAGCGAGGGGGAGGGCCAGAGAGGGGAAGCTGAGGGCGAGGAAGGCAAGG
This sequence comes from uncultured Verrucomicrobiota bacterium, assembly GCA_964385155.1. GTDB lineage: Bacteria > Verrucomicrobiota > Kiritimatiellia > SS1-B-03-39 > UBA6053 > CAYLNG01. The sequence continues at coordinate 31,737 of CAYLNG010000013.1, forward strand.
GAGCTGAGGAGGATTCCGGGGTTGGGGAGGAGGGCGGTGGCGGCGCGTGCGTAGTGGTTGCCGAAGAGGGCGGAGCTCAGCACGGCGTGGACGTCCCCGCCTTCAGCGATGGCGTGGGCGAGGAGTGTGAGGAAAGGAAGGGCTCCGGCCGCCCAGGCTGCGCCGCTCAGGAAGAGGATGTATGGCTGGACCCGGCGGGTGCGCAGGTCATGCAGCAGGAGCAGGCCCCAGACGGGCAGGGAGAGGAGGGCGAGGTTGTGGTTGGCCAGGGCGAGGCCGTTGGCGGCGAAGACCCAAGGCCACCGGGGAGGGGCGTTGAGGGGATGGTGCAGGTAGGCGGTGGCTTCGAGCAACAGCAGGGCGGCGGCAAGGCTGTAGACTTCGGGGATTCCGGAGAAGCGCCAGAAACTGTGGGAGACCGCAAGAGTCGCGGCCGCGAACGCCGCGGGGGATTCGCCCCTGGCGAGGCGCCGGACCAGGTGGTGAAGCAGTCCTACCGCCACAGCGCCCGAGAGGGCACTGAGCAGGGTGAGGGCATAGGGGATGTTTCCGGGCAGCAGGGAGGCTGCCATCCGGCCCAGCCACACGTGGAGGGGGTGCACCAACGCGAGGCCGTACGGATTCCCCGTCTCCCCCGTCCCGATCCGCCATACGAATTGGCCGGCATCCTGCCACTGCACGCTGTCCGCGCCCGTGAGCGCGTATAGCAAAAAGGCCCCCAGGCCTGCCGCCAGACTGCCGCGAATCTTCATGGGGGTAGCGTAGCGGTGGTGCCGCGGACGGCAACCCTTTTCTGCGAACCGGGGCGGGAGGGGAGATTCGATGGGCTTTGGACTTGAGTGTGTGCGGTGGATCTGGAGAATGGGCGGGAATGGCGAACCGTGTTTCCTCCCCTTTTGACTTGGTGTTGTGCCGTCCGGGATCGGAGGAGGAGTTGCTGGCGGAGATGGACCTCCGGCATGGGGTGGTCGGGAAGGTGGCGGGGGCGGGTTTGGTGTTGGTGGGGGAGGGGAAGCTTCCTGCTGCGCCGTTGGTGTTTGAGCGGCAGCGTTTGCCGGGGGCAAGGTTGATCCCCCTCCGCGAGCGGGAGGCGGTGTGCGAGGAGGGACGGGAGGCCGTGTGGCGTGCCTGGGCAGCGGAACCGATGCCCTGGGGGCTGCATGTGGTCTCCTTGGAGGAGGAGGAGGGCGGGCTAGCGACGCGGCTGCAAGGGGTGGCCCGTGAGTTGTTGCGGGCAGGGGAACGGGCGCACCCAGGTTTGGGCAAATGGGAGAGGAAGGCGGATAAGCTCTTTGCGTCGGGAAAGGGGATGGTTCTGCAGTGGCTTTTGGCGAAGGAGGGCCTCTGGTTCTCCTCGGCGGCTCCGGGGGCGTTGTCCTCGAAGGTCTCCGGGGGGCGTTACCGCATGGCCATGGAGGCGGATGCGCCGTCGCGTTCCTTCCTGAAGATGGAGGAGGCCCTCGCCCGTATGGGTGTGGAGCCGCGGGAGGGGGAGGCGGTGATCGACCTGGGCGCGGCCCCAGGCGGATGGACGTATGCGTTCGCGAAGCGGGGGTGCCGGGTGACGGCGATCGACAATGGACCGCTGCGCTTGACGGCCGCCTGTGTCCGGCGGGTGGAGCACCTGCACCTGGACGGCGTCACGTACCAGTTGCCCCGCCATTTGCCTCCCGTGGACTGGCTGGTCGGAGACATGCTGATCCCCCCGGGAAAGGCCTTCTCTGTCCTGCGCTACTGGGTCGGAGGTCGGCACTGCCGTCGCATCGTTTTCAACATCAAGCTTCCCCAGGAGAAGCCTGTCCCGGTTTTGTCACCCCTCCTGGACTGGCTGGAAGCGCGGGGGCTTTCCGTGCGGCAGTTGTATCACGATCGGCGCGAGGTGACGGTTTTCGGTTCGATCAGTTCGTGAAGGGCGGCGACCGCGGCGCCGAGGAGCAGGCAGGCGGTGACTTGGTGGGCGACGGCGACGGGGATGCTGACGCCGCTGAGGAGGGTGTAGATGCCGAGGATGAACTGGAGGGAACAGAGCAGAAGCAGGAGATGGAAGGCGATTTTCTGGCGGACCATCAGGCGGAACCGCAGGGCGTGGAACCAGAGGGCGAAAGTGGAGACGAGGACGGCGAGGCCCAGGTGGCGGTGGAGGAACTGGACGGTGGCGGGCGAGCTGACCCAGTGCGAAAGGGGCCAGAGGCTGCCGTCGGCCGGGAACAGGCGTCCGGACATGAGGGGGTAGGTGCTGTGGAGATAGCCGGCGCGGAGGCCGGCGGTGAAAGCTCCGTAGAGGATCTGGAGGGAGAGGAGGGCGAGGAAACGGAGGGTCCAGGTGCGGAGTGGGGCGGCGGAGGCGTAGTTGGTGTGGCGGTGGGTGCGGTAGGGCAGAAGGTCGAGTACGAGCCACAAGAGGTAGGAGAAAAGCAGCAGGGCCATGGAGAGGTGCGCCGCCAGACGCAGGTGGCTGACATAGGGGAGGTTGGAGAATCCGCTCTTGACCATCCACCAGCCGAGGAAGCCCTGGGCACCGCCGAGGAGAAGTCCCAGGAGGAGGGGGGGGACCCAGCGCAGCGGCACTTGGCCCCGGAGCAGGAACCAGAACAGCGGCAAAGCGTAGGCAAGGCCAATGAAGCGGCCAAGCTGGCGGTGCATGAATTCCCAGAAATAGATTTCCTGGAAACGGGAGAGGGGCATTTCCCCCTCCTTGGCCACGAAGTCAGCGTATTGGCGGGACATCTTCTCCTTGTAGAGGTCGAAGGCGTCATTCCATTCGGCGCTGTTTCGGGGGGGGACGACTCCAAGCACGGGTTTCCAGTCCGCGATGGAAAGGCCGGATTCGGTGAGGCGGGTGATACCTCCCACGCCGACCATGATGACGATGAGGGTGCAGACGAGCCATAGCCAGTAGGCGACCTGGCGTGCCGCGGGGAAGGGGAGGAGGGAGGGGTTCATCTCACCATTCCTCTAACGTGTGTTCGCGGTTAGGAAACCAAAAACGGCGTGGAGACGGGAGGCCGGGGGCTCACTCGGCGTGGCGGAGGGCCTGGACGATGTTGATCGCGTGGTTCCCGATGCTTTCCATGTTGTTGAGGATGTCGATGTAGAGCATCTCGGATTTGACGGTTTCAGAGCTCAACTGCATCCGGTTCATGGATTCCCGCCGGAGCTTCTTGCGGAAGGAGTCGATGAACTTCTCCAGCTGGTAGGCGGTTTCGAGGTCGGCACCGGCAACAGGGCCGCGGAGCCTTTCGGTGTAGAAGTCCATGAATTGGAAGATGATGTTGGCAAATTCCCGGACCTGTCCGAGGGTTTCGGGGGGCAGTTCCCGGCCCTTGCGGTGCTTGCGCTCGGCCATCATGACCAGTCGGTAGCCGCAATCGCAGATTTCCTCGAGCTCGGCCACCACGCGGAGCAGGGCGGTGATGCGGCCGAGCGTGTGGCGGCTCAGGCCGCCCGAAGAGCAACGCAACAGGTAGGCGGTGGTCTCAAACGAAAGGGTGTCGCTTTCCTGTTCCAGATTCTTGGCCTCGATCACCCGTGCGGGCATGTCGGGGCTGCCGTGCTCGAAGAGGTCGGTGAACGCGGTGAGCAGTTCGCGGGTGATGCCTCCCATGCGCTCCACGTCGCGCTCGGCCTCGGCGATGTTGAGTTCTCCGGTGTTGGGCAGCACGGCGGAATCGTAGTTCATGTGGCGGGACGAGGCCGGTGGCGCCGCACCGCCCTCATCCCGGACCAGGCCCTCAACCAGTTTCTGCAGCTGGGGGATGAATCCGATGAGGAGGCAGATGTTGAGGAGGTTGAAGCCGCTGTGGAAGATGGACATGAGGAGGGTGAGGTCCCCCTTGACCGTCGGGTCGAGTCCGCTGAGGGCCACGAGGAGGTTGGACGCGGGGACAAAGAGGAGCACCGCCCAGCAGACACCGATGATATTGAAGAGGAAGTGGGCGCGGGCGGCGCGTTTGGCGTTGACGTTGGCGCCGATGGAGGCGAGGTTGGCGGTGATGGTGGTGCCGATGTTCTCGCCGAGGATGATGGCGCAGGCGGTGGGGTAGTCGATCCAGCCGTTGTAGGCCATGGTCAGCGTGATGGCGCCGGCCACGGAGGAGGACTGAACGATGATGGTGAGGACGGTTCCGAAGACCACGAACGCGAGCACCGAGAGGAGGCCGTGTCCGGTGAGGTTGGTGATGAAGCGGAGGGCCTCGGGGTTGTCCTTGATGTTGGGGACGTTGTCCTTGAGGAACATCAGCCCCAGGAAGAGCAGGCCGAAGCCGATAAGGAACTCGCCAATGTCGCGGAACTTGGTTTTCCGGGCGAAGAGGAGGGGGAGGGCGACGCCCATGAGGGGGAGGGCGATGTCGGAGATGCTGAACTTGAAGCCGAGGAGGGAGACGATCCAGAAGGTGGTGGTGGTGCCCAGGTTGGCGCCGAAGATCATGCTGATGGCCCCGAACAGGCTGAGGAGCCCCGCGTTGACGAAGCTCACGATCATTACCGTGGAGGCGGAGGAGCTTTGGACCAGACAGGTCACGGTGAAGCCGGTGGTGAGGCCGGAGAAACGGTTGCCGGTCATGGCGTGCATGATCGCGCGCAGGCGGTCGCCCGCGAGGCGTTGGAGGGCCTCTGACATGACTTTCATGCCGAAGAGGAACATGCCGAGGCTGCCGAGGAGGACGAGGATGCGTTCGATGATCATGGTGGTAAAGGGGTAAGGGGGGAGGTCTTCTATGCCCGATTCCTCCCGTCCCCGTCCAGCATGGAATGGGAAAAGTTGCTGCCCGTGTGGCGGGGGGGATCCCCCTCGGGAGCGCTCAGGGTTGCGGGTCCAGACCCGCGCGGCGGCGGCGCTCTTGCAGGTGCTTCGCCTTCGTCTGGAAGGATCGGATCTCGGCCTCGCTGGCGGGCCGGAGGCTCCAGGGGCCCGTGCGGTGGTCGCGTCCCGCGAAACCGAAATTCAGGATCCAGGAGACCGCCTCCCCGGTGGCATGGCCGGGAGAAGAAAGGGTTCCGGAGCCCTTGAAGCTGCGGCGCAGGCCGGGGTAGTCCATCTCCGCGTCCCGGATCTCCAGGTCCCCTTGGCCGCGGACACGCAGTTCGAAGGAGCCTTGGACGCCCTCGAGGAGCTGCACGCGGGCACCGCGGGGAAGAGGGGCGAGCCGGGCCATCCCTTTTTCGTAGACGATGGGGCAGTCGAAGACATAGAGGCCTGGGGGTAGACCGGGGTGGTGGGTGCCGGGGGGTGGGGTCGCGCAGCCGGCGAGAAGCAACAAAAGAAGGATCGGGAGTTGCCAGAAGGCGCGCGGGAGGGCAGGGAAGAGGGGCATGAGCACACCCTACTCGATCACCAAGGAGGAAATCAACCAGAAGCCGATGCTGGAATACGGCGGAGAGATCCGGCTGGTCCGGGATGCGGAAGAAATGGAGGGGGAGCTTTCCGAGGTGCGGAAGGAGATTTTGCTGGGCTTCGACACCGAGACGCGACCGGCCTTCCGCAAGGGGGAGACCTATCTTCCCAGCGTCCTGCAGCTGGCGGGGGAAGGGGTGGTGTGGGTCTTCCAATTGCGGCGGCTGCCTTCCCTCGCGGGGCTCTATGCGGTGTTGGCGGACCCCGCGGTGACCAAGGCGGGAGTCGCGGTTGCGCGGGATCTGAAGGAACTGGCCGACCTACACCCCTTTGACCCGGCGGGGTTCGTGGATGTGGGCAAGGTGGCGGAAGGGCGGGGATACCGGAACACGGGACTCCGCCCTCTCGCCGCGCTGCTCTTGGGGGGGCGCATCAGCAAGAAGGCACAGACCTCCAACTGGGCCTCCGAGCACCTCACGGAACGGCAACTGCGCTACGCCGCCACCGATGCCTGGGTCTCCCGGCGGCTTCACCTCCATTTCCATTCCCCTGCGTGAAACCCGGAAATCCGGGGTTGCCAAAACGCCCGCGCCGACTTACGTTTGCCCTCATGCCCCAAACCCGCCTCTTCCCACACCCTTTCCGGAAATCCTGATGGCCCCCAAACCACAGCGTTCTCCGGCGATCTCGATGTCCTTCCGCATCCACAGCCGAACCGATGTGGGAAAGCGGCGCAAACGCAACGAGGATTCCCTGGGTGTGGTCGCACGACACGGTCTCTTTGTCGTGGCGGATGGCATGGGCGGGGTCGATGGTGGAGACTATTCCAGCCGCCTTCTGGTCGACCAGGTCGCCCATGCCTTTGAATCCCTCGAGCCCGACGCGCTCTCCTTCCTACAGAAGATCGACCTGTTGGAGAAGACGATCGTCAAGGCCAGTGCCCTCATCAAGAAAGAAGCGGAAGCCCGGGGCATCAGCGGAATGGGAACCACCGTGGCCGCGATCTGTTTTAACCTGGAGAGCCTCCGGGAAGCCTGTGTCTTGCATGTGGGCGACAGCCGGGTCTACCGACACCGTGACCGGGAATTGGAGCCGATGACCCGGGACCATTCGATGGCGGCGGAGTCCGGGTTGAGCGACAGCGCGCTGATCCCGGTGTTCATGGCGGGAGTGATCACGCGGGCGGTGGGGGTGAGGGCGGACGTGGAGGTCGACCGCACGCCGGTGGAAGTGAGGCAGGGAGACCTTTTCGTGATCTGCAGCGACGGCTTGTACAACATGGTCCCCCGCGCGCGCATGGCCCAGATCCTGGCCAGCGGCGTTCCGGACCCCGCGGCGGACCTCGTGAACGCGGCGAACCAGGCGGGGGGCTTCGACAACATCACGGTGGTCCTGGTGGAGGTTCTCGGCGGCGGCCGGGACGCCTTGGCCGACACCCGTCCCTGATGCCGCCCGGCGCGACTTTTTTCCTGTGAAGGTGCATTTGGTCGTTGCAAGAGGGACTGTCTTGGCGAATAATGGGGGCGAACCCTTGGAGAAACCTCATGTCCCAAAGCCACTTTCATGTTCCGCTTGTCGAGGAGTTCATGACCTCTGACGTGGTGTCGCTCCACCCCGAGATGGATATCTACGAGGCGATCGTCAAGCTCATGAAACATGATGTCTCGGGCGCCCCGGTGGTCGACGGCGATGTCTTGGTTGGCATGCTTTCGGAGAAGGATTGCATGGGGATCTTCGCGGCGGCGGCCTACAGCAATCTGCCGCGGGGTACGGTGGCGGAGTACATGATCCTGCATCCGGAGACGATCGGGCTGAAGGCGGACCTTTTTACGGTGGCGGGCATTTTTATGCACAGGCCCTATCGCCGCCTGCCGGTGGTGGAGGGGGAGAAGTTGAGGGGGGTGGTGAGCCGCACGGACGTGCTGCGCGTGAGTGTGGAGGTGTGGCTGCACCCCGAAGGGCGCGCCTGGAGCGACGCCAAGTACATCCCGCCGGAGGTGCAGGCGATGTTGGACCGTAAATGAGCGGGGCCGATCCGTCGCTGGCCGATTTCCTCCACTATCTGGAGGGCGAGAAAAACGCCTCCCCACACACCTTGGAGAACTATGCCCGGGATATCCGCCAGTTCGCCGGGTGGCGATGGCCGGGAGGGGAGACCCCTCCTCCTTGGAACGGGGTGGCCCGCGCCGATGCGCGGGCTTGGCTCGTGGAGTTGCAGAAGTCTGGCGTGCGTCCCGCCACCACGGGACGGAAACTTTCCAGCCTCCGCAGCTTTTTTCGTTTCCTCGTCCGCGAGGGAGGGGCGGAGGAAAACCCCTTTGCGGCGCTTCCCCGGCCGCGGAAGGAGCGCCGCCTCCCTGAAATCCTCGGGCCAGCGGAGGTCCTGAGGCTTCTCGAGGCGCCAGCGGGCCGGCAGGGGGAGAAGCCCGAGGTTTTCGAACGGTACGCGGTGGCTCGGGACACGGCCATCCTTGAGGTCTTGTACAGCAGCGGCATCCGGATCAGCGAGCTCAGCGGCCTTCGTGAGGAGCGGGTGGACCTCCTCGGGGGCGTGCTCCGTGTCCTGGGCAAAGGAAGAAAGGAGAGGCTCTGTCCCCTGGGCGGTCCTGCGATCGCCGCGTTGCGGGATGCTCTGGAGGCCCGGGAGGAATTTCTGGCGCACCTCGGCGCGCGCCGCCGTCCTCCCGCCCTTTTCCTGAACAAGCATGGGGGAGCGCTGAGCAACCGGTCCATCCAACGGATGATGAAAACCATGCTGACCGCCGCGGGCCTCCCGCCAGACCTCTCGCCGCACGCCCTGCGGCATTCCTTTGCGACGCACCTGCTCGACGCTGGCGCCGATCTGCGCAGCGTACAAGAGCTGCTGGGCCACAGCAGCCTATCCACCACCCAAATCTACACGCATGTCTCGATCGGGCGGATGAAGGAGGTCTACCGCCGCGCGCACCCCCGCGCCGGGTCAGGGCGGTCCTGAGCCCGGATCAGTTCTCCATCCGCTCCCGCCGGATCTCCACCGCGACACTGCGTGCGAACCGAAGCGCGCCGGGTTTGTCGATGCTCACCGTGGCCGAGCGAACCGAAGGACGCTGCAGACAGATGGCCGCGCAGCGCTCGGCCAGGGTCTCGATCAGGTTGTGGGTGCTGCCCTCCACGTGCGCGATCAGATCCTTTGTGATTGATTTGTAGTCCGTCGCGTCCCGGATGTCGTCGCTCTCCGCCGCTCGCGCGTGGGAATCCACCTCCAACGTGACGTTGAGGATGATGTCCTGGCGGGCGCGGCGCTCCTCGGGATAGATGCCGATGATGCAGCGCAGGGATAGGTCGCGGATGTGGATCAGGTCGCTCATACCCCGTTCCCTAGCAAATGTTGCCCCCCGTCGACAAACACGATTTGCCCGGTGATCGCGGGGGCCGTCAGCAGGAAGAGCACGGCTTCGGCGATGTCCTGCGGGGCGCCGCGATGCTTCAGAGGGGCGCGTCCTCCCTGGAGGGAGAAGTCGCCGGGGGCGTTGGGGACGCCAGGGGGCGGGAGAATCGCGCCGGGAGCCACGGCGTTGACGCGGAGGCGGGGGGCGAATTCCAGCGCGGCGAGGCGGGTGGCTTCGGCAAGGGCGACCTTCGAGAGCTGGTAGGGAACGGCACCCGCGTCGTGGGCCGCGATGCGGCGGTCGAGCAGGTTGACCACGGAGCCGGGACGGTTCTGGGCGGCGAACCCCCGGAGGAGTTCGAGGGGGCCGAACAGGTTGGGGCCGAACTCGGCGAGGAAGGTGGCCCGGTTGCTGCGGGAGAGAGGATCGCGGTGGAAGACGGCGGCATTGTTGACGAGGGCGTCGAGGGGGCCCCGGGCGAGGGCTTGGCCGAGGATGGATCGGGCCCCTTCTTCGGTGGCGAGATCCCCGCAGACCGTGTCGGCCCGGCCACCCGCCACTCGGATCGCTTCGGCTGTCTCCTCCGCCGCGTCGCTGCTGCGCCGGTAGTGGATGACCAGCTCCGCGCCGGCCCCGGCCAGGGCGAGGGAAAGCGCCCGGCCGATGCGCACGCCCCCCCCGGTTACAAGAACGCGTTGATTTTGTAATTTCCTCATGGTGCTTTCTCTTTTACAAGTGGGTGAACGAGCCTATACTACTCTCCTATCGACGCCATGCAAACCACCTTACCCTACTTCCTGTCGCGGATGCTTCTCCTGACCCTCTTCGTGTTGCCTCTGAGGGCGGCCGGAACGGCTGTGGAAGGGAGGGCCCTCCGCGACTGGCCCGAATCCCCGCGTGTGTACCTGATCCGGGTCGACCGGGAGATCGATCCGCTGCAACTGATCACACTGCGGAGGGGGGTGGAGGCGGCGCGTGCGGCGCGTGCGGACGCGTTGGTCCTGCGGATGGACACTCCGGGCGGACGGGTCGACATCATGCGCGAGATCGTCAGCCATTTGATCGACCTGGAGATGCCGACCTACACGCTGGTGGAGTCGGACGCCTTTTCGGCGGGGGCGATCATCGCGTTGGCGACGGACCACGTGTTCATGCGGCCGCAGACGCACATTGGGGACGCGATGCCGATCCTCGCGGGGCCGCAGGGCCTGCAAAGTCTGGGGGACGCGGAGCGGGAGAAGATTGAGTCAGGGATGGACGCGATCGTGCGCGGGATCGCTCAGCGGAAAGGGCGCGACGAGATGCTGATGCGGGCGATGGTGCGCCGCGAGCTCGAGTACAAGATGGAAGACGGGACGGTGATCTCGCCGAAGGGACAGATCCTGACGTTGACGAACCAGGAGGCGGAACGGCTGCGTCCCGACGGCACGCCGCTGCTCTCGGAGGGAACGGTGGCGGATCTGGATGAGATGCTGGAACGGATAGGGCTGGGGGCTGCGGAGCGGATCGAGGAGACGCGGGGATGGGCGGACCAGGTGGCTCTGTGGATCGTGCGGATCTCCCCGCTGCTTCTCACGCTCGCGCTGGGCTTGTTCTACTTGGAGATGAACTCCCCCGGGATCGGGTGGATGGGGGGCGCGGCGGTCCTGTTGTTCCTGGTTGTGACCTTCGGGCACAATGTCGCGGGACTCGCGGGCATGGAGGACCTGGTGCTCATCGTGCTGGGTCTGGTTCTGCTTCTCGTGGAAGTCCTTTTCATTCCCGGTTTTGGCTTTGTGGGGCTTTCCGGGATCGGCCTGGTCCTGGTGGGTCTCGTCCGGGCGATGACCATCCGCTATCCAGGCCATCCGGGGTCTCTGCCCGGTTTCAGCAATTTCGGAAATGTGGCGGGGGCGGTGAGCAGCCTCTCTTTCGCGGTCATCGGCTCTGCCGCGCTTTTCGCCCTTTTTCTGCGGAATCTTGGCGCGAACAACCTGCTCGGGCGCCGGCTGGTGCTGGGCGATGCGGTGGCCACCCCGGGCACCTCCGCGGCACTGCGCGAACTCATCGGCCGTCCCGGACTTTGCCTCACCCCGCTGAATCCTTCGGGCACGGTGCGGGTGGAGGGCCGTGAACTCGACGCGTTGTCCGACGGAGAATACCTGGATGCCGGCGTCCCTGTGCGGGTCGACGATGTCCGCAACCGCCGCATTCTGGTCTCCCGTGCCTCCTGAACCCTTCCGGACCCTCTCATGAACCCCACCCTTTATTTTGCCTCTTTCACCCTGCTCGCCTTCCTTCTCATGGCGCTGGAGGTCTTCCTGCCCGGCGGCGTTCTCGGCGCCCTCGGCGCGGTCTCCCTCCTGGCCGCCTGCGGGTTTGCGGTGACCGCCTTCGGCCCGGCCACCGGCATTCTGCTCTCCCTGGTGATGATCCTCGGAACCCTCGCCGCCTTCATGGTCTGGCTGGTCAAGCTTCCTGAAACCCGCATCGGCAGGCGCATCTCCCTCAAGTCCGATCTCCACGATTCCAAGTCGGCCCCGGACGAGGATCGCCTGGTCGGCCAGTGCGGGATCGCGGAGACCGACCTTCGGCCCAGCGGCTTCGCCCGTGTCGAGGGCCGCCGCCTCGATGTGGTCGCTTCCCGGGGCTTTGTGGAGAAGGGGACGGCCATCGTGGTGTCGGAAGTCCACGGCATGCGGATCGTGGTCCGCCCGCGCGACGAGGAGGCGGCCTCGTGAAAATCCTGGTCCGGATGGTTTTTCTGTTGCTGGCACTGCGTGCGTCCGCACAGGAGCTGGAGAAAGAGGTGTGGAGGGCGGGCGACACGGTGGAGGTGAGGGGGCATGCGCGGGAGGATGTGTTTGTGAGCGGGGCCGAGGTAGTGCTTTCGGGGGAATTCGACGGAGATGTGTGGGCGATGGGGCGCGGAGTCCGCCTCACGGGGCAGGCGAGGGAGGACGTGCGGATGGGGGCGCTGGAGGTGCTGCAAGTGGACGCCGAGGTGGAGGGGGTGCTCCGTGCGGCCGCTTTCGGAGGGAACGTGGTGGTGGGCTCCCAGGCAGTGGTGGCGAGGGAAGCGCTTTTGTTGGCGGGGAGGACGGCCACCGTGGGCGGCCGCTTCGGGGGAGACTTGTTTGTGCAGGCGGCGAAGATCAGCCTGGACGCGGAGGTGATGGGGGACCTGACGTTGGTTGGCATGGAGGTCAATCTCTTGCCGGGCACGGTGGTCCACGGCAATGTCCTGTATCGTGCAGGGCAGGAGGTGATGGTGCCGGAGGGGGTCGTCGTCCATGGCGAAGTCCGGGAGGCCCCGGGCGCTTCGGGCGAACTGGAACGGGGCCTCCGCAGGCTGCGCTGGACGCTCCTGGGTTTGCAGTTTTTCAGCGCCTTCCTGGTGGGGCTTCTGCTGGTGCGCCTTCTTCCGCGCTTCATGGCGAGAAGCGTGGAGGTGGTGGCCCGTCACCGCGGCGCCTCCAGCGGCATGGGCATCCTAGCGCTTTTCGGGGTGGGGTTCACGGGATGGCTGTTGCTGCCCACCCTGCTGGGGACGGGTCTCGGCCTCTTCCTCCTGCTCGTGATCGCCCTGCTCTTCTACTGCGGAAAAATCGTCGCCGCCCTCGCCCTCGGCGCCCTGTTGTTGCGCTGCGGCAAACCCTGTGGCATGTGGCGAGTCTCCTTTGGACTCCTTCTCGGTCTCGCGCTGCTCTACAGTGCGTTCCAGCTTCCCTACATCGGTTTCGCGGTCCAGTTGCTGGCCTCCGCCTCCGGACTGGGTGCGATGCTCCTGTGCATCCGCCATTCCCAGCGTCTGCCCCCCTCCTCCTCTCCCCCCCTTTCCCTCCACGAATCCACCTGAACCAAGGACCCCTGCCATGCCCGGAATACTGACTGGTTTCTTCGCACTGATCATCATCCTGATCATCGTGCTGCTCGCGAATTTCATCGGAATCTATATCCGCGCCGCCGTGTCCGGCGCGAAGGTTCCCTTCTTCGCGCTCGTCGCCATGCGCCTCCGGCGCGTCAACACCAAGCTCATCGTCGATGCCCGCATTCAGGCCGTCAAGGCCGGCCTCCCCCTGACCACCAATGATCTCGAGGCACACTATCTTGCCGGCGGGAACGTTATGAACGTCGTCCGCGCCTTGGTCGCCGCCGATAAGGCCAACATCGACCTCTCATTCTCGCAGGCCGCTGCCATCGACCTTGCGGGGCGCAATGTGCATGAGGCGGTGAGCACCAGTGTGTACCCGAAAGTGATCGATTGCCCGGATCCCAGCAAGGGCTCCGGCTATCTCGACGCGGTCTCCAAGGACGGCATTCGCCTGCTGGTGAAGGCGCGGGTGACCGTGCGCGCCAACCTGCAGCGCCTCGTCGGCGGCGCGACCGAGGAAACCATCATCGCCCGCGTGGGCCAGGGGATCGTCAGCGCGATCGGGTCGGCCGAGACCTACAAGAGCGTGCTGGAGAACCCGGACCACATCTCCCGCAAGGTGCTGGCCTCGGGATTAGACGCGAACACCGCGTTCGAGATTGTGTCGATCGACATCGCGGATGTTTCCGTAGCTGGCGTTTCGGGGGCCCGCGAGGTGGCCAACGTGGGCGCGCTGTTGGAGACGGAGCGCGCAGAGGCGGACAAGAAGCTCAGGCAGGCCGAGGCCGAGGGTCGCCGCGCCATGGCGATCGCCGCCGAGCAGGAGATGCGCGCGCGCGTGCAGGAAATGCAGTCAAAGGTGATCGAGGCGCAGGCGGAGGTTCCCAAGGCCATCGCTGAGTCCTTCCGCTCCGGAAATCTCGGGGTGATGGACTTCTACCGCATGCAGAACGTACTGGCGGACACCGCGATGCGCGAGTCGATCGCGGAAGGCGACAAGAAGGACTGACCCATGGACCTCCCCCTCGCAGCGGGCGGGTTCACCGTCCTGATCTACTTCGTCATCGCCGTCCTTTGGATCCTCGGCAAGGTGGCCGAGCAGAAAAAGGCCCAGGAGAGGATGGAGGAGATGCGTCGGCGCCGGGAGGAACGAGAGCGCGATGCGGCGCGGCGGGGGGGAGAACCCCCCGCCCGTGCCCCGCGCCCTCCGGTACTCCCGGAACCCTCGTTGGAGCAGCAGATCGAGGCCTTCCTGGGCAGGATCTCGGGAGAGGTCTCGGAGGATCCGGCCCCGAAGCGTACGCCTCCCGCCCCGCGCGAGGCCATCGTGTTCGACCGCCCTCCCTCCGCCCCACCGCCTCCTCCGCCGCCCACCCCGGCTCTGCTCAGCGAGGAGGAGCGGGCTTTCCGCCAAGTGGAGGACATCCGGGACATTGCCGACGTGATGGACCAGGCGGGCGAAACCGAGATCGGCTCCCTCCTCAATGTGCGGACTCTCATGGTCGACATGTCCAGAGCCAGTCCCCGTATTCCCACGGTTCCCACCCCCCGCCTCAGCAACCATGGGGGCAAGGCGGACAAGCCGAACCTCCGCCGCCGCGCCACTCTGCAGCGCGCCATCATCGGAAGCCTTCTGCTCGACAAGCCCCGCGGGCTTCAACCTCCTGTCTGATCCTCGTATGAACCTCGTATAAAACATGCGGCATGCAGGTTTCCCTTCCGAGGTCCGGCCATGGGCGGTGGCTTGGCTCTAAATAGGGATGGATCCGGCGCAGCCGCGGGGGGAAAAAAGAAGGGAGGCCCGTGTGGGCCTCCCTCGAAGGAGGATTCCTGCGCGGATTGTGTGTCCGGACAGGAGCCTCTAGGGGAATCTGTCAGGCCGGATCGCCTTGGGCCTCGGCCTGGGCGGCCTTGAGGCTGAGGGAGATTTTGCCATTGTCGCTCACATCCAGGCACTTGACGGTGATGACGTCTCCCACCTTCACGATGTCCTCGGTGGCGTTCACCCGGTAGTCGGCGAGCTGGCTGATGTGGACCAGCCCCTCGATCCCGGGGAGGATTTCGACAAAGGCGCCGAAAGCCTTGGTGCCGGTGACGCGGCCCGTGTACAGTTTTCCGATCTCAGCCTCGCCGGTGCAGGCCTCCACCTCGCGGATCGCGGCCTTCAGCGCATCGCCATCGGGGCTGAAGATCGTGACAGAGCCGTCGTCCTCGATGTCGATCTGGACCTGGAGCGAGTCGGTGATGCGGCGGATGTTTTTGCCGCCGGGGCCGATCAGCGCGCCGATCTTCTCGGGGTCGATGCGGATCACCTCCATGCGGGGGGCGAAACGGCTCATCTCCCCGCGGGGGGCCGGCAGGGCGGCCTCCATGACGTCGAGGATCTGGTGGCGCCCTTGGCGGGCCAGCTCGAAGGCTCCCTCGACCTGTTCCCAGGAAAGTCCGTGGATTTTCAGGTCGACCTGGAAACCGGTGATGCCTTTGCGGGTGCCGCAGACCTTGAAGTCCATGTCCCCGCAATGGTCCTCGGCTCCCAGAATATCGAGCACGAGCTGGCTTTTTCCTGGGGCGGTGAAGAGGCCCACGGAGATGCCGGCCACGGGGGCCTTGATGGGGATCCCTGCGTCCATGAGCGCCAGCGTGCCGCTGCATGTGGAGGCCATCGACGTGGAGCCGTTGGAGCCCATGACCTCGGAGACGACGCGGATGCTGTAGGGGTAGTCATCGGGAATCATGTTCTTGAGCGAGCGTTCGGCCAAGTTGCCGTGCCCGATCTCCCGGCGGCTCGTGGCCCCCAATCGCCCAGCCTCGCCCACGGAGTAGGGGGGGAAGTTGTAGTGGAGAAGGAATTTCTTCTCGCGAGCACCCCCGGTCAGGCCGTCGAGCGCCTGCGCATCGGAACCGGTCCCCAAGGTCACCGTGGCCAAGGCTTGGGTCTCGCCGCGCTGGAAGAGGGCGGAGCCGTGGGTGCGCGGGAGCAGGCCGGCCATGGCCTCGAGGGGGCGGAGTTCGTTCCAGGCGCGCCCATCGATGCGCTTGCCCTTTTCGAGCACGTTCTGCCGGACGAGTTCGATCTCCAGCGCATCGAAAAGATGGAAGAACTGATTGTCCGACATTTCCGGGAACTTCGCGGCCATGAGGGCCTTGAGTTCGTCGCGGAGAGCCGCGACCTTGTCCTGCCGTTCGAGTTTGCCGGCGATGGTCAGCGCGTCGGCGATTTCAGCGCCTTTCAGCTCGTGGGCCGCGGCCATCAGGGTGGCGTCGACCGGGGTCTCGGCGATGACCTTGTCGGGCAGGCCGAGTTTGCGGCGGAGCTCGAGCTGGGCGTCGATCAGAGCCACGATGCCGGCGTGGGCGAATTTGAGGGCCGCCACCATGTCCTCGTCGGCGATTTCCTTGGCCTCGCCCTCCATCATCAGCATTTTTTCGCGGGTGCCGGCGTAGACGAGTTCGAGATCGCTGAGGCGCATTTCCTCTTGGGAGGGCTCATAGACGAACTGGCCGTTGACGCGTCCCACGCGCACAGCGCCGATGGGGCCCTGGAAAGGGATTTCGGAGAGGGTGAGGGCGGTGCTTGCCGCGTTGATGGCCATGGAGTCCACTTCCTGGGTTCCATCGGTGCTCATCAGCATCATGTTGATTTGAACGTCGTTGTGGTACCCTTCGGGGAAAAGCGGGCGGATCGGGCGGTCTGTCACCCGCATGATCAAGATTTCCTTTTCGGAGGGACGGGCTTCGCGCTTGAAGAAACCGCCGGGAAAACGTCCGGCTGCATAGAATTTCTCGCGGTATTCGACCTGAAGGGGGAAGAAGTCGATGCCCTCGCGCGGGGTCTTGGTGTTGGTCACGGCGCAGAACAGGACATTGTCGCCGATGCGTGCGATGACGGAGCCGGCGGCCTGGCGTGCGAGGAAACCCGTTTCGAGGGAGAGGGTCTTGGAGCCGACCTGGACTTCGATGGAGGTGGCTTTTTCGATGATCTTCATGAGGATGTCTTTTCTTCTTTCGTCTTTGCTTCGTTGTGCCCCCAGGCGCCATCGGGGCGGAGGGGGAATCCGGGGGGATCCCGGAAAAGGGGACAAGAAAAAGCCCACCGGGGGGTGGGCTTTTGGAGGGTCGGCGCGTTCAGCGGCGGAGGCCGAGCTTGTCGATGAGCGCCTGATAGCGGGCGACATCGCGGTTGCCGAGGTAATTGAGGAGTCGTCGGCGGCGGCTGACCATGTTTTGGAGTCCGCGGCGGGTGCTGTTGTCTTTTTTGTGCAGCTTGAGGTGCTCGGTGAGCTCCTTGATGCGTGCGGTGAGAATGGCCACCTGGACTTCCACGGAGCCGGTGTCGTTCTCGTGGGTGGCGTAGTCGGTCTTGATCTCTTGTTTTGTCGCGGTGTCCATGGGGGTCAAGGGTGCGGGCGTGGTTGCGTCCGCCTGGGAAAGGGGGTTGGGTTGAAGGGAAAGTGTGGGAGTATAGGCATGGGAACCACGTTTGGCAATCCCAAGTTTTCGGAAAATTGGGGAAAAGGGAGGGGGGGGATTACGGGAACTCCTCGGCGTCGAGGCCAGCGGTGCTGTGCGGGGAGTGTGGAACGACGCGGAGGGCGGCGGGCTGAAGGAGGGTCCAATCGATGACAGGGAGCCAGAGGGAGGGGTCGTTTTCGTCGGGGAGAAGGAGGAAGAGAAGCAGGACGGCGTGGAGGAAGACGGCGGGGCTGCGGAGAGGGATGTCGAACTGTGCCACGAGGAGGAGGACGGTGAGCCCGGCGAGGGAGGCGATGCGGAGGGGGGAAGCCCAGAGGCTGTCGTCTTCGGTCGGGGGGCGGAAGGCGCCTCGGACGACCCGGACGAGCAGGGGGGCGAAGACGGAGGCGAAGAGGGAAAGGCCCACCAGCCCGAATTCGCAGAGGAACTGCATGAGGTCGTTGTGGACGTTGGCCCTGCCAAAACCCTGGAGGAGCGGCCATTGTTCGCGGGGGAGGTAGTCGGCCGCCAGATAGCGATACCCCCAGCCTCCCACGCCGTAGAAGGGGTGGTCGAGCCACATGCGCCAGGCGGAGTCGATCTGGAACCAACGGGACTGGATTTCCCGGCCCACATCGAGGCGTGTGGTGGCGGCGGCCAGTTCGCGAAGGTGCACGGGTTGTGCGAACAGCTGGAAAGCCGCGGCGAGGAGGGCAAGGAACAGGAGGGCGCTGAGGCCTCCGAGCAGCCGTTGGGCCGGGTGGAGTCGTGGCCAGGCGAGGAGGGCGATCCCGAGGAAGGTGAGGCCGACGGTGATCCAGGCGCCGAGGATTCCAGCGCGGCTGGTGCTGAACGTGGCGGCGAGGAAGAAGACCAGAGAGGCCAGGGCCGAGAAGAAGAGAAGGGACCGGCTGCGTTCGGCGGCTTCGCGGAACAGCTCACGGAGGCAGAGACCGAGGGCCAATGCGGTGAGCAGAATGAAGTAGATGGCCCCATGGTTGGGGTAGCCGAAGGTTCCATAGACGTCGTCCCCGAAGCGCTGAAAGCCGTACATGAGTTTCCAGCCGGTGCGCAGATGATGGAAGGAGAGGGCGGCATTGAGGAGGCCGTTGAGGACGACGAGGAGGAGGAGGGGGCGTTTGGGGAGCGCGGTGGCGGTGTGGCGGAGGAAGAGGAAAGCGGTGAGGACGGGGGCGAACCAGTGGAGCATTTCCACGGATTCGGAGGGGCTGATGGAGCTGGGCCAAGCGGGATGGGGAGGCGGGCTGAGGACCCAGCCCCGGTCGAAGTCGAACAGGCGGATGCGCGGGGAGTTGCGCCACTGGAGGCAGAGGTAGGCCAAGAAAAAGAGTGCGGAGAAAACGCAGGGGTCTCGCAGGAGGCGGTGGAGTCGTTCGCGGCGGCTGGGAAAGGCCTCGGAGGCGGGAGGCAGAAAGAAGCAGAGGATGGCAAAAGCGCAGGCGGGGAGAAAGAGGCCTTGCCACGGGCGATAGGTTCCTCCTGCCGCCCAGACGGGAAGCGCGAAGAGGGGGGTGATGCCCAGGAGGAGAAGGTGGGAGGATCGGGGATGCATGGTGTGGGGGAAAGAAAAATCCGGAACACAGAGGGGTTCCGGATGGGGGAGGCCGAGGGGGGGAGAGGAGGTTATTTCGAGCCGCCACCCTGGGCCGCGCCTGCTGCCCCTCCCTGACCCGCATACCGTTCGCCGACCGGTGGGGGGGTGCTCCCTTCGGTCTCCCCGACAGGGATCGGCGGGGGCAGAGAATCGGTCACCACCGGAGGAAGGCTTTGGGCAGCACCCAAATTCGCGAGAAGGTAGTTGTAGACCGGGGGGGTGAGAGGAAGGGAGGGGTTGTTGATGGCGTTGAGGAGGACTTCGTCTTCCCCGGCGAGTCCGCGCAGGTGGTCGATCAGTCCTTTGGAGCCCCGTCCGCCAGTGGACATGCCGGCAAGGACCGGGGGGATGAGTGCGCGGTCCATGCGGGAAAGGAGGGAGGTGGCGAAGGCTTTTGCCTGTTCCTCGCCGAGCAGGTACGTGATGCGTGCGGCGTAGTAGGCGAGCATGTATTGGCGTTGTTTTTCGTTCAGGCGGGCTTCCTGAAGGCGTCCGATGATGGCCAGCATCAGGTCAGCCGCCTGTTCCCCGTCCGCGTCGTCCAAGGTGTCGGCGATGAGATTGGGGTTGGCGAGGAGCGCGTCCAGATCCGCCGGGCTGGGGGGCTCGTAGCCACGGGCAACGGAAAGGGAGAGGCCGAGGGCGAAAGAGAGCAAGAGGAAACGGGTGAAGTGCATGGGAACCTCCGGAGGGGAGTGGTTGGGTTCAATAACTGGCGCGCGCGCCTAGGGTCAGCTGTGTTTCGGTATAGGAGTCGCCGGGGATGCGGCTGGAGCCGTCCTCATAACTGGCCTCGAAGAAGAGGCTCAGCCAAGGGCGTACGGTCTGGTACTGGAGGGAGTACTGGTACCAAAGGGTTTCTTTGAGTTCATCGTATTCCTCACCGCGGGCGGGGAGGGGGGTGAGGTAGTCGTCCTCGCGCCAGGCGATGGAAATCCGTTGGCTGATCTGGCGTGTGGTCTGGTGTTGGAGGGCGACGGAGGCGGAAATTTCCTCGCGGGAGCTGCTGCCGGGGCTGGCGACGGAGCCGAAGCCACTGCGTCCGCTGAGGGAGATGCGGGTTTTGGCGGTGGCGGCCCAGCCGAGGCTGGCGGTCCATTTGGTGCCGCTGTCCTCGAGTTCCTCTTCGCCCTTGGGGGTGCGGGTGAAGGTTTCATGCCCTGCACCGAGGTCGAGGTCGAGTTTGGGGGTGGGCTTGAGACGGAGGCCGACCAGATAGAAGGGTTTGCGTGCCTCGCCGTCGAGCCCTTCGTCCTCGTCGATGCCCTCGCCAAGTTTGCCGTAGGCGCTGGTGCGGGGGGAGAGTTGGTAGTTCAGTTCGCCGGCGTATTGGTGGCTGGTGCGGTCGCTGTAGCGTTCGGCGTCGTACCCGATGTCGGCAAAGCCGTAGTTGGCATTGACGCGGAGGTCTTCTGTCAACTTCTGGGAGAAGGTGAGGTTGGCGCGGAACTCGTCGCGTCTGACGCGTTCGGCGACGTTTTCGAGTTCGGGGGTGAGGTCGGAGTCGCCGACGAAGTCGCCGACGATCTCGGAGCGGTCGATGGCATGTTGGATGGAGACGTCGCCCTTGAGGGTGGTGGAGGCGGAGGGACGGGTCCAAAAAGCGCCGACGCTGGCGCCGTAGGTGTCGGAGTCGAGGTTGCTGTTGTCGAAGTAGCCGCGGTTGTTGAGCCAGAGGCGTGAGTTCCACTGGGTGGACTGCGACCAGTGGCGTGCGGAGAGAGAAAGGCCGGTGGAGATGAAGCTGTCCGAGTCGTTGCGGTCGAGGCGTTCGCCTCCTTCGTCGGTGGCGCGTCGGCGGAGGTTGACGTTATCGTTCCAGTTGGCGCTGGCGTTGATCTCGGGGGTGAGGACGGTCTGGCTGCCGAGGCGGATGCCGCTGCCAGGCTGTGCGAAGGCGGCGAACCAAGGGGTGGCAAGACAGAGGAGGAGGGAGGAAGAGAAGGGTTTCATGGGGGCCGTAGGGTTCCTGGTGCGATCAAGGCAAGGAAAAACAAATGAGTTAAGACCTTTTGGGGTTCAAACTCAAGATCAAAAATGCGGATTTAGATTCTCCCAAAGGGAGATGTAACACAAAAGCGTATAGGGTTAAGGATGAAGTGCGGGGATCCTTCCCCGCAGCGGCTGGAGCTGTCGCGCGGCGGACGCTCACCTCACATTACAGCATCACCCCGACACGCCGTCTCTTCATTTTGGTAACGGGCGGAGCCCGCGTCAGGGGAAATGATGGGGGGGCTGTGGGGGTGTGGTGGGCACGGAGGGAGTTGAACCCTCACGCCTTTCGGCACCGGCTCCTAAGGCCGGCGTGTCTGCCATTCCACCACGTGCCCGGGGATGTCGACTTGTCTTCCGCACGCAGATGGTTTGGGTGCGGGCCCTCCGTGTCCGGTGGATGGGGGTAAAAAATATGGAAGCAGTGGGGCTCGAACCCACGACCCGCTGATTAAGAGTCAGCTGCTCTACCGGCTGAGCTATGCTTCCGCGGGTGCTTCAACCGGAAAGGGGCGGCCTTTGCAAGGAAAAGTTGAAAAAAAATGAGCATGGCGGTGGGGTGCGGGCATGGGGGCGCAGGGCCTCCGGCAGGGGGTTTCTCCTTCATCCCCCGTCCCCTTTCCTGCGGGCTCGTGCCTCGATGGCGTTCCGGTCCGGGCGGGAGGCGGAATCTTCTCCGCTCCAAAAAGATTCCCACATTCCGGTGATTCCATGATTGACCTCCCAGATTTTTTTCTTCTAGATTCGATCCCCACGACGCTGAATGACAGAACCGCAAGCCCAGGGAATCCCATGCAACCCTCTCTTTCCCGATTTCTTCTTCTGACCGCCTTGCTGATTCCGGTTGCCGGTCTGCGCCCGCAGGTTCCCGCCGCTCCGGAGATTCCGGCGAACCAGATGGTGAGGATCCGGAACGTGCAGGGGGGCGAAATGGCTACCCCCGAGTACAGCGTAAGTGTCCGGGGAACCTCCACCCGACGGGATCGGGGACGCAGCTGGCTTGTGCTGACCTCTGAGTTCGACACGCAGGCTCCTTGGCTGGACGAGATCACGTTCACCTTCTATGTCGTGCTCGAAGCCAAGCCGGGCGATCTGCCTCCGGGTGCCCCGACCAAAAATCTCTTCAGCGGCTCCGTGACCTATATGAACGTCAAGCGGGGGCAGCACGTCGCCTCGGTCTATCTGGATCCAAACACCTTCGAGCGGTATGGTCGCCCCACTCATGTGGCGGTGATTGCGAACATTGAGGGGCAGCAGGCGGGGGGGGCGGCCCAGCCCCCGTCCAGCGCCCAGGCCCAGTGGTGGCGCTCCCAGACTCCGCATGCCATTCCTCTCCTCCGGAGGGACCAGACGCCTTTTGTGAATGTTGAAATCGAGTCGCACAACACCATCAAGCCCTGATCCCCCGCGGAACGATCCCATGTCCAAACGAATCCTCACCCTCGATGTCGGGGCTCATACCGTCAAACTCGCCGAGTTCCACCTGACCAAGGACGGGGCCGTCGAGCTGGTCAACTATGGCATTCGTCCTGTCGGGGTCGATCCTCAGGAGGAGGCGAACCGCATGGTGTACACGGGTGCGGCTCTGGACGAGCTGGTGCGCGAGATGCGCATCAAGCCCGGCCCCGTATACCTCTCGCTTTCCGGGATGCACGTCTTCTCGCGGTATGTGAAGCTGCCTCCGGTGGCGGGCGACAAGATCGCGCAGGTCGTGGAGTACGAGGCTCGCCAGAACATCCCCAACCTCGACGAGGTGGTGTGGGACCGTCAGATCCTGCCCGGCAATGCGGGGGAGATGGACGTCCTGCTGGCGGCGGTCAAGCAGGAGGTGGTCGAGAACCTCGCAGAGACCGTGCACAACAGCGGTCTGGAGACGGAGCTGGTCGAGGTGTCCGTCTCGGCGCTGTACAATGCCTATCGGGCGGCCTATCCGGATGCCGAGGGGTGCACGATGATTCTGGACATGGGGGCCAAGACCTCAAACGTGCTGTTCGCCGAGGGCGAGCGGCTTTGGAGCCGGAGCTTCCCCGTGTCGGGCAACTCGATTTCGCAGTCCATCTCCAACGACTTCAAGATCAGCTTTGGGGAGGCGGAGCAGTTGAAGGAGCAGGTTTCGATGGTCGCGTTGGGGGGGGCGTACGAGCCTTTGGAGGATCCGCAGGCCGATCAGGTCTCGAAGTGCATCCGGGGGTCGATGACCCGCCTGCATGCGGAGATCATGCGGTCGATCAACACCTACCGCAGCCAGCAGAATGGTTCCGCGCCGGTCCGGATCCTGCTGACAGGCGGGAGCTCTGTGATGAGTTACCTGGATGTTTTTCTGCATGAGAAGCTGAACATCGAGGTGCAGTACTTGAATCCGTTGGAGGCGATCCGGGTGGGGGCGGCGGTGGACGAGGACCGTATATCGGGGGACTGGCATCTCTTGGCGGAAGTGGTGGGATTGGCGCAGCGAAAGTTCGGCCAAGCACCGGTGCAGATGAACCTTTTGCCGCCCTCGATCCTGCGGGAGCGCCTGTTCCGCCAGAAGCAGGGGGTGTTGGCCGCGAGCTTAGTGGTGGGGGTGGCGTTGCTTGGGCTGTGGGGCTGGAAGGGCTCCGCGAAGGCCGCGCAGCTACGGCAGGAGCGCAATGCCTACTACACGCAGGTCTCGGAGCTGAAGCTGTGGAACCAGCGGATCCAGGGGCTGCAAAAGGATTTTGTGTCGGTGGAGAAGGATTTGCAAGGGTATGGGGCGGTGGTGGAGGCCCGTGGGCGTTGGCTCGACATTCTGCGGGAAATCCGGGCCCACCTGCCGCAAGGGGTCTGGATCACCCAGATCGCGCCGCATGAAAAGGAGGGCGACCGCAAGTTGTTGCTCACCGGCTCCTTCTTCAAGGACGCCGTGTATGAGGACCTCCGTTCCCCGGACAATGCCCCGATCACCCGGTTCCAAGAGGACCTCAAGGCCTCTCCCCTCTTCTCATCCGAGACCCGCCTCTCCCGTTTTGTCACGGACCTGGCCTCCGGTCCCGCCGCCGACCCCAAGCGGAGTGTCTCCAACTTCCAGATGGAAATCGTTTTGAAGGAACCCCTCGCCCTATGAACTGGAAACGTTACCGCGTCTTGATCTTTACCGGTGCCGTCAGTCTTCTCGCCTCCGGGGGGTTGCTGGCTTGGATTCTGAAAACCTCGGGGGCGATCCAAGGGTTGGAGACCGACATCCGCGGGCTGGCCGGCGAACAGACGAGCCTTTCCCGGAAGCCGATTTTCCCCTCGGAGAAGGCGTTCTTGGCTTTGCAGGCAGCGCAGGAGACCCTGACGCAGCGGCGGGACGCCTTGGCCGCCGCGGTTTCGGAGGGTCAGATGGGGGTGCCCACGATGATGCGTGCGCAGTTCGGAGACTACGTTCGGCGCATGGTGGAGGACCTGAAGGCGGCGGCGGCGAAGTCGACTCAGGGAGGGGAACAAGGGGTGGTATTGGCGGACCCGCAGTTCGGGTTCAAGACGTATTTGGAGGGGACGCCACCGGAGGCAGGGGAAATCCCGGCTCTGATGGTGCGAATGGAGCTGTTGCGGCATCTGGCGGGTCTTCTGTTCGACGCAGGGATCAGCGAGTTGGTTGCGATCGAGGCGGTCAAGCCTGAGCCCGCCAAGGCCCAGACGGTGGTGCCCGGCTTTGCCCCGCTGGCGCCCCCCCGCGGTTTTGGGGCCACAGCCAAGCCCCCCGCTGGCAAACCGGGAGAGTCCGGGCCGGAGGAGGCAGCGGAGATCGCCGAACGCGACCGCCTTTTCGATCGGGTCGAGTTCCGGGTCCGTTTCCGGGTGTACGAGGACCATTTGTGGGGCCTGCTCAACCAACTGGCGGCGGATCCGAACCAAGTGGTGGTCCGACGCATGCGTGTGGACAACCAGAACGAGGGGCTGTGGCCTTCTTTCCTCCAGGAGGACCGGGGTGCGGCTTCCTCCTCCACCACCCGTGCGGCCCGGGTGCCCAAACGTTTCGAAGATCTCGTGTTGGGCTTTGATCTCGGGGGGGGGGGCGACGAGGAATCCCCAGAGACGCCCTCCGCCCTGCCCGGGCTTTCCTCGCGCCGTGAACGGGTCACCGGCGGGGAGATGCTCCTCGTGGTCCTCGATCTCACGGTCTACCGTCTCAAGAATCCCCCCCCCGCAACGCAAGGTTCCTGACATGGATTTCCTGAAAAAACATGCTGAAAAAGTCCTGCTCGCGGTGCTGCTCGCTGCCCTGGGGATTTCGGGGGTCCTGGTGTTCCATTCCGTGGCAGCCCTTGGGGGGAAAGGGGCCGAACGCCCCACCCCGCGCGAGCCGGATATCGGGCGGAAGACGGACCAGGCGGAGGGGTTGCTGGTGGCCCTCACCACGAATCCGCCAGCCCTGGACGTGGTCACCAACGTCTTCACCTCCGCCCACCGCAAGATCTGCATTAACCCGGACGATCAGGCTTTCCTGCCGGTGGATGCGATGGTTTGCCCCTTCTGCGGGGCGGAGCAGACGCGGGCCCCGGTGGACACGGACGGGGACGGGATCCCCGACAGCTTAGAGCTGCGCTGGGGGCTCAACCCCAGCGACCCCTTGGATGCTCGCCGCGACCTGGACGGCGATGGTTTCCCGACCTTGCAGGAATACCAGCAAGAGACCGATCCGATCGATGCGGCCAGCCATCCGGCTCTGCTGGCGTACCTGAGGCTCGACGGGGTTCTCGAGAAGCGGATGCTCCTCGAGTTGCGTGGCGTGGCGCAGATCAGCGACAAGGGCCACACGCTGCAGCTCCGGTGGATGTATCCAGGCGAGAACCGCTGGGAATCGGCTTTCGTCCGCACCGGACAGACGTTCGGTCGCAACAACGAGTTCACGGCGGCCAGCTTCACGGAACGTTTCGTGTCCCGAGATGGACGGCGCATCGACGAGTCCTTCGCGACCATCCGGCATGGCAGCGCCGCGATCGAGCTCCGCCGTGAGGGGGAGGGCCGCTCTGGCGCGATTGTCGAAAGCAGCGCGAAATTGACGCTGATCCACGGGCCGGCCTGGTCTCAGGATGTCCGCATCGGGCACGTCTTCGAGCTGGACAAGATTTCCTACAAGGTCATTGACATCCGGCGAGATGCTGTCGTAATACAATCCGGCTCGGACGATCCGCTGACGGTTCGCGCGTCGAAACCGGAGGAGCTGGAGGCCTTGAAAGGGCCGACGGAAGACCGATCCTCTGTATCCGCACCCGGGGACATCCTGCAGTTGATCTCCGAGCCGTGAACAATCCGGTGCAGGCATACACCGACATGACTATCCAACCCACCCAACCCAACCGAGTGAAGAGAGAGAGAAGGAGACGCTCCTTATGAATGGTATCCGGATTACGAATTGGCTGGCCTGCGGATGCGCGCTGTGCATGGCAGCTGGACTCTCCCGCGCCCAAAGTCCGGATCCATTCGCGGATCTACTCGGCCCCGGCGCCGCCCCGGAACCCGCTGTGGAGAGCCCCGCCCCGCCTGCGGAAGGTGATGACCTCGGTTTTGGCTCCCCAACTCCGCTCCGCGAACTTCCCGCGAACCCGGAGGATGTGACCCCAGAGCAGCGCATGGGGGAGGCGGAGGCGCTGAGCCTTCAGGAAATCGTTCGCCGCCAGGCGGATGAGAAGGCCGCAGACGATGCCATCAGCGCGGCGCGGCAGGCCATGATCAACGGTCAGTGGGCGATCGCGGTCGCCAAGTTCGACGAGGCCTTGAGCAAACTCAAGGACATCCCGCGCCACCAGGCCCGCATCCAGGAGTCCAATCGACTGAAATCCGAGGCGTATGTGGAGATGGCCCGGGCTCTGTACGACCGGCGCCGCGAAGGGGGCAGCTTGGAGCAGGCCAGTGAGTTTCTCGCGAAGGCGGTGGAGGCTTGGGCCGAGAACCCGAAACCCGCGCAGCTTTCCGCTGAAATCGAGAAATACCGCGAGAGGGTCCGCCTGCATAAGGAGGATCGCCCGATCGCGGAGGAGCCGGAATACCGCGCTGCCCGCCAGAACGTCGCCGACCTGATGCTTCGCGGGCGGCAGGAACTGGAGATCGGCGACTATGACAAGGCCGAGAAGACCTTCGAGTCGATCCTCGCGTTCGACCGCTACAACAAAGAGGCGCTGCGCTTCATGGAGCGTGTGGCGGAGAAGCGTTGGGAAGCCCGGCAGGTGGAGCGCCGCGCTTCGGTGATGAACCAGATGGCGGAGGGGGAGGCCCGCTGGCTGCGCCCGCTGCGTGTGGATCAACGGGGGGCCTCGACCGCGATCACCCCGACCAGCGAGGGTCCCGTGGAACGCGAGACCAGCGATCTGGAGGCGAAACTCAGCCGGATCCGCATCAAGGAAATCCGTTTCCAGGGCGCGGAGATCAATGACGTGATCTCCTTCCTCACCCAGGCCAGCCGTGAGAACGACCCCGATGGAATTGGCATCAACATCATTTTCATGGATCCGAACGCCGGGGGAGCCGGGGCGGTTGCCGCACCCGCCGCGCCCGTTGCGGCGGACCCCTTTGGTTTCGGGGCCCCGGCCGCGGCCGCGCCGCCCGCGTTGGGCGGTGGGGTGGGCACCGTTGCCCCGATCCACTTGGAACTGCGCAACGTGACCCTCCTGGACGCCCTGAAGCTGGTCACACAGATCTCGGGGCTCTATTATCGGGTGGAACGCGATGTCGTGATCATCGAGCGTGAGGGAACCGGCCGTTTCATCACGCGCTTCTATCCTGTGGACCCTGCGCGCTGGACGGCGGTGACCGGTTCCATCCGCCCCAGTGGCGGAGGCCTTGCCGCAGCGAATGCAGATCCCTTCGGTGCGGCGCAGGATCCCTTTGGCGGTGGCGCCGCCGCGCCGGCCGCCGCAGGTCCGGACATGAAGGAAATCTTCACGCGTTTCGGGATGAAATTCCCCCAGGGAGCCGAGATCGCCTATGAGCCGTTGATCTCGCAGCTGGTGGTCACCCTCACCCCCAACCAGTTCCCGCAATTCGAGGAGATCCTCGAGAAAATCAACGTGGCACCGAGGCAGGTCCAGATCGAGGCTCGTTTTGTTGAGGTGTTGCAGCGCGACCTGGAGCAGCTTGGCTTCGAGTGGATCCTCAATGACGACGCGGAGGTCCTGGTGCAGGGCGGTCCGGGCCCCGTGGGTGCCAAGCCCCGCATTCAAGTGGACAAAATGTCGACCGGATTCACCGGTGGCCTTCGTTTCTTCAACTTCGACGCCGTTTCGAATGCCACCGCTCCGGTTCCCCGGAGTCCCACGGGCAACAACAACTTCCTGGGGGACATCCTCTCGATGCGGGGGGTGTTGACCAATCCCGAGCTGCAGCTGGTCGTGCAGGCCCTGGACCAGAAGGGCAATTCCGACCTGCTCTCGGCCCCGAGGGTCACCACCATCAACGGGGTGAACGCCATCATCGAGGTGGTCAACGAGATCATCTATCCCACCGAATTTGATGTGACCGAGAACGATATCGAGGTCCAGGGAGCGGTGGGAGGCGGTGATGGGGAAAACCCGAACCAGCCAGTCTTCATCCCGCCGACGGTCATTCCCGGCGGTTTCGAGACCCGTAATGTGGGCGTGATTTTGAATGTGACGCCGACGGTGAACGCCGACAACTACACGATCAATCTTGTGATGTTGCCGGAGATCGCGGAGCTGGTGGACTGGATCCAGTACGGGACCCAGGTGCCGATCGGTGACCAGGTGTTCACCGTGAACATGCCGCAGCCGGTTTTTGCATCGCGCAACATCACGACGTCGATGATCGTGTGGGATGGTCACACGGTGGTGATGGGCGGGCTGATCCGTGAGGATCTGGTGACGTTTAAGGATAAGGTCCCGCTGCTGGGCGACATCCCGTTGTTGGGCCGCCTGTTCCGCAGCGAGGGTCGCAAGTCCGAGAAACGCAACCTGCTGATCTTTGTGACGGCGACCTTGGTGGACCCGGCCGGAAACCCTTCGAATGCGCAGTCGCGCCAGGAGCTGATCCAGTCGAATGTGATCACTCCCCGCGGTGGCGCGGTGGCCTCCCCCTGAGCACCACGCCCCTGCCCCGGCGAACAGCGCGGATTTCCCGCGCTGTTTGTTTTTCCAGTGACGGCCTGACGATGATACGTTTCTTCCGTTGGTTCCTTTCCGGCCTCCTCCTGTGGGGGCTTGCCCTTTCCGCCCGTCGGGCGGTATTCCATCAGCAGACGGTGACGGTGGGAGGGGAGGCCCCTTTCTTGCTGGAGTCGGCGCTGCAGTTCCGGATGACCCGTCAGGTGGCGGAAGGGGAGGGGATCCCCGCGTGGGAGCCGAAGGTGCAGTACCCGGAGGGGGTGGATCCGAGGGAAACCTATAGCCTGGGCGCGGAGTGGGTGTACAGTTTCTTTGCGTCGTTCCTGCCGGGCGGATGGACGTTGGCGACGCGGGTGCGCTGGGTATCGGCGGGGCTGTTCAGCTTGTCGGTTCCCCTCGCAGCCTGGTGGTTCGCACGGGTGGCGGGGTCGGCCTGGGCGGGTTGGGTGGGGGGGCTCCTTTTGGCGGTCAGCCCCGCCTTTGTGGTGCGTTCAAGCGGCCTCGAGCTCTCGCGCGAGAATCTGGCCTTCCCTTTTTTGGCGGGGTTCTGGCTCTTGGAACACGCGGCGAGGACGGGGAAAACGGTGGGGAGGCGCCGATGGGCGGCGTTGGGGGCGGGGGCCTGCATGGCGATGGCCCAGGTGTTTTGGGACCTTAGTCAATACGCGGTTGGGCTTTGGGTGGGTTGGTGCTGGGTGCAATGGCTGTGCAGGGGGAGGGGACGGGAAGAGTCCGCGGGTGGAGGGGTTTTGGGGATCGCGGTGGGGCTTGGCTTGCTGGGGGTTTCACTGGTCAACCCCTATCTTCGCGCCAAGGGTTTCCTGTTTTCACCGGTACTGGGGCTGGTGCTGGCTTGGGGGCTTTTGGGGATCCTCGGCCCCCGTCTCGGGCGGCGGGCCTTCTGGCCTTGCCTCCTGTTCTGGGGGGTATGGCAGGGGATGGGGGGCTTGTTCGCCACGAATTACTCCCATTTCGCGGAGTTGTTGTGGGCGAAAATCCGTTTCCTGAATGTGAAGCCCGAGGATCCTGCCCTGTTGACGCACCTGCAACGGATCATGTGGACGCCGGCCCTGAATTCCAGCACAGGAGCCTTGACAAGTGCGTATTTTGCGGTCACGTTGTGGGCAGGTTTGGCGGCAATCCCTGTGCTGCTGTGGAGGAAAGTGGGGAGGGAAGGCTTGGATGGATCCATGGTGGTGTACGCGCTTGCCACGTTTCCTGTCTATCTTCTCTTTTTCCGTTTCCATGTATTCCTGATCGTGTTTGTGGCGGGGATGGTGGGAGTCGCCGTGTCGCGGCTGTTCGGTTCGCGCGGTGCGTGGACACGGTGGACGGCACGCCTGTTGCTCCTGTTATTCCTGACCGGGGTGGAGACTTACCACCTCTTGTTCTTTGAACCGTCCGAGGCCCGGGCCCTTCGCGCAGAGCACCAGCGGAAAACCGAGATGTTGCGTGCGATGGGCGTGGAGGCTCCTGACTTCCAGGGCAACCGGTGGGGGCGTCCTGGCCCCTCCTATGGGCAGGTATCTCGTTTGGTGGAGCTTCTGCGGGGCCTGGAGGAGCCGGGCCCGGTGTTGGCGGGTTTCGGAATCAGCGGCAACGTGCTTGCGGACGCCGGGCTGCCGATCCTGCTTCATCCGAAGTTCGAGACCCCCGGCATCCGGGAAAGGGTGCGTGCCTTCTATGAGCATCTTTTTCTGCACACGGAGAGCGGTTTTCGCGACTGGGCGGTCTCCTTGCTTCCGGAAGGTGGCGAGGCGCCGCGGGCGTTCTACTATGTGCACGGCCTCGGAAGTTTGGCTGGGGGTGACACCCGGGAAGCGCCACGGTATATGGTGGATGCCCTCGACCCGCCGATGGATGCGGCCGTACGTGCCCTGGAAGACGGATCGGTCGCCCTTACTTGGTTCCGGTTGGTGGGCCGCACCGACCGCTTTCTGGTCTATCGGGTGGTCACGCCGGCGGAAGTCGCGGTTGCCAACGACCTTGTGGAGCAGGCGGAGCGACGGTGGCGGATGGGCGATGTGGAGACGGCGCGTGCCCGTGCCCGCAAGGCCCTGGAATACCACTGGAGGCATCCTGGCGCCCTCTCCCTGCTTGCCCGCCCTTTCTGACCTTCCCTGACCCGCCGGTTCTGAAACTCCACCGGTCGCCTCCTCTCCGAGGTGGATGCACCGTTGCTCCTTCCTATCGAAAAAGCTTTGAAACCTTTACATTCTTCTCCTTCCCTCTCTTCTCCCCTGCGTATCGGTCTTACCGGAGGCATCGCCTGCGGAAAAACCGAGGTGTTGTCGCGCCTGGCCTGGCATGGGGTGCCGGTGCTGGACACGGACCGAGTGGCGCACGAGGTGCTGCGGACGGACGGCGGGCTGCGTCTGGCGTTGGTGGAGCGTTTTGGGGCGGGGATCCTGGGTCCCGATGGTGAGATTGACCGTCCGAGTCTCGGAAGGATCGTGTTTGGAGATTCCGAGGCGAGGAAGGCGCTCAACGCGCTGGTGCATCCTCCGGTGGGGCGGCGCTGGCGCCGCTGGCTGGGGGAGCAGAGGGGAGCCCTGGCGGTGGTGGCGGTGCCCCTGTTGTACGAGTGTGGGCTGCAAGGGGAGTTTGACGGGGTGTTGGTGGTGACGGCCCCGGAGGAGCAGATGATGGAGCGGCTGGCGGGGCGTGGGCTCACGCCGGAGGAGGCCCGGCAGCGCATCGATTCCCAGTGGCCGGTCGCCCGGAAGGCCGCCCTTGCCACGTGGACCCTTTCCAATTCCGGAACCCTCGAGGCGTTGCGGGACCGCACCGACCGATGGTTCCACACCATCCTAGCCCAGGAGCAATGAACGACATGTCCGATGATTCCCATCCTTCCGTCGATGCCGCCTCCCCTGAGGACGCAGCCCCCCGCCGCCGCACCCGGCGGCGCGTGCCCCGCAAGAACGAGGACTCCCCGGAGCTTCCCCTTCCTGCCGCAGCGGCGGCAGAGCCGCCTCCCGCTCCTCCCGAGCCTCCCCCGGCCCCGATCCCGGAAGCTCCGCCGGCGCCATCGTTGCCCGTCGAGGGCGCGGGTGAGCCCCGTCCCTCCCGCATGGACCGGGAGGAGCTGCTGAACCGTCGCCGCCGTCGCCGCGGACGCGGGACGGTTCCGGGAGTGCGAGGGGATCGCGAGTATGGCCGTCCCACCCGCGGAATCGGGGAGGACTACGGTGGGGAGATGGCCGCGCCGACGGGGCCGGTGCTGAAGCTTTGGGAGCTGGAGGCCCTGGGGTCGGAGGAGCTTCTGGCCCGTGCCGAGGAGGCCCAGGTGCCGGAGGCCGCCGGCTTGCGAAAGACCGACCTCCTGCGGGAACTGGTTGCCGCCAATGCGCGACGCCAGGGCTCCACCCGCGTTCGTGGGCGGATCGAAGCGGCCAAGGATGGAGGTGGGCTCCTGCGCTGTCCCAGCGGCCTGCCCGCCGCCCTTTCCGACGAGGTGCTCGTTCCGATACAGCTGATGCGTCGACACGGCTTGGAGGCGGGGGATGAGGTGGAGGGCGATCTCCGTCCGCACCGCCACAAGGAACGTTTTCTTGCGCTCGGACGCATCCAGGAGATCCACGGCGCGCCGGCGTCGGAGTTCCGCCCCTGTGTCGATGTTTTCGAACGGCAGATGCCGGTTTTGCCCAAGGAAAGGCTGGTGCTGGAGCGGACAGAGCGCCCTTCGCTTGCGATGCGGGTGCTGGATTTGGCCGCGCCATTGGGACGTGGGCAGAGGGGGCTGCTGGTTTGCCCACCCGGCACGCGTGGGTTGTCCCTGTTGAGGGACATGGCGGAGTCGCTGCGGGTGAACCATCCGGACTTGTTCCTGCAGGTGCTGCTGCTGGACCACCGCCCTGAGGAGGCGGCCGAGTTCCAGCGAGGCCTGGAAATCCCGGTGGTGCGCGCCACGTTGGATCTCCCCGCGGATCGCCAAGCGCAGCAGGCCGAGCGGGTGCTGGAGGCGGCGCGGCGGCGTGCCGAACTGGGAGGACACGCCGTGGTGCTGGTGGACAGTCTTACGGCGCTGGGACGGGCGTTCCAGACCGCCGGGGCCGGCCTGCTGCGGCCTCACTCCGGGGGCGTGGATGTCAACGGGCTGCAGCGTCTCAAACACTTCTTCGGTTCGGGCCGTGCCCTGGAGGCGGGCGGTAGCCTTACGGTCCTGGGGACTCTGTCGCCTGGGAGGGGCGGGGGCGCCGAGGAGGAGTGGCATGCTGAACTCCGGCGCGCTGCCAACGTGGAGATCGTGCTCGACGCCGACCTGGCCGCACGGGGGGTCGAACCGCCGGTCTCTATGTCCTCGTCCCGCAGTGACGGGGAGGAGGGGATGCTCCATCCCGAGGAGTTGGCCAGGATTCGTGCGGTGCGCCGCATCCTCGCCTCCCACGGACCGTCCGAAGGCATGGAGCTGCTGCTGGGACGCCTGCGCAAAACCCAGAACAATCCCGAGCTTCTGATGACCATTCAAACGGTTTGAAGGCTTGCATCCCCCGATGATTCCGGCTTGAATCCCCTGCATGTCCGTCCGATTAGAAACCCCGCGCCTTTCCGGATGGCTCCCTTGGAGCCTGGCGCTGGTATTTTCCCTCGCGGCGCATGTGGGGGTGTTCCGCCTTAATCCCAATCTGCTGATGGGCCAGCCGTCGGCGCGGGCCGTGCCGCGGAGGGAGATTCCCGCCTCGCAGATCAACGAGATTCGGATGCGGGAATTGAGGCGGGAGCTGAGGAGGTTGGAGGAGGAAGTTCCCCCCGCGCGCGCGCCGGAGGAGCTGCCTGCGCGGGGTGGGGAGGGGGAGCCGGTATTCGGGGAGGTCCTTCCCTCCGCCTTCCGAGCGGTTCTTCCTGACCCGGAACGGGTGATGGCCGCGCTTCCGCCGTCGGAAAACCGTCCGGAACTGCCCGAGCCTGGGAGTGACTGGCTGCCCCGCGAGGAGGTGATGGCGATTACCGACGAGCGGCTCGCAGAGACGCTCGATTTTCTGCCGAGGGTCTTGCCGCCCGAGGTCTCGCCGGAGGAACGCCGGAGGGTGCCCGACATCCGCCTACCCTCGGAGACGCCCCCGCCCTCCAGCGGGGAGCTGGCCTTCCACGCCCCCCTGCCACCTTTGGCGCTTCTCCCGGGTGTGGGGAAGGATGTGGCGGCCCCCCCGGGCCTTCCCGACCTCCTCCTGCCCCTGCCGGGCGGCACGGGCGACCTTCCCGCGATTTCTCCGCCGGAGACCTCCGATCCGCTTCCTCCCGCCCTCGCCGAGGAGATCACCGGCATGGCCCCCGTGGAATCCCTGCTCCGCCTCGAAACCCGCGTCTACGAGGATCCTGCGGACTCCGAACACCGCTACTTCAAGATCCAGGTGCTCCGTGACGGCATCGAGGCTCTGCCCGTGCTGCCACGCGAGGTGGTCTTCCTGGTCGATGCCTCCGCCAGCATGACCCAGGAGAAGGTGGAGGCCGCGGCCGAGGGGATCCGCGTGGCCCTCAACACCCTTCGCCCCGAGGACCGCTTTAATATCCTGGTGTTTCGTGACCGCGTGGAGCGCCTGGCGGATGAGAGCCCGCCCGCAGACAGCGTGCGCCGTGCGGGAGCCCGCAGTTTCCTCACGCATCTTCGCGCGTACGGGCGCACCGACGTGTACGCCTCCCTCGAGGCCCTCCGATCCCTTCCCCGCGAGGCTGGCCGCCCTTTCCTCTCCCTCCTGGTCACGGATGGCGTTCCCACCCAGGGGGTCACCGACTCCAGTGAGATTCTCGAGCGGTTCACCCAGGCCAACGACGGCGAGATTTCGGTCTTCGGGGTCGGCGCGGGCCGCCGGGTCAACCGCCTCCTCCTGGACTTCCTGGGCTTCCGCAATCGGGGAGATGCCCGGGTGGTCGACCGCAATGCGGAGCTTCCTGGAGCCGTTCTGGAGGTCGCGGAGCAGATCGCCCGCCCGGTGCTGGCGGACCTGCGCTACCGCTTCACCGGCGCCGGCGAGCTCGAAATCTATCCCTCCCGTCTTACCCATCTCTTCTTGGATCGCCCGCTAGTGCTTGTGGGCAGGGCGCCCCGGGAGCGTTCCCGGTTGGCCTTCCAGATGATCGGTCGTTCGGGCGGAACCCTTCACGACATGGTGTTCGAGGTGGATCTCGCCGCCGCCCCGCGCGGCCCGTCCTCCCTTCGCAGGGAGTGGGCCTGGCAGGCCGTCCTCGAGGCAATCGCCGCCTCCATCGCCGATCCAGCCCCGGAGATCCTGGACCGCGTCCGGAGGCTGGCCGACGAAAATCGCCTCGCGATTCCGGAGGCCTATTCTCCGGAATAATCCGCACTCCGCTATCGACAAACCGTCCATCCTTCTGCAAGATACCCGCCCTATGAAATACGCGATTCTCGGTGACATCCATGCCAACCTGGACGCCCTTGAGGCTGTGCTTCGGGATGCCGAGGCGGAGAAATGCACGAACTACCTCAGCATTGGGGACATCATCGGGTACAACGCGAATCCGCGGGAGTGCCTGCAGAAGATTCAGGATCTTGGCTGTCCGGTGGTGATTGGCAACCACGACTTTTATGGATCGAGAGAGGATGATCTGATCGGGTTTCATCCCATGGCCGCGGAGGTCATCAACTGGACCCGCAAGCAGCTTTCCGATGACCAGAAGCAGTGGTTGCGCAATCTCCCCTATTCCCGGCGCGTCGAGACCTTCACCATCGTCCACAGCACTCTCGACAATCCCCACAAATGGGGGTACGTGCTCGACCGTTACGACGCCGAGGCCAATTTTAATTACCAGACCACCTCCGTCTGCTTTTACGGGCACACGCATATTCCCATCGCTTTTGAGAAGGGCGATGAGATCCGCTCGGGGCTCTACTCCAAGATTAAGATCAAGGCAGGCCGGAAGTATTTCATCAATGTAGGGTCGGTGGGACAGCCCCGGGATGGGGATCCGCGCGCGGCCTATGTGATCTACGACATGATCAACAACATCATCGAGCTCAAGCGCCTCGAATACGACCTGCCCAATGCGCAGAAGCGCATTCTGGAGGCCGGGCTTCCGAACAAGATTGCTGCCCGCCTATCCACTGGCCGTTGAGCTCCCGTCTCCCATGCGCCGCCTCCTCCTGTTTGTCTGCGCCCTCACGGCCTTCCTCCCTTGCCTCCGCGCCCAGTACGAGGTCGGTACTTCCCTGTCCGCAAAGTCCTTCCTGCTCTTCGAGGGCATTCCCGTGCGGGTCGAAATCACCAACCGCAGCGCCCAGCCCCTTCACATCGGCGGGCGCGACCCTGAGGGAATCGTCCGACTCAGCGTGCGCAACACCCGCAACGAGGTCATCCCCCGCACCCGCCAGCCCCTTCTCCCGGATGCCTGGGTCATCCCCCCTGGCGCGACCGACTCCCGCGAGTTTGACCTGGTCCAGCTTTTCCAGATCCGTCGGGCCGACAGCTACCGGGCGAGCGTGGTCGTCGAGATTGACCTCGACGCCTTCACCTCCGCCCCCATGCTGTTCGATGTGACCAACGGCACCCTCTTCGAGAAAGTTGTGCGTCGCCGCACGGACCGGACCTTCTCCCTGCTGGGCATCAACCGCAATGGAAGGGATGAGCTGATGCTCCGCGTCAGCGACGCCGCGGAGGATACCCCCCTGGCCACCTACTTCCTGGAGAGACATTTGCGTTTCTACCCCCCGCAGATGAGGGCGGACGAGCGGGGGCGGATCGGCATCTTCCACTACAGTTCGCCCAGCCAGGCCGTGTTGTGCACCTTTGAGCCCGATGGGACACCCATCCGCCGCGACTACTACCGCGTGTTCGCCGGACGCCCCGCCGAACTCCGCATCCACCCCGAAACTGGTTTCGCCGTGGATGGCGCCGAACGCCTCGATCCTCAGGAGTAGCCCCCATGCCGCCGATCCTTGTTCTTGCCCTGCTGGGTCCAGACCGCCCTGGCCTTGTCGAGGAAGTTGCCGACCTCATCCACCGCCACGGGGGTAACTGGCTCCAAAGCCGCCTCGCACACCTCTCTGGCCACTTCGCGGGGCTGGTGGAATTCAGCCTGCCGGACGGCCATGAGGAAGCCTTCCGGGCCGCCCTCCCCGAATTGGAGAGCCGGGCGGGCCTCCAGTGCCGCCTCTCCGCGGGCACCCCACGCCCGCCCTCCGGTCCCCTCGTCTCCCTCGAGTGTGTTGGTCAGGATCGGCCCGGTATTGTCTTTGCCCTCTCTGATGTGCTTGCCGACTTCGGGGTTAACGTCGAGGAAATGGAAACGGCGTGCGCAAGTGCCCCGATGTCCGGCGAACCTCTCTTCACGGCCCGTCTTCGGGTCTCCCTGCCCGAGGGCCTCGACATGGAGGCCCTCGAACGCCGTCTGTCCGACATCGGAGACGAGTTGATGCTGGATGTCGACTGGGGCGTGACGGGCTGACGCGGAGGCCTTCCCCCCTGAAAGGGCAGGCGACCTGCGGGTTTGCGGGGGTTTGGCGTTGCATCCGCATGGGCGTGGGGTATAGGCAGGCGGTCAACCCCACCCCGACCGAGAAGAGACATGACTCGAAAAAAAGCCCTTATCGCCTTGGAAGATGGAACCGTGTTTGAAGGCCGCGCGTTTGCGGGCTCGGGGGAAGTGGAGGGGGAGCTGGTGTTCAACACCTCGATGGCCGGATACCAGGAGATCCTGACCGACCCCTCCTACCGCGGACAAATTGTGACGCTGTGTTATCCGTTGATTGGCAATTACGGGATCAATGAGGAAGACATGGAGTCGTATCGGCCGCATGCGGCGGGGCTGGTGGTGGGGGAATGCAGCCGGATTGTCAGCAACTGGAGGGCCTCGATGTCTCTCCCGGCCTACTTGGAGCAGTCCGGGATCCTGGGGGTGGACCGGGTGGACACGCGTGCGATCACCCTGCACATCCGCGACAAGGGAGCGATGAAGTGTGTGATGTCGACGGAAGACCTGGATGCCGGTAGCCTGGTGGCCAAGGCCAAGGCCAGCCGTGGACTGCTGGGGCGGGATCTGGCGAGCGAGGTGAGCGTGAAGGAACACACCCTCTGGCAGCCCGAGAAGCAGAAGAAGACCTTGAGGCGGGTGGCGACGATCGACTGCGGAACGAAGTACAACCAGTTGAGGATCCTGCAGGACCTTGGCTGCGAGGTGCATGTGTTCCCGAACTCCACGAAGGCGGACGCCATTCTGGCGGTCAAGCCCGACGGTTTGTTCCTCTCCAACGGTCCTGGGGACCCGGAGGGGGTCCTGGAGACCGTTTCCGAGATTCGGAAGCTCCTGTACACCGGGCTTCCGACCTTCGGAATCTGCTTTGGGCACCAGTTGACGGCGCTGGCGCTTGGGGCGAAGACGTACAAACTCAAGTTCGGGCACCGCGGCGGGAACCAGCCGGTGATGAACCTGGCGAAGGGGACGGTGGAGATCACCTCCCAGAATCATGGTTTCTGTGTGGACCGCGAGAGCCTGGACCCGAATGTGGCGGAAACCACCCACATCAACCTCAACGACCAAACCTCGGAGGGCTTGCGCCACAAGACCCTTCCTGTGTTCACGGTGCAGTACCATCCCGAGGCCGCACCGGGCCCCCACGACTCCATGTACCTTTTCCATGACTTCATGAAGTCCATGGGAGTCTGAGGAGGGGCGCCATGCCCTGGATCCACCGGATTCATCCCGAGGTACTTCGGTTTGGCGGAACCTTCGCCATCCGCTGGTATGGTATCTCCTACCTCGCCGCCTTCCTGCTGGGCTACTTCCTGCTCCGCCGTCTGCTCCGTCAAGGGTTGCTCCCGATGACCACGGAGCGTTTGCAGGATTTCCTCGCGGGCATCTGCGTGTTTGGAGTGATGCTCGGCGGTCGCCTCGGATATTTCCTGTTTTATGAAATCTCGACGCTCTGGGAGAACCCGCTACAACTCCTGAAGGTCTGGGAGGGGGGGATGTCCAGCCACGGTGGAATGCTGGGCTGTTTGGCCTATCTTCTGTGGTGGGCCCGCCGCGAGCGGGCCGATGTGTGGGTGTTGGGCGACAACTTCGTGACGGTTGTGCCCTTGGGCTTGGGCTTGGGGAGGCTGGCGAATTTCATCAATGGGGAGCTCTGGGGGCGCGCGGCATCGGTGCCCTGGGCGATGGTGTTTCCTTTGGAACGTCCCGAATTCCAGCCGGGAGGGGCCTGGGAGCGATACCGCTACGACCTGGGTTTTCTTCGAGGGGCCCTGGACCGCGGCTGGTTGACCCCGCGGCATCCCTCCCAGCTTTATCAGGCTTTTGCCGAGGGGTTCGTCCTCTTCGGCCTGCTTTGGTGGCTGCGCCATCGTGCGGAAAGCCGCAGGCCCGGACGGCTGTGCGCGGTGTTCTTCGCCGGCTACGGGTTGGCCCGTTTTGGGATGGAGTTCTTCCGGGAGCCGGATGCCGCGGTGTATTTCGGGTGGATGACCACAGGGCAGCTGTTGACGATGGGGGTTTTCGTGGCCGCCGGCGTGTGTGCGGCCAAGGGGTGGAGTTTCAGAGCGAAAGCCGTTTGAACAAGGATTCCGGGAGGGCCCGGAGGATCCAGAGGATGGGGCGCCAGAAGCCTGGAATGTAGGCAATGTCGGCCCGGGTCTGCGTGAGGTGCTTGTGGATCAGGCGCCCGGCCGTCTCGGCCGGGCAGAACAGGGGGCCCTTCGTCAAGGCGGCGGTCATGGGGGTGTCGATGAATCCGGGGAGGAACGTGACGACGCGGATTCCGTGGGGATGGAGGCGGTTGCGGAGTCCCTGGAGGTAGAGGTGGAGGCCGCCTTTGGCCGTTCCATAGATGTAGTTGCTTTGGCGACCGCGGAGTCCGGCGACGGAGGAGATGACGGCGAGGGTGCCGGTGCGCTGGGCGAGGAGGGTTCCGGCGAGGGCATTGCAGAGGCGGAGGGGGCTGAGGAGGTTGATCTCCAGAGAGCGGAGGAGTTCGTCGGTGTTGCGTTCGCAGCGGGCCTGATCCGGCAGAACCCCGTGGGCGATCAGGACGATGTCGAGGCGCGGCACGGTCTCGGAGGCGGCCTGGAGCAGGGCGGAATGGGTGGTTGGCCGAAGGGCGTCGAAGGGGGGGAGGGTGTGGACGTCGGCAGCTCCGCGCAGGCGAAGATCGGCGGCGATGTCGGCGAGGGCCTCGGGATCCCGGGCGGCCAGGAGGAGGGTGTCGCCGTCGGCGGCAAAGAGGCGGGCGGCCTGTTCGGCCATGGCGGAGGTGGCGCCGATGATCAGTATGTTTCGGTTCATGTGGGGGAAGGGTCGAGGGGGTGGACGCGGCGCCAAAAAGAGGACGAGAATGCGGGGTCTCGGTAGCGATTGAAGGTGTCGAGCGCGGGGAAGGAACGATGGAAATGTTTTGGGGACATGCGGGCATCCTTCGCCGGGTACAGGGCGCCTCCATGGGCGAAGACGATGTCGTCGAGTTCGCGGAGAAGGCGGAGGGTGGATTCTCCGCGGTTCGGGAAGTCGAGGGCGAGGGTGACGCCGGGGCGGGGGAAAGAGAGGAGGCCTTCGGCGGGGGCGTCACCGAAGATTTTCAGGACGGCGAGGAAGGAGGCTTGTCCGCTGGCGGAGATGCGGCGGAGAATTTCGCGGATGGGACCCCCAT
Source organism: uncultured Verrucomicrobiota bacterium (assembly GCA_964385155.1). GTDB lineage: Bacteria > Verrucomicrobiota > Kiritimatiellia > SS1-B-03-39 > UBA6053 > CAYLNG01. Next base: position 72,011 of record CAYLNG010000013.1, read on the forward strand.
AGCCGTCACGGGGAACGACGCACTGGTGCTGGAGGAAGCCGTGTGGGCCGTAGAGCCGGTTCCAGTGGGCCACGGAATCGAGGGGGTAGAAGAAGGGTTGGTAGTGTCGGGTGGAGGCTTTTCCGTCGCCGCGGAGGCGGGAGGCATAGAGGGAATTGAAGGCGCGGATGGTGGTGCGGTTGAGGAGTCCGGGTGGGGCGGTGAATGGGATGGGCAAGGTGTGTTGGGGGGGGGGGGCGGAGGGGGGCGGGCGTGGGGGAGTGGTTGCCGCGAAGGAAGAGGCCTCGACCGAGGTGGTCGCCGCTGGCGAGGCAATCGACCCAGGCCACGGTGTACTCGTGGGTGCTGTCGGAGGCGTCGGCGAGGTCGAAGAATTCGGTGAGGTCCCTGAGGCGGAGCTTCTCGGTGTCCAGGAGGGGGGAGGTGATGGGGCGGAGCTGGAGTTCGGCGCGGGTGATGAGCCCAGTGAGGCCGAGTCCGCCGACGGTTGCACGGAACCAATCGGCGTGTTGTTCGCGGCAGCAGAGGCGTCGGGATCCGTCGGATCGCAGGAGTTCGAAGGAGCGGACGTGGCGGGCGAAGGTGCCGGCGCGGTGGTGGTTTTTGCCGTGGACGTCGTTGGCGATCGCGCCGCCGACGGTGACGAAGCGGGTGCCGGGGGTCACGGGGAGAAACCAACCCGCAGGAACGCAGAGGCGGAGGATCGCGTCGAGGCTGCACCCGGCCTCGCAGTGGAGGCGGCCGGTGGTGGGGTCGAACGCAATCCAGCGGTCGAGCCCGCTGGTCATCAGCAGGCCCCCGCCGTCGTTGAGGCAGGAGTCGCCATAGCTCCGGCCGAGTCCGTGGGCGAGGATCGGGGAGGCGGCGGGCAGGGAGCGGCGCCGCCTCGAGAAGGAAAAAAGGGTGTGGGAGGCCTTGGGCAGGCGTCCCCAGGATTCCACGGGGCTGTGCATGCCTTCAGCCTAATGAAAAGGGGACGATGGTAAATGCCAAAGAAGGTTCATTTGCCGCTGTCTCCCGGGAATATGTGGGAGAGGATACGTAGGCGGTGAGCGAAAATCCGGCGGAGGCTGGGGCGGACGAACAGCATTTCGGCCAGGCGTCCTCCGGGAACACGGTAGCGTATATGGTCCTCGATGCGGGTGCCCTTTCCGGTGGGGTGGAAGCTGTGGAGATGAATCCATTCGAGGTAGGGGCCCCGGAGTTGTCGATCGACGAAGGAAAGGGGAGGGTTCCAGTGTTCGATGCGGGAGCGCCAGCGGAGGGGGATGCCGTGGAGGCGGAGCTTGTAGTCGAGGAGGAGGCCGTCGGCCATCACTAAGGGGCCGGGGGTGAGGATGTGGAAGTGGAGGTGGCCGGGCGTGAGGCGCTGGAGGTTTTCGGGCCGGGAAAAGAAATCAAAGACGGTTTCAGGTGTGGCGAGAACCTCCTGGTGGGCCTGGAGGTGGAAGGAGCCGGCGGGGTGCTGGTGGAAGTGGATCGAGGGGGGGTGGGGCTGCATTGCCACGAGTGGAACAGGAGTTGTGCACCTTACAGTGTAAGGCCTGCGATTCGGGGGCGATTGATTTTCATGCACGTTTCTACCATCCTAGTAAGCGCGGTGGCCCTGTCGATGCTGATGCAGGCGGGGTTGTGGGTGCACGCCTGCAGAAGGCGGAACGCGGGTTGGGTGGACCTGGGCTGGAGTCTGGGGATGGTGGCTGGGGCTCTGATCCTGGCGGGGTTCTCACCGGGTGGGCCCAGGGCGCTTGCGGTTTCGTTGCTGGTGGCGTGCTGGGGAGGGCGACTGGCGGCGCACATCTATTTGGATCGGCTGCGGGGAGGACGGCCAGAGGACGCGCGGTACGCCAATTTGCGCCGACACTGGGGCGCACGTGCCGACGCCAAGTTCTTCTTTTTTTTCCAGGCTCAGGCTTTGTTGGTGGGAATTTTTCTGTTGCCGGCCTCCGTGGTGGCGTGGCGGACGGGCCCTTTTCCGGATGCATGGGACATCCTGGGACTCTTGGTGGCGTTGGCATCGGTGGTGGGCGAAACGGTGGCCGATCGGCAGCTTGCGCGTTTCAGGGCCGATCCCCTCACGAAGGGCAAGGTGTGCGATACGGGCCTGTGGCGCTATTCCCGCCATCCAAACTATTTTTTTGAATGGATGCACTGGTTCGCGTATGTAAGCATGGCGCAGGGAAGTCCGTGGATGTGGGCAACCCTGATCGGTCCCCTCGCCATGTACGTTTTCCTGCGTTACCTGACCGGCATCCCCCACGTGGAACGCCAGTCGCTGCGCTCGCGCGGCGAGGCCTACCGACAGTATCAACGCAGCACCCCGGCCTTCTTTCCATGGAAACCACGAAAACCCTCTTGAACACCTTTATGGCCGATCGCGGCCTAAGTGGATGGGACCGCATCCTCGCCACGGCCCTCTCGCGCATCGGCGGAGGGAGGATCTGCGTGAGTTTTCCGGGAATGGAGGCCGTGACGCTGGGACGCGGCAACCAGGAGACTGCGGACCTCCGCCTGTTGCCCGGTGCTTCCCGTAGGATTGTGCTGGGCGGGGCGATGGGATTTGCGGAGGCGCACCTGGACGGATTGTGGGACACGCGGGATCTTGCCGCGCTGTTGCGGGTCTTGGGGAGAAGCCAGGCGGCGTTGGGTCCGGTGGCCCGAGGGAGCTCGGCGGTCCTGCGGTTTTTTGACCGGCTGGGGCACCGCCTTCGCAGCAACACTCACGCGAACGCGCGGCGGAACATCCAGGAACACTATGACCTGAGCAACGATCTGTATACGCTGTTCCTCGATCCCAGTCTGACGTATTCCTCGGCGATCTTCGCCGAGGAGGGGGAGGAGCTGGAGGTGGCGCAGATGCGGAAGATCGACCGGTTGATCGAGGGTCTCAACCCGGGGCCGGGGGACCATGTGCTGGAAATCGGGAGCGGGTGGGGAGCCTGCGCCATCCGACTCGCCCGGCGCACCGGCTGCCGTGTCACCAGCCTTACATTGTCGGACGAACAGGCCGCGGAGGCGCGCCGGCGGGTGCGGGAGGCGGGTCTGGAGGACCGGGTGGAGATCCGTCTCCAGGACTACCGCGACGTGCGCGAGACCTTCGACCACGCCGTGAGCGTCGAGATGATCGAAGCCGTCGGCCATGAATACCTTCCCGGCTATATCCGCAGCGTGCACCGCCGCCTTCGCCCGGGCGGCCGCTTCGCCTTGCAGGCCATCACCATCCCTGACGAGCGCTATGAGCGCTACCACCGCGGCTGTGACTTCATCCGCAAACACGTTTTCCCCGGGGGCCACCTTCCCAGCCCCGGACTGCTCGAACGCCTGTTCCTCGCACAAGGCCCCTTCCACCTGCTCGACCACTTCGAATTCGGCACCCACTACGCTGAAACCCTCCGGCGCTGGCGCGACGCCTTCCTCGCCCGCACCGAGGGCGTTCTCGCCCTGGGCTTCAACGAGCGCTTTCTCCGAAAGTGGCACTATTACCTCGCCTACTGCGAGGCGGGCTTCGACACTGGCCTCATCCACGTTCGCCAATACCTCCTCGCCGCGGACGCCCCTCCGGTCACTTCTTGAGCAGCTCCGGCCTGATTCCGGACTTCCGAAGTTTTGGCGCAATCACCAGGCGGCAATACGCCGCATTTGGGTTTCTCCGGAAGTAGTCCTGGTGGTAGGCCTCCGCCGGATAGAATCGGGTCGCCATCCTGACTTCGGTCACGATCGGTCCACCAAAGGCCTTCTCCTCCGTGAGCCGCGCGATGAAGGCCACGGCCTCAGCCTTCATCTCCTCCGTGGGGGTGAGGATGATCGAACGGTACTGCGTTCCAACGTCGGCACCCTGCCGGTTGAGCGTGGTCGGATCGTGGATCCCGAAGAACACCTCCAGCAAATCCGCGAAGGAGATCACCGCGGGGTCAAAGGTGACCCGAACCACCTCCGCATGCCCGGTTCTGCCACTGCAGACTTCCTCGTAGGTGGGGTCGTCCACCTCCCCCCCCTGGTAGCCGCTCTCTACCTTCGCCACCCCTTTCAGCGTTTCAAAAAAGGCTTCCACACACCAGAAGCAGCCCCCACCAAACGAAACGGTTTGCATCGCGGATTCGGCGGACATGGCAGGGCCTCCAAGGAAGGGGATCAACAGCAGCAAAGGGACCAGATTTCTCATCCCTCATCTTACAGGTTTTCCCCGGGATTGCAACGGGGCGTCGGTCCGCAAGGCAATCAGGACCCATCCCCGGCTTCCGGGCAGAAAGTAGATTTCACGCGTGTCGGGTCGAAGACCCTTCTCGTCCAGGAGAGCACGCAGCCGCTGGTAGGCCGCGAGCACCGCGGGGTGGTCGCGCCGCGCCTCGGGAATCTCCGCCCATACCCCGTGCAGAACACCCCCGGGATGGGGGCTGATGTCCGCCCCCTGCGGAAGCGCGACGGGGGCGTCCGCACGCAGGGGGCACCCGGCGCTGAAATTTCCGTCCGCGTGCAGCAGCACCAGGAGCGGGGGCACAGGCACCAGCCCCGCCTCCCGCGCGGTACGTCCCAACAGGCGCCACGCTTCGTCCAGCCGTACCGGATTGGCCGCGACGAGCAGGGGGCCCATCGGCAGCTCCACGCGGACCAGCCCCGCCGCTTCCACTTCCCCTCCCTCCTCTGCGGGGGAGGGGAGGACCACCCCGGGGGCCTCGTCCAGGCCTGCCCGAAGGTCCCGGGGCAAGGGGACTTCCGCTCCCCCCTCCGCCTCCCCGCCCACGAGGTTTCCGCTGGATGGAAGGGGTAGGACGCGGACAAGCGCGTCTAAGTCCTCCGCGGCAAGCCGAAACAGGCCGAACACCGCGCTCAGGACTAGGGCTCTTCCCTTCCTCATCGCGCCTCCATCCCGTCCTTCATCGCCCGGAGGGTGACCGGCAGGCTGAGTCGCTGGTTGTCGCGCAGCACTTCGATCGACAACACCTGCCCCTCCCGCCCGAGCCGAACCAAGCTGCTCAGTTCCGCCCCGCTTCGGATCTGCTTGCGGTCGACGGTCAGGATCAGGTCCCCCGCACGCAGGCCGGCCTCCGCCGCCGGACTTTTCCCGATGATGCGGTTGAGGAGCACGCCGAACCGCGTGTCACGCATCATCACCCCGAGCCATGGAAGCTCCTCCGGACGGAGATTCTCCAAGATGACCTCGGCGGCGCGCAGCGCGGTGTTCGATGGAACCGCGAAGCCGATCCCAATGCTGCCCATCGACTGGGGGCCTCCGGTGCGAATCATCGTGTTGATCCCGATGAGGCGCCCCTCCAGGTCGATGAGCGGTCCTCCGCTGTTGCCGGGATTGATCGGTGCACTGGTCTGGATGAAGTCCACGATCGGCAGGTTGGCCTCGTTGCGGCCCTTCTGGCTGACCACGCCCTGCGTTACAGTGCTGCTGAGGCTGAACGGCGAGCCGATGGCCAGGACCATCTCCCCCACACGGATCCGGTCCGAGTCCCCGGCTTCGACCGCCGTGAAACTTTCCCCCTCTTTCGCCAGAATCCGGAGCACCGCCACATCTGTCGCCTCGTTACGCCCGACGAGCTCCGCCTCGTACACCCGCTCGTCGTGCAGGATCACCTCGATCCGCTGTCCCCCCTGGATCACATGGTTGTTGGTCAGCACGTAGCCCGCGGGATGGATGATGACACCCGATCCCTGCCCAACGGGGCGCTGGGCCTCGCGAAGCATCCTTCCATACCAGTCCACATACACTTGTGTGGTTTCGGTTCGGATCACAACGACACCGGGAAGAACCTTCTCCACCGCCCCCGCCATCGTGTCGTTCAGGGCGCGAACAATGTCCAAGGGGGTCACCCCTGCGAGAGCCTGCTCCGTCGAGGGGGATGCCGGGGCCACGGGGAGGGGAGTTGCGCCGGGAGGAGGCGCGGCGTGGGGCTTCGGGCAGCCCGCCAACAAAAGCGCGGCCGCCACGGATACGATCAGGTGGGCGTTGGTCATGTCGGTGTTTCCGTTGCGAAGGGTTCAACACTGATGTCACCGTCCTTTTTGACCAGCTTCTCGATGCGGCGTTCGACCTCTGCGAGTTTTTTGCCGCAAAGCTCCGCCAGCGCGGAGCCCTCCTCGAAGCGGGAGATCATCTGGTCGAGGCTCAGTCCCCCCCCCTCCATTTCAGCCACCAGCTTCTCCAGCCTGTGCAGGGATTCTTCGAAGGTTGTCTCGGAAGCGTCTTTCATACCTAGGGTTCTCCAGGGATTCGTTTAAAAATCAAACCTGACAGGGTTTCCATGGATATCAAGCCCGTGGGTGTCCGCGGCCGACCCCATTTTCAGCCTGTTCCAGGCTTTTGAAAAAAAATCACACAAAGGGGTTGACCCTGCCGCGGAAATCCCTATGTTGCGCCTCCCTTCGCGGGACACCCCGCATGTTCCTCCCTCCTCCGGATGCGTCCGGAACGGAATGAAAAAAAAGATGAAGAAACCGGTTGACCTCGCGGCGGAAATCAGTAATGTCCGCCCTCCCGTCGGGAAACCGACCAGTTCTTCAAGGTGTGATGATCGCCTCCGACTCTGTCGGAAAAAAAGATGAAAAAAGGTGTTGACGATAAGAAAGAAATCCTTAATGTCCTCACTCCCGTCAGATAACTGACCTGTTCATCCCGGCGAAAACGAGATTCAAAAGAATGAAGATTCTTGAAAAAACCCGTTGACACCGACGCGCTGATTGATGTAAGATCACCAGCCCGATTTGAGAAGGACGGCAACGCGCCGAACTCCCTTCACCTGTTCTTTGACTTGTTGGCAAGTGACGTTATTTCGATTCAGAAATGATGTGATTTGTGTAGCTTGTGCGAACCCTTAGAAATTTTTTACTCCAATAGAGCCGAAAATTTCTCCAAAATTTATTATGGAGAGTTTGATCCTGGCTCAGAACGAACGCTGGCGGCGTGGATTAGGCATGCAAGTCGAGCGTGATCCTTCAAGCTTGCTTGAAGGTGAAAGCGGCGAACGGGTGAGGAATACTTGGGTAACCTGCCGAAAAGTGCGGAATAGCCTCGGGAAACTGGGGGTAATGCCGCATGTGATCGCCCCGCTGAAGCGGGGCTGTTTAAAGGAGGGGATCTTCGGACCTTCCGCTTTTTGATGGGCCCAAGCACTATCAGCTTGTTGGTGAGGTAATGGCTCACCAAGGCTACGATGGTTAGCTGGTCTGAGAGGATGGTCAGCCACACTGGGACTGAGACACTGCCCAGACTCCTACGGGAGGCTGCAGTCGAGAA
>CAYLNG010000014.1:0-298 GCA_964385155.1 uncultured Verrucomicrobiota bacterium
CGAGGGTGGCATCGTAGCCTAGGAGGTGGACACCGTTGGCGAAGGAGGCGGGGGTGCTGTGTTGCGGGGGGGGAGTGGGTCCGGTATCGGGGGGTGGGAGGGGGAGGAAGCCGCATTCGCTCCAGACGAGGGGGAGTTGGGTTTCCGGTTGGTCGGGGCTGAGCTGGAGGAGGGTGTATTCGTGGAGGGGGATTTCGGTGAAGGGGAGATGGTGGGAGCGGAGGAGTTCGCGGTTGCGGGGGAGGTCGCGGTTGTCGAGGAGGAGGAGGAGGGGGCGTTCGAGGCGGAGGGGTGTGGG
>CAYLNG010000014.1:308-67349 GCA_964385155.1 uncultured Verrucomicrobiota bacterium
TGGTTGGGGGGGGGGGGGTGGGGTGGGGGTGGTGGTGGGGGTGGGGGGGGGGGGGGGGTTTGTGGTGGCGGCGGCGGGGGGGGCGTTGGGGGGGGTGGGGGGGGGGGGGTTGGGGCTCGGCTTGTGGGATGTTGTTGATGTTTCGATACATGAAGGAGGGCAGGGAGAGGGTCCAACCATCGGGCAGGGCATCGTGCCAGGAGAGGGCGAGCTGCCGGGGGGCGAGGAGGTGGGAGGGCGGGAGGGACCGAAGGTGGGCGAGGAGTTCGGTGGGGGATGTGGGTGGCGGTGGTTCGGGAGCGCGGAGCAGGGGGAGGACGAGAAGGGGGCGGAAATCGGGGTCTTCGGGGAAGGTGATTTTGAGGGAGAGGAGTCCGTCGGGCGGGGGGACGAAACGGAGTTCGGGGAGGTAGGGAGGGCCGGCCCAGTGGGGGCGTCCGCCGGACCAGAACCAGTGTCCGGTGCGGGCGTTGAGGAGGAGGGGCTGCCAGGGGGCGTTGTCGCGGGAGCGTCCCCAGACGTCGATGCGGCGGGGGGCGAAGGTGGGGTCGGGGAGGAGGAGGCCGCAGAGAGGGAGTGGGTGGTCGAAATGGAGGTAGAGGGCGTCGGGGGTGTTTTCGCGGCGGGGGGTGGGGGCGTAGTCCCAGGCGTTGGAGGGGGGGATGGGATCGCGGGTGATGCGGTAGCCGGGGACGGAGTCGTGGACGGCGTCGCCGCCGCTGGCCCGCAGGAAGGCGTTGATGCCCTGGTAGTCCTCGAGGAAAGCGAGGCGTGGAGCGAAGGCGGCGAGTCGGTTGTAGGGGGCGTAAACATCGTCGGGGGCGGCGGCGACGATGGCGCGTTCGCGGGAGGCGAAGGTGATCCAATTGAAGAGGAAGTCGCCTTGGATGACCCCGCCGAACTCGTGTTCGACGCGGTCGATGAGGGGTTGGATCTGGGCGTGTCTGGCGAGGTGTGCTGGGAGGGTGTCGTTCCAGGTGGGGAGGAGGAGGAGATTGGGAGAGATGGTGAGAAGGAGGAGGGCGAGGGCGGGCAGGGCGAGGGCGCGGCGGGGGAGAAGGGCGTCGACAGCGATGGCGCTGAGGATGGGGAAGACCGGGAGAAGGGGAAGCAGGTAGCGGGGACTGTTGATTTCGGAGAAGTGGGAGTGGGAGTAGAGGAGCAGCATGGAGAGGAAAAGGAGCGCGAGGGAGGCGACGCCGCGTCGCAGGGTGGGTGTGTAGGAGCGGCGGAAAAGGGAGGCGATGGAGACTACGGAGAGGAGGGCGCAGGCGCAGGCGGCTGCGATGGCGGCGGGGGAGGGCCAGGGTTTGAAGCCGAGGCCGATGGGGAGGCGTTCGGCGAAGTGGCGGAATCCGTCGGAGAACAGGTGGTCGTCGAAGCTGGTGAGGAGTCCGAAGGTCTGCCAGTGGTGGGTGAGGTTCCAAAGCCACCAGGGGAGGCTTCCGAGGAGGAAGGCGAGGAGGGCAGCCAGCAGGGGGAGCGGGCGGAGGAGGCGGAGATCGGGCAGAAGGAGGAGGGCGCAGACGGGGAAGAAGACGATGCTGAGCTGTCCGGACCACCAAGCGAGTCCGAGGCAGAAGGCGCAGGCGAGGAGGTCGTGTGTGCGGTGGTGTTCGCGCCAGCGGAGGGTGAATAGAATGCCGAGGAGGCCGAAGGCCAGGAGGGCGGTGTATCCGCCGCGGGGGTGGGAGGAGAGGTAGAGCAGGGTGTCGGATCCGGCTACGAGCGGGAGAAGGGCGAGGCAACCGGCGCGGGGGCCTGCGAGGTGGCGGGTGATCGCGTGGACGGCGGCGAGGGCGAGGATTCCGAGGAGGACGGTGCCGAGGGCGACGGTGAGTCCGTTGACGCCAAAAAGAGCGGCGAAGAGGCCGCCGAGGAGGGCCTCCAGGCTGCCCATGTGGGATTGACCGTAGTAGAAGACGGGGAAGTCACGGCCTTCGGCGATGTGTTTGGACATCAGTTGAACGACGGCGGCGTCGCGCATGTCCCAGTATTGCAATGCGGCGGCGACATGGAGTCTGACACCCAGGGCGGTGCAGAGAAGGAACGCCGCCAAAGAGTCCCACACGACGGGGGAAACCGTGCCGCGCGGACGCGGCGCGATGTTTCGCGACATACGTGGTATTTCTCAAACGCCCCACATCCCGTCAAGCGTGATGTGAATGGACGGCGTCGATGAGGAGGCGGACGCGTTCGGGGGGGGTGGTTTTGATGACGCCGTGGCCGAGGTTGAAGATGTGGGCGCGGGCGGGGCGGAAGGCGTCGATGACGGCGCGGGCGGCGGAGAGGGCGGCGTCGTCGGAGGAGAGAAGGAGGGCTGGGTCGAGGTTGCCCTGGAGGACGCGCTGGGTGCCGAGGCGTTGGAGGGCGTTGGCGGGGTCGACGCGCCAGTCGAGGCCGATGACGTCGATGGGCATGTCGGCGAGACGTTCGAGGAGGTGGCCGCCGTTGGCGGAGAAATGGATGCGGGGGACGCGGGTGCCGAGGGATTCGAAGATGCGGCGGGTCCAAGGGGCGGCGAAGCGTTGGTAGTCGGCGGGGGAGAGGCAGCCGGCCCAACTGTCGAAGAGCTGGAGGGCCTGAGCTCCGGCGTCGATCTGGGCATGGAGGTAGGCGGTGATGGCGTCGCTGAGGCGGTCCATGAGGCGGGACCAGCGGGCAGGATCGGCGAACATCCAGGCGCGGACTTCGTCGAAATCCTTGCTGCCGCCGCCGGCGATGGCGTAACAGGCGAGGGTGAAGGGAGCTCCGGAAAAGCCGATGAGGGGGATGCGTCCGGCGAGGCGGGCGCGGGTGAGGCGGAGGGCTTCGAGGGTGAAATCGAGGTCGCGGGTGGGGTTGATGGGTTGGAGGGCGGCGATGTCGGCGTCGTCGCGGATAGGATTGTGGAAGACGGGGCCGCGTCCGGGAATGAATTCGAGGCGGAGGCCCATGGGTTCGAGGAGGGTGAGGATGTCGGCGAAGATGATGGCGGCGTCGAGGGGGAAGGCTTCGACGGGCTGGAGGGTGACCTCGGTGGCGATGGCGGGGTCCTTCATCATGTCGAGAATGGGAAGGCGGGCGCGGAGGGCGCGGTATTCGGGCATGTAGCGGCCGGCCTGACGCATGAGCCAGACGGGTGGGGTGGGCGTGCGTTCGCCGCGGCAGGCGCGCAGGAAGTGGTCGGAGGCGTGGAGGGAGGACATGGGGGCTGTTTATCGGGAAAGGAAGCACTTGGCAAGGGCGGGGCGGGTGGTATGAGACGGGGATGAGCGTGGCGAATCAGCGGGCGATGGGGGAGCCGTGGCTCACGCACAAGGCGTGGGCGATGAGGCGGTATGGGAAACCGGTGTTCCGGGTGCCGCTGGATCCGGGCTGGGGCTGTCCGAACCGGACGGCGGAGGGGCGTGGCGGCTGCACGTTCTGTGGGGAGGATGGGGCTCGGGCGCGTCAGTTGGGGGATGCGGCAACAGTGGAGGAGCAGGTGTCGCGTGGGCTGGCGTTCGCGCGGGAGCGGTATGGCGGGGAGTTGTTTCAATTGTATGTGCAGGCGTACACGGCGACACACGCGTCGGTGGAGGCACTGCGGGCCCTGGTGGAGCCGCAGTTGGAGCGTGCGGAGTTTGTGTCGATCAGTCTGGGGACGCGTCCGGACTGTCTGCCGGAGGAGATGCTGGAGCTGCTGCGGGAGTGGAGACGGGAAAGGGAAGTGTGGGTGGAGTTGGGAGTGCAGAGCACGCGGGAGGAGACGTTGCGGCGGGTGCGGAGGCGTCATGGGTGGGAGGAGAGCCGTCGTGCGCTGCGTGAATTGAGGGCGGCGGGGATTCTGAGGTGCGCGCATCTGTTGTTTGGTCTGCCGGGAGAAGGTGCGGACGAGATGCTGGAGAGCGTGGAGGCGCTGGTGGCGGAGGACACAGACGGCTACAAGCTGCATAATTTGCATGTGCTGCGGGATTCAGCGCTGGGCCGGCGGTGGTTGAAGGCGCCTTTTCCGGTGCTGGAGGAGGAGGCGTATCTGGAGTTTGTGATGTTGGCGCTGCGGCGGATTCCAGCGGACCGGCCGGTATTCCGGGTGTGTACGGACAGCGCGCCGGAGCAGCGGCTGGCACCGGCCGTGCGGTATCCGAAGGGGCGCTTTTTGGCGGAGCTAGCGCGGCGCATGCGGGAGCGCGGGTGGAGGCAGGGGGATGGGGTAGGAGCCGCGTTCAGGGCTTAGGTATAACAATCAAAATCCAGACCCCATCCCCTCCCCTTTTTCAAGCGAGCCAGAGGGCGGTGGCGAGGCCGAGGAGGGAGGCGAGGGTGGTGCCGGCGATGGTGGAGGCTCCTAGGTCGCGGTCGCCGTCGAGTTGGTCGACGAGCACGAAGGAGGCGACGGCGGTGGGGGTGGAGGCGAGGACGAGCACGATGAGGCGGGTGAGTTCGTCGACGCCGAGGGCGCGGCAGAGGAGGTGGGCGAAGAGGAGGCCGAGGAGATTTTTGACGAGGCAGGCACCGAAGAGGCCTCGTCCGGTTTGATGCCAAGGGAGGGAGCGGATGCGGGCACCGATGGCGAGCAGGGCGAGGGGAAAGGCGGTGGCGGCGAGGGGGGAGAGGCTGCGGAGGGCGAGGTCGGGTACGGGGAGTTTGAGGAGGTTCCAGAGGCCGCCGAGGAGGCAGGCGATGATGAGGGGATTGCGCGCGGTGGAGCGGAACCAGGTGAGGAGGGGGTGGGAGGCCTGGAGGTGGCGGCGGTCCCATTCGAGGACCATGACGCCGAGGAGGTTGTAGAGGAGGACGGTGGGGGTCATGGTGAGAATGGCGAGGCTGTTGCCGAGTTTTTGGGTGGCCTCGGAGTCGTCGCGGAGGGCGAAGGCGATGACGGGGAGGCCGATGTAGGCGAGGTTGCCGCGGAAGCCGGCCTGGACGAAGGTGCCGCGGGAGCGTTTGGGCAGGCGGAGGAGGGCGGCGAGAAGGTAGCCCGCGACGACGAGGGCGAGGGTGCAGAGGCAGAGGGCGAGGGTACCGCGCAGGGCCGGTGGGGCCATGGCCGGGGCACGGGCCATGCCGAGGGCGATGAAGATGGGCAGGGCGATCCAGTAGGTGTAGCGGTTCATGGCGTCCTCCATGGCGCGGTCGAGGAAGCCGATGTGGCGGAGGAGGCCGCCGAGGAGCATGAGGCCGAAGACGGGAAAGAGGGTCGAGAAAATGGATTCGATCATGGCGTGAGTACGCCAGCGAGCAGGAGTCCGGCGGTGACGAGGGCGATCGCGATGCGGTAGAATCCGAAGGCGGCGAGGCCGTGGCGTTTGAGGTAGCCGATCATGCCGCGGACGGCGGCCCAGGCGGAGAGACCGGCGCAGAGGGTGCCGAGGAGGAGGTTGCCGCCGCCGACCTGGTCGAGGATTTCGCGGCCGTGTTTGAGCAGGTCGTAGGCGGTGGCGGCGCCGAGGGTCATGACGCCGAGCAGGAAGCTGAAGAGGACGGAGTCCTTGAGGGTGAGGCCGGCGACGCGGGCTCCGAGGATGGTGACGAGGCTGCGGCTGGTGCCGGGCCAGAGGGCGAGGACTTGGAAGAGTCCGACGAGGAGGGCGCGGCGGGGGGTGAGGTCGTCGAGGGTGTGTCCGGGTTCGCCTTCGCGGTCGCGGGAGCGGTGTCCGAAGACGACGAGGGCGAGGCCGCCGACGAACCAGGCGGCGCAGACGGGCCAGAGTCCGAAGAGGAGGCTCTTGATGGTGTCCTCGAAGAGGAGGGCGGCGCTGGCGGCGGGGAGGAAGGCGAGGACGACGTTGATGAGGAGGCGCAGGCCGGTTTTGTCGCGGCCGAGGAGGCCCATGAACATGGACCAGAGGCGGGGGAAATAGAGGGAGACGACGGCGAGGATGGCGCCGATCTGGATAACGATGAGGTAGGCGTCGATGGCGGCCTGGGCGGCGGGGTCGCCGTTGAGGCCGAGGGCGGCCTTGGCGAGGAGGAGGTGGCCGGTGCTGCTGACGGGAAGGTATTCGGTGAGGCCCTCAACGATGCCGAGCAGGATCGACTGGGCGGCGGTCACGCGTCCTCCCGGAAGACTTTCAGTTTGGGGATATCCTGGAGGTCGACCATGCCGACGAGGCGGCCTTCGTCATCGGCGACGAGGAGGTCGTCGATGGCGTGGCGTTCGAAGAGGCGGAGGGCCTCGGAGGCGGGGTCGGAGGGGCGGAGGGCGAGGGGCGAGCGGGTCATGTGGTCGGCGAGATGCGCGGAGGAGAGATCGATGTTGCGGGTGAGCGTGCGCCGCAGATCACCGTCGGTGTAGATGCCGGCGAGGATGCCATGTGGGTCAACGACGCCGACGGCGCCGGCCTTGCGCCGGGTCATTTCGAGAACGGCCTGCTGGAGGGTGTGGGAGCCGAGGCAGACGGGCAGGCGTTCGCCGGTGCGCATGATGTCGGCGACGCGGAGCTGGAGGGATTCGCCGATGGCGCCGGCGGGGTGGAGCTGTCGGTAGGCCTCGCGGGTGAAGCCGAGTTCCTCGTGGACGAGCATGGCGAGGGTGTCACAGACGGCGAGGGTGACGAGGGCGCTGGTGGTGGGGGCGAGGTTGAAGGGGCAGGCCTCGCGTTCGATGGGGACGCGGATGGAGAGGTCGGCGAGACGGGCGAGGGTGTTATCGGCCGAGCCGGTGATGGCGAGGATGCGGACGCGGGCGCGGCGGAGGAAGGGGACGAGACGGATGACCTCGCGGGATTCGCCGCTGTAGCTGAGGAGGAGCACAGCGTCGCCGTCGCGCAGGATGCCGAGGTCGCCATGGGGGGCTTCTGCGGGGTGGAGAAGGACGGAGGGGGAGCCGGTACTGGTGAAGGTGGCGGCGGCCTTGGCACCGATGTGGTAGCTTTTGCCCATGCCGGAGAAGATCAGCTTGCCGCCTGCGCGCAGGGTGTCGGCGAGGAGGGGGACGGCTTCAGCGATGGCGGGATCGGGGGTTTCGGCCACGCGGCGGAGCTGGTCCACATCGGTCAGGAGGTAGGAACGTGCGCGTTCCAGGAGGGAAGGGTCGCTCATGGTGAGCGAGTACCCTGCACCATTTCTGGCTCTTGGACAATTCAAAAGAGCCGGAGGGGGGTGGATTCGGTTGTCGCGGGTTCCTTGGGGTCAGCCGACGGGGGGGTGGAGGTAGAGAGGTTCGAGGGGGGCCTCCTCCAGGGCCTGGGCGTCGAGGAGGTCGAGGGCGGTGGGGTAGCTGATGTGGAGGTGGGGGATGTGGGGGAGGCGTTCGGGTTCGGCGCTGTGGGCCGGGAGTCCGGCGGCGCGTGCGGTCCATTCGGCGGGAGGAAGGAGTTGCCAGTGGGCGCGGGTGAAGCCGGGGGGAAACTCGGCGCCCCAGCCCATGCCACGGCGGGCGTCGCCCAGAATGAGGAGATTCGATGGGTGGGTGCGCTGGAGGCGTTGGGCCAGGGCGGCGCCCGAGGAGAGGGCGCGGAGCCGGATGTGCCCGGGGGCCGCGGCGCCAATCGCCCAAGCGAAGGCGAGGCGAATGCCGGAGTAGTTGCCGGGGCCCCGTCCCACGCGGATTTCGGAAAGACCGCTGGGGGGCACGTCGGCGTCGGTCAGGAGGGATTCGAGCAGGGCAAGGGCGTCGGGGGCGTGGAAGCGGTCGAGGAAGAGGTGTTTTTCGAGGCGTGGGCAGTCGAGGGCCGCGGAGACGCGGCGGGTGCTCCATTCGAGGGCGAGGATGGCGCTCATGGGCGGGGCTCCCTGTGGATGTGGATGCGGCGGGTGTCCGGGTCGTCGGGGTCGGCAAGGAGGGAGATGTGCCAGGCGTGGGGAGGCCAGAGGGCGGGGACGCGTTCGGACCATTCGACGGCGAGGAGGAGTGGGGCGTCGAGGATTTCCCCGAGGCCGGTGTCCCAGACCTGTTCGGGGTCGGTGAGGCGGTAGAGGTCGGCGTGGACGAGGGGGGGGCTGGTGGGGTATTCTTGGACCAGAGAGAAGGTGGGGCTGGTGACGGGTCCGTTCCAGCCGAGAGCTTCGGCGAGGCCCCGCACGAAACAGGATTTGCCTGCGCCGAGGTCGCCGTGGAGGAGGAGGACGTCGCCGGGGGCCAGGTGAGGGAGGAGGGCAGCGGCGAGGGCGCGGGTGTCGGCCTCGGAGTGGCTGAGGTGGAGTCCGGTCATGGGAGCGGACCCTGGGGGAGCAGGAGGAGGTGGACGAGGGAGGCGGCGTTGAAGAGGGCGTGGAGGGCGATGCAGACCCAGAGGCGGCGAGTGTGGAGGAGGAGGAGGCCGAGGAGCAGGGCGAGAGAGAAGAGTCCGAGGAAGCCGGAGGCGTGGTTGTGGATGAGGGCGAAGAAGAAGGCTTGGAGGAGGAGGGCGCGGAGGGGGCCGAGGGTTTGGGCGAGCCAGGTGAAGAGGACACCGCGGAACAGGAGTTCTTCGAGGAAGGGGACGAGGCCGGCGACAAGAAGGAAAACGGGGGTCCAGGTGGCGGGCCCGCGGAGGTCGCGGAGGTTTTGGAGGACTTGCTGAGGTTGAGTGGGGAGGCCGAGGGATTCGAGGAGGAACTGGGAGAGGATGCCGCCATAGACGACGAGGGGGAGGGCGAGGCAGTAGCCCGCGAGGCCCCAGAGGAGGTCGGAGGGGCGGGGGAGAGAGGAGAGGCCGAAGGCTTCAGAGGTGGGAATGCGGTGGAAGTGGAGGCGTGCGAGGACGATGGCGGAGACGATTCCTTGGAAGAGGAAGATGGAGGCGGAGAGCAGCAGGAGGGTGTGGCCCCCCTCGAGCAGGGGGAGGAAGATGCGCTGGAGGAGGAGGCCGAGCACCAGCGCCCAGCCGGTGAGGCGGGGCAGTTCGTTGGGGAGGGGGCGCCAGCCGAGCCATGCGGCGCCTTCCCGCAGGCGGTGGAGGACGGGGCGGAGGTCGAGCAGGAGGCTGATCCAGAGGAGGACGCCGGTGACGAGCAGGGCGTTGACCAGGAGGAGCCAGGGGGAGGAGGGCATGGCGGCGGCTCAGTCGCGGCCGCCCGGGGGGATCTCCTCGCGGATCGAGTAGATGCGCTTGTCCTGCGACTCGTGGTAGGTGCGGATCATCATCTCGGAAAGCAGACCGAGGCCGATGAATTGGATGCCGAAGCCTAGGAGCATGAAGCCCATGATCGGCCAGACGGGGCGTTTGACCAGGTCCCAGCCCCAGAGGGGGGTCTCGAGGAGGGTGGCGAGGAGGTTCAGGCTGAAGATGCCCCCGAGCAGGAGGGCGCCGAGCACCCCAAGCTGGAGCCCGATTTTTCCGAGGATCTGCATGGGACCCGTGCTGTAGCGGAGGAGGAAGTTGACGGTGAGCAGGTCGAGGAAGACGCGCAGGGTTCGCCCAATGCCGTATTTGCTTGTGCCGAAGCGGCGGGGATGGTGGTTGACGGGCACCTCGACGACTTTTCCGCCGACCCAGTGGGCGAGGGCGGGGATGAAGCGGTGCATTTCGCCGTAGAGGCGGACGTCGTGGATGACCTCACGCCGGTAGGCCTTGAGGGTGCAACCGTAGTCATGCAGGTGCACGCCGGTCATTTTGGAAATCAGGCCGTTGGCGAGCATGGAGGGAAGGCGGCGGTCGAGGAAACGGTCTTTCCGGTCCTTGCGCCAGCCGCTGACGACGTCGACCTCCTCGGTCATGGCGGCCAGGAGCAGGGGGATGTCGGAGGGGTCGTTCTGGAGGTCGGCGTCCATAGTGACGATGACATCGCCGGTGGCGTGGGCGATGCCGGCGGCCATGGCGGCGGTTTGGCCAAAGTTGCGGCGGAAGCGGAGGAGATGGAGGTACGGGTGCTTCTTTTGGTTTGCCTTGAGTTTGGACCAGGTGGCATCGCGGCTGCCATCGTCGACGAGGAGGACCTCGAAGGAGAGGCCGAGGGGGCTGAGGGCGTTGTGGAGGGTATCGCAGAGCAGGTCCACGCTCTCCTCCTCGTTATAGACGGGCACGACGACGGAAAGTTGCATGGGCCAGCCGATAGCACGTCGGGGGGGCGAATCAAGAACGGATTCCAAGGGCGGGACGGCGTTCCTCGAGTTCGGTCCATCGGTGGAGCAGGCGGTCGATCTCGCCCGGGAGGGTGTCGATGCGCCGCAGCGCGGCGGCGCGGTCGGCTTCCGGAAGCTGGTAGAAGGCGGGCTCGGCGATGCGTTGGCCGAGGGATTCGAGTTCGGATTCAAGGGTTGCGATCTGGTCGGGGAGAGTGTCGAGTTCGCGCTTTTCTTTGCCGTTGAGGGGTTTGGCGGCGGGGGTAGGTTTGGGGGGCGCGGAGGGGGATGGGGGTGGGGCGGGGGTGGGGAGTGCTGGGCGCTGGGCGAGCCAGTCGTCGTAGCCTCCGGGGTAATCGCGCCAGACGCCGTCGGGGTCGAAGGCGAGGGTGGAGGTGACGACGTTGTTGAGGAAGGCGCGGTCGTGGCTGACGAGGAGGAGGGTGCCGGAGAAGTCGACGAGCAGGGATTCGAGGAGTTCGAGGGTTTCGATGTCGAGGTCGTTGGTGGGTTCGTCCATGACGAGGAGGTTGCCGGGCCGTGCGAAGAGGCGGGCGAGGAGGAGGCGGTTGCGTTCGCCGCCGCTGAGGACGCGGACGGGGACGCGGGCGCGGGAGGAGGGGAAGAGGAAGTCCTCGAGATAGCTGATGACGTGGCGGCGGCGGCCGTTGAACTCGACGTATTCGTTGCCGTCGGCGACGCTGTCGACGAGGGTTTTGTTGTCGTCGAGGTGGCTGCGGTGCTGGTCGAAGTAGACGATGTGGAGGCCCGTGCCGAGGGTGACGCACCCGGAGGAGGGGGGGAGGAGCCCGAGGAGGAGGCGGAGGAGGGTGGTTTTGCCGCAGCCGTTGGGGCCGATGATGCCGACCTTGTCGCCGTGGCAGATGAGGGTGGAAAGGTTGTGTACGATGGGGAGGCCGTCCCAGGCGTAGGAGAGGTCCTGGGTTTCGATGACCTTTTGTCCGCCGCGGACGGCTTCCTGGAGCTGGAGGCGGGCATTGCCGACGCGTTCGCGGCGTTCGCGGCGTTCGCGGCGGAGGGCGAGGAGGGCGCGGACGCGTCCCTCGTTGCGGGTGCGGCGGGCCTTGATGCCTTGGCGGATCCAGCGTTCCTCCTGGGCGAGTTTCTTGTCGAAGAGAGCGTTCTGTTTCTCTTCGGCGGCGAGCTGTTCCTCGCGGCGCACGAGAAACCGGTCGTAAGGGCAGTCCCAGGTACGGAGGCGTCCGCGGTCGAGCTCGAAGATGCGGGTGGCCGCCGCGCGGAGGAAGGCGCGGTCGTGGGTGACGAAAAGGACGGCGCCGGGAAAGCGGGGGAGGAAGCGTTCCAGCCACTGGATGCCGTCGAGGTCCAGATGGTTGGTGGGTTCGTCGAGCAGGAGGACGGCGGGGTCGCCGGCGAGGGCGCGGGCGAGCAGGACGCGGCGTTTCTGGCCGCCCGACAGGGAGTCGAAGGGTTCGTCGCCGGCGAGGGAGAACTGGGAGAGGAGTTTGTCGAGGCGAAGGGCGAAGTCGGGGTCGAGGGCGTGGTCGGGGTGGGCGGCCTCGATGAGTTCGCGGACGTTGCCGGGCTGTTCGGAGGGGAAGACCTGGGAGAGGACGGCGACGCGGGCCCCCGATTCGAAGGAGAGGACGCCGGCGTCGGGTTTTTCGGTGCCGGCGAGGATGCGGAGGAGGGTGGACTTGCCCTCGCCGTTGCGCCCGAGCAGGCAGGCTCGGTCGCCGCGATCGAGGGTGAAGGAGACGTCCTCCAGCAGGGGAGGGCCGCCAAAGGAGATGCGGAGCGAACTGACACCGAGCAAAGCCATGGCCTCTCCATAGCAGGAATTCGCCGCGGGGAGAAGGCCTGAGCGCTGGCGAGGTTCCGGGGAGCGGAAAGGGGAGGAGGTTCGGTTTCCGGACTCCGGAAAGCAAGCCCCTCCCGGATTCGGGCTTGCAAAACACGGGGAGTCGTTCAACAGAAGGTGAAACCCTACCGGAGATCCGTATGCGCCAGTTTGTTGCCAGCCTCGCTTTTTTTGCCCTCGCCTCGTTCGCCGCGGGGGATCTGACGCTGATTGCGAAGCGGCATGACAACCGTTCCGACACGTTTCCGGATCGGCCCTATGGCAAGGATGACGTGTCCTACGGGGTTTTTCTGGACTTGTTTGATGGGATGGGGGCGTGGCGACTGGGGGTGACGGGTTCGCAGGATGTGGGTGCGGAGGGGGTGGATGGGGTGGTGACCCCGGAGATTGGGCTGTTGGCGGTGGACGGGTTGTTTGAGTTCGGGGTGTCGGTGTTGAAGGACTACATGGTGGGTGAGGAGGACAACGAGTGGGGCGACCTGTATTACCAGATGCATGGTGCGATCAATGTGCCGTTGGGTTCGGCGGTGATGGTGGGGGTTGGGGCGTATTACCCTTTTGAGTCGTGGGGGGATGTGTTTGATTTCAGCACGGGGGATTTGGATTACGCGGTGACGTTCCGGCTGAGGTTCTGAGCGCCCGTTCAGTCTCCGATCGTTTCGCCCACGAGGTGGTGGAACACCAGGGCCCCTCCGCCGGCCGCGAGGGCGGTCTGGCCTATCCAGGCAAGGGTGAGGGGGAAGGGCATGCGGAGGCAGAGGTCCGCCAGTTCCAGGGTGAAGAGGAGACAGATTCCCCAGAGAAGCCTGGCGAGCAGGGATACCGGCCGAGCCCCGTCCCGGGAGCAGGCCGGAAATTCACGGAAGAAGAGGTAGCCGCAGCCAATCAGGACGGTCCCGGAGAAGGAGGAGAGGTCGCCCCAGCCGGGGACGGGCGCAGTGAGCAGGGCGTTGTGGAGGGCGTGGAGGGCGAGGGTGAGGGCGAAGGTGACGAGGGCCTCCTGTCCCCAGCGGCGCGGGGCACGCAGGGCCCGGGTCGCCGCAAGCGCGTTCGCGCCGGTCAGGCAGATGTGCAGGAAATTGGCGGTGACCAGACGGCTGGTTTGCACGCCTCCGAAGGCGCTCCGCAGCTGGTAGCTGAGGTTCTCCTCCGCCGCAAAGCCGAGACCGACCATGCCGCCGAGCACGAGGAGGTCGGCCGTGGTGGCGTGCCGCGGAAGAAAAACCAGGAGGGGCAGGAAAGCCAGGAGCTTGAAGCCCTCTTCGCGTGGGGCGACGGAGAGGAGGTTGTAGAGCAGTGCGGGGAGGAAGCCGGCTTCGTCATCGAGGCCGAGCGTGGGATCGAAGGCCATGAGGGCAATGACCGTGGGGCAGGTGGAGAGCACGCCGAGCGCGAAGGCGGCGAGAGAGAGGAGGAGGAAGGGGAGGCGAGGCCCTGCACTCCGGAGATTCAGCAGGATGCCGCCCCAGACCAGGGCGCCCGCCAAGGCGAAGGCCACCCATTCGGGGCGTTGGTTGGAGTACGCGGCCGCGGGGTAATGCCGCAGCACGGAGCGCCAGTCGCGGCGGCGTTCCGCCACCCGCAGGCGGAAATGCGGTTCCATCTCTGCGGCGAAAAGCGGGTCATCGGCCAGTTGTTCGATTTCGCTGAGCCGGCCTCCCTGGAAGAGGGTTTCGAGGAGGGCGCGGCGCAGGAGGGGATGAGGGGTCAGGCGGTTTGCGCGTTCGAGTACCTCCGCCGCCTCCGCATAGCGGGCCTTCAGGGCCAGCCAACGGCCCAGCGCGAGCGCGGCGCCTTCCCGCGGAGGCTCCTCCTCGGTCAGGCGGCGGAGGTGTTCGGTCCATTCGCCCTGCCACGCCGGGAGACCGAGGGGCGGCGCGGCCACGCCGCCGTCCTCTTCCCACGTCGGCTCTTCGGCCTCCAGGCACATAAAGAAGTGGTTGATTTCCTCCAGCGGATCGGAGGGGGGTGGGGGTGCCCTATCGGCCTCCCCGGAGGATAGGGCCGGGAGGAGGACCGCCGCCAGGAGGGTCCCGACGAACAGGAGCAGGCCGCAGGACAGAAGCAGGCCGCGGCGGGAGTAGGAAATCGCGTGCAGGCGGCGGTGCGTCGGAGTCATGCCCCCGCCATGCCATGGCTCCCGCCCAAAAAAAAGAAGAAACCCTCCGGCCGTATTCTAGGATTGCACATTGGGAGTAAATCGTACTTAATGGAGTCCCACAAACACCCCTAGTGAGAATTCATGAAAGAATCGCTTCCCGAGCCTGTTTTCCTGTCGGCGCCCAAGGCGGCGACCCTGTGCGGGGTCAGCCGCAACACAATCTGTTGTTGGATTCGGGATGGGCGCATGCCCTCGTACCGCACGGCGGGAGGAAAGTACCTGATCCGTCCGGCGGACCTGCTGGGGTTCATGAGGGACAATGCGATGTTTGTGCCGCCGATGTTGGAAAGCATCGCGGAGGAGGATCTCGCCGTGCAGGGAAGTGCCGCGGCGTTGCCGCGGCGGGAGACGAACCAGGAGCCCGCCATTCTGGTGGTGGACGACGACTCGGTGGTGCGGCAGCTGACGGTGAGGAGCCTGTCGCCGTTGGGCCAGCCGATCCTGCAGGCGGAGAATGGTTTTGAGGCGATGCACCTGCTGACGAAGAACCCGCACATTGCGCTGGTGGTGCTGGACCTGGTGATGCCGGGTCAGGGAGGGGGGCGGACCTTCGAGCAGATCCGCGAGATGTCCCCGAAGTTGCCGGTGATCATCTGCACGGGGCAGTCGCTTGAGGAGGCCGAGTCGATCTTCGGCGACAACAAGCCCGACCTCATCCTCACCAAACCCTACCAAACCTCCCACCTGGTCACCGCCGCCTCCGCCTTCCTCGCCGACATAGGAATCTGAACGATGAAAACCCTCCTTGCCTTCTCCGGATCCTCCCGCCTCAACTCCCTGAACGTGAAACTCCTCGAAAAAGCGGAAGCCATGGCCGAGGAGGCCGGTGCGGTCGTGGAGACGATCGACCTGCGCGCGCTGCAACTTCCCCTGTACGACGGAGACCTGGAGGCGGCCCACGGACTTCCACCCGCTGTGGTCGACCTGAAGGAGGCCCTGAGGGAAGCGGATGGGTTCCTCATTGCGTCCACGGAGTACAACTCCTTCCCGACACCGTTGTTGATCAATGCGATGGATTGGGCCTCGCGGGCGGGAGCGGGCGACCCCCGTCCGCTGAGTGTGTTCCATGGAAAGGTGGCTGGACTGCTCTCCGCCTCTCCCGGTCCCCTCGGGGGCCTTCGTTCGCTCTGGGCTCTGCGCACCCTCCTCCAGAACATCGGCGTCGTGGTCGCCCCCACCCTTGCCGCCGTTGGCGGCGCCACCCTCGAACTTTTCGAGGACGAGGGCTTTTCCAGCTCGGCCCATGGACGGCGCGTCCAGGCCACGGTTGACGAGCTTCTCCGTCTCTGTCCCTGACCTCAAGCCTTTCCGGCGACCGCCCCAGGTTCCTTACCCATGTACGACGACGATCCCCCCCTGATGCCCCCCGGCCCCAAGCTGGAGTTCAAGAAGAAAACCGAAGCCCCCCCCCCTCCCGTCGACCGGATGCGGGCCGAGGCCGAGCGCAAACCCAACCGCCAGGAGCGAAAACACCGCCGTCGCGTGAAAAAGAAGAAGGGCGGGAACTTTTTGATGGGCAGTGTGGGCACCTTCCTGCTGGCAGCCATCGTCCTAGGCGGCCTGCTCTACCACCAGTTCGCCAAAATGGAGATTCTGGATCCGCAACAGTTCGTGTTCGTGCGCGCGATCCTCGTTGTCTCCCTGCTCGTCGTCCTCGTGATCGACGCCTTCGTCCAAGACATGATGCAGGGGGTCATCGCCGTGTTTTTCCCGCCCTACTCTCTGGTTTACGGATTGTTGTTTGCCGACAACGGTCCCATCCGCGGTCTCACCGTGGCGACCCTGCTCTTCCTCGGGGGCGAACTCTGGGTCACCCCCGACGATGCCGTGGTCACCCAAGTCCAGACAAAAGTCAACGAGTGGATCCAGTCCGGACAGGGGGCCTTGAGCGGGGACCGGCCCGACGCGGGCAAACTCGACTGACCGTTCCGGCTTGAACCGGGGCGAAACCCGGATAAAGAGGCGGCTCCACCCGAATCCCCAGGAGTCCCGTCCATGCGTCGCATCTTCAATTTCAGCGCCGGTCCCGCTATCCTTCCTCTTGAAACCCTGCAGGAGGCGCAGCGCGACCTCGTGGACTACCAGGGCAGTGGCATGTCGATCATGGAGATGAGCCACCGGGGCAAGCAGTATGATGCGGTGCACATGGAGGCGCTGGCGAATTTCCGCGAGTTGCTTTCGGTGCCGGAAACGCACGAGATCCTGTTCATGCAAGGGGGGGCGACCACGCAGTTCTGCCTGGTGCCGATGAACCTGCTGGGGGCCGGGGAGACGGCGGACTACATCAATTCGGGGGCGTGGGGAAAGAAGGCGATCGAAGAGGCCTCTGTGCTGGGCAAGGTGAATGTGGCGGCGAACTGCGGGAAGGACATCCCGACCCGGCACCCAACGCAGGCGGAGTTGAAACTCACTCCGGGGGCCGCCTACCTGCACTGCACGAGCAACGAGACGATCTCGGGCGCGCAGCTCAAGGTGTTCCCGGAGTCGGAGGCCCCGTTGGTCTGTGACATGTCGTCGGACATTCTCTCGCGGCGTTTGGATGTGTCGAAGTTCGGTCTGATCTACGCGGGCGCCCAGAAAAACCTGGGACCTTCCGGCGTGGCCCTGGTGATCCTCCGCAAGGACCTCGCCGAGCGAGCCCCCGCGAACCTCCCCTCGATGTTCCGCTACCAGACCCATATCGAGAACCAGTCGCTGTACAACACCCCGCCGACGTTTTCGATTTATATGCTCTGCCTCGTCACCCGCTGGCTCAAGGCCAAAGGCGGGGTTGCCGCCATGGAGGCCCTCAATCAGAGGAAGGCCGACAAGCTGTACGCGGCGATCGATGCGGGTTTCTACCGGGGGACGGCCCTGCCGGAATACCGTTCGACGATGAACGTGACGTTCCGCCTTCCCAGCGAGGAGCTGGAGGATCTTTTTGTGAAGGAGGCGAAGAAACACGACATGGACGGCCTGAAGGGGCACCGCTCGGTCGGCGGCATCCGCGCCTCGATCTACAACGCCTTCCCGGAAGAGGGCGTGGATGCGCTGGTGGCGTTCATGGCGGACTTCGCGAAGCGCCACGGCTGAGGGGGCCGGGCCTGTTTCCCCTCCGTGCCCTTGTCTGGGGCGGAGGGGTGGCCAGCCTCCCTGATCTTCCTTTTCTGGAGTCCCCTCCCATTGGAACAAGGGTGGGGATGTGGAGAAGGCGCGGGGCTGCGCTCAGGCGCTGCGTGCGGCCATGAAGGCGTTGAGGAGGTCTGCGACGAGGGCCCGGAGTTCCCCGCGCGGCACCACGCGGTCGATGAGGCCCTTGTCGCGGAGGAATTCGGAGCGCTGGAAACCTTCCGGGAGATCTTGGAGGGTGGTTTCCTTGATGACGCGGGGTCCTGCGAAACCGATGAGGGCCTGGGGTTCGGCGAGGATGACGTCGCCGAGGGTGGCGAAGCTGGCCATGACGCCGGCCGTGGTGGGGTGGGTGAGAATGGGGAGGTAGGGGAGGCCTTTTTCGGCGTGGCGGGCGAGGGCGCCACTGGTCTTGGCCATCTGCATGAGGCTGAGCATGCCCTCGTACATGCGGGCGCCTCCCGAGGCGCAGACGAGAACGACCGGGAGGTCGAGTTCGCTGGCTTTTTCGATCAGGCGCGTGATTTTTTCGCCGACGACGGAGCCCATGCTGGCGGCGAGGAAGGTGAAATCCATGACGCCGAGGGCGATGGGGCGGCCGTCCAGCGTGGCCTGCCCGATGCTCACGGCGTCCTTGTAGCCGGTTTTGGCTTGGTTGGACTTGAGTTTGGCCTCGTAGGAGTCGGTTCCGGTGAACTGCAGGGGATCCAGACTCTCCATCGCCGCATCCCACTCCTCGAAGCTTCCCTCGTCGGAGAACATGGCGATTCGTTCGGCCCGGCTCATCGGGAAGTGGTGCGCACAGGCAGGGCAGACCTGCAGGTTGCGCTCAAGGTCCTGCTGGTAGAGCATCTCGGTGCAGCCCGGACACTTGATCCATAGGCCGCCGGGGATGTCTTTCTTGCGGGAGCGGTTAAAGCCGAAGCGTCGGGAGAAGAAGGAGGACATGCGGGAACTCTAGGAGGACGCCGCCCCGGTGTCAAATCCCGAAACGCGGCGGAAGCCCCCGGTCAACATCACTGGGCTGGGGCGATCTCCGCAGGACGCTTGAGCAGTTCGCGCACCTCGCGGGGGTTGAGCTTCGCGACGGCGGCGGGATCCGCCCCGAGGCTGAGCAGGCGTTTGCGCTGCGTGTTCTGGCGGTTCGTCTTGCGCGCGCCACCTTTGCGGGGGCGGGTGATGTTCACTTTGTTGAAGGTGCGTCCGGTGCCCATGGGGGTGCTCCGTGTGGGGGGTTGAGATTGTCCGCCGCGTGGGGCGGCCGAAAAGGTCGCGCATCCTGCCCGATTCCATCGCCTGTGGCAAGTCTTTTCCTGCAATTTCGCCGTGCCCGCCGACGATCCCTCCCTTTCATCCTTCCCATGGCCGGGGCTTCCTGATAGGGGGTTCCGATGATTTCCAACCGAACCGTCGCCATCGTGGGCCGCCCGAACGTGGGCAAATCCTCCCTGTTCAACCGCCTGATCGGAAGGAGGGTCGCGATTGTCCACGAGCAATCCGGCGTCACCCGTGACCGCCTGAGTGCCGAAGTGACCGCCCGGGACGAGCGCTTCACGATCATTGACACTGGCGGAATCGGCTACTTGGACAAGGCGGGGGCCGCCGATGCGATCGATGCGGGCATTCTTGAGCAGGTGGGGGTGGCCATCGAGGATGCAGGACTGATCCTCTTTGTGGTGGATGTGATGCGGGGGACTCACCCGTTGGACGACGAGGTCGCGCAGCGCCTGCGCGAATCGGGTCGGCCGGTCTGGCTCGTCGCCAACAAGGCCGACAACGAGACGCTGGATGCCGCGGCGGTCGAATTCAACCGCTACGCCTTTCCGGTGCGATCGGTCAGCACGTTGCACAACCGTGGCATTGGCGAGCTGCTTGACGAGATCGTGGCCGAGCTTCCGGAGGAGGCGAACGTGACGGTGGGGGATCCCATTCGGGTGGCGGTGGTGGGCCGACCGAACGCCGGCAAGTCCAGCATCATCAACCGCCTGATCAAGGCCGATCGTGTCATCGTGTCCCCGGTGGCGGGAACGACGAGGGACAGTATCGAGGTGCCCTTCCAGGTGGGGAGTGGGCCGTCTGCGCGGCACTATAAGTTGATCGACACCGCGGGTCTCCGCAAGTGGGGGAAGGTGAAGGAGGCGGTGGACAAGTACAGCAACCTGCGGACGGAGAAGGCGATCGCGGAGGCGGATGTGACGCTGCTCGTGCTGGACGCCTCGGAAGGGCCGACGGTGAGGGACAAGAAGATTCTGTCGTTGATCCGGGAGGCGGAGGCGGGCTGCATCGTGGTTGTGAACAAATGGGACTTGGCCGAGGGGGTGACCACCCAGCGGCAATACGAGGAGGCTTTGCGGCGAGAGCTGCCCTACCTGGACCATGTTCCGATCCTGTTTGGGTCGGCCGTCAACGGCTACAACATGAAACGCATGGTGGAGATGATCGGGGAGGTGGCGGGCAACCTTTCCAAGAAACTTTCCACCGGGGTGCTCAACCGGGTCCTCCAAGAGGCGTTCCAGAAAACATCCCCCCCGATGGTGAAGGGGAGACGGCTGAAGATGTACTATGCCACCCAGGTGGGGGCCCGCCCTCTCCGGCTCAAGATTTTCGTCAACAGTCCGAGCCTGTTGCCCGAGGCGTACCGGAAATATCTGGAGCGCTGCCTCCGGCAGGCCTTCGGTTTGGAAGGCGCGCCCCTGGTGATGATCTTCAACCGGCGCCGTCCCCTCGAGGACGGCCGTGGCGGCGATTGAGTACCTTGGACGGCTTTTTCCGTCTTAGTGGGACGGGGCGGTTGTGGAGGCTGGAGATGGGAGAAGGGGTTTGTGCGACTTAGAAGAGGGGTGCAGGTTCTCTCCACCTCTTTCCCCGAGGGCCGATCCTTCGGGCCTTGTTCTTCAGGTGCCCTCACGTCTGGGAGAAGGGACCGCCATCGGCAGGATCGCCACCTTCCTGCCCAAACACGATGTCGCGGTTACCAGAGATAACTCAGGCCGATCCTCACCGCGATGTCGTTCGACTCCGCCCGGTCGTCGCTGAGATACGTGTCCGCAGAACTCAGGCCCAGGCGCACCTCCGTGTTCACCGCCACGTTATCCGTCAGGAAGTATTTCATCCCGAAGAAAAAGCTCAGTTCGAGGCCGGATTCGCTGAAGCCGGAGTCGGCCTCCAGCGAGCCCAGGCCCAGCCCGGCCCCGATGTACGGAAGCAGGTAGGTCCGGGTTTCGTAGAGGTGGAGGGCGTAGCCGCCAAAGTAGGAGCGGGTGAGGCTGTCAGTGTCCAGCCACTCCACGTTTCCGCCGATTTGCAGGTAGTTGCGGATGAAGGCGCCGAAGCGCAGGTCCATGCCAAGCTGGGCAAGGTCGAAACTTCCGGAACCGGCGACCTCGTAGTCGCCCTTGTAGACGTTCAGGCGCTGGGCGGAGGCGAAAAGGGGGAGGGCGAGGGCGAGCACAAAAAACAGACGGCGCATGGTGGGTCTCCGAAAGGGGGTGGAATGCCCAACTAAAACGCTTTGCGGCCGGGTTGGCAATGAAAATGTGTTCGCGGACGCGGGGAGGTTGATTCCCTTGACATGGCGGGTGCGGGGGCTTACATCCGGAAGGAAGTTCAACCCCGAAGGAGACAGCATGAATCCGGAACAATCGAAGGCAGGAGCGGTGAGAATTGTGGTGGCGGTGGTGGTGGTGCTCGTGGCGGCGATCGGCGTCGCGTATTTCACGAGTGACGTATGGCGGACCCGCATCGACGCGGCGGCGGACCAGTACGCCCACTGGACACCGGAGAATATCGCGAAGGATCCCGAGAACTACCTCGATTTCTGTGAGAAAGAGGCGAACCGGGCGCTGGTGGGGCTGAAGGCGAGCGAGATTTCCCTGGCACAAAACCGTGCGAGCCTGGGCAACACACTGGGCGAGGCGAAAAGCAAAATCCAGCTTGGTGCCAAGGCGCTGGGGGAGCTGAAGAACCTGTACACCCAAGGGGAGGCGGGGGGGAGCTGGCCGCTGTCCTGGCAGGGAAGAAGCCTGGACGCTGACGGGGCCAAGCGGCAGATTGTTGCGTTGCACCGCCAGGTGGCCGGGCAGGAGAATCTGCTGGCCAAGGTCGAGGCGGGTCTCAGGAAGGTCGATGTGCAGCTGGGCAAGGTGCTGGAGGCCCGCACCGAAACCCAGAACCAGCTCGCCGAGATCCGCACCAGCCGTGAAATCCTCAAGGTGGAAAAGCTCACCGATGAGCTGACGGACCGCCTCGCCTCGATCAAGGGCGTGTTGCAGGCGACCATCGGCAGCGTGGGCGGGTCGGAAGGCCCGGTCACCCTGGAGGAACTCGCCGAGCAGTCGGCCCTCGTCGTCGATGACATGGAATTCAACGAGATCATGGCCGAGTGACCCGGTTTCCTCCGATCCTGCTGCTCTGCGCCGCCCTCGTGGCCTGCGGGCGGCAGGCTCGTGTCACGGAGCCCCCTCCGCCCACGCCTGTCGCGATCCCCTGGACACCCGAGCGCATCTCCGCCGATCCCGAGGGATACCTGCGCCACGCTTTGGACCGCATCGGCGAACAGATCCGGATCCGTGAGGCGAAGCGCGAGGAGTTGCGCGTGCGCCGCGGGGAGGTGGAGCAGCGCTCCGGAGGGCTCGTCCTGCGAATGGACGAGATCGGGAATCTGCGCCGTCGCCTGGCCGCGGCCGTGGATCGTGCCGAGGACGAGGACCGATGGCCCCTCCGCTTCGCCGGCCGCGAGTTGTCCCGCGAGCAGGCCGCCTCCGTGCAGGCCGCCGCCGAACAGTTCCTCAGCTCCCGCCGTGATCTGGCCGCCGCCTACCGCGACGCGGTGGCGCGCCTCGAGCAGTTGGAGCGCTCGGTGCTGCGGGACATCGACGGGCTGGGACGCCTCCGCGAGAAGGTGGCGCTGGACCTGGAGCGGGTGCGGCTGAATCAGGGTATTGCCGAGCTGGCCCGGCTTCGGCAGACCGAGGAGAATCTCGCGCGGTTCACCACGGACGTCTCCGCGCTCACCGATGATCCCCTCGCTGGCATCATCCTGGGGGCCGAGGACGACGCCGCGCCCGCCGACCTTTTTCCATCCTCCCTCCCCCGCCCGGAGTCCCTTCCATGAAAGCCTTGCTGCCCCTTTTGTTATTTTTGTTGTCCCTTTCGCAGACACGGGGGCAGGAGAGCGTGCTGGACCTCCTCGCGCGGGACGCAGAGGTCGTGGAGGCGCGCGACAGCGTTCCCCGGCTGCGCGCCGCTGCGGCCTACGAACCGAAGGACAATATCGTGGAGGTCGACATCAGCGAGTACGCCGGATATTCGGGCCTCATCGTGGCGAATGGCGGGCTGGAGCCGAACGAGGACTCTGTTTTTTTTCGCCGGCATGGGTTCAAGGTGCGTCTGACTCTGTCGGAGGAGGACAGTTGGTCGGGGTTGAACAGTGGGCGCATGGCGGCGTCGGTGACGACGGTGGATGTGCTGCCCCTCTATGGGGCGCAGTTGCAGGCGGTGGTGCCCGCGCTCATTGGATTTTCGCGTGGTGCGGACGGCATCGTGGTGCGTTCAGAAATCAAAAGTCTCAATGACCTCAAGGGGCGCACGCTGGCGACGGCGCAGTTCAATGAGGCGGATTTTCTGGTTCGTTTCCTGGGACAGCAGTCGGGGCTGGAGGTGAATCTGCTGGAAGGAGTGGATGCCCGGAGGGACCCAGGGAAGATCAATCTGCTGGCCACGGCGGATTCCTTCGGGGCGGGGGATTTGTTTCTGCGGGACCTCAAGGCGGGAAGGGGCCGCATCGACGGCTGCGTGACCTGGGACCCGAAGACAGGCGAGGTGCTGGAGGCGGGAGGCGCTGCGGCCCGGCTTCTGATAACGAACCGGAACTTGTTGGTGGTCGCGGACATCCTCCTGCTTAACAAGGGGTTCGCCACCCGGCATCCGGAGAAGGTGCGGGGACTGGTCGAGGGGCTTCTGGAGGGAAATCGACGGGTGAGAGAGGATGCCGCCGCGCACGTGCCCCTACTCGCCAAGGCCTTCGGCTGGGAGGTGGACGAGGTGCTTCCCGAGCTGGAGAAAGTTCACCTCGCGAATCTGCCCGAAAACGAACAGTTCTTCGCGGGCACGATCGATGCCGCCGGCAGCTATCCCTACATCTACGAGTCCTCCGTCATGGCCTATGGCCCGGGGCTGATCCCCCGCCCGATCCCCTCCGAACGGTTCACCGACCTTTCCGCCCTCCAGGCGATCCGCACGGAGGGGCTTTTCGCGGGACAGAAGGCGGAGATACGCCTGATCCGCACCTTGGAGACGAATCTCGAGACTCCGGTGCTTTCGCGGGATATCCGTTTCCTTTTCGAGCCCAACTCCGCGAAGCTCGATCTGGCCAGTCCGGGGAACCTTGCCGACCTGAAATACATGGCGGACATGTTGCGCATCAGTCCGGGCTCCACTCTGCTGCTGCGCGGGCATGTCGATGATTCCAGGGTCGGGGAGTTCCAGCGTCAGGGCGGGCCCGCCCTGGTGCAGCGCATGGCCATGCGCGCTGTCCAGCTCAGCAAGGACCGCTGCGATTCCGTCGCCGCCGCCCTCGTGGAAAAACAGAAGGTCGACCCGGCCCGCATCGAAAGCGTCGGTCTTGGCTGGCGCGAACCGCTCGGAAAGGACATGGACCAGAACCGCCGCGTCGAAGTGCAGTGGTTTACCCAGGAGTGAGGGGACCCGGGTTTTTCCGCCCGTGACGGCTTTTCCCCCGTTCGGACGCCGAGGGGGTCAGTTGCCCGCGCGACGTGGGGGGAAGCGGTTGGCGCTGCGGCGCGGGAACTTGCAGGGGTCCTGGAGGCTCTGAACGAAGACGGATCCTTCGCCGAAGATGTGGGTCATGCCGTGGAGGAGACCATGGCCCGCGTGGACGCCGAAGGCCCCGTCGGCGCGCAGGAAGACCCGTTCACCGGTGGGGAAATTGACGCAGAAGTGCAGGGGAGTGGAGCCGGGATGTTGCTGGACCAGGTCCCGCAGGTCACTGAGCCGTTTCTCGGTCGTCTGCGCCTCGCTGAGGTGGAGGGTGACCCGCTCGGCGTACCAGGCGGGGGCCTTGGCCAAGGGGCAGATTTCGTGGATGATCAGGCGGGGTTCGCCTTCCCGCGGCTTGAGCTCGGCGGCGAGCATGACGGGAAGGTTGTCGTGGAGGCCTGAGGCGTATTGCTGGACGGTCTCCTGGTACATCGCGCACTGGATGCCGCCGCGCAAGCCCTCGAGCTTGAAGGTCGCCATTTCCGTCTCGTTTTTGGTGAAGAATTTTCGCCATTCGGTGACGAGGCCGGCGACGCGGACGAGGGTGCCTTCTGGAAGGGTGGCGAGTTCGGGCAGGGGGTGGCTCGCGTAGGTGTCGATCTCCCATTCGAACTCCTCGAGGGGATGTCCGGAGATGTAGAAGCCGAGAAGGTCCTTCTCGAAGGAGAGCATTTCGCTGGAGGACCAGGGCTCGACTTCGGGGAGATCGGCGTCGGAGAGGTCGCCCGCGCCCCCGCTGCTTCCGGCATCGTCGAGGAGATCGAAGAGGCTGGTCTGCCCCTGGGCCAGGTCGGCGCGCCGGGCCTCGGCGCGCTGGAGCGAGAAGTCCATTCCCTCGAACATCCGGCGGCGCGGGAGGCCCGTCCAGTCGAAGGCGCCTGCCTTGATGAGGGATTCGAGACACCGTTTGTTGAGGTCGCGGCTGTTAACGCGGGAGCAGAAGTCCATGAAGCCGAGGAAGGGGCCGTTGGCCTCGCGTTCGGCGACGAGGAGGTCGACGGCGGCGGAGCCGACGCCCTTGATGCCGGCGAGGCCGAAACGGATGTCGGCACCCTCCGGCCGGAAGGTGGCGGCCGAGAGTTGGACGTCGGGTGGGAGGACCTTCATTCCCATTTCCTTGCACTCGCCGATGAAGCCCATGAGCTTTTCGGAGTTCCCGATTTCAAGCGTCAGCACAGCGGCCATGAACTCCGCAGGGTGGTGGGCCTTCATGTAGGCCGTCTGGAAGGTCAGGAAGGCGTATGCCGCGGAATGGGACTTGTTGAAGCCGTAGCTGGCGAACTTCTCGATCAAGTCGAAGATTTCGCCCGCCTGCTTGGCGGAGATTTGATTGACCCGGCCGCACCCCTCGACGAATTTGGCGCGCTGTTCGACCATGATCGCCGCGTCCTTCTTGCCCATGGCGCGGCGGAGGAGGTCGCCCTGAGCGAGGGTGAAGCCGGCGAGGACGTTGGCGGCGCGCTGGACCTGTTCCTGGTAGATGAAGACGCCGTAGGTTTCTTTGAGGACGGGCTCGAGGAGCGGGTGGGGGTAGTGGATCTGCTTGCGGCCGTGTTTGCACTCGATGTAGCCGGGAATCATCTCCATGGGGCCAGGGCGGTAGAGGGCGATGAGGGCGATGATCTCCTCGATGCTGTCGGCTTGGAACTGCTTGAGCATGTCGCGCATGCCGGAGGACTCGACTTGGAACACGGCGACGGTGTCCCCCCGGCCGAGCAGGGCGAAGGTCTCCTTGTCGTCCAAGGGGAGGGCGGAGATATCGATGTCGATGTTTTGGGTGAGTTTGACGTTGCGCACGGCCTCCTGGATGACGGAGAGGGTCTTCAGGCCGAGGAAGTCCATCTTGAGCAGGCCGGTCATTTCGAGGGGTTTCATCTCGTACTGGGCAACGGCCTGGCCATCCTTGTCGCGGCAGAGGGGGACGATGTCCATGAGGACGGTCTCCCCAATGACGACGCCGGCCGCGTGGGTGCCCTGATTGCGGTGGAGCCCCTCCAGAACTCGGGCGTAGCGGAGGATGGTCTGGGCCTCGGGCTCCGTCTTGACGGCCTGCTTGAACTCGGGGTTTTCCTGTTCGGCCTTCTCCAGGGTCATGTTCGGGTCCTCGGGCACCATTTTCGCGAGTTTGTCGCAGTAGGCCAACGGGATTTCGAGGACGCGGCCGAGGTCGCGGATGATGGTCTTGGCGCCGAGCGTGCCAAAGGTCGCGATCTGCGCGCAGTTCTCGGGGCCGTACTTGCGCTTGACGTATTCGATGACCTCGCCGCGGCGGGTCTGGCAGAAGTCGACGTCGAAGTCGGGGGGGGACACGCGGTCGGGGTTGAGGAAGCGTTCGAAGATGAGGTCGAAGCGTAGGGGGTCGATGTCGGTGATCCCCATGACGTAGGCGACGAGGCTGCCGGCGCCGGAGCCCCGGCCTGGCCCGACGGGGATGCTGTTTTGTTTGGCCCAGTGGATGAAGTCCCAGACGACGAGGAAGTAGTTGATGTATCCCGTTTTCTGGATGACGCCGAACTCCTTGTCGAAGCGCTCGCGCAGGGTGTGTTCGAGCTCCGTCCGGGGGTGGTCGATGTCGGCGCCGTTGTAGCGGCGCTTGATGCCCTCGACGGAGACGTGGCGGAGGTAGCCGTTTAAGTCGAAGCCGTCGGGCAGGGGGTAGGTCGGGAAGTGGAGCGGGGCCTCTTTTTCGAGTTTGAGGTGGAGGGCGCAGCGGTCGGCGATTTCCAGGGTGTTGTGCAGGGCGTCGGGCACCTCGCCGAAGAGGGCCCACATCTCGGCCTGGGTCTTGAAGTAGTACTGGTCGGTGGCGAAACGGAGCCGCCGTTCGTCGCGGAACTTTGACTGGCCCTGGAGGCAGAGGAGCAGGTCGTGCGCCTCCGCGTGGGCGCGGTCGAGGTAGTGGACGTCGTTGGTCGCCACGAGGGGGATGTCCAGGCGCTTCGAAAGCCCGAGAAGTTCCTGGCAGATTTTCTTTTCGGAGTCCTTTCCGTGGTCTTCGAGTTCGAGGAAGAAGTTGTCCGGTCCGTACAGGTCACGGTACCGGCCCGCGAGTTGTTCGGCCTGCGCGTGGATGCCGTTGAGGAGAAGGGAGGGGATTTCGCCGCGCTCGCAGCAGGAGGTGGCGATGAGGCCCGCGGAGTGGCGGGCGAGGAGGTCGAAGTCGACGCGCGGCTTGTAGTAGAAGCCCTCCAGGTGGGCGATCGAGCTGAGCCGGGCGAGATTGTGGTACCCCTCGATGTCCTTGGCCAGCAGCAGGAGATGGTGGTTGGGCCCGGCCTGGCGCGACTTCTCGTGGCGGTCTTTGCAGACATACATTTCGCAGCCCACGATGGGCTTGATTCCCTCCGACTTGCAGGCGTTGTAGAAGGTGATGGCGCCGTGGAGGACCGCGTGGTCGGTGAGGGCGAGGGCGGGCATGCCGAGTTTGGCGGCCTGTTTGACCGCTTTTTTGACGGGAATGGAGGAGTCGAGGAGCGAGTAGTCGCTGTGGAGGTGGAGGTGGACGAAGGGCTGGGCGGGGGAGCTCATACCCATGCGAATACCCCCCCGGCGGCGTGGGCGCAAGAGCGATCCGCCCGGAAGCGGATGTGACGGGGAAATTGGCCTCCGGGATTGACCGGCGCGAAGGGCGGGGTAGGGGGAGGCATGAATGTGAATGCACCCGAACCCCCGCCGCGCCTGGCTTTTACGGTGGCCTATGATGGCACCGATTTCATGGGATGGCAGGGGCAGCCGGGGCTGCGCACGGTGCAGGGCGAGGTCGAGGGGGTGATCGCACAGATTTGCGGGGGGCGCACGGCGAGGATCCACGGAAGTGGGCGGACGGACGCCGGGGTCCATGCCCGCGGACAGGTTTTTCATGTGGATCCCCCCCGGGCGGACTTCCCGCCGGAAAAATGGAAACATGCGCTCAACGGGCTGCTGCCGCCGGACATCCGCATCCTGGCGGCACGCGAGGTGCCGGGGGATTTCCACGCGCGGTTCGAGGCGGTGGGGAAACAGTACCGGTATTTCGTGTACAGGGGGGAGGTGATGCCGCCGGAGCTTCGGCGCACCCGCCTGCACGAGCGCAGACCCCTTGATCTACCGCGGATGCGCACCTGCGCGGATCTCCTGCTGGGTCGGCATGATTTCCTGTCGTTTTCCGCGAACCGGGGGGTTCCGGAGGCTTCGACCGTGCGGGAATTGCGGCGCTTGGAGTGGGAGGAGCAAGGGGAGGAGTGCTGTCTCGTGGCGGAGGCGGATGGTTTCCTCTACAAGATGGTGCGCCAGTTGGCGGGGGCCCTGCTGCGTGTGGGGCGGGGGGAGCTCGGCCCGGAGGAGATCCGGGCCATGCTCCTAAAGCCGAAGCGGGATCACCGTGCCCCCTCCGCCCCGCCCCAGGGGCTGTTCCTGTGGAGGGTCGACTATGCGCGCTGACACCTTCATCCGCGTGGGCATCGACACGGGCGGCACCTTCACAGATGTGGTGGCCGTGGCCGACGGCGTACTCCGCTCCTGGAAGTTGCCTTCGACACCTCCGGATTTCGAGCGTGCTGTCCTGGAGGGGGTGATGGCGGTGACGGGGGGGGCGGAAGCCGAACTCCTGCACAGCAGCACGGTGGCGACCAACGTCCTGCTCGAGCGAAAGGGGGCGAAGACGGGGCTGGTGACGACGCGGGGGTTCCGGGATGTCCTGGAGATCGGGCGGCAGGATCGTCCGGAGCTGTACGCCCTCGTGCCGCGTCGGGAGCCTCCGCTGATCCCCAGAGAGCGGCGCTTCGAGGTCACGGAGAGGGTGAACGCGCGGGGGGAGGTGCTCACCCCTCTGGTGGAAGAGGAGCTTTCCTCGTTGGTCGAGAAACTGAGGGCGGAAGGGGTGGAGTCGGTGGCGGTGTGTCTGCTGTTTTCTTTCCTGCGCCCAGAACACGAGCAGCGGGTGGGCGAGCGTTTGCGCGCGGCCGGTTTCACGGTTTCGCTTTCGCACGAGATTCTTCCGGAGTTCCGGGAGTACGAGCGCACGGCGACGACGGTCGTGAACGCATACACCCGTCCCGCAATGGAGGCGTATCTGGGGCGATTGCGGAAGGGAGGGGCTGGCTGCGGGCTGCGGCGGATCGCGATCGTGCAATCGAACGGGGGGACGCTGACCCCGGAACGGGCGGGGGCGATGGCCGTGAACACGTTGTTGTCGGGACCGGCGGCGGGGATCGCGGGACTTTGCCGGGTCGCCGGGGGCGGGGGGCTGATCTCGTTCGACATGGGGGGGACTTCCACGGATGTGTCGTTGATTCTGGAGGGGCCTCGGTTGGCGACGGGAATGCGGTTGGCGGGTTTGCCGGTGGGGGTGCCGATGGTGGATGTGCACACGGTCGGGGCGGGAGGGGGATCGCTGGCCTCGGTGGATGCGGGGGGGGCACTGGTGGTGGGGCCGGCGAGCGCGGGTGCGGATCCGGGTCCGGCGTGTTATGGGAAGGGTGGGGGGGCGACGGTGACGGACGCGCATCTCGTGCTGGGCAATCTGCAATCCGGGGATTTCCTGAGCGGGCGCATGGTGCTGCGGGAGGAACTGTCGCGGGCGGCGCTGGTGGAACTGGGGCGTGCGATGGGCGGGGTGACGGCGGAGGAGGCGGCGCGGGGGGTGCTGCGGTTGGTGAACCTGCACATGGAGAACGCGATCCGTGAGATTTCGGTGAGGCGGGGGCATGATCCGAGGGGATTCGCCTTGGCGGGTTTCGGCGGGGCGGGTGGCTTGCACGTCTTCGCGCTCGCGGAGGCATTGGAGATGGAGCGGGTGTTGGTTCCCTGCCATCCGGGGGTCCTCAGCGCCTTGGGCGCGGCGGCTTCGCCCTTCCGCATGGAGACCGCCCGCACGTTGATGTGGCGATGGGAACCGGCGGAGACCGCGGAGGTCGAGGAACTCCTACGGGAGTTGCACTCCGACATTCGAGACCGTTTTCTCGCCGATGGCCTGCCGGTGGGGGACCTGGAATTTTCGGCGCGTCTGGACATGCGTTATGTTGGGCAGTCCCACGAGATCGGCGTGGATGCGGGGGACCTGGTCGCGGTCGCGGAGGCCTTTCACGCCGAGCACCGCCGCCTCTACGGCCACGCCGAACCCACCGCCCCGGTCGAACTGGTCACCCTCCGCGTTTCTGCCATCCTGCCCGCCGCTCCCCTCCCCCTTCCGGAACTGCCCCCGCGCCGCATCGGCGACCCGCCGGCCGAGACCATGCCGGGCCTCTGGCGCCGCCCCCTCCTGCGGCAAGGCGACAGCCTCCGCGGCCCCGCCCGCATTGT
This sequence comes from uncultured Verrucomicrobiota bacterium, assembly GCA_964385155.1. Classification (GTDB taxonomy): domain Bacteria; phylum Verrucomicrobiota; class Kiritimatiellia; order SS1-B-03-39; family UBA6053; genus CAYLNG01. The sequence goes on from CAYLNG010000014.1 coordinate 30,426, forward strand.
TGAGGACTATTCGACGATCCTGGTGCCCGCTGGCTGGCGCGTGGAGGTCGACCCCTTGGGCAACCTGCGGGGTCAGCGGGAAGATCCTTGAGCCCGCCAGGCGCCAGGACTCATTCCCGCACGCGACTTGAAAAAGGTGCTGAAGCGGGAGGGGTCGGGAAAACCGACGGCCTCCCCGACTCGGACCAGGGTCCAGTCCGTTTCGCGGAGCAGGCGCTTGGCCTCGTCGAGGCGGAGCTGGAGGAGATGCTGGTAGGGGCTGGTTCCGGTGAGCTTTTTGTGGGCGATCTCGAGGGATCTGCGGGACATGCCGAGGCGGCGGGCGATGTCGTCGAGGTTGTGGGGTGCGGCGAGATTGGGGAGGTAGAGAGCGCGGAGGCGCGAGGGAAGGGAACTTTCGGGGGGGAGCCTGAGGCTGCTTTCTCGAGGGAGGAGGGGGTCCGGGGAGAGGGAGAGGGCCCTGGGGGGCGCGCCGGACAGGCGCTCCTCCAGAAGCCGGGCCGCCTCGTGGCCGAGGCGACGCTGCGGGAGCGGAATTGAGCTGATGCGCCGTTCCGAGAGCGCGGCATCCCAATAGCGGTCCCCGGTCCCCACGACCCCGAGGCGGTCCGGCACCTCCACCCCTAGGCGGCTGGCGAGCTGCAGGGCCTGCCGGGCCAGGGGGTCGGCCGTGCAATACAGCCCCAGCGGTGCGTCGTCCTGGCGGAGCCTTTCCATAAGACCGCTCTCGTTGCGAAATACGGTTCCGGGCCCGAAAGCCGATTCAACCGCCGCGTCGGGCATCGGGCTCCAGCAGGCCAGTTCTCCGTAGCCTTGTTCCTTCAGGTGCGCCGCCGCCGCACGCCCGATCGCCGCCCCGTCCAGGCTTGCCGACGACACCCGCCGCGAGATCGCTCTCCTCCCCGCGTGCACCACCGCCACCCGTTCCGGAAGATCCCCCAGCCAGGCGTCCCCCACGAATTCCGCAATCACGCCGTCCACCGCCCCCGCCCGGACGAGCCGGGTCAGCGTGCGTTCGAAATGTTCGTGGATGCCGTGAACACTCCAGCCGGCGGGGCGCGCGAACTCCATCAGGCCCTGGTAGCGTTCGAGGTCGTCAGGAAGGTCTCCGCAGAACCCGAAGAGGATGCGGGGGGCCGTGTTCATTGGGAGCTCAGCGGAGCAGGGGCCAGAGGGGAAGAGAGGTGAGGACGGCGAGCAGGGGCAGGGCATGGACCAAGGAGCGGCTTTGGGCCGTGAGGCCGAAAAGCAGCAGGGGAATGCCAGCGAGCAGGAGGATCACAAAGGCGACCCGCCGCAGATTCCACAGGGCAAGGTACCCCGCGAAACAGCTCCCCAACAGGCACAGCATCGTCGGAATGTACGAGGGCCCAAAGGCGGCATCAAATCTTTCCACCACCTCCCGGATCCCCAGGCTGGTCAGAAAGACCGCGAAGTAAAGAAAAAAGGCCCCACAGTGGAAGGTCACCAGCAGGGGGCGTGGTCGGGCCCCGGACATCTCAACCTTTCAAGGCTCGGAGGGCGGCCTCGCGCACGAACCCCGCCATTTCGGCGGTGCCCACCCGGCGCGTACGCCCCTCGCGGTGGAGGTCGGCCGTGCGCAGGCCGGCGTCAAGCGCGGTCTGGATGCCCGCCCGGAGCGCGGTGGCGATCCCGGTCTGGCCCAGCTCCTCCATCATCATCGCCGCGCTCAGGAGCATCGCCACCGGATTGGCCAGTCCTTTGCCCGCGATGTCGGGGGCGCTGCCATGCACGGGCTCGAAGAGGCCCACGGGCCCGCCGAGGCTGGCGGAGGGGAGCAGGCCGAGGGACCCGCCCAGGGTTGCCGCAGCGTCCGATAGAATGTCCCCGAAGAGGTTGCCGGTGAGGATGACATCGAACTGGGAGGGGCGGATGACCAGCTGCATCGCGGCGTTGTCGACGTACATGTGGGACAGTTCAACGTCGGGGAACTCGGATGTGTGCAGCTGGTTGACAACGTCGCGCCAGAGCTGGGAAACGACGAGGACGTTGGCCTTGTCGACGGAGCAGACCTTGTTGCGGCGGCGGCGGGCCCAGGTGAAGGCGACACGGGCGACGCGTTCGATCTCGGGGGTCGTGTAGCGCATGGTGTTGAACGCATCCTCGTTTCCGGGGGGGCCGGAGCGTCCGCGCGGTTCCCCGAAGTAGATGCCGCCGGTGAGTTCGCGGACGACCAGAAGGTCGGTGCCCGCGATCGCCTCAGGACGGAGGGGCGAGGCCTCGGCAAGGGAGGGGGGGACACTCACCGGCCGGAGGTTGGCGAATACCCCCAGCTCTTTCCGGATGCGCAGCAACCCCGATTCCGGGCGCATGTTCCCGGTGTGGTGGTCCCATTTCGGACCGCCCACCGCGCCCAGGAGCACCGCGTCGGAGGCCTTCGCCTTCGCCAGCACGCTCTCCGGCATCGGGTCCCCGTATGCGTCGATCGCCGCACCCCCTGCCAGATCCCTGTCAAAGGTGACCGGGACCGAACGGGCGTCACAGAGCTGTTGCAGGGTCAGTACGGCTTCGTCACAGACTTCGGGACCGATCCCGTCTCCGGGCAGCACAAGAATTTTCATGGGGGGGAGCCTCCGCTTTTGGGTTGAATTGCGGGCTTTAGACGATTAACCCGTTCTTGCAAGGCGGAACCGTCGCGGTGTCTCGCGCCTCCGTCCGATTTTGCAACCACACACACGAAGACAGGAACGCACATGAGTCTGGAAATCCTTGGAAAAGCAGCCACCCTCCGGGTAAACGACACCACGATCACCATGGACGCCGTCCGGGGGAGCGAACAGGAGCTGGGCCTGGACGGGCTTCGGTTGCGTTCGGGCACGGGCGCGATCCTGCTGGACCCCGGCTACGGCAACACCGGGAGCTGCACGAGCGCCATCACCTTCCTCGACGGCGAGAAAGGGGTGATTCGCCACCGCGGTTACGAGCTCAAGGACCTGGCGGCCAACTGCAACTACCTCGAAGTCGCTTATCTCCTCCTCGTCGGCGAACTCCCCAACCCTGCCAAATACCGCCAGTGGAGCGACCTCATCAAGGAAAACACCTTCATCGGGCCCAGCCTCCAGGACCTCCTGACACACTACCCGGTCAACGCCCACCCCATGTCGGTCCTCGCCTCCGTCGTTCTCGCCATGACCGGATTCTATGGCGACCTGGGCGCGGAAACCTTCTTCGGCATCGACATGGATGTCGTACGCCTCATCGCGAAGACCCCTCTGATCGCCGCCCACAACTACCGTCGCAAACGCGGCATGGACTACATCTACGCCGATCCGGAACTCGGTTACGCGGAGAATTTCCTCTGGTCAATGTTCGGCAAACGCCTGCCCGAGGACAGGCGGAGCGTCATGGCGGATGCCCTGGAAAAGCTGCTCATCATTCATGCGGACCATGAGCAGAACTGCTCGACCTCGACGGTCCGCATGATCAGCTCCTCGGACGCGAATGTCTACGCCGCCATCGGCGGAGGCATCGGCGCCCTTTGGGGACCTCTGCACGGCGGTGCAAACGAGGCCGTCATCAACATGCTTGAGCAGATCCAGATGACGGGCAATGATCTGGATTCCGTCATCAAGCGGGCGAAGGACAAGAACGATCCGTTCCGCTTGATGGGTTTCGGCCACCGGGTGTACAAGACGTACGACCCGCGGGCTGTGATCGCCAAACAGGTGGTGGACGACCTCCTCGGGAAGCTGGGTGTTGAGGAACCCCTGGTGGAGACCGCGATGGCTCTGGAGAAAATCGCTGTCACCGACGAGTACTTCGTGACCCGCAACCTCTACCCCAACGTCGATTTCTACACGGGCATCGCGTACAAGGCCATGGGCATCCCGAAACATCTCTTCACCGTCATGTTCGCCATGGGACGCATGGCCGGCTGGCTCGCGCACCTCCTGGAGTTCCGGGCCGACGAAAACCGCCGCATCTGCCGTCCCCGTCAAATCTACGTGGGCAAGACCGCACGCGATTTCGTGCCGATGGACAAACGCTGAGAAACCGCGTGGGCCTCCTTCCGCGCAACGGCAGAAGCCGCTGCGGCCGGAACGCTACGCGGGTGGCGGGAAAAAGGCCTGCGTTATTTTGTGAATGAAACGGAAAAGGTCACCCATGAAAGGAAGGAGCCCGTCGAGGGCTCCGGTCATGGGTTTCGGGGAGTTGAGGGGTGAAGAAGCCAGGCGGTGGAGAGGGGCGGGAGTGTGAGACGGTCCTGGTGGTGAATGACGCCGGTGTCGGCGAGGAGGAGGGTGCCGGGTAAGCCTTGGAGAGTGATGGTTTGGTTGCCGAAGTGGTGGAAGGCGGTGAGGGTGTCGCGTTTCACGGCGAAGACGTCGGGATGGGGGTTGAGGATGTGTTGGGGGACGTCGGGGTGGAATTGGGGCAGGGTGGCGCGGAGGCGGAGGCGTTGGCGGAGGGTGGCGAGGGTGATGGCGGTGGGGGAGTCGGGGTTGTGGAGGAGAGGATCGAGTTCGGCGCGGGTCCAGCGTCGTCGGTTGATGCTGCGGTTCTGGCCGGTGCGGGCATGGCCTTCGAGGTCGTTGGGGGTGGCGGTGAGGCTGTGGAGGTAGAAGGCGGGGATGCCCTGGAGGCACATGGGGAGGGTCTGGGAGAGGAGGAAACGCCGGAGGTGGCGGGCGTCGTCGTCGTCGGGAAGGCGGAGGGCGCTGAAGTAGGTGGCGTTGAGTTCGTAGGGGACGCGGGAGCCGTCGGGTCGGCTGCGTTCGTTGACGCGTCCGCCGGTGGCGCGGATTTCGTCGGCGAGGGCGGAGACTTCTTCGGGGGGGACGAGGCCTTCGAGGGGGCGGACGCCGATGCCGTCGTGGGAGGCGGTGAAGTTGAAGAAGGTGCAGCCGGGCGGGGGGGCGTCGAGGGAGGCGGCCCATTCGCGGAGGGCGGCGGGGTTGGAGCGGCGGAGGGCGTGGAGGAGGAGGGGAGGAAGGGGGAATTGGTAGACCATGCGGGCCTCGTCGCCGTCGCCGAAGTAGGAGATGTTCTCTTTGTGGGGGACGTTGGTTTCGGTGAGGAGGATGACGCCGGGGGCGACGGCTTCGAGCACGTCGCGCATGAGTTTGACGACCTCGTGGGTTTGGGGGAGGTGGATGGAGGGGGTGCCGGGCTGTTTCCAGAGGAAGGCGATGGCGTCGAGGCGGATCATGCGGGCGCCGTGGCGGGCGTAGAGGAGCAGGAGGTCGATGAAGGCGAGGAGGACGTCGGGGTGGCCGAAGTTGAGGTCGACCTGATCGGCGCTGAAGGTGGTCCAGACGTGGCGGGTGCCGAGGGCGGTGTCGAAGGCGGTGAGGAGGGGGTGGGTGCGGGGGCGTACGACGGCGGAGAGGTCGGTGTCGGGGGAGGGGGTGTGGAAAAAGTGGAGGCCGGGTTCCTGTCCGGCGAGGAATTGTTGGAACCACTGGTGGGAGGCGGAGCAGTGGTTGAGGACGAGGTCGAACATGAGGTCGTGGTGGGTGCCGAGGGCGCGGATGTCGTCCCAACCGCCGAGATCCTCGCGGACGGCGCTGTAGTCGGAGACGGAGAAGCCGTCGTCGGAGGTGTAGGGGAAGAAGGGGAGGATGTGCACGAGGGAGATGGCGTCGTCGAGTTCCTCGCGGACGAAACGGTCGAGGGCGCGGAGGGGGGGGAGGCCGGGTTCGAGGAGACTGTCGCCGTAGGTGATGAGGACGGCGTCTTTTTCGGACCAGAGGGAGGAGCGGTTGGTGGGAGGGAAGAGTGCGCGGGCGTCGTGGAGGCGGCGTTGGAGCGCGGTCCAGATGCCGGGTGCGAGGGCGGGGCCGTAGAGGCGTTCGAGGCGGGCGGGGATGGGGCTGTGGTCCAGGGATGCGGCTTTCATGCCTTCACCCTAGGAGGGGAGGTCCTCATGGCAAGGAGGAAGTGCGAGAGGAGGAGTTGCCTGAAGGCGGGGATGTGTCACGAATCCGAACACCGTATGCGGGCTGAAGGGTGAAATGATCACCGGTGCCTATTGCCCCAGTTGGCAGATTGAAATTTCAGTAAGTCCGGCTTGACTGTATGCCTTTCAGGCATACCCTATTGTCTATGAGGTTTGACTGGAATCCTGAGAAAAATGAGTGGTTGAAGGAGCTCCGGAATATTTCCTTTGAAGAAATCGCCACGCTGCTTGCCTCTGGTAAATTTTGGAAAGTGATGGAGCATCCCAACCCTGAAGCCTACCCAAATCAACGCGTTTTTCTGATTCCAGTTAACCACTACATCTACTTTGTCCCTTTCGTCATGGAAGAGGATGTGATTTTCCTCAAAACTGCTTTTCCTCATCGAAAAGCAACCAAAGAATACTTACAGGAGAAGAACGATGGACGCTGAAGAACAGATGATTTCAGATGCCTATGATCGTGGAGACGTTACGTTGACCGATCCCGATCCTGAGCTTCTTTCCCTGCTCCGGCAGGCGGGTGAGAACACATTCCGCAAAGACAAGCGTATCAATATCCGTCTTAGTCATCACGACCTGGAGGGTATCCAGCGTAAAGCCTCCAGGAAAGGTATCCCGTACCAGGCGCTGATCTCCGGACTCATTCATCAATATGTGGAAGGGGATCTTCAGGAAAAGACTACCGCCAACCATTGACTAGTACCCTGTAAACCTTAAATCTTCGCATAGGATTGGTCTATTTTGGATGCTGGGGATGGGAGGAGGGGCTTGTGCAACCTGGAAGGTTGTGCACGATCCTCATCCCATTTCCAGCGCCAAAAGAGGCCAAAGCCTTGGAAGAGTCGATCTGCATATCTGTTTTCATAAGGGTTCTTCATGGAATCCAACCCTGCGGGCCATGATCTTCCGGCGGCTTTGCGCCCCAAAAAAGAACAACGATGCGATGCATCGCTTTATCTTTTTCGGAGCACAAATCCACTCGGAATCTCACGGTCCTATGCGAAGTTTTAAGGTTTACAGGGTACTAGTGAGAACGCTCCTCATGGCAAGGAGGAAGTGCGAGAGGAGGAGTTGCCTGAAGGCGGGGATGGGTCACGAGTCCGAACACCGTATGCGGGTTGAAGGTGCGCGCCAAACATCGTTGCCTATGGCCCCGGATATCGGCGCGGACCTACGGCCCGCCGAACACAGGTGGGGACGTGTTTCCCAGCCCGCGATCAGGCCTGCTGCCCGATCGCGGACTGGGCTGATATCGACGCGGATCCCGCGATTGCGGGACCCGCCGGTGGAGGTCGCAATTCAATACGTGGATTTGAGGCTGAGATCCAATTTCAATGACCATATAAACGGAAGTCTGGAGGCCGGCGGTACCAGGACGGATGGAGCTGGCACCGCGGACGTTGGCGGCGGTGAGGGGTGCCAGTCGTTCTGTTCATTTTTCTGGCTATTCCTAGTCTCTGAAGCCACGCGCTGGCGTGGGAAATTAGAAACTTTCGGAGGAAGATGATACACAAACGAGTGTATGTGTAAGAGGAGCGGCGGGGATCCTTCCGCGCAGCGGCTGAAGCCGCCGCGCGGAGAACGATGCCCTCACATCACCCCATCACCCCAACACCCCGGCTCTTCTTTTCGGTTGCGGGCGGAGCCCGCTTTAGGAAAAACACCGCTGTCACGTGAAAAGGGATTGCCGAACACACGGGGATAGGGCATCCTGCAAGAAATTTGGGGGATGAGGGTTGGCGGGGTTGTCACCCCGCCCTAGGGCGTAGCCCCCTCCGGGGATGGTTTGTTTGGGGAGGGGTTTATGGGTTGGAGGAGGTGCGGAGGAGGAGGTGCCAGTTGGTGGGGATGTGTAGGTTGGGGTGGGGGGTGACGGCGATGAGGCCGGCAGGACCGGGGCGGATGGAGCCGGCGCCGCAGACTTTGCCGGCGGCTCCCTGTTGTTCGAGGGAGGCGATGGCGCGGGCGGTGTCGTCGGGGACGACGCCGATGCGGCAGAGGAGTTGGTGGTTGGCGCGGAGGTGGTCGGCGAAGGCGGGGAGGTCGTGTTGGCGGAGGGCCTGGAGCATGCCGCGGGTGCAGTGTTCGAAGTTGTTCCAGATGGGGTGGTCGGTGGGGAAGTTGGCGCGGACGGCGGCGACGCATTCGCCGGTGGTGGAGGCGGGGGTTCCGGAGTGGTAGAGGTCGAGGGCGGGAGTTGGGGCGTCGACGGGAGCGAAGGCGCCGCGGGTGCCGAAGACGAGGCGGCCGTGGAGGGAGGCGGCGACGTCGATGCCGCTGGAGTCGCCGTGCTGGAAGTGTTCGCAGGCGAGGGCGTGGTGGTGGAGGGTGGGGAGGTCCCAGTCGGGGCGCAGGGTGCGGAAGAGGGCAACGAGGACGGCGGCGGAGGAGCCCATGCCGGCGCCGAGGGGGATATCGCTGGAGATGAGGAGGTCGAGGCCGTGGGTGGGGGCGGTGAAGGCGACGGCGGCGAGGAGGAGGTCCTCGGGGGTGGGGGCGACGGCGCGGATGGGGAGTTCGCCGCGGCGGTAGGCTTCGTGGCGTTCGCGGATGGCGGCGAGGTGGTTGGCCAGGGTGGCGAGGGGATGTTCGATGGGGGGGCGGTCGGTAAGGCGAAGGCGCAGGAGGGGGGCGTCGAGAGGGGTGAGGGTGACGTTGGCGAAGCGGTTGACGGCGGTGGCGAGGGCGGGGCGTCCGGCGACGACGGCGTGTTCGCCGCTGAGGATGAGTTTGCCGGGGGCTTTCATGGGGGGGAGGGGAAACTGATTTCGGTGAGGCCGTGGAGGGGACTGGCGGGGGTGGCGTCGGGGACGAGGGCGAAGGCTTCGCGGAGGCGTTGGTTCTGGGCGAGGAGGAGGGCGACTTCGCGGTCGAAGTCGGGGTTGCCGGTGGGGGTGGGGGGAAGGAGGTCGTCGAGGAGGATGAGATTGAAACCGGGTTGGGGCGTGGGTGAAGGATCGTTGGGGAGGAGGCGGTGGAGGCGGAAGGAGGGCAGGTCGGCGAGCATGGCGGGGACGGGGTCGCCCTGTGCGCCATCGAAGCGGGTGAAGGCGCGGGTGTGGAGGTGGGTGAGGGTTGCGGGCGGGTGGCGGCGGAGTTCCCAGAGGCGGGTGAGGAGGGCGTTTTCGGCGGGGCTGAGGTGGGGTGTGTGGCGGGGAGGGTGGATGAGGGATACGAGGCAGAGGAGGAGGAGAGCGGCGTCGGCGAGGCGTGGGAAGGGCAGGCGTGGGCGGAGGTGGGCGTAGAGGATGCCGCCGAGGAGGCAGGCGAGGGCGAGGAAAAACCATCCGGCGCGGGCGTAGGCGCTGAATTGGAGAATGCCGGTGGAGGCCTGGAGTCCGGCGAGGGCGGTGAGGAGGCAGAGGGCGGCGAGGAGCGGGTTTTCGCGGCGGAGGGGGAGGACGGAGAGGGCAGAGAGGAGGGCGAAGATTCCGGTGGCGAGGCGGAGGGGAAGGGCGGCACCGGTGGGGACGGGTTGGAGGTAGTCGCGGAGGAGAGAGAGGAGGAGGGCGGGGATGTTGTGCGAGCCGGGAGGGGAGCGGGTGAGCATGAAGACGAGGGCTTCACGGGATTCGGGGGCGAGGCGGGAGAGGAAAAGAAATCCGGTGGCGAGGACGGCGGTGCCCAGAAGGAGAAGTAGGGGCAACGCACGGCGGAAGGGGAGCAGCAGGAGGAGGGCGAGGCAGAGGCCGGGAAGGAGGTCCAGCAGCATCATGGGGGTGCCGAGCAGGAGGCCGGCCGCGAGGAGGAACGAAGAGAGGATTCGGCGTTCGAGCAGGGCGAGGAGAAGGGCGGGGAGAAGGAGGAGTCCGAGTTGGTTGGCGAAGAGGCCGACACCGGTGCGGAGGAGGGGAAGGGCGAGGGGACACCCGGCGGCGAGCAGGGCGGCGACGCGTGCGGCGGGGCGTCCGTAGAGACGGAGGGCGAGGGTATGGAGGCCGGCGACGAGGCCGATACCGAAGGTGGCGCCGCCGAAACGGGCGACCAGATAGGGGTCGAGGCGGGTGAGCCAGACGGCGACGGCGCAGACGCGGGCGTGTCCGGAGGGGTAGTAGGGATGGCGGAGGACGCCGGTGGCGGACATGTCGCGGAGGAACTGGAGATGGCTGTAGGCGTCGGATTGTCCGAGGGCGGCGTCGGCGAGGGGCGGGAGGATGCGGACAAGGAAGGCGAGGAGGAGGAGGGGAAGGAGTAGGGGGTCGCGGAGGGTATCACGGGGTGCGAGGTGTGCGGCGGCGAAGGCGCAGAGGGGGAGGCTGAGGAGAAGAGAGGTGGGGGAGCCGGGGAGATGCAGGCTTTGTGCAAGTTGTCCGAGGAGGAGGTAGAGGGCGACGCAGAGGAGAGAGGCGGGGATGAGAGAAGTGGAGGTGGAAAGGCGACGGCGCAGGACGGCCAGGGCGAGCGCGGGGAGTCCGACGAACGCGGTGAGTAGGGAGATGTTGACGGCGAGCGCGCTGAGAACAATCACCCGGTGGTCTCCGGATCGAGGGGCGGGGAATGGCGGCGTCGGAGGGCCATGAGCAGGGAACGGGCGGCGCGGAAAAGGGTGGGCGGGGTGTGGGAGATGAGGAAGGCGGCAAGCGTGTGGGCGGGGCTGTGGAGGCCGTGGGAGAGCAGTTGACGGCGGAGTGCGGGGGTGAAGACGCCATCGGCGCGGAGGTAGGCGTAGAATTTGAGGGTTCCCATACCGTGGGCGCGGCGGAAGGCCTGGTCCGCGTCCTGGCCAGCCTTATCGCCGTAGAGGGGAGCGAGGGCGCGGGTCATGCGTCCCCAGCCGTGGAGGACGTTATCGGCGTCGCCGGTCCAGGTGAAGATTTCGGGGGAGCCGCAGCGGTTGAGGACGAGGGGGTCTGGGAGGAGGACGACGGATTTGCCTCGGATCATCTCCATGATGCGGCCGACGTGGGCGAAATAGGTGCCGAGGTAGGGGGTGGGGTCGACAGCGAGCCAGTCGGCGCGGCGGATGACACAGGCGCCGATGAATCCGGCGGACCAGGCATGGGCGCGGTAGAAGTCGTCGGCGGAGAGGGTGGTGAGGGTGGTGAGGGGAAGGGAACGTTCTTTGATGAGAAAGCGGAGGTCGTTGTCGACGGCACTGTAGTTGGCGTAGAGGAAGGGGGTGGGGTGTTCGTCGAGGGCGCGGAGGACGGTGGCGATGGCGTGGGGGTGCATGCGGTCGTCCTCGCCGAGGAGCCAGGCGTATTCGGTGTCGCAGGCGTCGACGGCGTGGAGGATGTTGCGGTCGATGCCGAGGTTGGCGGGGTTGCGCTGGTGGATGACGTGGGGATAGAGGGCTTGGAGCTGGGCGACGACGGCGGAGTTGGTGTCGTCGGTGGAGTCATCGAGAAGGTAGATGGGGACGTGATGGGGTGCGGCGGCGCGGATGACGGAGCGGACGCAGCGGAGGAGTTGATCGGGGCGTTTGTAGGTGGGGATGGTGACGCCGAGACGGGAGGAGGGAGGGTTCATGATTTGCCTCGGAGGCGGCGGGTGTGGTGGGCGAGCATGGCCTTGACGCCGTAACGGAGGAACATGCGGAGGGAGAAGTGGCGGAGGAGGAGGAAGGGGTAGTCGCGCACGAAGGCGTTGTCGTAGCCGGCGCTGCTGCTGCCGCCGATGTTGTTGTAGAGGGCGACGGTGAGGGGGAGGTATTGGAAGCGGAGGGAGGGGTCGGCCCAGCAGGCCATGTTGAGCTCCCAGTCGGCGAGCAGGCCGTAGCGGGGGGTGAATCGATGGTGTTCGAAAAGGTGGCGGGGATAGAAGATGGCCTGTTGGCAGATGTTGGTGCGGGCGAGTTTGTCGTCGTCGAATTCACCCTCGTAGTCGCGTCCGCATTTGGTGAGGCGGGCGTTGCCGTAGTAGATCGTGTTGGGGTCGTTGAGGCGTTCGACGGCGCGGGGCCAATCGGGGAGAAGGCGGTCGTCGGCCCCGAGGATGTAAATGAAGTCGGTGGTGGCGCGGTCGATGGCTTTGTGGAGGGCGTCGTAGATGCCGTTGTCGGGAGCGGAGATGCAGTCAATGGGGAGGGAGGAGGCGGCGAGGAGATCGAGGGTGGCGTCGGTGGAGCCCCCGTCCTGAACGAGGAGGGGGACGCCAGGGGCGTAAGTGGCGATGGATTCGAGGCAGCCGGGGAGGTGTTCGGCGGCGTTGTAGAGGGCAAGAAGAATGGAGACGTTCACGGGGAGGAGAGAATGCGCTGGTAGTGGTCGAGGTGAAGGCGGGCGACGTGGGGGGCGTCGCTGAAGGAGAGGATGTGCTGGCGGGCGGCGGCGCCCCAGCGCGCGCGGAGGTCGGGGTCGCGGAGGAGGCGGACGAGGGAGGCGGCGAGGGAGACGGGGTCGTAGGGTTCGGCGAGGAGTCCGGTCTGTTCGTGGAGGATCATGTCGCTGTTGCCGCCGGCGCGGAAGGCGACGCAGGGGAGAGCGCAGGAGCAGGCCTCCATGATGGCGTTGGAGAGGTTTTCGAGGTAGGAGGGGATAACCTGGATGTCGGCAGCCTGGTAGAGGCGGGCCATGTCTTTTTCCTCGCGGATAATGCCCATGCGGTGGACGGGCCAGGGGGAGGAGGGCTTGTCGGGTCCGTCGGATTCGCCGGCGACGAGGAGTTCGGCGGCGTCGGGGCCGAGTTCGGCGGCGGCGAGGCGGACGGCTTCGAGGGCGAGGGCGCCGCCTTTATTGCGGTCGAAATGGGGGTTCATGGCGACCATGAGGATGAGGGGCTTGTCCTGGGGGAGGCCGAGGGTGGCGCGGGCGGCGGCGCGGTCGCCTGGGGCATAAAGAGTGGTGTCGATGGCGTTGGGGATGGCGGTGCAGGAGCAGTGTCGGAAGAGGGCGCTTTCGGTGGCGCGGGCGGTGAGCCAGCGGCTGGGGGCGATGATGTGGAGGGGGACGCCGCGGAGGGCGCGTTGTTTGCGGGCGAGATTCCAGTGGCTGAGGTCGTGTGGGTGGGTGGAGGCGAGGGCGGGGCAGTGGCCGCAGGTGTTGCGGTAGCGTTCGCAGCCCTGCGCGGGGTAATGGCACCCACCCGTGAAGGGCCAGAAGTCGTGGAGGGTCCAAACAACAGGGCGGCCCCAGCGGCGCAGGTCGCGGACAGAGAGAAAGCCCCGGTTGATCCAATGGAGGTGGACGAGGTCGGGGTTGAAGGCTCGCACGGCGGGGGCGATGGAACCCGGGAGGTGGGTGTTGGACCAGTGGGTGACGTCGCGGTGGGGGTAGGCGGCCAGGGGGAGGGCGTCGAGGAGGGGGAGCTTTTCGCGGAAGGCGCGGCGGAGGGGCGCGTGGAGGATGTCGGTGTGGGGGTCCTCGCCAGTTTTGTGGAGAACGAGCATGCGGGTGTCGGCCCCGGCGCCGCGGAGGGCGAGGTGCAGGCGGCGGGCCGAACGCGCGGCGCCGCCGTCGCGGTCGAAGGTGTTCACGATGAGGATGCGCACGCGAACCCATATGTCGTCTCCGCCGGGAAAGGTCAATGCGGGACTGCGCCCGCGGGGCGCTGGTCGAAACGACGAGAGGCAAAAGCCCGAGGCGTGTCCACAGGGAAAAGTGTGAGACGCTGGCTTGCCAACGGCAGGGGGCTGGGATAGGGGGCTGGAATGAAATTGTCGAAATGGTTCCTGCTTCTGTTGACAAGCGCGTTCGGCCTGCCCTCGGAATCCCTGGAGGTGCCCGCGGCGGGCTGGGAAGCCCGCCCCTCGCCGTTGGCCTCGGAGTTCGCAGAGCGGGGCGGACGTTTGCGGTTGTTTGCGTCGCAGTACCCGAAGAGCTTTAACTACTATTTGGACGGCAACGTTTTCTCCGCGCAGCTTTTTGGGAATCTCTTTGAGAACCTGGTGGGGCGCAATGCGGTGACGTTGGAGCCGGAGCCCGCCTTGGCGGAGCGGTTCACTGTGTCCGACGACCAGAAGACCTTCACGTTCACGATCCACCGCGACGCGAAGTGGAGCGACGGGGTGCCGGTGACCGCGGACGACGTGATCTGGACCTACGGGGCGATCATGGACGACCTGAACCTGACGGGCGCCCACAAGGTGGGTCTGGACCGTTTCGAGCCTCCGGTGAAGGTGGATGAGCGGACGGTCCGCTTCACCGCGAAGGAGGTGCACTGGGGCAACCTCTGGCAGGCCGGTGGTTTCGCCGTTCTGCCCAAACATTGGTGGGAGAAACAGGAGTTCAACCGGGTCGCCTTCGATTTTCCGGTGGTGTCGGGGCCATACCGCATCGGGGAGCTCAACGACCCCCATTATGTGCGGCTGGTCAGACGCAAAGACTACTGGGGCCGTGAGGATCCGCGCGCGGAGGGAATGGGGAACTTCGACGAGATCGAATATCGGTTCTATGGCGAGCGGGACCTGGCTTACGACAATTTCCTGCGCGGGGAGTTCGATATGTTCGCGGTGTACACGGCCCGGCGTTGGGCGACCCAGACCGTCGGGGAGCGCTTCGACAACAACTGGATCGTGAAGCAGGCGGTGCGCAACTATGATCCGCTGGGCTTTCAGGGCTTCGCGATGAACCTGCGCCGCCCCCTCTTCCAGGATGTTCGCGTGCGCCGGGCCCTCGCGCACCTGCTGGACCGCGAGCGCATGAACGCCACCCTCATGTACAACCAGTATGTGCTCACCCGCAGCTATTACGAGGATCTCTATGGCGAGGATACCCCCCTGCCCCTGCTCGGTTTCGACCTCGAAAAGGCCCGCGGCCTGCTCGCCGAGGCCGGGTGGTCGGTCGGGGAGGATGGCAAGCTGGCCAAGGAGGGGCGACCTTTTGTGATCCGCTTTCTCACGCGTTCGGCCGACTCCGACCGATTCCTGCTGATCTACCGGGAGGCGCTGGCCCAGGTGGGCATCGGCCTGGAGATCGAGCGTAAGGATTGGTCCGCGTGGGCGCGGGACATGGATGAGTACAATTTCGACATGACCTGGGCGGCCTGGGGGGGAGGGGTATTCAAGGATCCGGAGGCCATGTGGCACTCCAAGTATGCCGAACAACCCAGCGGGATCAACATCACGGGGTTCCGGAATGCGGAAGTAGACGCCCTGATCGACTCGATCAAGGGGGAGTTTGATGTCGAGAAGCGCCATGAGGTGGTGCGAAGGATCGACGCGATCTTGACGGAGGAGGTGCCCTATCTTCTGTTGTGGCACATCGACTATGTGAGGCTGTTGTATTGGAACAAGTTCGGGATGCCGGACACGGTGTTGGGCAAATACGGGAACGAGTTCTCGTCCGAGAGCTACTGGTGGATCGACCCGGACCTGGAGGCTGATCTGGAGGCGGCGAGGGGAGCAGGCCAGAAGTTGCCGGGACGTCCGGCGAAGGTGGAGTTCGACAAGGTGTTTGAGGGTGTGCTGAAAGCGGAACCCCTTCGGTAACGGGCATGAATCCACACCTGTTGAGTTATTTTGGTAGGCGGTTGTTGCTGGTGGGATTCAGCTTCTTTGGCATCATGGTTGTGACCTTTCTGTTCACGGAGCTGGTGCCCGGCGGGCCGGTGGAGCAGTACCTGGCCCAGTTCAAGGGAGGTGCGGGCGGGGAGGGGGGAGCGAGGGGCGAGGTGATGAAGGTCTCCCCCCGTCTGTTGGAAAGCCTCAACAAGATCTACCGTCGCGATAAGCCCATGCCGGTTCGTTTCGGCATGTGGCTCTGGCATGACCGCCTGGGCATGAGGGCCCAACCCGTCAAGTTTCCCAACAAGACGGTCTGGCAGGTCATCTCGGAGCGTTTTCCGATCTCGCTGAGTTTCGGAATCCCCAGCCTTGTGCTGACGTATCTGGTCTGCGTCCCCTTGGGAATCGCCAAGGCCCTGCGCAACGGCAAACCCTTCGACCTGGCGACCAGTTTCATCGTGTTCACCCTCTACGCCCTTCCGGCCTTTGCGCTCGGCATGGTGCTCAAAATGCTCTTTTGCGGCACGGTGGAGGGGTTTTGGGACATTTTTCCCCTGGGAGGGTACCGTTCCGAGGACTGGATGGAACTCACGGCCTGGGGGCGTTTCACGGACCGACTGTGGCACTTGGCGCTTCCCTTGGCCTGCTATGTGATCGGCAATTTTGCGGTGATGACGCTCCTGATGAAGAACTCGTTGTTGGAGCAGATCAGCCAGGACTATGTGCGGACGGTTCTGGCGAAGGGCGCGACCCTGCGGCGTGCCGTCTGGGGCCACGCGCTGCGCAACGCCCTGATCCCGTTGGCAACGGGCATTGGGGGGATCCTGACGGTGATGTTTGCGGGCTCGGTGCTGATCGAGCGGGTCTTTGATATCCCGGGCATGGGTTGGATGAGCCTGGAGGCAATCACCGGCAGGGACTACCCGTTGTTCCTTGGTATTGTCTGCCTGCAATCCATCCTGGGCCTTCTTGGGAGGGTCCTCTCCGATTTCTGTTATGTGTTGATCGACCCGCGCATCCACTTCGGGGGGAACCGCTGATGGCGCTGTTCGATCCCGCCAGCCGTGAAAAGTTCCGGAGGTTCCGGAGGCAGCGGCGCGCATGGGTGTCGCTGCTGCTGCTGGCCGGGATTTTTCTCGTGAGCCTGTTCTGCGAGGGGATCGCCAACGACACTCCCCGCAAGGTGCGTTTCGAGGGGAGGATCTACCATCCGCGGCGCATGGAGTGGTACGCGAAGCCGATGCGGGTGTTCGGATGGGAGCTGTCGCGGCCGGCGCGGCGGCGGGTGATGATCCCGCAGGACGTGTTCTTGGGCGATGGCATCCAGACCCCCCCGGACTACCGTGCGCTGGAGAAGGATCCCCGCTTCACGGCGGACCCGTCGAACCGCATGTGGTGGGCTCCGCTGCGCATGGGGCCCCGGACCACCTTCGCGCCCGGGGATCTCGATCTCGGGGGGGAGATGAAGTTGTACCGCCGACGGCGCCAGCATGTGGCTGCGTTGCGCGTTCTCGCGGAGGGCGGCACGCGGGTGGAGGGGGAGGCTGGTTGGTTTTTTGGGGCAGGGGATCGGAGGATTCCCGGGGGGTTGGGGGATGCTTTGGCGGCGCGTTTTGCGGACCAGGCCGCCCCGGAGCTGTCGGTGCCCGATCCCTCGGGGCGTTTCGACTGGGATTTATCGGCGTATGAGCCGCGTGGGCGCGCGCCGAGGTCGGTGAGGGTGGTCCTGCGGGAGCGGATGCCGCCGGAGGCGGGCGGAGAGGTGATGGGGATCGGGTCGGTTGAGGCACCGGAGTGGCCGCCGTGGTGGGGGGAGCTGCCGGAGGAGCTGCGGGTGCGCCTGAGGGAGCGGATGGCAGAGGCGCGGGAGGTGCCGACGGAACCGTTGTCCCACACGGACGCGGAGGGGGTATTGTGGGAGATCGGATTCCTGCGGGAGACGGTGCAGTTCCCCTTCCGTCCTGTGAAGGGGCACGCCCTCGGGCTGGATGAGAGCGGGCGCGACGTGCTGGTCAACCTGTTGTATGCGACGCGCATCAGCCTGTTGTTTGGTTTCCTGCTGGTCCTCAGCAGCATGGTCCTGGGCACCCTTATCGGCGGACTCCAGGGCTATGTCGGCGGGGTGTTCGATCTCGTGTGCCAGCGTCTCATCGAAATCTACGAGGCGATTCCCTTTCTCTACGCGATGATCCTGGTGGGCTCGATCTTCGGAAAGAGCTTTAGCCTGCTGCTGTTTATCTACGCCGTGTTCAACTGGATCGGGCTCTCCTACTACATGCGTGCGGAATTCCTCAAGCTGCGTAGCCAGCCTTTCACGGAGGCGGCGCGCGCGCTGGGGCTTCCTCCCGGGCGCATCATGTGGAAACACATCCTGCCCAACGCGATGGTCCCGTTGATCACCTTCTTCCCCTTCAGCCTCGTGGGTGCCATCGGCAGCCTCAGCGCCCTTGACTACCTTGGTTTCGGCCTTCCCGCGGGAACCCCGAGCTGGGGCGACCTCCTCCGGCAGGCCCAAACCTACCGCCATGCCTGGTGGCTCATCGCCTACCCCTCCCTCACCCTCTTCGCCGTCATCCTCCTTTGTGTCTTCATCGGAGAGGGACTTCGGAATGCGTTCGACCCCAAGAAGGAGGCCCACTGGGAAGCGTGATGGATGTCGTTTCGCCCTTGTTGTCGGTGGAGAACCTCTCGGTCAGCTTCCGCACGGAGGAACGTGTGGTGCAGGCGGTGCGGGACGTCTCGTTCCAGGTCCGCCCCGGCGAGGTCCTGGGCCTTGTCGGTGAGTCGGGCAGCGGCAAGACGGTCACGGGCATGTCCATTCTGCGCCTGGTCCCGCGTCCGCCTGGGAACTACGATGGCGGCCGGATTCTTTTCGAGGGCAGGGACATCCTGCAACTGCCCACGGAGGAATTGCGCCACATCCGGGGTTCGAAGATCAGCGCGATTTTCCAGGAGCCGATGACGGCGCTTTCGCCGCTGAAGACGGTGAGGGCGCAGTTGCGGGAGCTCTTGGAGCTGCATCGTCCGGAGATGCCCGAGAAGGAGAAGGACGCTTTTGTGGTGGAGTGGCTGGACAAGGTGGGGATACCTGACCCGGTGCGGCGCCAGCATGCCTATCCCTTCCAGTTCAGCGGTGGGATGCGCCAGCGTGTGACGATCGCGATGGCCCTGATGCTGGAGCCTAGGCTGGTGATCGCAGACGAGCCGACCACGGCGCTGGACGTGACGTTGCAGGCGCAGGTGTTCGACCTGATGATGCGCATGAAGTCTTCCAACACCTCCCTGGTGTTCATCACCCACGACATGGGGGTGGTGTGGGAACTTTGCGACCGGGTCCTGGTCATGAAAGACGCCCGCCTCGTTGAGGAGGGCCCCTGTGAGACGCTTTTCGGGAACCCCCGCGAGGAGTACACCCGCAACCTCCTCCGCGCCGTGCCCCGCCTCGGCGACCCTCCTGCCCGCGAACCCCCGGCGTTTCCCGGCCCCCCGTTGCTCGTTGCCTCGGACCTTCGCACCTGGTTTCCTGTCAGGAAAGGCCTCTTCGGGCGTGCGGGGGACCCGATCAAGGCGGTCGACGGAGTGGACCTGGAGATCCGGCCCGGGGAAACCGTCGGCGTGGTCGGAGAGTCCGGAAGTGGGAAATCGACATTGGGGCGAACGATCATCGGGTTGGAGCGGGCCTGCGGGGGCCGCATGGAGTTCGAGGGACGCGACCTGCGCGTGCTCGGTTCCAAAGAATGGCGCTCCGTGCGCCGACAGGCCCAGATGATCTTCCAGGATCCGTATTCCAGCCTGAATGGCCGCATGAAAATCCTCGACCTTCTCACGGAGGCTCCGGTGGTCCACGGCCTTCTGGCCAAGCCCGACCCCGACTTTGCCGCGCGCTGCCTGCGGGAGGTGGGGCTATCCCCGGACATGATGCACCGCTACCCACACGAGTTCAGCGGGGGACAGCGCCAGCGCATCTGCATCGCCCGTGCGCTGGCCCTGCAGCCGAAACTGATCATCTGCGACGAGGCTGTCAGCGCTCTCGATGTCACCATCCAAGCCCAAATCCTCGACCTCCTGCTCGAACTGCGGGAGAAACACAACCTGGCCTACCTTTTCATCAGCCACGACCTCAGTGTCGTCAAGCGTATCTGCGACCAGGTCCTGGTGATGCGAAAGGGTCAAGTGGTCGAGCAGGGTCCTCCGTCCAAGGTGGTTGGCGACCCGCAGCACGAATACACCCGCAATCTTCTCCGTGCGGTCCCCATCCCGGGCGATCCCGCCAAGCGTAGGCGCTAGTGTGCTGTTTGATCCTTCGCAGCACAAATGGCGCAACGAATTATCAAACAGCACACTCGGGGCAGGGGAGGGGTGTGAACTTGCGGTGGCCGGGGCATGCCCCGGACGGGCTGGACTTGAAATCCACTTGGGCGTGGGGCTTGTCGGAAGCACAAAAAGGGTGTAAGAAGCTGGGACGCTATCGCGCCCCATCCTACATGAACATCGACCTTGACATGCTGGCCCGTCTGTTGGCCGCGGATGAGCACCCCCACCTGG
Source organism: uncultured Verrucomicrobiota bacterium (assembly GCA_964385155.1). Lineage (GTDB taxonomy): Bacteria > Verrucomicrobiota > Kiritimatiellia > SS1-B-03-39 > UBA6053 > CAYLNG01. The sequence continues at coordinate 50,273 of CAYLNG010000014.1, forward strand.
CGGAGGAGGTTGGCTTCGCCGAGTGCGCGAGGGCCTTGGAGGAGTCGCCCGGCCTGCGGGCTGCCCTGGCGGAGGAGAGGGAGCATGTGGCGAAATATCCACGGCTGATTGGTTTGGGGGGCATGCCCGAGGATGTGCGCAAACGCATCGAGGGGGCGTTGCGGGCGGAGTACGCGCGCATGGGCAGGGAAGTTCCCCTGCATCCTTGGTCGGTTCGCCGCCAGTTCGCATGGGCAGCGGCCTTGGTATGCCTTTTGGCGGGCATGTCTCTGATTTCCACGCGGATTATCCAGAGCCAGCAGCCGCCCTTGCCTTACATTGCCCGCAGGCCGGTGGACCTTTTCCACGCCTTTGTGGCCGAGGCGGCGCGTTCGGGCGTCGCGTTGCAGCGCGAGTCGGAGGACACGGCGCAGTTGGTGGGCTGGCTTGCGGAGCAAGGGGGTGGTGGTGGGGCATTTCCGGAGGGGCTCCTGCAGCGGACTGGCATCGGTTGCGCCCGGATCCAGGGGCCTGCGGGTGCGGTGGACATCCTTTGTTACCGGCAGGATGGGCGGATCCTCCATCTGTTCGCGGGCTGTGCGAAATACCTTCAGATGCCCGCCACCCCCCAACCCGTGAAATTGCGCATCGAGGGCCGTCAGGCCGTGGAATGGAGCGACGGCTCCAACGTCTTCCTGCTCATCACCCATGAACCGGGGGAGGAACTTCCCACGGATGTTTTTCTTTGAACCCGCCTCAGGGAGGGGTTCCCAGCTGGGCGGATTTCCGGGCAAGGTGGCGGTTGATGCAGTTGAGGTATGCCTTCGCGCCCGCCTCCACAATGTCCGTGCTCGAGGCCTTGCCCGTGAGCAGCACCCCGTCGTCGAAGCGGACGGTAACGGTCACTTCCCCCTGGGCATCCTTGCCGGTCGTGATCGATTGGAGCGCGAAGTCCTCCAGTTTGGCCGACACACCGGTCACGCGCTCGATGGTGCGCAGCGCGGCGTCGACGGGGCCATCGCCGCAGGCGGCATCTTGGTGGGTCTGGCCGTCTTTTTCCAGCCGCACCGTGGCGGTTGGAACCGTGGAGCTGCCGGTGCTGACATGGAGGTAGGTGAGCATCCATGCGGCGGTGGCCTGGCTGAGGGTCGCCTGCATGATCGCGATCAGGTCGTCGTCGTAGATGTGTTTTTTCTTGTCGGCCAGGGCGATGAAGTCGGCGTAGGCCTTTTCGAGTTTGTCGGCGGCCAGGCGGAAGCCGAGGTGCTGCATGTGTTCCCGGAAGGCATGGCGTCCGGAATGTTTGCCGAGGACCAGTTCGGAGCCGCTGGGGATGCCGATATCCGCCGGATTCATGATTTCGTAGGTGCTTCGCTCCTTGAGCATGCCGTCCTGGTGGATTCCGGATTCGTGCGCGAAGGCGTTGGCACCGACGATCGCCTTGTTGCGTTGCACGTGCAGGCCCGTGAGTTGGCTGACCAGGCGGCTGGTGCGGTGGATTTCAGGGGTATTGATGCCGGTGTAGAGGCCCGGGAAAGCATCTTGGCGGGTCCGAAGGGCCATCACGAATTCCTCGAGGGAGCAATTGCCCGCGCGTTCGCCGATGCCGTTGATGGTGCATTCGACGCCGCGGGCGCCATTGCGGACCGCCTCCAGGGAATTGGCGACGGCGAGACCGAGGTCGTTGTGGCAGTGGACGTGGATCACGGCCTTTCGGATGTTCGGCACGTTCTCGCGGAGGTGGCGGATGCAGCGGCCAAACTCCTCCGGCACCGCATAGCCCACGGTGTCCGGGATGTTCACCGTGGTCGCGCCGGCCTCGATCACCTCGCGGACCACCTCCGCCAGGAAATCCAGCTCGGTCCGCGAGGCGTCCTCAGGGCTGAACTGCACGTCGTCGACGAATTGTTTGGCCTTCAGGACCCCCGCAACCGCCTGGCGGATGATCTCTTCTTTGGCTTTTCGGAGCTTGAACTGCCGGTGGATGGCAGAGGTTGCGAGGAAGACATGGATGCGAGCGCGTTTGCCAGCGGGGGCGACGGCCTCCGCGGCGCGCTCGATATCCTTGTCGAGGCAACGGGCCAGGCCCGCGATCCTCGGGCCTTTGACGGAGCGGGCGATGGCCTGGACGGCTTCGAAGTCCCCGGGGGAGGCGATGGGGAAGCCAGCCTCGATGATGTCGACCTTAAGGCGTGCGAGGGCCTGGGCGACTTGGAGTTTCTCCTCCAGGCCCATGCTGGCCCCTGGACATTGTTCGCCATCGCGCAGGGTGGTGTCGAAGATCAACACCGGTTCGGATTTGGATTTGGTCGTCATGAGGTTTCGCTGGGTTGGGGTTGCGGCCGCCGTCTCCGTAGAAAACAAAACACCCGCCGGTTTGGCGGGCGTCTACGGGTTTTTTCCTGGGGGGTCAATCCTGTGCGCACGCCGTTTCAGCCTCCCCGGAGGAGAGGCATACGTCGAAGGAGGGACGCAGGGAGTGGGAGGGACATGTTGTTTAGGTACACGCGTCGGGGGATTTGTCAACCCTCCGGGCCCCAGGAGGGGTGAAAAAGGGGGGGCGGGAGGCTGGCAGGAATGGACCAGGAAAGCAAACCCGGCCGGAGAAACTTGATCCTAACGCGGGTTCCGGCCGCACCCGAAAAGAAGAGGTGGGGTGTTGGGGTGATGTGAGGTGAACGTCCGCCGTGCGGCGGCTTTAGCCGCTGTGCGGAAGGATCCCCGCGGTTCATCTCTCGCATACAGGTTTCTTGGCTTATCCCTGCCCTCTCCGTCCAAGCGTGGCGGTCTAAAAAAAAGCCCCCCGGAGAACGAGGTGTTTTCAGGGGGGAAGTGGAGCGGGTGACGGGAATCGAACCCGTACGACCAGCTTGGAAGGCTGGAGTTCTACCATTGAACTACACCCGCGTGATGGATTGAACCATACGGAAAAGAGGAGGGAGCTGCAAGTGGAATGTTCGGGAGTTTTGGGGTTGTGCGACAGGGGGGTGGGGGAGTAGACTGTTCTTTTCTTTACAATCCAAGGAGTCCACCATGAATCCGAAGACGTCGCAGAGGAGCCTCAAAAGCATGAAGCTGACGGTGCATCTGCACTGGCACTACATGGGACTTGTTTTCTTGTTGTGCCTGTTGTTCGCGGTGTGCAGTACGGCCAGTGTGTGGCTGTTGTCGCAAATGCAGTCGGACCTTGCGCGGCAATTTGAGCCGGAATTGGCGGAGTACCTGGAGGCGGAGCAGTTGAGGGCTTTGGTGGTGTTTGGGGTGCAGGTGGGGTTGTTTCTGACCGGGCTGGTGTTCACGTTGATGCTGACGGCCCACCGCATTGCGGGACCGCGGATTGCGTTGATGCGCGTCTTCCAGCGGGTGAGGGACGGGGAGACGACGGCCCGCCTGAAATTCCGGGAGTATGACCGTCTGGAGGATGTGGAGAAGGCCTTCAACGAGATGATGGAGGCGCGTTTTCCCGGTGGGGGGCAGGAAGGCGGGGCCGGGCCGGGGGAGTCCGTGCCCCGGAAAGGGGCGGAAGGAATGACGTTGATTGAGATCATGATTGTGGTGGTGCTGATCGGCTTGCTGGCGACCTTGGCCCTGCCGACCTTCCTGCGACCACGCGAGAACGCACGCACGCGGATCTGCATCAGCAACCTCCGCATCCTCGACCAGGCGAAGGAATTGTGGGCAATCGAACGGAGGGGGGGGGGAGGGGGGCAACCGACAGCCGGGGAGCTGGATCCCTACATCAAGCGGGGAATCGTCAACCTGCGCTGTCCCTCGGGCAAAAGGGGGAGCGACTTTGAGGAGCATTATGAGGTGGGGACGATCGAGGAGCCGGCGGTCTGCCGGGTTGAACCGCTGAAACACCGGCACTGATTCAGGGTTTGCCGCGGAGGAGTTCGCGGATGCGACGGCGCTGTTGTTTGTCGGGCCGCCCGTCGGTAAGGGGACGGGAGAGGGCGTCGGCCTTGCGGAGGGCGGCGGAATGCTCGCGGGCGGCGCGGGATTCGTCGGACTCGTGGTAGAGGGAGCGTGCGGCGGAGGCGGGGCCGCGGTGGTCGGAGAGGGCGGTGACCTCGACGAGGAAGGTGTCGGAGCCGACGCGGATTTCGAGGTGTTGTCCGACGCGGATATGTTTGCCGGGCTTGGCGCGTGCGCCGTCGGCGTGGACTTTGCCTCCCTCGAGGGCCTTCTGGGCGAGGGGCCTGGTCTTGAAGAAGCGGGCTGCCCAGAGCCATTTGTCGAGGCGGACCTCGTCCATGTCAGGCGTCCTCCTCGTAGATGCTGCCGCCGATGAATTCGCGGAGAAGAGAATGAGGAGGCACGTGGAGGGAGGGCGCGCCGACGACGAGTTCGAGGAAATCCTGGAGGCGGCGGGCTTCGCCGTAGACGTCGTGGGTGGGCTTGACGCTATGGAGGAGGGGTTCCGCGAAGGGTTTGAGGACGGCGGGCTCGTAGTCGAGGCTTGAGTTGAAGGTGACGTCCGCCTCCTGCTGGAAGGGGAAGATCCATCGTTTTTCGCCGGCGCGGACGCTGGGCCACATGCGGAGGGTTTGCAGGGCACTGTGTCCGCGGTGGCTGAAATCGCGGACCATTCGGCGGATCAGGCGGAGGTCGGTGGTGGAAAGGCGGTTGTGGTTGTCGAGCTTGAGCTGGGTGAGGGCGCTGACGAAGATGCGGAATTTGTGGGCGGCGGGAAGGTGGTCGGTGAGGCGGGGATTGAGGGCGTGGATGCCCTCGATGACGACGACTTGGTCCTCTTCGAGGCGGAGAGACTGGCCTCGGAATTCGGGACGGCCCTCCTTGAAGTTGTAGGTGGGCATGTCGATGGCCTCGCCGCGGTCGAGGCGCAGGAGGTGGTCGTTGAGGAGGGGGAGGTCGATGGCTTCGATATGCTCGAAATCGTAGGATCCGTCGGGATGGTGTGGGGTCTGGTCACGGCCGCGGAAATAGTTGTCGAGTTCGAGGCGGACCGGGCGGAGGCCGTTCACGCGGAGGTGCACCATGAGGCGCTTGGAGGTGGTGGTCTTGCCGGAGGAGCTGGGGCCTGCGACGAGGATCCACTTGACGCGCTCGCGGTGCCGGGAGATGCTGTCTGCGATGTGGCCGAGTTTTTTCTCGTGCAGGGTTTCCGAGATGCGGATGAGGTCTTTTTCGGCCCCGCGGGCGGTGAGGGCGTTGAGGTCGCCAATGGTGGTGAGCCCGATAACACGGCCCCAGCGTTTGTGCTCCTGGAAGACCTCGTAGAGCTGGGGCTGCCGGTCGAAGGGGTCGAGGGAGAGGCTGCGTTGGTCGGGGTTCCAGGAGGGGAACTGGATGACGAAGCCGGGGTCGTAGGGGAGGAGTCGGAAGACGGGAGTGGCGCCGGAGGAGGGGGCGACGACTCCGATGCCCGCGTCGGCGAAGCCGGCGCATTCGATGAGGGTGATCATCGCGGGGTTGCGGTACTGGAGGAGATTGAGTTTGTCGGTGAGGCCCTGCTGGCGGAGCCGGGATTCGGCGTCGGCGTAGGAGATGCGTCGGGGCAGGATGGGGATGTCGTCGTGGATGCAGTCGCGGAGGCGTTGTTCGATGGCGTGGAGCTCGTGGGAGCGGATGCCGGGGTTGCCGTTGACCTGGAAGGAGCAGTAGTAGCTGTTTCCCAGCGAGTGTTCGATGGCGAAGGAGGCCTCGGGAAAGGTTTCGTGGACGGCTTTGGCGAGCAGGAAGGCGAGGGAGCGGCGGTAGATGCGGGAGCCGTGGCGGTTGTGGAAGTGGACGGGTTCGAGGGCGGCGTGGATGAGCAGCGGGCTGTGGAGGGAGCAGACTTGGTTGTTGACCAGGACGCCGAGCCAGGGCAGGCCGGATTCGGGGTCTGCGGGGGTGGGGAGCAGCTCGGTGAGCGGTGTGTGGGGGGGGCACTCGCGCACGGAGCCGTCGGGCAGGGTTGCGCGCAGGGGGGGGGGCTCGGGGGAGGGCATCTCAGGAATCCCCCGCCTCTTCATCTGCCTTCGGGATGAGGATGAGCGTGTGGATGCGGCGGGCGGTCGCTTTCTGCACCCGGAGGTCGCAGCCGGGCGCGTGGTGCATTTCGCCAGTCGCCGGGATGCGCCCGAGCGTGAAGAGGAGATAGCCCGCGATGGAATCGTATTCCTCGCGCTCGGGGATGCGGAGGTGGAGGGCCTCGTTGAGTTCGGCGACGGCCATGGCGGCGTCGACCTGGTAGACGCCTTCGCTGATGCGGGTGTAGGGTTTGTTCTCCTTATCGTGTTCGTCCTCGATTTCGCCGACGAGTTCCTCGAGGATGTCCTCGAGGGTGACGATGCCGGCGGTGCCGCCGTATTCGTCGACGGCGATGGCGGTGTGGAGTTTCCGCTGTTTCATCAGGGCGAGCAGGTCGCTGATCGGCATGGATTCGGGGACGAAGGTGGCGGGTTTGATGAGTTCGGAGAGGGGGCGGGTCATTTCGCCGGCGGCAACGCATTTGAGGAGGTCCTTGACGTGGATCATGCCGAGGATTTCGTCGTAGTCGTCGTGGTAGAGGGGGAAGCGGGAGTAGGGGCTGTCCTTGACGACGTCGAGGGCCTGTGCGACGTCGAGGGTGTCCTCGAGGCCGTCCATGCGGACGCGGGGGGTCATGATTTCGCGGGTGATGGTCTCGCCGAATTCGAGGGCGGAGCGGATGAAATCCTTCTCCTCCTCGTCGAGTTCGTGGTCATGTGTCTGGTCGACGAGGGTGAGGATTTCGTCGCCCGCGCTGGGACGGTTGCCCTCGTCGGTGCGGGAGCCGAGGCGGAGGTGGAGGACGCGCTCGATGCCGGAGATGAGGAAGGCCAGTGGGAAGAGGAGGAGGAAGAGGAGGCCGCAGAAGGGGAGGGTGTGGACCGTGATGCGGTCGGCGTAGTGTTCGGAGAGGACGCCGGGGAGGGTGCGGGTGAGGGTGATATTGAGGAGGGTGTAGAGGGCGGTGGTCGCGATACCGCTCCAGCCGAGGGAGGGGAAGGCCTGGTTGTAGAGGGTGACGGCCGCCCAGATGGTGGTGATCTGGAAGCCAACGGCGAAGAAGGTGAGGATGGCGATGATTTCGGGCCAGCGGGGTTCCCAGCGGCGCTGTGCCCGTGCGAAGGCGGGGATTTTTTCGGGCAGGCGGGAGAGGCCGGCCTCGCCGCTGGTGCGGAGTGCGCGCAGGAGGGTGTTGAAGGCGGTGCTGGCGAGCAGGGAGCCGGCGCAGAGCAGGAGAAGGCTGTTCATGGGGGAGGGGGTGGGTCCGTGAAGAAGGGGCCGGCGAGTCCGAGGGAGCGGGCGCGGGCGAGCCAGTCGGCTTCGAGGGTGAGCATGGCCCGCTTGCGGGCGGGGGTGTCGTCCTCGGCGCCCATGAGGTGGTGGCAGCCGTGGGCGATGTACAGGGCCAGTTCGTGGTCCGGCGACTCGCGGAGGCGTCCTTCCTCCCAGGCTTGGTCGAGGTTGACGATGACCTCGCCGGTGTCGCCATCCCCGAATCCGTCGTCGGCGTAAGCGAAGGAGATGACGTCGGTGACGCGGTCGCTGCCGCACCATTCGCGGTTGAGGGCGCGAATGGAGTCGTCGGTCAGTACAAGCGAAAGTTCGGTCCAATGGAAGGCGGGGGCGAGTTCGGCGACGCGTTCCATGATCCAGTGGGCGTAGCGGGCGAGGGCGTCGGTGTCAACGCCGCGGCCGGAGGGCGGATGGAGGACCTCAACCTTCATCTTTGTCCCCGGTTTTTTCGCGGCTGCGGGGGTCGTCCTTGGGGTAGGCGACACGGCCGTGCAGCATGTTGTTGAGTGAGAACAGGAAGGATCGGCGGACGGTGTTGACCTCGGCCAGGGTGAGCTGGCACTGGTCGAGCTGTCCGTCGTTGAGCTTCTCGCGGAGGATGTCGTGCACGAGAGATTCGATCTGGCCGGGTTTGTTGCGATCGATGCTGCGGGAGGCGGCTTCGATGGCATCGGCCAGGAGGAGGATGCCCATTTCGCGTGAGCGGGGTTTGGGGCCGGGGTAGCGGTAGTCCTCGGCGCGGACGGGGGAGGCGCCGTCTTCGCCGGCGGCGCGCGTGCGCGCGCGGTGATAGAAGTATTGGATGACGGAGGTGCCGTGGTGCTGTTCGATGCCGTCGATGATGATTTGGGGAAGTTTGTAGCGGTGGGCGAGGCTGACCCCCTCCTTGACGTGGGAGATGACGATGAGGCGGCTCATGCTGGGGGAGAGCTCGTCGTGGGGGTTGGCGCGGCCCTGGATGTTCTCGATGAAGAACTCGGGCTTGGTGAGTTTGCCGATGTCGTGGTAGTAGGCGCAGACGCGGGTCAGCAGGTCGTTCGCGCCGATTTCGCGCGCGGCGGCCTGGGCGAGGTTGGCGACCATGAGGCTGTGGTGGTAGGTTCCGGGAGCCTCCATGGCGAGGCGGGAGAGCAGGGGGTGGCCCATGTCGGAGAGTTCGAGCAGCCGGATGTCGGTGGTGACCTTGAAGAGGTACTCGAAGGGGGGGATGAGGAGGAGGACGACCAGGGAGGTGAGGAGCCCGGAACCGAAGGCCGCGAGGGCCTGCTGGCCATAGATGGAGGGGGGGACCTGTTCGACGGCGCCAGCGCCGATCATGAGCAGGGCTTTGACGCCTCCGATCCAGAGACCCGCGCGGAAGAGGGTCGACCTGCGGTGGATCGCGCGGACCGAGAGGGCGGCGACATGCGCGAGCACCAGGCCCGTGAGGAGGACCGTCATGTCGAGTTCGTGCTGGAGGGCGAGGGCGAGGCTGGAGGCGAAGCCGACGGCGATGCCCATGCGGGGGCCGTGGAGAATGGTTCCGAGCAGGGGGCCGAGGGCGAGGGGGAGCAGGGAGCGGAGCAGGTGGCCTGGGAAGAGGCCGAGGGCGGCGGAGAGGTAGATGAGGAATTTTCCACCCCAGAGCCCGCCGAGGCTGAGCAGCATCCAGAGGACCATGCGTCCGGTCTTGCTCAGGGGATCCCTCTGGAGCTGGCAGAGGACTGCCAGGCTCACGGCGAGTCCGATCGCGAGGAAGATACCCTGGCCGAGCAGGAGGGTCACGTTGTGGCGGTCGGCGACGACCCGGGCGAGTTTCTGTTGGTGGGCGCGCAGGTCCTCGAGCTGCTGCTCGGTGATGGGCATCCGGGCCTCGAGGAGGATGGCGCCCTGACGGCGGAGGGCGGTGACGGGTTCGACCGCCTGAAGGGCGGCTTGGCGGGCGAGGCGGGTGGCGGTGGCGTCGAGTACGAGGTTGGGCTGGAGGAGGGCGGCGAGCAGTTGTTCCAGGAGGGAGGCCTGTTCTGGGGAGACAAGCTGCTCGGTGCGCAGGGTGTCCGCGGCGCGGGCGGCGGCCTCGGTGGGAAGGGGGAAATCGGCAAGAGTGCGCTGGGGTCCGCGTGCCCCCAGACGGATCACCGCGCCGGGCACCGCGCCGCCAAAGGAGTTGTCGCGGTCTTCGCCCGCGATCAGGCCCTCGTTCCAGACCTCTTGCAGGCGGCGCATCAGGGCGGGCTTCAGGCGTTCCAGTTCGTCGGGCGTGAAGGTGTCGCGCAGCGCCAGCAGGGAGGCATCCAGGCCCAGCAGGTCCAGGCTTTCCCGCAGCTCCGCCTCGTCGCCCAGGCGGTCCAGCAGCTTCAACAAGGTTCTTTCCGCATCTTTCAGGCCGCTTTCCCGGATGACCAGCACCGGGGGGACCTCGGTGAGCACGCGCTCCCGGCGCAGGGCGGTCGCGGCCAGGTCCGTGGTCTCGAAGTCTACGGAGGCCTGGAGGGTGGAGGGGGCTGGTTGGCCGGCGCTGAGGTCGGTGACGACGACGTTTCGGCCGAGATGGAGGCTGAGGAGAAGGAGGGCCCAGAGGAGGCCGGCGCAGATGAAGGCGGAGGGGGGGAGCGGAAGGGAGCGGGAGCGCGCCTGGCGGCTGCGCTCCTGGGCGCGTTTGTGGCGGACCCGCGAGAGGAGGGGCTTGTCGTTCATGCGGTTGCCGGGGCGGCCGGGGTCTCCGTCGGATTGCGATGGACGCGGTAGGCGCGGATGATGCGGCGGACCAGCGCGTGTCTCACCACGTCGTCCTCGCCGAGGTGCGCGTGGGCGATGCCCTCCACCCCCGCCAACGCACGGAGGGCCTCTCGGAGGCCGGAACGGCGGTGGTTGGGCAGGTCGATTTGGGTGACATCGCCGTTGACCACGCATTTGCTGTCGTAGCCTATGCGTGTGAGGAACATGAGCATTTGTTCCTCGGTGGTGTTCTGGGCTTCGTCGAGCAGGATGAAACTTTGGTTGAGGGTGCGGCCGCGCATGTAGGCGAGTGGCGCGACCTCGATGACCCCGCGTTCGATGAACTGGGCGATGGTGGCGGCGTCCATCATGTCGTGCAACGCATCGTAGAGCGGCCGCAGGTAGGGGAGTATTTTCTGTTGGAGGTCACCCGGGAGGAAGCCGAGGGCTTCGCCCGCTTCGACGGCGGGGCGGGTGAGGATGATGCGGTTGACTTCGCCCTTGAGCAGGGAGGAGACGGCCATGGCCATGGCGAGGTAGGTTTTGCCGGTGCCGGCCGGACCAAGGCCGAAGGTGACGTCATGGTGTCGGATGAGCCGCAGATATTCCGCCTGGCCCAGGGTCTTGGGGAACACGGCCCGCTTGCCGGTCATGACCTGGATGCGGGTTGCGAGCATGCCGCGCAGATCCTCTTCGCGTCCTTCGAGGAAGTGGCGAAGGAGGTAGTGGCGGGTGGGGCCCCGGAGGTCCGCGCCTTCCGAGCGCGCGAAGCGCAGCAGGTTCACGAAATGTTCCGCGCGTTGGAGGGATTCTTCGTCCTCCGCGGAGATTCTGAGCCAGTTGTCGCGCGCGGTGCACAGGACGTCCATGCGCTCTGAAAGCGAGGGAAGAATCCCCCCTTTCGGCGCCAGCACATCCTCGCTTTCGGCGGGGCTTGAGAAGTAGATTGTGGTTTCCATCATGGCAGTGGAACCCACTTCCCTAGCGTATGCGCGGGAAATTGCAAGGGCGCGGAACTCCGCCTCAAGCGCCTTCCGTGCGCTTCCGGAGGAGCCACAATGCCCCCGCCAACAGGACGAGTGACACGGCCGCCGGCTCGGGAATGGGGGCGAGGCCGAACCCTTCCAGTCCGCCAGTTCCCGAGGGGGTGGAGGAGCGGGTCTCGTAGCGTAGGCTGGGGTCCGTCCACCCGGTTGGGGATCCGGTGGTGATGCCGGATTTCAGGGAAAGGTTCTGGTTGGCGGTGGAAACCCCCGAGCCGCTCCAGGCGTCGCCCGGGTCGACACCCGGAGTGCCGAGGGTGTCGGTGACCGTTCCGCCGAGCAGCACAGAGAGAGCGTCGTCGCCATTGAAGTTGAAGCTGTAGGAGACAAAGGCGGGGGCCTCCCCTCCATAGGTGTCCGTCAGGTAGGTTCCGATTTCGGATGTCCCGATCACCAGGACGGCATTCGGCGCCAAGATACCCGATGTCACGGTTGTGCCGGGCAGATGGCTAAGCGCCCCCCCATTGGTTCCCTGCTGGACGACCAGGTTGGTAACGCTGAAATCAATGGGGGAGGAGCCGCTGTTCCAGAGTTCGATGCCCTTGGGGGTTGAGCCACTGTCCGTCTCCACATACTGGCTGATCACGAGGTCTGCCCGTGTGGGGAGGCTTGCGAGGGTGAGGAGGCGGGCGAAAAGGAGGATATTGAATGGGCTTTTCATGCGGATTTTTGTGGGTCGAGGGGGTTGGAGCTTTGCTCGGATGCCTCCCTAAGCGGGTCGTCAGGTATTGCAAGTATTGTTGTTTAAATGTTTTATTTTAACTTAAATAATTTAATTATAATGTAAAATTTACCCAATATGAACAAAGAGGTTCGAAGGAGAAAGGTAGGTCAGTCGAAGCGGACGAGTCCGGATTCCCGGAGGGAGAGGAAGTAGGAGGAGGTGCCTGGGCGGAGTTGGCCGATGATGACGTGGTCGAGGACGCGGATGCCGAGGGTTTTTCCGGCGGCGACGAGGTCGCGGGTGATGGTGAGGTCCTCGGGAGAGGGGCTTGGGTCGCCGGAGGGGTGGTTGTGTGCGAGCAGGACGGCGGCCGCCTTGTGGGTGATGGCGGGGAGGAAGACCTCGCGGGCATGCACGAGGCTGCTGTTGAGCAGGCCCTGGGTAATCAGGAGGGGGCGTGCGGTTTGGAGGCGGTTGCGGGTGTTGAGCGGAAAGACCCAGAAACGCTCGTGGTCGAGCTCGCGTGCGGCTTCGCGGAGGAGGCGGGCGGCGTCCTCGGGGCTGTGGAGGATGGGGCGCTCCTCGGTCTGTTCCTGGCTGAGGCGCCGGGCGAGTTCCAGCGCGGCCTTGAGTTCGCGGGCTTTGGTGGGCCCGATGCCCTTGAGGGTGCTGAGGTCCCGGGTAGAAGCGCGTACGAGCGCCGTCAGCGAGCCGAAGCGGCGGATCAGCTCCCGGGAAAGATCCACGACGTTGTTCCCTTTGGTCCCGAATCGCAGCAGGATGGCCAGCAACACCTCCTCGGGTACATGCTCCGCGCCGTTCCGGTCGAACATCTCCCGCGGTTGCATGCGCACGGGAAGCTCTTTCACTTTCAGGTACATCGTCGGTTGTTGGTCGAGCTCCATGCGTGTCTTCCTGACAGTTCTCCCCGCTTTGTCAGGAAGAAAAATCGGATGCCTGAAATTTCAGACATAAACCTGACGCGGGCGCCGCCCGCAACCGAAAAGAAGAGCTGGGGTGTTGGGGGGAAGTGAGGGTAACGTCCGCCGCGCGGCGGCTTCTGCCGCTGACCGGAAGGATCTCCGCGGTTCCTCCCTCCCCTCCCTGATTTTAGGATAAAAATGATGAGGAAGCTTGCAAGCCCGTGGCAAATCCTCAAAAAAAGGGAATGCCCGACGCGCCCTCCCTGCCGAACCCGGTGATTCGTCGTCTTCCCAAGTACCTGGTGCATGTCCAGGAGTTGAGGGAAGACGGTGTGGCCTGGGCGTCGTCGCAGGAGATAGCCGAGGCGTTGGGGCTAACGAGTTCCACGGTGAGGCAGGATCTCTCCCACATGGACCTGAAGGGGATATCGAAGAAGGGCTACGAGACGGCGCAGTTGGAGGAGGTGTTGAGGCAGGTGCTGGGGGCGGACATCCGCCACCGGGTGGTGATCGTGGGGGCCGGCCATTTGGGTCGTGCCCTCGCCGAGCATGGGGCTTTTTTCGAGCGGGGATTTGAAATTCGGGGGCTTTTCGACCGTGATGCGACCTTGTTTGGGCGCTGCTACGGCCCGGTCTGCGTGCAGGCGATGGACGAGTTGCCGGAGGTGGCTCAGGCCGGGAAGATCGACATCGGGATCATCGCGGTTCCGTCGCACGCGGCACAGGCGGTGGCCGAGGCACTGGTGGGCTGCGGGGTGAAGGCGATTCTGAACCTTGCCTACAAACACATCAAGGTTCCGGAGGGCGTGCATGTGATCGACGCCCGCATCATGGAAAGCCTGCAGGAGCTGGCCTACGCGCTTGGCAAGAACCGGCCGGGCCGGCGCTGACCTCAGTCCGCCGCCGCGGCGAGGACCTCCGAGAGGTGCAGGCAGCGCAGTCGGCTTTTCTGTTTGTCAAGGTAGCCTTGGATTTGCAGCATGCAGCTGGGGTCGTTGCTCACGATGAACTCCGCGCCGGTCTCCTGGGCGGAAGCTGCCTTTACCTGGGTCATGGCGGTGGAGATTTCGGGGAACTTGACGGCGAAGGTGCCCCCGAAGCCGCAGCAGCTGCGGGCCTCACCCATTTCGACGAGTTCGAGGCCTTTGACGTGGCGGAGGAGGGCCCTCGGCTGGTGGGCGATCCGGAGTTCGCGAAGGCCATGACAGCCGTCGTGCCACGTCACCTTGTGTGGAAAGCGGGCCCCGACATCCCGGACCTTGAGCACGTCCACCAGGAACTCGGAGAACTCCCAGGTGCGCGCCGCCAGGGCCTTGGCGGAGGCCTCCTCGGGGTGTCCCGCGAAGAGCTGGGGGTAGAAGTGCCGCACCATGGCGCCGCAGGAGCCGGACGGAACCACCACGTGGCTGGCGTCCGCGAAGGCCCGGAGCATGTGTCGCGCGACTTTGCGCGCCTCATCCTCGTAGCCCGTGTTCATCGCGGGCTGTCCACAGCAGGTCTGCCGTTCGGGCACGTCGATGGTGTGCCCCAGCCGCCGCAGGACCGTCGCCACCGCGAAACCGATGTCGGGTCGGAGCTGGTCCACATAGCAGGGAATGAACAGGGAAATCCTCATGGGTTGGTCTCTGACCAAGGGTCGGGGGGGTGTCAAGAAGTTAACCTTGTGTGAAACAGGCATGCCGCATGATTCATACAAGGGGAACCGGTTGGATGGGAGGCAAACGGGCTGGGAAGGAGGGCGGCCAGAATCTGGACTTCGTAAAGTCGCCTCAAGGGGACAAGAACCTGAGGAGGGCGTGGGTGATGCGGTCCGAGGTTCGGAGAAGGGGTGGGGGGGGGGTCCGAGGCGCGGCAAGGGGAGCGGAAGGCTGAGAGGGAGTGGAACCTTGGACGCCTGAAGCCACTTCGGCGACCGCGCTTCGGTTGGGTGCGGAGGACGTGACCCTGGAGTCGACGGTGGGCAAGGGAATTGAGGCGGTCAGGTGGCAACGGGAGTCGGTGGGCAAGCGTGGGAGAGAGCGGCGGGAGCGGGAGCTCCCTCGGGGGGTGGCGGAACTGTCGATCACGGCGTTCATGGATTTCCTGTGCGGGCTGGTGCGGCGTCTGCCGGAGCCCACACGCGATGCGGAGAGTTCGGACCGAATGAAACGCGAGCTGTACCAAGTGTTTCTGGGTCTGGTGGGGAGCTCTTCGCACGCGGAGTGGAGCCGGTGGCCGGGCCCCGCCATGGCCTGGACCTGAGATCGAGGTGGATGTCCCGGATTTTCCCGCCGATCCATCCCTCGTAGAGGCTCTCCTCGCCCGAGTCCGCGCCGTTCATGAGGAATAACTTCTCTCCCGTCTTTTGGCGGATGTACATGGCGTCGCGGCGGTAAATCTGCAATGGGGGAGGCGACTCGGAGATCAGCAGCCGAAGTCCTCGTGGAATTGCAGCAGGCCCTGGCGGCGGAGGGTGTTCCGGTAGAGGCGCGGATGCTGGTCGGGGCCGAACAGGGCATGCGCGGCCCCACGAGCGGGAGCGTTGAGGGCTTCGGCGGGAAGGCGCGCAAGTAGGTGGTCCGTGATGCTTCCGGGATCCATGCAGGCGCGCCAGGGGAGTAGGGCATTGACGACGATGGCCGCGGCGCGTTCGGCCCCGACGAGGTGGCGGCTGTGCGTGGGATCCCCGGGCAGAGGTTCGCGGACCTTGAGCACGCGCAGCGCCCGGGCGATCCAGAGTTCCGCGGATTCGTGGTCAAGGGGGAGCAGGGCGTCCTCCAGCAGGGGGGAGGCGCTGAACCATTCGGCGGCGGCACGCAGGCGGCGGCGCGGATGGTTGTCGGGGCGGCAGTGGTCCAGCCGCCAGTGTTGGGGGGTGAGCAGGTTTTCCGCATGGGGGCCGCGGAGCCGGAACCAATCGTCCCACATCCGCCGTGGGTCCATCCACGGGCCGATGCCGGGCGAATCGGGGTCGGGAGGAAGCAGGCCGGCAACCCCCAGGAGTAGGGTGTGGGCCAGGGAGGCCTCTCCGGCGGCCGCGGCGCGGAGTTCGTGGAGGGGCAGGCGCCGCGCGGTCTCTTCAGCGGCATCGCTGTTCTGTTTGTAGCCCAGGGCGCGCATCATCGCCTGATAGAGGGCCTGCGCCGGGCCCACGGCCTGGATCGCCCGCGCCATACGCAGGGTTTTGCGGCGGAGACGTTCCTGTCCCGCGGCGTCGAGCAGGCGGCCGCGGGCGCTCTCCTCCATCGTTTCACAGTAGGCTCGCAGCACGTTACGGCTGCCTTCGACCTCCCACGGATAGGCGGAGGTGTCGATGCTGTCGAAGAAAAAGTGGGATCGCGCATCCAAGGAGGCCTTGAGGGAGACCTCCTCGCAGCCGGGGGGGAGCCATTCCGGGGGGAGGCGGCCGGGTTCGTAGGTGACATGCAGCCGGACCTGGCTGTACCGTGGGTCCCCGCCATGGCCGTGGAGTTTCCAGTCCAGGGGACGGATGTGGATCTCGATGTCGCCAGCGATGCGGCGTCCGGCTATCTCCCATTCCCCCCCGAGGAAATCGGGGCCGCTTTCCTGGTTCCATCGCCCGGGACGCAGGATGCGGAGAGGTTCGCCACGGGCGGTGGCCAGGTCGTTGGGGCGGAGCCGATCGTCGTACCAGACGCAGTGGAGGTGCCTTTCCGTGAAGGGGTCGAGTGTGGGCGGTGGTTCGTGGAGGAGCGTCCGCCCGCGGGTGGGGAGGCGGTGGTAGTCGGAGGCCAGCGGGTAGCAGGCCCCGGCGGGGGATTCCAGGTCGAGGAGCAGGGAGGAGGCGTTCATGACACTCCTTTGAAGCCGCTCCGCCTCCGTTTTTCCATCAGGTTCCATGAGGTAATTTTAATCCAGGTCGCGCTGGCGGAGATCTTCTTCGTTGAGACCGAGAAAGTGCCCGAGTTCATGCAGGTAGGTGCGTTCGACTTCCTCCTGGAAAATGCGGACATCGAAGCCGGCGTAGTCCCAGAGGTTTTGGAGGAAAAGGCTGATTTGGGGCGGGAGGTTGGCCCCCTCGCTGTAGGAGGCCCCGGCGGTCTCCCCCTCGAAGAGACCGAGCAGGTCGTCCTCGAAACCCTCCTCCAGCAGTTCGGAGGCGGGGAAGTCGAAGAAGAGGACGACGACCTCCTCGGCGCGGCGGCGGAGGGGGGCGGGCAGTTCGTCGCGGAGGCGACGGACGCCGCGTTCTGCGATTTCGCGGAGGCGGCGGGAGTGGAGAGCGTTTCCTTTACGGTCCATGGCGGATGAATTGGCTTGTCGGGTTGAGGGCGCTTATGGCATCCCTGTGGAATGGAACAAGGTGTATTCGGGCAAAAACAAGCGAACGTGAACCGGAGCGCGGACACTCGTGTCCGCGTGGGTGCGGAGGAGGAAAGCGGGCGGGAGCGCCCGCACTCCGTTGGGGCGAACCGGAGCGCGGACACTCGTGTCCGCATGGGTGCGGAGGAGGAAAGCGGGCGGGAGCGCCCGCACTCCGTTGAGGCGAACCGGAGCGCGGA